>NZ_JANFDA010000002.1:204426-531509 GCF_040493455.1 Winogradskyella sp. 3972H.M.0a.05 | reverse complement strand
TTGGCTTTACGTTCAGCTTCAAGTTTGGCTTGTGCTTCAGCTTCTTCCTTGGCTTTGCGTTCAGCTTCAAGTTTGGCTTGCGCTTCAGCTTCTTCCTTGGCTTTACGTTCAGCTTCAAGTTTAGCCTGCGTTTCCGCTTCTTCCTTGGCTTTTTGTTCAGCTTCAAGTTTAGCTTGTGCTTCCGCCTCTTCTTTAGCTTTTTGTTCAGCTAGCAACGTTGTATCAACATCTCCTTTTTTCTGAGGCTTTTTAGATACAGTGCGTCTTTTTTTGGAATCGGTTGAGATTAATCCACTGATTTCATCGCCACTACTATAGTAATATCTTTCTTTATTTTTGAATCTATATGCTAGTGTTATATCGTGCGAAGGTCCAAAATCGGTAAGGTCGCCAACAGCTTTTTCAAAATTATATTCAATAGCAATTTGCGAAGTGATGTTGATTCCTAAACCGCCTGAAATACCATAAACTGTATTATAACCTACTTGCCCCCAAATTCCTTTTGGTACAGTAAGCATTGCTATACCAGAGATGATGGTTTCATTTTCTTTAAATTCTGATCGAATTAATCCTGAAAATTTACTTTCATCGAAGAAACCTCTACTATTCATGTAGCCTGTATACATTAAATGTGCCTGAATACCACGTTCTGTATTATCCTCTAAAAGCTCAGAGTTTTGAAAGTTATACACGACTAGATTATTAACTGACACACCAACATCTATGAATGCGAAACCATAGTTAATTCCTGGATTGATTGTTAGCAAGAAGCTTTCTGGAATATTTTGTATTGAAGGATCATCAATATTGGTGACTACGCTTCCTGTATTTAGACCACTTCTGTAAGCGCCTATATTAAGTCCGAAGGTTAAGTTATTCTCCTGAGCAAGTCTAGCATTATATGCAAAGTTTAGGACGCCTCCATAAGTAGCTAGTACGCCATAATTTTGTTGAAATAACCCTAGTCCAGCACCAATGTTCTCTGCTAACCTTCCGGTATAACTTCCCAAAAAGGTTAGAGGAGCGTCTTCAAATTGCACCCATTCACGCTTATTATAAATACTGATGTACTTGTTTTGCTCTCTTACGAAGCTAAAGGTTGGGTTAATGATATAACGATTAAAAGTCAATGAACTCCTTACGGGAAGGGTAAGCGAAACCGCTCCATCGGCTTCTTGAGCCTGGAATATCTGTATTGTACAGAAGTTTAGTAATATGATCAATATGAATGCTTTCATATTATTTTACCACGGTTATTGATCCTTTTCTTATTTCGTTATCTACTGTTTTTATGATATAGTAATAGACCTCGTTGCCGTTCGATAAATTCAAATTGTCTTGAGGCCAGTTATTGAGGTAATCATTAGTTTGAAAAACTACTTTTCCATAATTAGTCATGATGACCACCTCTGTATCGGTACCACTTACATAAGCTCTCGGGATTACCCAAGTGTCATTAATGCCGTCGCCATTTGGGCTTATGACATTAGGTAGTTTTTCCACATTTGGAAATGGTTCGCTTACTTCAAATAAAAATTCTCTTGATCCTTGACAGCCTGTTGTTTCGGTTATCACTACTGCATAGCTTCCTATTTCTGACACCTCATAGTTGTCGTCATCTGCTTCAGTAATTAATGTATCGTTTAGATACCATTCGAATATTGGATTTTCAGCTGTTGTAGTGACACTTACCCATAGTGTTTCATCTTCATCTATCTCGTTAAATTCAGGAACATTAATCGATGCATCGAATAGCTCACTTTCTAGTGTTATCACTCCCGTTGTAGAACAATCACCTAGATCTACAAAAACCGTATACATACCAGATTCTTCTGTTTCATAAGTTTGATTCGTGGCACCTTCTATAGCAACACCATCTACAAACCATTGATAACTGATACCAACTATTGTGCTCAATATCGTTGCGCCTTCGCTTGGACAGAATGGATTTCCTAGGCTTGAAGAAATACCTGCTTCGGCTTCACCAGAAGATACTTCACTAATAGTCACACGATTCGATGATGAATCTGATGTACAACTCCCATAATTGGTTTCAACAAAATAAGTGCCTTCATCACTTACTGAAAGTGTGTTCCCTTCAGCAACAAATACAGCTGTAGTTGGCCCTGTTTCTTTATACCAATTAAAGGTCAGGTTAGGATAGTTTAAAGGTGAATCATTAGCTCCTGTACCAGGATTGTCAATACTTAGAAGATAACTTCCACCTTCACAAAAGACACCTGTCGAAACAAGGTTGTTGATAGTAAATGGTTCATCTTGTGCTTTATAATATGCTGGAAAGGCAGCTGAACCAGAACTTGTAGCAACTGGAGCAGTACTCTTTATACGTATTTTATAATTTTCGCCTGCTGTGTCTTCTGGGATTGAAAACGTTAAGGTTGCTGGTGAGGTAGTAACTGAACCCGGACTTGACGTAAATACTGTTGTCGGGTTTGAAAAATCACCTTCAGCATCTGACATTTCAATGATGAACTGATTGGATGCCTCTAAACCTGCTTCTGGAGAAAACACAAAAGTTGCGTCATAGGTATTGAAAGACTCATTAGCACAAGCCATTGTAAATCCTAAATTAGGAGAACCAATGACTATTTGAGCGTTAGCTTGTCTTTGTGATGTAAGAACTAAAAAACAAATTCCAATGAAAAGTTTGTATGCAACTTTTATCTTATACATTTTGTTTTAATTGTAATGTTATACCTATATGCTATTGATTTTGTTTAAAACTCAGTGATAGACCGTGATACTTTAGCACCTAACCGATCTTAGGTTTTTCTACTTGTTCAGTTTAGCTTGAATGATTAATCGTTAGCTGCGATGATCTTGTTGATTCTCAATCTGAAATCTGGATATCTGGAGTTTCCAGAATCAATGAATGTTTCAGAATCTGGACCTTTGGAGTATACATTGCTAAATGAGTAACTACCATACCAATTCTCTAAGTCATCGTTATTGGAAAAGCCTTTTTTAAAGATGTTTCCATTACAATTGTTGAAGTACATTTTGGTAAATCGTATGTCTTCTAAATTGGCAGAGTTTAGCTTTATTTTTTCATCTAGAATTACCGCAGGATTAAAACCAGAAACTACACTCTTATTCATGGATAAGAAGGTGTTTTCTCCAATAAAAATGGCTTCGTTGACCAACCCAACTTTAATATCGTTTTCAAGGTCATTGCTGACATTGAGTAGAGTTAAATTTTCTGCCCATATATTGGTTTGCGGTTTCGATAAGTCTATTTCTTCTTTTAGATTATACGCAAGTATGTTCATACTCTTTGAAGCTGTTGAGCCAGACACATAAGGCGATTTTACAGCTAGAGAGTTGGTGATGTTGCATTGAACACCATAGTTAAACTCATAGTCGTGAATACTAGATTTATAAGAAACTAATCTATCTAGGACTACATTTCCACCGAGAACATTAAACGAAGTTCCTTTGCAGAAGCTTACCATAACATTATCAATAACTGTTTGGTATCCTACACCTGCTAATGTCAACCCATTAAAATAACCGTAAAGCTTAGTCCTTTTGCCAGCATATTCGATTCTCACATATCTTAGAATTCCTGAGTCACTATCTTGATTATTGCCACCATAGCTTATATTTTTTGTTGCTGGTGGGATTAAACCATGGTTTAAAGAGGCTTCATCACTCAGGTTACTGATTGGTGCATCACCAAGGATAAAAAGTCCTCCCCAGTCACCTGGCTTTTTTACACTATTGCTCGATGTGAAAATAATAGGGTCTGTTGAAGTTCCTTTAGCTATTATTTTTGAGTCTTTGCTCACAATAAGAGCTCCTTTAGTTTTAAAGTCACCCATGATTACAGTACCAGGTTCGATGATAAGTGTTGTGCTATCAGTTACATAGACATCACCTAGAAGTAAGTACGTGTGCTTTTTGTACAGTTTCGTGTCTTCGGTAATATTACCACTGATTATTTCTGTAGGTGTACCATAATCCACTTTATTTGGCTTAAACTCTGTCCAGGGCTTTAGCCAATTTTCATATCCTGTTATGCCCTTTTCTTGCTGTCCAGATACAAGCCCAGAAAATAAGAGAGAAACAAGAGCTATTAACGTAAAGTTTTTCATAAGTAGTAAAGTTTAAATTTGGGAGGGATTATTACATAATCAAACTTACAAAGTCTACTACTGAAATGCAATGAAACGCAATATTAATCGATAAACAGTATTAAATATAAAGAAATTACGTACAAATGATATATTTTATGCAAAATTTTAACAATACATTACTGGCATAAATACTACAATATTTGGTCGACACATTTGAGCATAAAAAAACCTCAGTAAAAAATACTGAGGTTTTTATGTAGTTTTTTTAAGAAAGTTAACCTATAGCTAGTCTGTTTTAAAATCGTTATACGTATGAAGCGATTTAAGCGTTTCTTCATAAAACAATATAGCAGCTATCAAGTCTTGAGTATCTGAATAGGGTAGTACCTTTCTTTGAAACTCTATGGTACTATCAAAATATTCTACAGAAGCTTCACGATTGGCTTCTAATGCCTTCTTATTATCTTTAGTTTCAGGAATACCTAGAGAGGCCATTGTTACTCCAGGTTTTGTGGCAAATGCAATATTTGGTAAAATATTTACAATAACCTTGATACGCTCACTATATAAGGACAATAACTTTCCCTTAGTAAGGCTGTTCAATTCCTCATAGCTGTGGTATTTATCAATACTTACTTTGCCATTGATTATGGTGATTTCAGCATTCTTTTTTTGAGCGAAAGAAATGCTCATAAGCAGGAAAAAAGCAATGCTTAATAAAGTAGGTTTAGTTTTCATTATTAATGTATTTTTTAAGACTTGGTGAAACAAATCTATACAAATTATTAAAAAAAACAACTTTTTTCTATAACTTTTTTATCTATTAACTGCAAATTTTTCGGATTAAATGTGTTTTTTTCTCGATAAACACGAGTTTTTCCTACAAATTATAAAGTTGTGTTTTTAGCGATTATATCTATGTGAATTTGAGCGCAATTCGTTATTTGTGCAATAAAATAGTGTGTCATTCACCGACATTTTTTGCAGTCTTTAGCAATTCATCGTAAAATTTTAGCATTCATGTGATTTTTATTAGTTTACAGTTTACATAGTAGAACTTTACGGTGAACAAAATAATTAGCCCCATGAAACATTTTGTACATCTACTATTATTATTGTGTCCAATTATTATTTATTCGCAAGACACTACATTACTTTCAGAAAACGATCCTTTTTACGATTATAAAGAATTACAATTGAGCAATACTGCTACAATTCCTGGTTTTGATTCTAAGAAACAGAAGCTTAAGGTTACAGGTACGATATATCAAAGTGATGGTGTAACTCCAGCTGAGGGTGTAATCTTATATATTGAGCAACCTGATGAGGACGGAGATTTTAACGTCATTAAAGAGGAAGACAAAAAATATGTGCAAAACAGAGGCTGGATAAAAACTGATGCCAATGGTCAATACACATTCTTCACCTATGTTCCTGGAAGTGATAGACGTTATAATAGAATGCAGCAACTATACCCAATCGTTAAAGAGTCTACAAAGCCTGGATATGCAATGGCAACATTTCTTTTTGATGAAGATCCTTTATTAACAAAGCGTTGTCGTAAGAGAATGGCTAAAAAAGGGGATCCTTCTAGAATTCTTAAACTAAAAACTGTAGATGGTTTACTTGTAGCTCAAAAGGATATTGTGCTTCAAGAAAACCCAGTAACTACTAAATAGTATTCAGAAGGTTTCAGAAGAAAACATAACCAGACCTATAAAGTCTTTAAATAGGCTATCATCTTTTTACGAGTAGCATCATCTGGTAATCTACCAAAACCTGCCTTCATATTATCAATTAAATGATGTGGTTTAGATGTACCAGGTATCACACATGTAACTGCTTTACTGGCTAAAATGTACTTAAGGAAAAATTGTCCCCAACTTTTTATATCGTAATCATTACACCAATCTGGTAGGTTCTTTCCTTTGGTCAATCGGAATAAACTTCCACCACCATATGGTCTATTTATGATAACTGAAACGTTATTTTCTTGTGCCGTGTGTAGTAACTTTTTTTCTGCATTAAGATTATTAATAGCATAATTGAATTGTACAAAATCTGGTTTCTCCGCTTTTATGATTTGAATTAGCTTATCATGGGCAGAATCTACATAATGCGTTATTCCCCAATACCGTATCTTTTGCTCGTCTTTCCACTTTTTTAACGTGTGCATATGCGTTCTCCAATCGATTAGGTTGTGAATCTGAATTAAATCTAATGTATTGGTTTTCATGAGTCTCATGGAATTGGTCATTTGGTCAATTCCATTTTGTTTACCGCTTGTCCAAACCTTGGTAGCAAAAAAGAACTGATCTCTTGAGTTCATTTGTTGTACAAGATCACCAACTACGCTTTCTGATGAACCATACATTGGAGAACTATCAATCACTGATCCACCATATTCTTTCATGTTTTCTAAAACTGAAGTAAGCTGCTCCCTTTTGGTTTTATTGTTGCCAACATCAAAGGACTGCCATGTGCCTAAACCAACTATAGGGAGGCTTTCATTTGAGGAACCTATCTTTCTTTTTCTAATCGAATTCATATCTGTAAATCCAAATGTTGGTAATAGAAGAGAACCTATGGTTAATCCTCCAATAACCTTTGTTGCTTCTCGTCTTGTATATTTTCGCATCTTACGTGTTTTTATTTAGTAGATATTGATTTTACTAACTGTATATGTTTTTTACCAATTTTATAGCCTAGATATCCCCAAACAAGAATAAAAGGTATAATAATTATAGCTATTGCCGAAAGACCAAAACCAATTGAGATACACAATGTAAAGAACCATCCTGAAGCAAAATCTCCAGCCCGGTAAACGGATGTGTCGATAAAGCTTTTGGTGATATGGCTATTCTTTCGTTTTTTTATTGCGAATAGCATCTCTCTTCCTGGGCGTAATAGAATTAAATTACTCAATCTGTAAAATATCATAAGGAGCGCAATGACATACAAAGTAGTATGTATGCTCAGTAGTATTAACCCAACGGCTATAACAATAGGGACTATACTAAGAATTTTGTATAATTCATATCTGCTGAAAATTTTGTTTGAAATATAAAGTTGGCCAAAAATGGCTAATGAATTTACAATTAAATCAACAGATGAAAAGTAACCTATTCTTTCTTTGCTGGTAACAATGGTTTGGTCTACAAGATTGGCTTGTTCAAAATAAATAAATGTCGATATAGCTGTGTAAAAGAACACAAAAAGCAAGACGCCAATGATATATTTTGACGATAATATTTGCTTGAAGCTCTCTCGTATTCTCGCTTTTTTGAAAAAACTATTTTGAAACCTACGATGGTTGTTGTCCTCAGATAGGGATTCAAGCCTTTGATACTTTAATAGCTTTTTTAACGAAATAAAGGCTAGAAATAAAAAGAGAGCGGATAGTAAGAGAAAGGACTCAAAATTTAGGATAAAAGACAACGGAGTAATTACAAATGAACCCAGTAGAGACCCTAAACTTCCTCCTGCCGAAATAATGCCAAATAACCTTTTGGATTGAGCATTTGAGTAAATATTTAGCATTAGACTCCAAAACAATGAAATGGTATATAAACTAAAAATGCTCAACCATATAAAGAATACACTGGGTAGAATATCACTAAATACGTTTGCTTTGAATAGAACATAAAAGGCAAAAATATTTAACAAGAAAAAGATGTACACCTTAGTTAATAATTCTTCAAATCCGATCTTACTGGCTATAAACCCAAAAAATGGAGCGAATAATGCAGTAGCTAAAAATGTTGCTGTAAATAGCCAATGTAGGCTTGAAACGCCATTAATAATACCCATTTCATTTCGTATAGGGCGAAGGATCGCATAGGAAGCCATGAGCAAGGCAAAAAATAGCATAGACCATAACATTGCAGGCATTTCAGATTGATCTATGGACTTGAATTTTAATTGCTTTTTGAAAAGATTCATGTAGCTGTAATTACCGTATTCCTAATATTAGATAATTACCATAAAATCCATTTTTGGTTTATAAATACGTATGATTGATTTATAAATCTGGAAGGAATTATGAGTGATTGTTTTTAAACTGGGAAGGAGTTAATCCAGTTGTTTTTTTAAATGAAGAATTAAAAGAGGATAAGGTGTTAAAGCCACATTCGTATGCGATTTCAGCAATCTTTAAGTGTGAATGAGACTCAGAAATTAATTTAGATTTCGCTTCAGTGATTCTGTAAGCGTTAACAAACTCAGAGAAGTTTTTATCAAATCCTTTATTGATAAGGTGAGAAGATAAATACGTCGGCAAAGAAATCTGCTTGGATAATTGAGACAATGTAAAAGATGGATTTAAGTATGGTTTTTCAGTCTCCATCAAGTGCAATAAGTGATTCTTGTAATAATTAAACTCATCATCATTGAGCTTAATGTTTTTGTATTTAATAGTTCCTCCAGCTACATAACCTAAGATGTTTTTATTCAGTACAGAATATATAGACAGAAAGTATATGAAGAAAGCATATATGACTGGACCTGTCGTGTACGATGTTAACCCTAAGACATAATTAGAAAAGTAAGATACCTGTATAAGAGAAGTGCCAAGAATTAAAATGAGTAACCAAATCCACTCAGTATTACTTATCTCATAGTTCAAAGCGCGACACTTTTTATATGCTCTGCACAGAACAATGAAGGATAAGAAGGTATATATCAACTGATGATATAATAGCAAGGTATAGCCTCCTCTAAACCAAAAATTAGCTTCATTAATTCTGAACATGACTAATACTAAAGCAACAACAGGTAGAAAGTGAGGCAATTGAATTTTTAGCCATTTTTTTTGAAACAGATAATGCGTAAAGAACAAATATAGTGCTGGTCCACAAGCCAAGTGGGCAATGAATCCCAGATTTAAAAACCAATCAGGAAGGTTGTCAAAATAAATCCAAAACAGAGATTTTACAATTCTCAGTGTAATGAAGAAAAAGAAAAGTGCTAATAGAATATTAGGAATGTTTCTCTTTTTGCCAAAGAACACATAAATGGACATATACAGGCTCTGTATGCCGCCAATACTGCCGATTAGTAATTCTACTTCTTTATTTAGTTTTAACGCTTTCAAGGAAAAATGTTCAACTAAATATACAGTAAAAATATATTGGTAGGTAAAAGATTAAGAAGAGTATAACATTATCTAATGTTATTAATCCAGATTATAAAACAAAAAAATCCGCACAAGAAAGCCAGGCTGATTTTAAATTAATGGTTTAGCTAATTAATCAGAAAGAATATGAAGTAGCTATTAAATAGTTCTAAACTAGCTTAAAAACAGCAATCTTAAAAGAGTGTTATTTTTTATATTATTTACTATTACTAATTATCTTTAAATAATACAAAATACAGGTAAACGATATGATAAAAGTTCTACTTATTGGAAACGGTTTTGACCTTGCTCATGGCCTTCCTACTGGATTTAATCATTTTGCTGAATATTATAAAAAGGAAATATTGTTTAAAGAATTGGTCAGAATGGCTAAAGAAGATACAGAGTTACAGCCTAATAATTTTCTGTTAACAATTTACAATATATTTGACAGAAGAGAGTATAGGGCAAAAGGCTTTTCCAATAGATACTCATTAAGAGATATTGCGTTACTTAAAGGGGGTATAGGATATGAAGTTTTTGAGCAAAATTTCACGCATTTTATTAATTATTTGTCAAATACTTTTTTGAGCATTCTTTATTTAGAGCAAAAGGAGAATTGGTTTGATATTGAGGGTACACTTTTTAAGTGTTTGCTTTCAATTAAGAACAGACATTATAAGCAAAAAGACAAATACTATTTGCCTTCAATACAAACTTTGAATAAAGAGTTTGAAAGTATAAAAAATGCTGTGCATGCCTATTTGAAAAATGTCACTAAAGACATTTTAAGCATTGCAGAATTTGAAGTTTTTCTTGAAGAATTGAGATCACTTGGTAGGGCAAGAAACGGAGAATTTGCGATTATCAACTTTAACTATACTGATACTATTTTAAGATATGATTTTCTGGGAAAAGCCAAATATGATTACTATCCGATACATGGAAAGCTAGACTCTGAAATAATTTTTGGTTATGGCAGTGATAAAGATATGGCCTATGAAGAAATAAAGAATATTGGTAAAGATGAATTCTTAGAGCATTTCAAAACTCACAAATATCTTCATGACTCAATTTATCAAAGTATGTATAGTGATTTAATAAACGGTATTGATGATTATGTTGTACATGTGTTAGGCCATTCCCTTGGTATGACAGATAAGACTTTACTTCAAGAGCTATTCAGTTCATCAAATTGTAAAGGAATATTATTGTACAAGAGATTAGATAAGTATAATCCTGATATTAAAAAAGGTCAAGTTCAGTTGGAGGTTCAAAGGGAGTTTACTAAACTAACAATGGCTGCGTCGAGGATAATTAGCGATGAAATGGCAAGAGTAAAAATTAAAAACCTTAAAGATTCGATTTACTTTCCTAAGCAACCTGGGGAGGAATATTTTTAAAAGTTAATCTTAGAAATAGTTGTCTCTACTTCTTTTTGAAACTCTGATTTTAGACCTTGAAGCACACTTTTGAATGGAAGTTAAAACAAAAACCGCTTTTTTTTGTTCATAAGTATCTTTTATTATAGTTGAACATAGTGCCTCGCCATTTTCAACTTTTTCAATTGTCCAAACAATAGAGGAATTAGATTTATGAAAAACATTATCCCCAACTTTAAAATCGTCCATAATACTATTATATTAATTATTAAATTTTCTCATAAATAAGTTAACGCCTTCTATTGCATTTAGAATTCTCATTTTATCATTTACTTCATCAAAATTCCCATGAGTAGCATCATTTCTTAGCCCTGCCCAAGAAGTAATATCCTTATAATCTTGCTTTGTGATTATTTTCTCTTGATACAGTTTTTGGGCAATAGGGTCAATAGTTTTTTTTGTATCGCTTAAATCAATATTCTCTTGCTCTGAAAGTTGTTTTAAAAATTCTTCAAGTGATGCTCCTAGTAATATTGCCGAGGCGGCCGGATGATATTTTTTATCATTAATTAAACTGATCGCTTGATTAATGAAGTCACTTATGACATCAATCTTTATATTATATTGTTGAGATTTACCTAGTTCTAATTGAAGTTTTAAGTAGTCTTTTATAGAACGTAAAACGGAAACCGCTTGAATTCCCATACTAAAAAGATCATCATTATATCTCTTTTTATAGTTTAGTAACGAATTATAGAATTCAGTATCTTGACCAATGTAGTTTTTAACAAACTGTAAGCTTAACAAATAAAAAGAATTCAATTCAATATCCCTCTTTGAGTCATTCGGATATAACTTCTCAATTTCTTCTATTTTTTTTATTATGTCTGCTGTTTCCATTATAAAAAAGAATGTTAAACTGATTTTACTTCATTGAAAGTGGGTAAGTCTAAATATAAAATTATTAATGATTAGTTTTAGAATTATTATGTAATAAGCATATTTGATTATCAATTCATGCAGCCATGAATTGTATTTGAACCCTCCTTTTTGTTAGTTGTGCATTTTGTGTGCAAATAAATTGAAATAAAAAATGCAATTAACTGTAAAAAAGCAAATTGCATTTTTTTATTGTGGAGTCGGGGAGAATCGAACTCCCGTCCAAACAAGCCACAAAAGCGCTTTCTACACGTTTAGTTTTTACTCAATTGTCGACTAAAAGCTGACTAAAAACAATCCACTTTTAGCTTATCATCTAAAGTTTCGGAATACTATCGATGCGCTAATAGTCCTAGGTCTACTTTTACGATGCCTCTAAGTAGAACGCCATAAACCAAGGCTTTCAAGAGACATTCAGCTTGCACACCTTGTGTGCCTAGGCTAATCTTACTATAATTCAGATTATGCAGCTAAAGCGTAGTTATCTTCGCCGTTTAAAATTTGATATGGCCTTTTACGTGTATCAATATCATCACACGACGTGCTTACGGTTTCATGGGTCTCGCTGTCAAAACCAGTCGACCCCTTTTTTCAATGAACATTCCCTTTCCAAAGAAAAGGATTGCGAAGTTATCAAAAACTTTGCATATAGACATAAATCCGATTATTTTCGTGCAAAATTTATACCAAGCTATATACATGAAATTTGCCATCATAAAAGAACGAAAAAATCCGCCAGATAGACGTGTTGTGTTTTCACCAGAAAAACTTGCTGAAGCCAGAGATCAGTTTCCCGAAGCTGAATTTGTTGTGGAATCTTCAGATATTAGAGTGTTTCCAGATGAAGCCTACAAAGCACAAGGATTTACAGTGACCGATGATGTCAGTGATTGTGATGTTTTAATTGGTGTAAAGGAAGTACCTATCGAGAACCTTATTCCGAATAAAAAATACTTCTACTTTTCACATACCATAAAGAAGCAACCTTATAACAGAAAGTTGCTTAAGGCCATGCTCGATAGACACATTGAGATGTTTGACCATGAAACTATAACTAAGCAAAGTGGTGCCAGACTTATTGGTTTTGGACGCTATGCTGGATTGGTTGGTGCTTATAATGGATTTAGAGCGCTTGGCCTTAGAGATGGTTTGTTTGAATTGCCTAAGGTTGAAAACCTAGCAGATCTCGATGCTGTAAAAGCTGAGTTAGATAAAATCACGCTGCCAAACATTAAAATTCTACTTTCTGGTACTGGTAAAGTTGCTATGGGAGCCAAAGAGATTTTGGATCATTTGCAAATCAAAGAAGTAAGTGATGCTCTTTACTTAACCTCTAAGTTTACAGAACCTGTCTACTGTATGGTTGATGTTATAGAATATGCTAAACGAAGCGATGGTAAAGTAGGGAAGAAGGCAGAATTCTATAAAGATCCTTCTGGTTATGAGAGTAACTTTATGCCATATGCTAAAGAAACCGATTACTTTATCGCAGGACATTTTTATGGTGATGGAGCACCGTATTTGTTCACAAGAGAAGATGCGAAGCATCCCGATTTTAATATCAATTTAGTTGCTGATGTGTCTTGTGATATCGATGGTCCTGTAGCCTCGACAATAAGACCTTCTACGATTGCTGATCCATTTTACGGCTATGATCCAAACACAGAGAGTGAAGTAGCCTTTGACGCAAAGGGTGCTATTACTGTTATGGCTGTGGATAATCTACCTTGTGAATTGCCTAAAGATGCCAGTGAAGGGTTTGGAGATATGTTCTTGGAGCACGTCATTCCCGCATTTTTTAATGAGGATGAGCGCGGTATTTTGAAACGTTCCAGAATGACCACAGAAGATGGTGAGCTAACGCAACGCTATGCCTATCTCCAGGATTATGTGGATGGAAAGGAGTAATCCATTCTTATGCATTCCAAAGTATATTCTATGTAGCCTTTTGATGCTATTCTAAATATTGATGAAGACTATTGTGAGCCTCTAAAATTGCTCCAACACTTTTTTGATCTATACGCTGACAGTGTACAATGGAATTCTCTAAAGCAGTGAACAATCTATTAAAGCCGCCATTATCAAAAATATTTCCTTTTTCTTCTTTAAAGCTTCCATCTTCTGTTAATGCTTCTCTTAATTCTTTTGGAGATTCGATATTTGGGAGTGGAACAAATTTATCTGACTCGAGAGCTTCTAGTTTTTCATTCAATGATGTAATTAACTCATTAACTCTATATCCAAATTTATGAATAGTGGTTTGAGTTGGTTCACTATTCTGTAAATTATTGAGTTCAGTAATAATCGTACCTTTTATATTAACTGCATCTCTAAAGAAATCGGATAATTTTACGTGCTGCGAATAAAGATTAGAAAGTGTGTCTAATTGATTGTGTTTTTTGGCAAGTGCAAGGTGAAAAGTACAAAAAGACTTATCCCATTCTTTAAAGCTATTTACCAAAAGAGACTCTCGTTCGTTAAGGATTAGCTCATAACCCTCTTGAATATTTTTCTTTTTGAATGATCTATCTTTAAAGGACAGTACATTTTCTTTGGTAGTTCCTTGAGCTATTGCTCCAGCTTTGTCCATGAGTGTTTCTAAATCTCTAATAGGATCCATCAGCGATTTCAATTCAGCTTTTAAATTATCTAGAACAATTTTAGAGGTATCAACCGTTTCAAGATTTAACTCGTTGCTATCTATATCTGGAATATTCAAGAATCTGTTTTCAAAAGTATTTTCATAGTCTTCTAACAAAGATTTACTTTGATTCTCTGAAATAATAAATGCTTCAAATTCTTCTAATGTACAATTTATGTCTTGGGTCTTGTTGAGATATTCTTTATATACCAAAGAGGTCATTTTTTGCTGTAACGTTTCACTATTTCTAAATAAAATCCATGGTGAACGAGAATCTGACTCGCAATCTATAAATGGAACTTTAGCACTATCTTCTCGCATATTATTTGGTGGGTGGCTAGCATACATTCCGACTTTACTATGTTCGGAAGTAGAAAAATAGTGTTTTCCACCACGACTGTCTTGTGGTAATGCTTCCAAGATTTGATTCTGCTTAGCTTTGTCCCTATCGATCGCTAGATTATTGTGAACATACAGATTCTGAACATGACGTTTCTTCTGAGCAGCTAAGTAAGCATGATTTATTGTTTCATTCCACTTATAAAAACCGTCATCTAATTTCCATAACGCTGATACTATTGCCTCACTACCAGTAGTGCTTATTGCAACTTTATCAGCATTAAATTCCATCTCTCTAGAAAGGGATGAATACATAATGTTTAGGAATTGATAAAACAGATTAAGAATTTGTCTTATGATCCAAATAATAGGAGTTATAATCCATGCAGCAAATGATAGTCTTAGATCTGATTGTCTCCACTGGTCTAATAAGTCATCCCATTTATCTCTTGAAAAAATCATGTCATGAATAATAGTATTTGCAGATATAATATAGCTGCCAACCTTCATGCTACTTTGGGCAAAGTGCCCAAATTCATGGCTTATTACAGCTTTAAACTCAGAAAGGTTCAAGCAACTTACCAATCCTAGCCCAATGGTCAGTTCTTTTTTTACTGGTAAAAATAAGCTCAACCACATGTTGGTATAAGAAACATAAGCATTAACATCTGGATCGACATAGATTGCCGCTGGTTTTGGTGCTCCAGTATCTTTACATATTTTCATGACGAAGTCCCAAAGCTCAGGATAGTCAGTTTTGTTGAGTTTAACTCTATTTGTCCTTTTATGGTTTTTTAGCTTGAAAATGAACTTTAATGTAAAAACAAATAACATTACTGAGCCAGCAATAGCTCCAACTTTCATGAGGATAGTAAGTTTATTGATGTCACCCATTTCATAAGTAAATGCATAATAGGCAAGATAAGCCAAGCCTAAAACCAAAGCAGAGTACAATACAAAGAACAGAATTATTGAAAGTATTGCTAAGAAAGCTTTTGTTCTGTAAGAAGATGTTAAAGCTGTTAGTTGTTTAGGTAAATTCGTGGGATTTGGTGGATAGTAATTGGTGGTCATTTGGTTGATTTTGAACTATAGCAATATATAGTTTTTTTTAACGCCACTAAAATTATTTTCTTCTATAAGACTGTACTGGCTTTTTTAAAGTCAGCCCTTTAAACACCCAATAGCCAATATTCAAAAACAATGTAAATGTCAGTGTAAACAACCATGCTTCTTTATGCTGAAATGGTTGCAGGATAATATTTACTATATCTGAAAACAAATATTCAGGATTACTCAAGATTTCCCACGAATTGTATCTTAAGAAGCGTCCAAGATAAATCCCAAAGCTTGATAAGGTGATAATTATGAAAGGAACTATGTCTCGGAAGAATTTTTTGAGATGAACATTTAAGTGTGCCATCATGTCTTTCAAACTTAAATAAAATAATAGCAAACCACATGAAGCAAATGACGTTACAACCAAAATGTCTAGCCAAAAGATATTGGATTCGTTCAAGCGTAAGTGCCAAAGATCTGTAACAATATATGGTGCATTTGGTAGAAACGCTAACCATACAAGGAAGCATATAGCTAATAAGGGCTTAGAAATAGTTTGCTTGTAGTTTAGATATGTCGTTATGCCATATGGAATAACAGCTAGAAACAGGTTCCATACCAAAAACAGATAAAAGAATGAGTGCGTTAGCTTCATCCTTAGCATTAGCATAAAAATGCTCATGCTCATCATTACTGTAATGATAGAAAGGATTTTGAAACGGTCTAAGACAAATGATTTTATATTATTCATAGGATTTTTGATTTTGTTCTGCGATTAAAATTGTGATACACCCAAAAGTGTAGGCGATAAGATCACTAACGTGAAATGTATTACCCAGAATGAGTTTGGCAGTATAGCTATGCTCTAAGTTGAGGTATTCTAAGAGATTTGTAAGTTGAAGAAACTCTATTCCAAATGCAATTAGGAGTACAGTAATGACCATATACAATGGCTTTATATCTATAAATGTTTTGAGTATAGAGTACAATAAGATGACAACCAGAAAGTCGCCAAAGGTATGTCGTATAAACCCTGAATCGAATATAATAGCAATCCATGCTTCCAATAGAAAGAGTATGATCGCATATATCGCGTATGACCTATCGAAGGTTAAGTACTTCATCCAATTACGATTTTTTCGCCCAGATACTTAGGCTGTACATTAAACACCACGTCTATAAATGCTTTAGTCCTAGCAAGGCGTTCCCGGAGTTTAGTTTTTTTGCCATAGCGACCACCAATATCTCTTGCATTAAATCCAATAGCCTTAACGCCTTTGTGTCCTGCAAGATAGATAGCGCGCTCGTTGTGGAACTTTTGTGAGATAATGGTAATTTGTTCTTGTCCAAAGATTTCCTTGGCTCTGACAACGGAATCCAAAGTCCTGAACCCAGCATAATCTAGATAAATTTTATCTTCAGGAATTCCAGCTTTGATAAGATCATTTTTAAAATCCGAAGGTTCATCATAGTCCTTTCTACCATTATCACCACTGACGAGAATGTACTCTATTTTCCCAGCCTTGTATAAAGTTATAGCTGCTTCTAATCGGTATTGGTAGTACAGATTAATATTGCCACTCGGTGCAATTTTTACAGCACCAAGAATTAAGCCTACCTTGTTTTTGGGAATACTAGAAATATCGTTGTATGTCTTTCCTTTGGACTGATGCTGTACTATGGTATTTGGGATATATATGCCTAAAAGCAATAGTACGATTAAGATGATGGTTTTTCCGAGGATCTTTTTTAGCTTCATATTATTATGTATAAGTTATTTACGGTAAAGACTTAAATAATGGATTTGAGATGTGTTAAATATTGATGACCGGAACAGTTCAAAATCGACATGCAACAGTTTTTTGTAATCATAATGATGAAAGGCATTAGCATGCTTCCCAATACGATACGCTTCAGAATAGAATTTTAAATAATCAGGTAGAATAATAATCCCTAGAATGATTGCTCCATATAGATAAGGGCTTCGTTTACCATTCCCATAGCAAAGACACTGCAAGGCAATTTCGTCTTCTACGCTTGTGCCAATGCCTGTTAAGGTATGATAAGCATCGTGACGTTCAACTTTCGCAATGAGTTCAAAATTATTTTTCTCCAGAAATTCTCCGAGATGCCTACCAAAAGTGTGTTTTGGATAGCGCAATAATTCCTTTCGATACACTCCCCAAGGTTCATGCTTTTTGAACATCTTCGTATACAATTGTTGGGAATGTTCAAACAGCCATTCAATCAGTTTTTTTCTATACCTTTTCATGGCTTTTTTCTTTTGCGAACCAAACCCAGGCTTGGCTTGTTGATATAAAGGCGGAGGCAAAAAAGGCGATGGCTAATGTGTCGAAATCAGAAGAAATAATGAAAAAAGCACATATGCTAAAGGTAGTAATCACATAGTATGGGAAGTAGCCCATAAATACTTGGGTCTTATCAAAACCATCTTTTTCCAGTAGCCAAAAGAATGGGCAAACAGTACTTAAGATGACGAAAGATGAGACAAGAAAAACTGGGATAAACGAGAACATTACATAAGGTGTCATGTCTATGGTCAGTATATCTGTTTCTGTGGCAAAACTGATGGCCCAAAACACTACAAAAGCAAGCAAGCTAGACTTAGAAATATTAGAAGGAACATTCATACTATAACCTTTTTAGAACCACCGAATAGTAATCGTAATTAGACTCTTGCCATGTCTTGGATAGCAAATCACCTAAGTACCGATCATATTTTTCTCTTATGCGTTGTTCATTTTGATTAGAAATGTTCAGCTCATCTAATGCATCGTATAATTGAATGGCATTATTATCTGTCAGCTTTATCAAATAATCGATATCAAAAGATTTGGCCTTGTGGATATTGTACTCGGTAATTGTCTTGTCCCAATTAATGGTGCTGAGAGCGATAAGTATCACAAAAGCAAACTGCGTATTTATCCTGAATAAATACACTAGATTTTTAACGCTCATCACTTTTAGGAACGTCGTTATTAGACCGATTAAAGTCAGAAGGATATACACATTAACGCCGATACGCTTGTATGTTAATCCAAAGGACGAGATGTAATTGTGGTTCTTAATGGCTATTAAAGCGACAAGAACAATATTGAGGATAATCCATAAGTAGGTTAAGTTTTTGAGCGTTTTGTTTTCAGAATAAAAATTGAGATCACCCCTAAAGAAGTAGAGTATAATAACTATGGCAATGACAATTGAAGCGATAAGCGCATTAATACCACTATGAACCTGGCTAGATAGAGCAGGAGCGCTGCTGAGCTCCGTTGACACTAATGAAGCAATGTCTGTAATGATATAAAATATGATCAACGTATTGAGCAGGCCAATCAATGTCGTCCCTAGTTGTTTTTCTTTTTTTAGTTTTTCTTCTGAAATAGTTTCAGGCTTGGATAATATGTTACTGGTTTTTAGATCAGCTGAAGTAGCAGGCTCAACCTGAATAGGTCGAGAGATATTACTGAATAGATAGTACCCGAGAACGCTAAATAGAATCCATTGAAGATTGATAAAATCGAAATTGATTTTATTAATCAAGTCATTAAACATTGGGTTTCCATTCTTATAAAGTAGCACAAAAACAACTATGAACACCGCCGGAATGCCTATCAACTTTGCCCAATGCCAAACATCGATGTCTTTCTTTAAAGATACCTTTTCTGTGTCCTTATCTATTCCAAAGCTTCTATGAAAAAAACCTGCAATGCTTGTATAAAGACCATTTAGCCAATGTACATAGATTGATGTTTTGTGTTCTGAAACTACACCAACTAAGGTGAAAAACACAGCACAGTTAGCAATGATCGATAAAGATGTATGCTGTATAAATACTGCAATAGCCGTTAACAAATAAGCCAGAACAGTGAGCAACACAGTTTTGTTTTTCATACGCTTCGGATTGTAAAAGGCTAACAAAGCAATCGTAATCAGAGAAAAGATGGATAGATTAAGTCCAATATGTTTATCGTAAAACAGAATGCTAAACATAAATGCGGCAATGATGGTGATGATGTGTTTCATAGTAAATATTTAAAGTACTTTGAAATTCAAAGTGAATTAATAAATTTTTTTAAATGTTCTTTTACAGACCTAAGCCACCAAAGCAAACAATAGAGAGGATGGGTGAGGAGGAGGAGTATGCTTATTTCAAAAGCGTTGAGTTCTCTCCAGCGATCCCTTCCTAAGAGGTTTAGCACTATGGTTTTTAAAGGTTTCATTATTATTGTTCAGATCGTTTTATGATGTGTTCTAAGGCTTCAATATGTTTCTTAAACGCTGTTTTCCCCTTTCTTGTTGCCTTGTACCTTGTATTTGGTTTCCTTCCAATAAATTGTTTTTCAACTTTTATATATTCAACCTTTTCCAGAGCTTTGGTATGACTGGCAAGGTTCCCATCTGTAACATCCAACAACTCTTTGAGCGTATTGAAATCTGCAAACTCATTAACCACAAGGACTGACATTATACCCAAACGGATACGATGATCAAAAGCTTTGTTTATGTTGGTGATAAGACTCATTACTTCAAAAGTAATACCTATAATTTAGGTTCTATACACAAAATGCATAATTGATCCATAAACTATATGCATCACACCAAATCCTAATACCCAAAACCAGAATCCATAAGTCGGCATTAAGGCACAAATTAACCCTAGAATGATTTGTATATATCCTAAATATCTTATGTATCCTAAGCTGTATTTAGAAGCATTCACCAATGCCAATCCATAAAAGATTAACATCAAAGCACCTGTATGCCCATAAATATGCTGATTTAATTTTATCAAGATATACAGACCACCAACTACTAAAGGAATTAGAAAATTAACTACGAGTCGAATGGAAGAAGCATCCCAAATACTTTCACCATTCTTTTTGGCCTTTCTGGTTGTTAGACAAATTCCAGTGAGGACACTCATCACAGCAACCAAAACCAAAGCGATAATACAGTTTCTATAGATTTCGCCATCCAAAATCAAGTAATCTCTACTAGAATTATTCACTAGCCAATACGCATAAGCAGCACCAGTTAAGGCGTATATGCCTGCAAGTATGCCTGATAAGCCACTGAGAGAGATAAAACGCGACGATTTGTTCATGAGATCCTTAATCTCACTAATGTCCTTTAGATAGTCTTTAGATTCCATATAAAAGTACTTTGAATTACAAAGTAAATGAATTTATGCCTATTGTTCAAGTTAAAAGTTTATTAAATTTGAAATGAGAACTTAATCTATATGAAGCCAGTAGACGAATACTTTTATAATCAGAAAGAGCCTTACCAATCAATAATGCTATACATACGTGATGTTATTCTGAGGACGTTGCCAGACATTACAGAACGTTATAGCTACAAAATACCATTCTACAATATTGGCAAAAAACCTATGCTTTATCTCAATATCTTGAAAGGTAAAGACTATGTCGATGTTGCTTTTGTGCAAGGCGTTTTGTTTGAAGACCAATTTCCCTCATTAAAAAATGATAATAATCGCAAGCAGGTGAGGTCTCTACAAGTAAAGTCTCTTGAGGAATTTAACGAGCACGAATTCAGGGCGATATTGCTTGAAGCGAAGCGATATATCGAGATGAGTGATAAACCTTGGTTTGTATAAGAACATTATGATAGATCTTGACTTATTAGAATATCTAAAAACCTATCTTACTGAGAATCGGAAGAATCGCTTCGAAACGGTGCTATCTCAACGTACACGACACTTTACAGTTGCAACCGAAGATGTGTACCAATTGCACAATACCAGTGCTGTGATTCGTAGTTGTGATGTATTTGGTGTTCAGGATATTCATGTGGTGGAGGAAATCAATAGTAAGCGTATCGATAGAGAGATTGCTATGGGTGCACAGAAATGGGTCGATGTACATCGTTACAATTCAATTTCAGACTGTATCAAATCCATAAAAGCACAAGGGTATCAAGTTGTGGCGACAACGCCTCACGAGGCCGATCACAAACTTCGGGATTTTGATATTACTAAGAAGTCTTGTTTTTTCTTTGGAAGAGAGACCGAAGGATTGAGTGATGCCGTTATAGAACAAGCAGATTGTTTTCTTAAGATTCCAATGGTAGGCTTTACCGAAAGTTTAAATATATCAGTTTCAGCAGCTATAATTTTACAATATGTCACGTCTCAGCTTCGAGCTTCAGAAATAGATTGGCAACTATCCAAAGATGCTCAAGATGAAAAATGGTTGGACTGGATTAAGAAAACCATAAAAAGCTATGATGATATTGTAAATCACTTTTACGAGCAGCAATAATTTTGTACATTAAAAGTCTAACTTAAAAATTGTAAATTATGAAATGTGATGTGTACCTAACCTTCGACGGTGACTGCGAAGCCGCAATGGACTTCTACAAAGATATTTTTGATGGCGATTACCAAGTAATGATGCGCTATAAAGATGGTCCGCCAGAATATAGTAAGCCAGAAATAGAAAATAAAATCATGCATGCTACCTTAACCTTTGGCAATGGGAGCGAACTCAAAGCTTCCGATGGATTTCATATGCCATTAAACAAAGGCAATAATTACCACGTTAGTGTTTTGGCTGATGATGAAGAACAGGGACATGCGATTTTTACGGGTTTGTCTGAAGGCGCTCAAATTACCATGCCATACAATGAAGTATTTTGGGGTGGGAAATTTGGTAGTCTAGTAGATAAGTTTGGCATTCAGTGGATGGTAAGTAGTCCTCACGACGGACATGCTTCTTAATACATGTCATTCAGAGCTTGCGATGAATCTTTTTCATTATATGAGATTTCTCGTGTTCACTCGAAATGACAAAACGTAATTGTAATAATCCATTAATAATTAATTATGAAACAAAACATGGTCAGCTGGTTTGAGATTCCAGTAAATGATATGGATCGCGCCAAGGCATTCTACGAAGCAGTATTCGCTTTAGACATCAATGTAGTTGATTTTGGTGGTTTACTAATGGGATGGTTTCCAGATAGAGGAGATGCTCATGGAGCCACAGGCACCTTAATCAAACAAGAATCCTATATTCCAAGTCAGGAAGGCACACTAGTGTATTTTCATTCAGAAGATGTGCAAAATGAATTGGATAGAGTAGAAGCCGCAGGTGGCAAAATCTATCAACCCAAAACTGAAATTTCACCTGAACACGGTTTTATGGGTGTGTTTATAGATTGTGAAGGTAACCGCGTTGCCTTACATTCTAGAAACTGATTTCAAACCCTTGAATATAAAGGTATTATTGATAGCCTAGGATAAAATTTGTATCTTAGGCTATTCATTTTAAATCAACCAGCAATGAAAACTCGTATTCTATTTTCATTGTCCCTTATCTCTTTTTTATGTGTCTTTAACTGCAATAGCAATGAACAGGAAGCTGGCAGATTAGGAGGTTCCTCATTAGAAGCAGCAGTTAGCGAAGATTGTTCAAGAGCAATTAATTTCGAAGACTTAGATAACAACGTTTATGCCTATAGAGCTGATGATATTTTTTTCGGAGCACCATCTATTCAAACTGGAGGACATAGCGATGAAGAGGAGCTTACCGATTTGGGCGCCAATATTTTTGCAACTAACGCTTCAGGCGTAGATCTAGTAGGCGATTATGCAATCAATGGAAGTATTGGACCAGGAACAGCTTATATTTTCTACTTCGACGGGACTGGAAATCAGTATATCAGTTCGGCTAATAATACCGAAGTGCTTACAGTTTCTGAAATTGTGTTTAATGAAGATACTGTGACTGTGGAGCGATTGGTATTTACATTCAATAATGTAGAAGTAGCAAACGTCTATGATCCAGAAGATGTACTTTGTATCAGTGCCTTTGAATTGTTCTACAACAATTAAATAAACTAGATTTTCTTTTTCTTGTTACGACTAAGGACTTTATACTCTTCGTAGCATTCACTAATGGCATCCAAGATTTGAAGGTCATTAGCACTTTGTATAAAGTCTTTGGAGTAGTTACATTGATTCACGATTTCATCCAGATCAAAGCGATCTACCTGAAGTAATACCATCAACATTTCCCGATCGAATCGATTGGCTAGCTGATTACGAATCTCATCATCCTTCTTCATCTTCTTCAGCTTGCGCATTTCCTTAGGCTTTTTGCCAAACATATTATACAAGAAGTCAGCAGGATTAAAGATCGCACCGAGTACTTTGTTTACAGCGTTCGGACTAGAACCTGCTTCATAACCACTGTTCGGTAATCCAGAAATACTGTATCGGTTGTTAGAGACTACAGGCACTTGTGCAATATCCACTTCGAGATAGCCAGTAAGTCGCAACTGATTCACCACAACTTCCTCAAGCGCAAGCGCAAGTTCTGTCATGTCGATTCTGGTTTCGCCAAACTTCAACCAGTCATTAGTTACTCTAACTTTAATGGATTTGTAACCTAGATAAGATAAGTGCAGTGTATCGTTTGCTTTTGCTTTAATTTCAAACTTCCCTTCAAAATCCGTAGAGGTACCAATAACCTGATTAAGGTTAACGATATTTACTTTTTCTAGAGGTTCGTTTGTGGTCGTACTATAGATAACACCTTTAACAGACGTGTCTTCCTGCCCTTCAACATCAAAGGATGTAAGGAGTAATAGACCTAAGAAAAACACAAGTAGGGACTTCATACACTGCTTTTAAAGTTTAAAAGTACTAAACAAAACGCACTTTGCATCTTTAGATTCGTAAATTTTGACTAAATATTAACATGAAGGTTTAACGCCTTCTCGAACGTCTTGGTCTTGAAGACCCTTTGCTAGTTCTTACTTCAGAACGAGATCTGTCAGATCTATTGCCACCTTTACGGTTGCGTTTGTCGTTTCGTCTTCCTTTCTTGCGATTACGCGAACCACCACCTCTATCTGTAGAAACTTCAACATTTACAAAACGTCCGTTGTATTTAAAGTCGGTAAAGAAATCCAATACTTTCTGCTCATGCTCTTTTTCAGTATTGAAGAACGAGAAGCTATCCTTCACATCTACTTTAAAAACATCATCTCTACCCAATTCTAAAACGGCTTTCAAGAAGTCTTTCAAACTCATCCAATCGTAACCATCCTTACGACCTACATTGATAAAGTAACGTGTAGAACTTCCGCTACGCTCGCCATCTCTACTACTGCTATGCTTGGCTTCTATATTAAGGTCTTTGGCTTTTTGGTAATAGTTATAGAATCTTGAAAACTCTACAGAGAAGAACTTCTTAATAAGCTCGTCTTTAGAGGTGTCTTCGAACAATTCGTTGATGCTTTCCAAGTACTTATCAATCTCGTGATTGATTTCCGTATCATGAACCTTATTGGCTAAGGACATTAATTGCACTTGGCAAATCTCCATCCCGCTTGGAATCTCTTTTTGCTCAAACTGCTTTTTGATGATGCGTTCAATGCTTTTAATCTTTCGCAATTCACTTTTGGAAACGATGACCATAGAGACACCAGTTTTCCCAGCACGACCTGTACGACCAGAACGGTGTGTATAGGTTTCAATCTCGTCTGGAAGTTGGTAATTGATCACATGCGTAATGTCATCGACATCGATACCACGAGCCGCTACATCTGTAGCCACCAACATTTGTATCTGTTTATTTCTGAAGGATTTCATTACCAGATCACGTTGGTTCTGGCTGAGGTCACCATGTAGTGCGCCTGCGTTGTAACCGTCCTCGATAAGTTTTTCGGCGACCTTCTGTGTATCGCGTTTGGTACGACAGAACACCACTGAAAATATATTTGGATTGGCATCTGCCAAGCGTTTTAAAGCTAGATAACGATCTCTCGAATTGACTAAATAAAATTCGTGCGACACGTTTTTACTCCCAACATTTTTGTGTCCAACCGTAATCTCTATAGGATTAAACATGAATTTCTTTGCAATCGTTGCCACTTCTTTTGGCATCGTTGCAGAGAACAACCATGTGCTTTTGTCTTCTGGTGTGTGTGATAGGATGTCTGTGATATCTTCATAGAAGCCCATATTGAGCATCTCATCGGCTTCATCCAATACGGAATACTGAATCTTGGAAATATCGACCATATTTCTGCTGATCATATCTTTCATGCGACCAGGCGTTGCTACGACGATTTGTGCACCTTTTTTTACTTGTTTGGCTTGGTCTGTAATGCTGGCACCACCATAGATGGCAGTGACGTTTAAGCCTTTACAGTATTTACCATATTGCTTAAGCTCATTGGTAATCTGTAAGCACAGCTCACGCGTAGGCGAGAGGATAAGTCCTTGTGTGGTACGACTATCAACGTCTATGTTTTGTAGCATTGGAAACCCAAAGGCAGCAGTTTTCCCTGTCCCTGTTTGTGCCAAGGCTACCAGATCGCGTTCTTCGGTAAGTAATACAGGAATAGCTTTCTCTTGCACCTCACTTGGGGTCTCAAAGCCTAAATCGGTTATGGCTTGCAATAAATGGTCTTGCAAACCAAGGTCTTGGAATGTACTCATTGTAAATCTAAGTATTCAATTGCGTTATGTAAGTGTTACATGAGAAGCGCATCGACATACTTAAACCTAAAACTTCTGGTAACACATCCTCACCCTGAGGAATCTATTGAAACTCTAATTTTTTGATTTTCAAGGCGCAAAGATAAGGTTTTATTTGGAATGTAGTTTTTGAGAAGGTGCAATTTGCTATACATGTTGTGAGCAGTACTTTATTATTCTCTTTCCATATTGAATTGTTCATCCGATATCTTTGATTTATAGAACTGAATACCGTTTTTAGAACAAAAGTCTTTTATTAAATCCTCATTGTTTTTTTTCATATTCGCTCCAGCTATTATTTCTTTAATTGAATTGTGTGGTACTTTAAATAGATGAATGTCTAATGGATTACCATCGATTTTTTTGTCTGACAGATTGAGTGAAGAAATTATTCTAATTTCTTCTTCATATTTCCAATCCGTTGATTTTGTTATAAAAGGTTCAAACCCGAGTGCTTTTTTTTCAAATTCCATTGGTATTTCTACTCTTTTATCCGAATAGACCACTTCTTTAACTGTTTTTGATTCTTCTCCATCTGTACTCAAATAGTCATGGAAGTACTTATCTTTTGGGTCAAATCCTACGCAAAAACCTTTATGTGAATTAGTATAGTGCGCCCACATCAAAGTATTATTCCAGTTTTTGGTTAAGGATAAAATTCCAATATCATTATTTACTTTTACATAAGCTTCACTATACATTTTTTCAAGCTCTAATATTTCAGCATTTACGTTCAAAGGAATTCTCTTTTTCGGTAAGAGTTCCGATACTTTTTTTATTACAGCCCTTAATTCCTTTTCTGTTGGCTTTTTTGGTAAACATTCAAAAGGGTCGTTTAGGTCAATCGGTTGAGTATATCTTAATAACTCGTTGTCGAGATACGATAGTCTTTCGGGTGGTAAATATTTGTAGTAGAGGTTCATTCGTATTGCTTACAACGGTCTAGTATAACGTTAGTTACTGTTCTTAAGTTACTATTCTTTTTTTACTGCCACTCTATATTTACTCCCAACATAATTCAACTCTAATAAAATCAAACTATATTTAAATCCATTTTGTTTAAAACTCCATTGTGTTCCTGGTTTAGCGGCTTTAAATTCAATATTTTCTTTACCAGGAATATTTATTATTCCACTTGCAGTTCTGTTTACATTCATATCATTTAATCCAATAGACGCTCCTGTTTCGGTATCAAGAAAAGCTTGTCCAATAGACAATAAGTTACTTTGGGTATAATATTTTAATTTAACTAATTCTGGTAATGAGGATTTTGTTGTATCAATTTCAGAAACTAATTTTTCTAATTTTTCAATTTTTTCTTCCAAGAACTCAAAAGAATTAGGATTTGATTTTATCCAATCCTTTAGTTTATTGTTCTGCTCTATGTATATACCGTTATCATATTGTAATAAATCAATACGTTCATTTAAAGTCTGTATTTGAGTTTTTAAATTTTCTTTCTCCGTACTATGTAAATTTTCTTGATTTTCTATTAAAATGAAGTATAAAACTCCAAAAGTAGCTGCAACCAATGTTATGGAATAAATTACAATAGACTTTGTTGGGTTATTTTCAATCCAATTTGACATTCAAATTATGTTTTTCTTAATTACTCTACAACGCTCAGATAAAAAACGTTTTAATGTTGGTTTATCAAACGTTAAGCGAAGTTAGTTTTTTACATAAAAGAAGTCAATACGTATATACACGTATATTTTAAAACCTACTTCCCATTCGTAATCGTCAATTTTTCATGGGCAATTTCTATGGTGTCTACAGCGACTTCATTACCATCAGACTTAAGGTCCGTAGACGTGATTTTTGTTGGCCAGGCATTGTCGAGTTGCCATTGCATGGTGACCTTACCTTTTTCGTCGAGTAGTTTAATAAGCACGGTTCGTCGCTTTATGATATTCATGGTAATTTCTTTGTGCCAGTCCCAAAATGTATTGTCATTGACAAAGACACCACGTTTCATGGTGATGTTACCATACTTCACAATGCCAGGCATCTTTTCTGTAGAAAACTGAGGGCTATTGCTTTTGCGATATTCAATAATTTGGTTTTCTACATCCATGCCAGAGACCTCGCTAAAGGCAAGCAGGATTCCATCTCCAAAATCGACCTCAAAATGAAACTTTGGCATCGGCCAAGTTGCACCTTCTTTACTGCCTTCATCAGCCATATTGTTGTGTTTTGGGTTCGTATTAATTCACCTTATCAAAACGCAAGTTCCGTACACGACCAGTGGTCACTGTTAATCCTGTGAGATTATTGTTACCATCGCGTGTAAACTTAACGAGATCACCATTTATGCTAAACACATCAGCCTTTTGGACTTGGAATTCAAAATCGCTATGCCTGTTGTGCGTTCCATAGAGTTTGCCGTCTCTTACAACCAGCGTATACGATGTACTTAGCTCTGGACTGTGGTAAGTACCTTCAAAGGCTTTGAGACCTTCGGTGTCGTAATTTGGTGGTGTAAAGGCTTCAGAAATAATGGGCTCACCATCATCAATAACCACGACCATGGTCTTTTTATCCGCCTTTCCTTTGAAAGTCACAAAAAGGTCTACACCAACATTTAGCATTTTATAGGTGTTTTCCGAAATTGGCGCTAACTTACTTTCGTTACCTGGACCTCTGAAGTACATCAATGTATCATTCTTTACATAGATGCGTCTGGCATAGCTACTTGGTTCATTCCAGTAGTCACCCGTGTGCAGGTTGAGTTGTTCTTTACTCAGCGTCACAAACCTTACAGGTCTGGCTTTAGGGTTTCGTGGTCCGTCTTCTTCTACCTTCTGCTGATCGCCTAGATATAAATCAGCAACGCGAAGCGATAGGTTTCTTGGGTTGGATTGCGCCAAATTACTAAAGACCATCACTGCAAAATTCTGATCAGGGAAACGTCCCAAATAGCTGCGATAACCAGCATCACCACCACTGTGTTGTATTTGGTTAAGGCCTTTGTAGGTATTTCTAAACTGTCCATAAGCACCTCCAAAATTATCGCCATTGTTGAGCACAGCGAGTGTGTTCATTTTCTCTACAATGGCTTTGTCGCTCGCATTCGGAGTGTTAAGATGCATCGCCCATGATGCCAAATCTTCTACAGTTGTGAATAGGCTAGTGGCTCCAACATTGGCGTAACTCAATACGCTTTTTTTATAAATAAGACCGTCTATATAGTAGGAGTAGGCTCTGTCTTTGACAATCCTTTCGTGGTCGTCGTAAAAGAGTGTCTTATCCATCTTTAACGGTTTGAACATATGCTCCTCAGTGAACTCCGCAAAAGACTTTCCAGAAACTCTAGCAACGACTTCGGCTAACAGCGTAAACCCTGTGTTGCAATAGGTATATTCTTCTCCTGGTTGAAAGTTCAGTTCCTTTTGCTTGGCAACCAATTTCATGACATGTTCTTTGGTTATGACATCATCCCAGCGCCATCCTGCCAAATTGAGCAAGCTCCACTGGTCGCGCATACCACTCGTATGCGCTGCAAGATGTCTTAAGGTAATCGTGGTTCCAAAATCTGGAACTTCTGGGATGTGCTTTCGTATATCATCGTCGAAGGATAATTTACCTTGCTGCTCCAACAACAATATCGCATATACCGTAAATTGTTTGGATACCGAAGCAATATGAAACACCGTTGAAGGCGTTACCGGAATGTTGTATTCTAGTTGGGCGCTACCATATCCTTTTTTGAATACAATCTCACCATTGCTGACAACTGCTACTGCAGCACCAGGTTTATTGATGTCATCGTAATTACTAAAAAGGCTATCGATTTTTTGTTCTAGGGCTTTGCTTGTCTTGACTTGTGCTGTTAAGGTAAATGCAAAAAAGGATAGCATTAATACAAGCGCATTAATGCGAGAGGGTGTGATTGATTTCATTGAATTAGTATTTGACACTAAGTTAATGAAAATGAAATGAATGGGGTTTTATAGAGTGTTAAGAAAGCTAATCAGTAATTGTACTGCTTTCCCACGATGACCGATTCGATTCTTCAAATCTAAATCCATTTCCGCAAAAGTTTGCTTATAGTCTTTTGGCTGAAAAATAGGATCGTAACCAAAACCTTTATCGCCACGTTTTTCTTTAATGATGTCGCCTTCACAGATTCCTGTAAAGGTTTCAAGCTTACCATTAAGGTGCAAAGCAATTACGGTTTTAAAGTGCGCACTTCGATCGTGTTGGTCTTCAAGCGCATGTAAGAGCTTATTCATATTATCGTCTGCATTGCGTTGTGGTCCGGCATAACGTGCGGAATACACACCTGGTTCACCATTAAGAGCGTTAACTTCTAAACCAGTATCATCTGCAAAGCAATCGTAACCATAGTTGGTTTTTACATACTCAGCTTTTTGTATCGCATTACCTTCAATAGTAGGCTGCGTTTCTGGAATGTCTTCTTCGCAACCGATATCCTTCAAACTTAATAATTGAATAGTGGCAGGAATCAGCTTCTGAACTTCGTTGAGTTTATTGAGATTATTAGTGGCAAAAACTAGTTGTAACGACATCGTATTTATTTGGTCTTCAAAAATAAAACTTTGTGGATAATTTTTTAACTTGTAGCATATTCCCTTATTACCAACATAATTAATAGCTTTTCTTAGTAGGGTTGAGGAGGTCAGTTGAAAGCTTCAAGTCCTGCACTATGTTTAATAATTATCAATTTCAGTATTATGAAGGTCAGTAAATTTACTGAAGAAGTATGGGATATTCTAAACGATCTCAAAGAGTGGGAAGGAAAGCGTAGGGATCAAGGGCAACCCTTTTTTATGTCCAATTTCTGGGATCACAATCGCTATCAATATATCAATCTGGTTCAAGAGGGAGGCGGTATGCTAGGTATCGCCTTAGCAGGCTTCACATACATATTTGAAAAAATGGGAATTCGGTTTCTTGGGCTTGGAGGCACTTCGGCTGGGTCTATAAATTCTTTCCTTATGGCTGCCATTGGTAAGCCTCATGAAGAAAAAAGTGAACGTATACTGAAACATCTCATCAATAAGAACTTTATGGATTTTATTGATGGTGGAAAGGATGCCAAGGCATTTATCAATTTTGTGTCATCCAAAGGCAAGAAAAGTGCTCTAAAAATTTTGAGCAATCCCATAATCCTCAATAACTACTGGGATATTAAAGCTAATAAAGGGATGAATCCAGGTGTGAAGTTTGAGAAATGGCTGGATGAAATTTTATTGCACGAGAAGATTTATGATGAGCTTAAGGAGACCTTTAAGAATGGTAGCAATGTTGAATTTTCTTTAGCAGACTTTGTCAAGCTTTTTAGTAGCATTAGTGATTCATTCCATGTGTATAAAAATGAAGAATATGTCTCTCAGCTTAGTCATTTTGATTTGAGTGAAGATTTCACAGATAGATCGGAAGCCATCACGCATTTAGTAAAGCTTTTGGATTTCTTTGAAAAAGATTCAGTTAAGTATTCACATGAAGATTGTGTAGAAGCCTTCATGAATGTTGTAAAGCTGATATGCCATAGGCACAATATTGTGATTACTGCCATGACGCTCGAAGGCCTTGAGAAACAATTGCAGCTTAATGCGGAACGACTATTCAAGATAAAATATGAAGAAGCTGTTTTGGAACAAGGTACTGCAGAGGACATTACGTTGCAGAAAAGATCTCTGGCAAAGCATGGAGAATTGGCAATTATTTCAGCTGAACTTACTACGCAGACTAAGGTGATATTTCCTGCAATGGCAGAACTTTATTTTGAACAACGAAATACTGTAAACCCATCTAAGATGGTGCGTGCTTCAATGTCTGTTCCGTTATTGTTTGAACCTGTTCAGCTCGACTTAAGTTGGGTTAATAGCGATGATGTAGATGAATATAATATACTGAGGTTAAAATGGCATCAATGGTGTCATTATAAAGGCATTATTCCCCAAAGTGTATTTTTAGTTGATGGCGGTATTATGTCCAACTTCCCAATAGATGTCTTTACGGAACTGCCGCTTACTGACCCAACACCTTCTAATGATGAAGCGTCTGTAGATCCAGCTGTGTCTAGCGAACATGTGACTACTATTGGTGTGAAATTGGGTGTAGATAGAATAAAGCCTAAAGAAACGAGCTCCGTATTGGGACTTTTGGGGCAATGTTTTGATAATGCTAGAGTCATAAGAGATAATGAAGCGATTTATAAAAATAGTAGTGCGAGTGATGACTCCATAGCCGTTATTGATACCGATAGCTTTAATTGGCTGGATTTTCAGATGACTGAAGAAAAAGTAAAGGCATTGTTTAGAGCTGGAGCTGAAAGTGCCGCACGCTTTATTATGGATTTTGACTATGTGAGCTACCAAAAAAGTATTTCTTCAAAATCTACTTTAGTGACAAGGAGTAAGCTGTTTTCTGATATCTATGACTCGTTGTACTATGATAAGCTTTTTGAAGCAGAATGGATGACAGAACGTTCTAAAGTTATTGGTGATGATGGTCTTAAAGAACTCCTGGATAAAATAGCATTACCGAGTAGCGCTGTAAATTATTGGATCGATAAAGAAACGCCAAACTTTATTATGTACAGTAAGGATAAGGATTATAAGTATGTTTCTAAGCACAAAGTCTCAGCAGATATTTACAACAGTGTATTGAAGATTCAGGATGAATCTGAAACGTTAAGACCCAATGTAGAAAAGGGCGTTAAAAACATCTTGCTTCGTATTTCATTAATCAGGAATTGTTTCGATATGAACTCAATACGAGTTCTAAATAAGTATCCTGTATTGTGGATAAGAGAACATGTGAATTTTGAGGAAAACGATCCTTATGATAAACTAATCAAGGAGTTAGTGGATTATGCAGGTGCAGAAATTCAAGAATTAAACCATAAAGATGAAATCCCTCAATATCAGAACAATTTAGGGCGTTATAATCTTATCGTTATCAAAGCGCATCCAGATTCAGTAGCATCGGGCGAATTACCATTATTTACTGCATTACGAGAGACTTTACTAAAGTATCCTCATGTATATCTTGTGGTGTATTCTCCAGGTTCTAAAGACTTCGTTCTACCAGATTTTAATGTTCTAGTAATGAACAATAGGATTTCGTTGCTTCATTACATTCTGGATATTTTCCACAGACATATTTATTAAGATTTGTGTGAAGGACAGGAAGGGTCTAGGATGCTTTAGGGCTTAAATTGATTGTGCAACTGTTAGAGGAACCAAACCATTTTACACGGTTTCGAGATGCTGTAACGTAGATGTAATCTCTAATCATTCTAGGAATGAAAGCTAACAGCGCAGCCACACGTTGCCATTTTGGAATCTTAGAAACGATTCGTAAGAAACCATCAGAATGTGTTTTGATTCCAGCCTCATCAATTAAGATAACTGTATCTAGAGATTCTGTAGGGAAACCATGTGTTTTCAATAACTCTTGACCTCTTGGAGACTGAAATGGCACAAAACTAAAGATGTCTTTAGGCGCAAATTTTAGTAACCAGCCAACAACACCGTTACAGAGGTTGCATTCGCCGTCAAAAATGATAATGTCTTTTTGGTCTAGAGTTTTCATGGCTTTTGATTTTACTATCTTGTAGTCGAAAGAGATTGAGATTCATTTCATTACCATCAAAAAAATGACGTATTCACCTAAAGTATCTCGCCTGTTTTTAGCATTGGTTATACTCCAAGCTATTCATTCCATAGAAGAATATATAGGCAAGCTTTGGGATAATTTTCCGCCTGCAACTTATGTCTGTAGTTTAGTTTCAGATGACCTTCATTTTGGATTTTTGGTCATCAATATTGGGTTGTTTGTTTTGGGAATATTGTGTTGGCTCTTTTTAGTAAGAACAAATCACAACTTGGCAATACTTCCTTTAGGATTTTGGATTTTTATTGAATTGGTCAATGGCATTGGTCACCCAATCTGGACGATTGTACAGAAAGGTTATACGCCAGGAGTAATTACTGCACCATTCTTATTATTGGTTGCCATTTTGTTAATAAAGGCTATCTGTGATGGTAGGGCTCGTTCCTTAAAATCGTGAAGCCTCTATACAACTGTTCAATAAAGAACAGTCGCACCATTTGATGTGAGAATGTCATCTTCGACAAGGATAATTTTCCTTGTGCTTTCTGGTAAACAGCTTCCGAAAACCCGTAGGGTCCACCAATGACAAACACCAAACGCTTTATACCAGAGTTCATATATTTTTGGAGGTAGTTAGAAAAGGCTACAGAATCCATTTGCTTACCATTTTCATCCAATAAAACCAAGGCGTCCGAATTAGTAACTTTGCTTAAAATCAACTCGCCTTCTTTCTGTTTTTGCTGAGCTTCAGACAAACTTTTAGCATTTTTGATATCTGCAATAATTTCAAAATCAAACTTTATATAATACCCAAGACGTTTTTGGTAATCGTCGATTAACGATTGCAGGTTTTTGTCATCTGTTTTACCTATGGCAAGAAGTTTTATTTGCATGTTTTTGTCAGGTCGAGCGCAGTCGAGACCTATTTTAATAACCTCTCGACTGCGCTCGAGGGGACATCTCAATAAGGGAATGCTTAGCAAAGCTATTAAACCAAAAGCACAACTCAAAAATTCTAAAATGGTCAATCGTATATCGTAAATCAAATCCTTATTTTAGCAGTAAATATTCAATACATGATTTCACAAGAACAATTCGATATAGAAATAGATGGTATTATCAGTAATGCAATTAGAGAAGATGTAGGCGATGGCGATCACAGTTCTTTAGCTTGTATTCCTGCTTCAGCGAAAGGTAAGGCTAAGCTTTTAGTAAAGGATGAAGGGATTATCGCTGGCGTAGAATTTGCTAAACAAGTGTTTGCTTATGTAGATGAAGATATGACTGTCGAAACCTTGATTGAAGATGGGAGCAAAGTGAGCTATGGTGATATTGTGTTTTATGTTGAAGGGGCTTCACAATCTATTTTGAAAGCAGAGCGTTTGGTACTTAATGCAATGCAACGCATGAGTGCTATTGCCACTAAAACCAGAAAATTTGTCGATTTGCTTGAAGGTACTGGAACTAAAATATTAGATACACGAAAAACCACTCCTGGTATTCGAGCACTCGAAAAGTGGGCTGTAAAAATCGGCGGTGGAGAGAACCACCGTTTTGCACTCTACGACATGATAATGCTAAAGGATAACCACATTGATTTTGCCGGAGGAATTACCAAGGCTATTGACATGACTAAACAGTACTTAGAGGATACTAACAGAGACCTTAAAATTATTGTTGAAGCTAGAGATCTTAAGGAGATTGAAGAGATTTTACAGAGTGATGGGATTTACAGAATTCTAATCGATAATTTTAATTATGAGGATACCAAGACAGCTGTGGCGATGATAGGTGATAAGTGCCTTACAGAAAGCTCTGGGGGTATCAATGAAAATACGGTTAGAGACTATGCGCTTTGTGGTGTAGATTATATTTCTTCGGGTGCATTGACACATTCGGTGTACAATATGGATTTGAGTCTTAAAGCCGTATAATAATGAATACATCGATAGAAGAGAAACTCGAAAAAATTCCGATAGTTAATTTGCTGGTTAAGTTTTTAAAGCAAATTAAACTACCAGGTTTCGAAGGTTTATCTATCTATGATTTGTTAGAGATTTATATTATTGGAATCGTTAAAGGTGCTTTAACGGCTAGGGCAGGAGCCATCGCATTTAGTTTCTTCATGGCGATTTTTCCGTTTTTGTTATTTACCCTCATTGTGATTCCGCATATTCCTATTGAAGGATTTAGAGAGGAATTTTTAATGTTTCTAGAGTCGTTTTTGCCTCCCAATACATCTGACTTCTTTTTCCAGAATATTTTTGAAAACATAAATACGGGCAGAGGCGGATTGATCTCTTCTGTGTTTCTGCTCTCTATTTTTCTTATGGCTAATGGCGTGAATGCCGTGTTTTCAGGTTTTGAAAATTCGTATCACGAACAACTCACCAGAAATGTCTTTAGGCAGTACTTATATGCACTTGGTGTGGCTTTGATATTGGCTCTTTTGCTGATTACCACAGTAGCCGTTTTTGGATATTTTCAAATTTATGTCATAGAAGGTGTGTTAGAATCTATGGGTCATAACGACCAAGCAGAAAACGCATTTTGGATTAACCTAGGCAAGTATTTGTTTTTTATAATCATGGTATATATGGCTACAGCAACACTGTATTACTTTGGAACACGAGAAGGACGTCATTCTAGATTTTTCTCCGTTGGTGCATTGCTAACCACATTGCTGATTATGTTGACCTCTTACTTGTTTGGTGTGTATATAGAGAATTTTTCGCAGTACAATGAGCTTTATGGATCTATTGGAGCATTACTGATTTTGATGTTCTACTTATGGTTAAATGCCAATATTTTATTGCTGGGTTACGAACTAAATGCATCATTAAACCGTTTAAAAAAGAAAATACAATCATAATGAAACATTTTGGTGCATTTATATTGGTTTTTTTGATTTCTGCTTCTGTGTCTTCCCAAACCATTTTTGGAAAATGGAGAACTATTGACGGACAATCTGGCGAAGCAAAGTCTATTGTTGAAATCTATGAAGAGGAAGGAAAAGTATTTGGCAAGATTGTAGAAATCCTCAATCCTGAACATAAAGATGCTTTGTGTGAAAAGTGTGAAGGAGACGAAAGAAATCAACCTGTTTTGGGATTAGTGCTTATAAAGAATATGATAAAAGATGGTAAGTATTATAAAAAAGGAACCATCTTCGATCCAGAGCATGGTAAGAAGTTTAGATGTCGTATAGGTCTCACGGATGATCCGGATGTGCTTCAAGTTAGAGGATATGTTGCTTTCTTGTATGCTACGCAGTACTGGCAACGCATAAAATCGTAAACAATCTTAGAACTTATATTTTTTATCCAAAGCATAGCGCAGTAGTTCACCTTTACCTTTCAAGCCTAGAATACGAATCATGTTTTTACGATGCGTATCCACTGTATGCACTCCGATGAATAATTCATCTCCAATCTCTCTCGATGTTTTGCCTTGAGCTATTAATCCCAGAATCTCTATCTGACGTTTGGTAAGCACACCTTTCTTTTTGGAATTGCTATTCGATTTGGCTTCAACATTAATATTAGCATCAAAATACTGCTCACCTTTGTATACCGATTGAATCGCATTGAGAACTTCATTCAAAGGGGAATTTTTCAAGATATAACCCGAAGCTCCAGCTTCTAACATTTTGTCAACGGCTTCCGCTTGATCGAACATCGTAAATGCCAAAACCTTAATTTCTGGATGTTCTTTTTTAATAATTTTAGTTACAGAAATGCCATCCATTTTTGGCATTCGTATGTCGGTAATTACAACATTAGGACGTTTTAAGCGTACCAAATCCAATAGTGCCTCTCCATCATTTACTGTGCCTACAATAGAAATATCGTCTTCATACTCGAGTAATAATTTAACGCCGTCAATCAACGCTTGGTGGTCTTCTGCTACTGCTAATCGTATCATAATGGAATGTCAATGATTATGTTAGTGCCTTTGTTGGGTTCGGATTCTATGGTCATAGTTCCGTTGAGGTGCTCTACACGCTTATCAATGCTACTGATACCCATGCCTTTTTTGGTTTTGGTAATCTGACTAGGATTGAAGCCTTTTCCATTGTCTTCTATCATAATGTTTAGGCTATCCTCATGGTTAGTGATATGAATACTTGCTTCTGAAGCATCAGCATGTTTGATAACGTTAGTAATCAGTTCTTGTATAATCCTAAATATAGTGAGCTCCAGACTATTTTCTAAGCGGTTCTCTAATCCATGATCTAGGACGTTTATTGAGATTTTATTTGATGCTGAAATTTTCTCAGCCATATTGCTGACTGCCTTTAATAAACCTTGTTTGGCAATTACACCAGAGTTTTTAGCATGAGCTACAGAGCGTACTTTTTCATAAGCTTCATCGATCAAAATATTGGTCTTGTCATAAAGCTCTGGGGACTTTTTATCCTTCAGTGCATTAAAGTGCAGTTTTACAGTGGCCATAAGTCCACCTAGGTCATCATGAAGGTCATTGGCTATACGTTGACGTTCTTTTTCTTGCCCTTCAATCATGGCATCGATAGCCATTAGCTCCTGTTCTTTCAGTACTGTGGATAGTTTCTGTGTCTCAAGCTCCTTCTCTTGTTCGGCTAGTTTTTGTTTGCGTTTGGTGTTCTTTTGAATGAGGTAGAATGTAATACTTCCGAACAGGATTAAACCTAAAGCACTAAATAGAAGGTTACGGTTTTGAATTCGCTTGGCTTCGCTTTCTAATCGGCTAGCTTCACTTTCTGCTTTTTCGGCTCGTAGAGTTGCATTGTCATATTGTTCCTTGATTTCAGATATAGCAATATTTTGTTTAGTGTCATTAATAGAGTCTTTAAGTATATTTAGTTTGTCTAGATAGAATGCTGCGTTTTTGTAATCTTCACTTAGAAGAAATACCTCAGACATATTTTCGTAAAAAATTACTTTGCTTTTGACTTTAAACTCTTTTAGTGTTAACGAATCTGCTTTTTTATAGTATTCTATGGCACTTTTATATTCTTTAAGAGTTTTATAGTATTGCCCTTGGTTGTTATAATTATAAGAAAGGTTTTGATAATCTTTATGTTTCATTAATATTGGAACAGACTTTTTTGCATAAAAAAGCGCAGAGTCATGTTTTTTTATACTCGAATAGTAGACAGTACCAATATTCATGTTATGATGGGCTACACCTAAGCTGTCACCGAGAATTTCATATAAGGAAATAATTTTTCTGAAATATTTTAAAGACTCCCTACTTTTTTTATTATCTAAGTAATTAATTGCAATTTCTTGATAAACCGATATAAGTGCTAAGGTGTCCTTGTCTTTAAAAGCATAATTTTCTAACTCAGAAAGGATGTTACTTTTTTCAAATTCTAAATCATTTTGATGACTCAAGATATTAAGTAGTAATATATTGCAATCGGCTATATCTTTTTCTCTTTTTAATTCTTTAAATAGTATTTTTGAATTTAGCACGTGTTTATAAGCTGAGTCATGGTGATCAGTTTTGAATTTACATAATCCGTAATAGTATAACCAAGTAGCTTTATCATTCATAGTAATCATAGTAGTATCATGTCTTTTTAGCTCAACTAAGGCTCCTTTTATATTTGAACTATCAATTGCACTGACTACTGAGGAAAAATCTATATTTTGACAATGAGAAATTCCAACAATAAAATAAATTGTTGGAATTAATAGTTTTCTTATATTTTTTCGAAAGTTGAACACTAAGGATTTCTCACAATAATACTACCCTTTTTATGTTCTGGATGTCCAATTGTAGTTTTTTTGCAATATTCAAACATATTATCTGGAGTCCCCATTTGATATTCTACTAATGCAATGACTAATGTAGGGTCAATTTTACATTCTGGTTTTCGGTCAAGAATTTGAAATTTTTTAGATGTAAAGGCTTCATTTGCAACATAATGAATTTCTATTCTGTTTAATACATCACAGTATTTTACATATGCAAACCTTCTTTGATAACTTCCAGTAGTTAATATTTCAATTTCTTTTGGGCTTATATCATTTTCCCAAGCTGTAAATTTTGCTTTGATTTCATCTGCACCATTTAAATATACAGAGAATTGTTTGCCTTGTTGAGAGGGAAGATCAAGATCTTCAGTATGCCATTTTTGTGCCATGATTTTTAATTTTTAGTTAAACGAATTTATAAAATTTGAATTCCGGAATATCTTTTCTTATATGCTTAAAAACAGTATTAATGTTGTTAGCTACAGATAATGTATAATTGTCACCTCCAAATAATAACCCTACTGCATATCCTTCATTGTTGATTAAAATTGAACCAGAGTCTCCATCTAAAGACATATTTGTTGTTAATATTTGCTTTCTATACAGTTCTGGTTTGTTCCTTGTGTTACTTATATTTACTGTACAATTGATAGATCTGATTTCTCCATAGGTAAGCCCTGTGCTTCTGCCACATTTTTTAACATTCATACCTAACTTTGGTTTTGCAATACCTTTCATAGTTATGCCTTTACATCTAGTATATTTACCAATATCTACTGTTATACCTTTATTTAACTTCGCAACTGCAGCATCAATGATATTAATCTTATTTTCTTCAATATCTTTTTTCCAAAAAATTTCACCTATTACTTGACTATCGTTTTCTTTGAATAAAGAAGAAGCATCTGCCTTACTTGAATGAACTATTTTATCTCCAATTTCTCCACTTTGAAATAAAAGTACATGGTAATTTGATAGCAAATAGATAGTATTATTAATGGTTGTTTTAAAAAAAGCCCCGATAGTACCACTACTAGATGTGCCCTCTTCATCAAATACACTAATTCCTCCAGTGAGTTTGTCAATTCTGATTCTGTAGGGATTATAATTTAATTGGTTAACACTTTTTAACTTTTGTGAAAGGACATTTTTATTTTGATATTTTATTTCTGGGGCAATTAAGTTAATTTCTAACCCCCCTTTTTCAATATCTTTTCGAAAATCATTAGGTATATATAGGCTATCTATAATATTTTTGCAATCCTTTACATTATCCTTATTAATAATAGGTGGGTCATATACTTTTTTTCCAGTGTTATATGCTATTTCTATGAAAAAATCATCTTTTATTTTTGCGTCATTACTTCTTTTAATAACTGCGGCATATCTGGTGATTAATTGTTGGTTAGAGTTATTAAAATAAATATGATGCTTTTTTTTTAGTCGCTTGTTGGCTTGTTTTTCAGTCATAACTCTACACTAAGGGATTATACAAATACACAATACAACCAAAAGCCAGAACTATTGTCATAATTTTCAGTATATGCTTTAATGATATTGCTGTTGAGGAGGAAACCATATTATATGGAAATACGGAAACTGATGAGACTAATGTTTTCATAAAGGTTGGATCAATTAGTTAATACGACAAAGTTGTACGATAAACACACGTAAAACCATACCCAGTATCGGGTATTTTTAATTAAGAAGTAATTAGGAGAATCTCTAAGATAAGCCTAAGTCTAGGGAATCACAAACCTTTGATTGGTTTTTTTTTGGAGAATATAATATCAGTGAAAGCTAAGGGTGTCGATTTTTATTCACACTAAAAATCATTAAGAGGCCATTAAGGAAAACTAAGCCAAGGAGTACATAAATAACAAACATAGCATTCTTTATTATATAACAACAACTATGTTTAAATTCCTAAATTATTATGTGTTAAAATTCTGAGGCCTACATAAACACAAACTTAATTGCAGCCAGCATGAGCAAAAACCCAATAAACCCTATAAGCACCCAGATGCTACCTTTGTAGTATTTTCTGTGAAGTTTAGAGTCTTTTCGATACATATAAGCAATGATAGCGATAAAGGCAATAGCGAATAAAATTCCAAAAGCGATCTGCCCCTTTGTGAACATAATTGGTTATTTTTAGGGCGTAAATTTACGATTTAATAACACAATTTTAAACAAGGAAACGTTAATATCGATGCAAGACAAAATTAATGCGGTAAAAGCTTTTCATACAGCTTTCAAAATAGGACACAGAGAAACCCCAAAAGCAGACCTAGGTTTAGAAAAAAATATGCTTCGTTATAAACTTATGCGAGAAGAAAATGAAGAATATCTAGAAGCTGCAAATAACAATGATCTTGTAGAAGTTGCAGATGCACTTGGTGATATGCTTTATATTTTGTGTGGAACTATTATTGAACATGGTTTACAGCACAAAATAGAAGAGGTTTTCGAAGAAATTCAAAGAAGCAATATGAGTAAACTTGGTGAAGATGGAGAGCCTATCTACCGTGAAGATGGAAAGGTACTCAAAGGACCAAACTACTTTAAACCCAATATAGCCAACATCCTGAACTAAAATATCTCTCCAAAAAACAGCTTATCGGTAATCAGTTAAAAATCAAGATATTGTGTGTGTAGTTCATCTATTCATCGAATAAAACAATCACTTTATCGATTTTTTTCTTGGTTGGGAATGCCTTTTCTACTATATTCGTCTTAGAATTTCATTTAAACCCCAAATCTAAAATGAAACGAATAATCAGCCTACGCATGCTGCTTATAGCAGTATCTATTGCCTTTGTTGGATGTACTACAGAATCTGTAGATACCGAAGATCCAACTTTAGAAAATACACAACAACTTGATACCAATTGTACAGGAGATGATCCTAAAGCTATGATCACTAACGATAGTGATACCACAGTTGACATGGAGATTTTTGACGAAGACGGTAATCTGTTAAATCATTCTTATGCAGTAGAACCAGGAGAGGAATCCGATTGGAAATTCTTTGCCGAAGGACAAGTTACTGTAGTGATCTCAACGGAATCATCTTATAAAGCCATTCCGATGAATATGGGTCTTTGTATGGCCTATCATGTAACCATAAACGAAAACTATCAGTTGGATACGGATCAACCTACTCAACTTTAGAACAAACAAGTATAATTTTTTCACCCCTTACGTTTGTTGTAAAGAAGAGAAAGGTTCTCCCTCCATCTTTTAGATGAAAACGTTTTTTAATTTTTTCGGCAGACTCGGGGAAATTTCGAGTCGCAATGTTAACCATACTTATCCTTTCATATTTAAGGCGCTTTTTATTAAAAGGCAATACTTTGTCTATTTTGAAGCGTCTACCAGGAAAGCTTATAAGCATATTGCTGCTGTACAAATGGGTATGAGCATGTAATTTGTTTAGATCAAAGGCTTTTGCTATGGATTTGAATGCGCCAGCTTTAAGGATGGCAGCATTAGGTTCGTACAAATATTGCTGAGGTAAATCGTAGTTAACAGACACATCTTTTTCTGCATCATATAAAAATTCAAATTCAGATACCGCTTCCTTTTTTATATTGATGGTTTTAATCATTATTGCTTCTGAAACATCTTTCTCTAGAACCCAAAGGAGTTCCTTTACTTCATTATTGACGGCTACAACATGTATGGCTTTTACTTGTTTTAATTCTTTAATTCCAGAAGAAATATCTAAAAGCGGAGAAGTCTTTACCAATATATTATCAGTACGTTCAAACAATAGATCTAAATGTTCAGGAACATTAGGAAGGCAATCACTGAGAAAGAAGACCTTACCTTTTACATCATGTCGCCTAGATGGGTCAATATAAATCCAATCGAATTTTTTATCGGTTTCTTTCAAATAACTGATACCATCTGAAGAAATGGTTTCAACATTACTGACACCCAAAGCGTTGTAGTTATGGGTAACGATTTCAGATAAGTCAGCATTGATTTCACAATGCGTAACAGATTCAATATGTTTAGAAAAGTAAAAACAGTCTATCCCGAAACCTCCTGTGATATCCACAATTGATTTGCCTGAAACTAAGCTAGATTTATATTTAGCAGTTATTTCCGAAGAGGTCTGTTCTATATTTAGCTTATTGGGGTAGTAAATACCTTTTGAAGAGAACCAGGTTGGTAATTTCTTTTGTGAACGTTTTTTGGCTTCAATCTGTTCCACAAGTGCTTTGGTAGAAACACCTTCAAATTGAATACCCTTCAAGAGTAACTTCGTAATATCTGCATTCAGATTATTGTCTATGAACTCTTGAACTTCTTTATGTAAAATCGATGAATTCAAAAATAACTAAAGTCCTTGCGTGAGCTTTTTTACAATCTTGTTTTCCGAAAGGAACTCTTTCAAAATAACTTTAATAGCAGTATAACAAGGCACAGCGACAACCATACCTACAATACCAAACAGAATCCCAGCGATAATGATAACTAGGAAAATTTCTAGTGGATGCGATTTTACACTTTTAGAAAAGATGATAGGCTGACTCAAAAAGTTATCGACCAGTTGTGCAATTACAAAACCAATCATCACATAAATGGTTTTTGGTAAAATAACATCACTAAAGCTTTCACCAAGATTACTGGACATCGTTAGTACAATCATTAAAAAAGCACTCACTAGTGGACCAACGTATGGAATCAAATTGAGTAATGCACATAAGAAAGCAATTACAATCGCATTATTAATACCGAAGATGAGTAGTACAATAGTGTAGATGATAAACAGGATAAGTATTTGAAAAATCAAACCTACGAAGTAACGCGATAGTAAATCTTTGATTTTATTATTGGAATCTTTCCAACGCATTTCTTTTCCTTTTGGAATCAGAGTGAGGACACCATTTTCAAACAGTTTGCTATCCTTCAGGAAAAAGAAAGAAATAAATAATACCGAAAACAAACCAATGCTAAAACTACCAATGCCACTAACAACAGAGTTTAGGAAATTTGGAATCGCGCCAAAATCTAGATTAGACCACACTTTCGAGTCTTTTAAGGACTGCTCAATATCGGTTCGGTTGAGGTTAAAATAATCCATAATCTGCTGATACAGCAATTCGACATTACCTTGTAATTGATCGATATTTAGCAATGACAAGTTATGTCCTTGTTCAGCAATCAGAGGGATGAACAAACCGATAAGTCCAATGATTAACCCTATAAAAATTGCCATGGTTGTGATAACAGCCATGATGTTACTAAACTTAAGCTTTCGCCTTAGGAACATCACAATAGGTCGCCCAATTAGTGCTATAACTGCAGCCACAGCAATATAAACGATTACAGATTGTATTTTGTACAGAAAATAGAGTAGAAGTGCTATCCCTAAAATGATTCCTAATGCTCTTAGGATACCATTGGCAATGATTTTTGAATTCATGAGATAAAGATAAAAAAATGCTTACAGCAATTGCTTAGTCATTTCGTATAAAGCAATATTTGTTGCCTGAACCACATTCATGCTACTGTTTTGACCAAACATTTCGATATGAATAATCGCGTCAGAAAGTTTTAAAATAGAATCTGAAACTCCAAAATTTTCATCCCCAATAACCAAAGTAATAGGGTGTTCAGTGTTAAATTGATACTGGTGAATCGGAAGGCTATCTTCTGTAATTTCTAAAGCAATGATTTGATGATTAGTATCCTTTAGAGTTTGTACTACTTCTAAAGCATTGTCATGAATTTCATAAGTTACATAATTCTCTGTAGCTCTAGAGGTTTTCATCATCTTTCGTCCCAAAGGAATTGACGCGCCACAAAGTATCAACTTCGATATACCAAAGGCATCAGCTATTCTGAAGAGGCTACCAATATTTGGCGCATTGGTAACATTGTCGCAAACCAATCTGATCGGAAACTGTTTAGGCTCAAATTTTGAAGTGTAGTGGGTTAGTTGCATTAATCAACCATTACTTTATTGAAAGCACTAGCTTTTTGATCTTCATAAAACCATATTCCAATAGGAATACTTCCAGTTAAAGTAGAGATCCAACCCAAATTCCACAAGAACAGTGTAACAATAACTGCTATTACAAGACCCAGAATGATATAAAGATATCTTGGATTTGCATGTAATCTGTTAATGTGCCTTTTAGTATGATTGCCGCAATGTTTACAACGCTCATTGATTTCTTCTCCTATTTCTTGTTTCAAATCGTATCGATTATTCGATTTTACAGTGATTGAATTTGCCTTTCGGCAAGAGTTAGAACTGCAATAGTAATATAATTTCATAGAGTAATTCAAGTTAAAAATGAACCTTCTGGTTTAAGTGGCATTTTGCTGCAAGGTGGCTCGGAAATGCTCCACCCAAGCAACTAGGAGTATAATGATAACTATCAAGACCAACCGTATAAGTATGGCTATTGATTTCTGACATAGATTGAGATATGAAAGCTAAAGCCAGTATCGATGCAACCAATTTATATTTTAAAGGAATTGATTTCATAATTACAAAGTCAAATAAACAATTAAACCCATAATCTATATCAAAGATTAATTCTCAAACGCATACTTCACGATATTGGCCCCCATTCTAAGTGCCTTTTCACGGACATCCTGAGGGTCGTTATGAACTTCAGGATCTTCCCATCCATCGCCAAGATCACTTTCAAAGGTAAATAATAATATCAAACGGTCTTCTTCAAAAATACCAAAAGCTTGAGGCGCTTTACCATCGTGTTCGTGAATTTTTGGTAATCCATTAGAGAACTCATAAGCACTACTAAAAATAGGGTGAGATATAGGCAATTCGATAAGTTCTTTATTAGGAAACACTTTCTTCAATTCTTTAACGATAAAGGGTTGCATCCCATAGTTGTCGTCAATATGTAGAAAACCACCAGAAAGCAAATATTTCCTTAGGTTTTCAGCATCTTCATCACTAAAAAAAACATTCCCATGACCCGTCATATGTAGCATTGGATACTGAAAAATATCAATACTGCCAACCTCCACAGTTTGCGGTCTTGGGTTCATTCTGGTATTGATGTTGTCATTGCAAAACGCAATAAGATTGGGAAGCGCAGTTGGGTTACTATACCAATCACCACCACCTTTGTATTTTACAATTGCCAAATCTTGAGCAGATGCTGTTAAACAAAAGCTAAAGATTAAAATAGCTGTAAGATTTCTGAATATGGACGAACTAAAGGTCATAATTCAAAAATAAAAAAGTTTACTATGAAGCCCTTCTTTTTAACGATATTTATGATTCCCCTGCTTCTCTCTTCCCCTAAGAAAGATACATACGAGCCAGTTGTAGTTTTAGAATTGTTCACCTCTCAAGGCTGCTCAAGTTGTCCACCTGCAGATGTGCTTTTGGAATCAGTCGTTAAAGACAAAGGAAACAAAAACATCATAGGGCTCAGTTACCATGTGGATTATTGGAATTACATAGGCTGGAAAGATCCATTTAGTAAGTCTACATTCAGTAATAAGCAGCGCGATTATGGCAATAAGTTTTACAGTAGTTCAATTTATACACCACAAGTTGTGATCAACGGGAAAGAACATTTTGTTGGTTCTAATAAGCAAAAAATGAACGCCAAACTGAAGTCGTATTTGTCGAAACCAAGTTCTAATAGTATCAGTGTAAATGATATAAGCCGAAAGGAAGAGCTTGTCTCTTTTAATTATAAGGTTGAAGGGGCTACAGATGACAGAATGCTTAGTGTTATTTTGGTTATTGAAGAACGCATAACATCTGTAAAGCGTGGCGAAAATAGAAACAGAACATTGAAAAATTCTAACATCGTGGTAGCTGAACAATCTTTCGATTTGAAGACTTCTGAAGGTCAAGGCACTATTATTATTCCAGAATTGGTTAATCCTGAAGACAAATTATCTTTAGTTTTAGTAACCAAGACAGACGACTTAGATATCACAGCAGGTGTACAAAAACGTTTATGATTGATTGCTAAACGCGACGCTGTGACAAGCAGCAATAGCTGCAGTTTCTGTTCGCAGTCTTGTATCTCCTAAAGTTACAGCTGTAAATCCTTTTTGTAGCGCTAGAGCAATTTCTTCCGAAGAGAAATCCCCTTCAGGGCCAATGAGTATGATAATTTCTTCTGAGGTTGTTAATTCTTGCTTTAATGATTTTCGATCCGTATCCTCGCAATGCGCAATAAAGGTTTGTCCTTCAAACTTTTGATTCAAGAAAGACTTAAAAGCGATAGCATCATTCAGTGTTGGTAAATGATACTGTAAGGATTGCTTCATAGCGGATTGAATAATCTTTTCAAAACGCTCTTTCTTAATCACCTTTCGCTCGGAATTCTGACAAATAATAGGCGTAATGGTATTTATACCAATCTCAGTAGCTTTCTCTAAAAACCATTCATAGCGATCATTCATCTTAGTTGGTGCCACTGCAAGGTGAAGCTTATAGTTTCGGTTCTCATGGTAGGTTTTAGAAACGATTTCGGCAGTACAACGCTTAAGGTCAGCCATAGTGATTTTAGCTTCAAACAGCCAGCCTTTTCCATTGGTAATAAGCAGCACATCTCCGGAGGATTTCCTCAAGACCTTAACGATATGTCTGCTTTCTTCTTTAGGGAATAGTATTTGGGTATCGGTATCAGATATATTTGGGTTATAAAAAAGCTGCATTTATTTTACGGGTTCGGTAATCTTTAGGACTTTTATTTCATCAATCATTTTGGTGTCGTGGGTCTTTACTACAACATAATACCAATCCTTTGAAGGAATGTCAATTGTGAAAATCTCATTAACACCATGCGAATTGTCTAAGACTTCAGCTTCAAAATCTGGATGCGTCTCTCCATTGGTAAACCATCCTAAATCGCCACCTCTATTTGCATTTTGGTCCATAGAGAATAATCTGGCTAGGTCTTTAAAACGATAGCCTTGATGAAAGCGTCTAATGATTTTTTCGCGCGTGAGGTTAATCTCATCCATGGTTTTTTGTTTGCCATCCAAATACACATAACTCACTCTGTAATAAGGAATACTTTGCTTCTCTATGACTTTGTAATACGTTTTTTCAAAATCAGTTTTATAGACTTTTTTGCCGCCAGTACTAAGCTTAAACAAATCTTCTGCCAGACGTGTATTGTGCTTTTCCTTATTGAATACAATAATTTTGCCTTTAGCTGCCTTGTTGGTTTCAATAAATTTTGAAGCATCTGCTTCAGTATTGATAGAATCTAGTTCCTTTTCTAATTTTAATTGTGAAAAGCCTAATAATGGAACGCAAAGTAGAATAGTGAGTAAAATTCGATTCATGAGAAATAGGTATGGTTAACAAAACAAATGAACAGAAATTTGAGAAACGTTCTAAAGCCCTTTGATTACGTTATCAACAGACATTTTAACAACGTCTACTTGAGTTTGGATTTTGCGTGCTCCAGACCTAAATCTATGTAATGCAATAATTGTGCTTCAGTTTTAAATCCATCTTCGGAGACATAGATGAATTCTTTCATTGGACGCTTAGTAAAATCCATAGGTCTTACGGTAGGTTTTGCTAATTCACTATCCATTTTAGCAGCCACGACTCGCACGGCTAAGTCGCCTTTTATAATGCCTACAGTCATTTTGCCTTCATACAAAAAAGACAAACCACCAAACATTTTCTTTTCGGTAAAATCTTCAGGAAATAATTTTAGCTGTTCTCTAATTCGCTTTGCGATGCTTTCGTTGTATGCCATCTTTAATAAGACTGAAAATTATATTGAAAATAAATACTACCTGAACACTCAGTCCAGTTATTACCAAAATAGTTACAAATTGATTGGTTTCCGATGTGTCGTCAAATAGAGGAAAATCACTATTCGTTGAAAGCTTATCTATAAAATTAACTCCAAGGTGATAAACAAAAATGCAGGCTACACTTATAAATACGTGAAGCTTTGTTAATAGAGGTATTAACCTAATTTCAGTTCTGTAAAGCAACCAATAGACTCCTCCTGCTGATAAATATAGGAACATTAATAACCCTATTATAGAGTTATTATCGACTACAAAATAAGAGTTATTTGCATTAACAACAGTATCATCATCAGGATTATACCTAGTTATCCATACAAGTGCTAAAAATGCCGTTGTTATCCAAAACCAATGATGCGCCTTTAATTTTCTCATGTATTATATTTTTAATCTAGCCGAAGCCATGACGTTTTGCTCAGCGAAATCACCTTCCAGATATTTTAAATACCCAACGATAGCAATCATAGCGGCATTGTCTGTCGTGAATTCAAACTTTGGAATGTACGTTGACCAACCGAATTTTTGCTCACCAGATTTTAAAGCAGCTCTAATTCCGGAGTTAGCCGAAACACCACCACCAATAGCAATATGCTTAATGCCAGTCTCTTTTGAAGCTAGCTTAAGCTTATCCATCAAAATGCCAATAATGGTATACTGAATTGAAGCACAAATATCGTTGAGGTTTTCCGTTACAAAATTTGGATTGGCTTTAGTTTCACGCTGTACAAAATAGAGTATCGCAGTTTTCAATCCAGAAAAACTAAAGTTAAGTCCATCAACTTTTGGCTTGGTAAATTTATAAGCCTTTGGATTTCCTAAGGCAGCACGTTTGTCAATTTCTGGACCAGCAGGATAACCTAAACCTAGAATCTTTCCACTTTTATCATAAGCTTCACCCACAGCATCATCTATGGTTTCACCAATAACATCCATGTCAAAGTAATTGTTGACTTTTACGATTTGTGTGTGGCCACCAGAAATGGTCATGGCCAAAAATGGAAATGGTGGTTTACTAAAACCTTCCTCATCTATATAATGAGCAAGGATGTGTGCCTGCATATGGTTTACATCTATCAATGGAATCCCAAGTCCGTATGCTAAAGATTTAGCAAAGGATGTACCCACCAACAAAGAACCCATTAAACCAGGTCCTCTGGTAAAGGCAACAGCATGTAATTGAGACTTATCAATATTGGCTTTTGCAAGCGCTTGATGCACTACAGGAACAATATTTTGCTGATGCGCTCTCGAAGCCAATTCGGGTACCACACCGCCATATTCTTCATGGATGGATTGGCTAGCTACAACATTGCTCAAAATCTTTCCGTTACATAATACAGCAGCCGCTGTATCGTCGCAAGATGATTCAATCCCTAGGATGTAAACATTTTCTGAAACCATTAACGAGTTTTAGGCACAATAATTGTTAATTTTGAAGCGATACAAACGTCTGGCACAGTCGCTTGTAACGTAAATACAAAAGTAGGTTTTTCCCAATAAAGTCTATACCTTTAAATGCGTATTAAAAAAGTACTAAAAATAACGTCTAAGATTATCGGCATCATCCTGTTGCTGTTTATCATTTTGGTACTTATACTTTCCATTCCATCCGTACAAACCAAGTTGGGAAAATATGCCACTAAAAAGGTTAATGAAGATTTTGGAACTAACATTACCATTGCCAAAGTTGGCTTACAGTTTAATGGTGATGTAGAACTCAAGGAGATTTTTGTTGAAGACCATAAGAAAGATACACTTATCAGTATCGTTGAGCTTAACACGTCTATTCTCAACTTTAGGAACCTCTATAATGGTAAATTGAATTTTGGTGATGTTGATATTGAAGGATTAATTCTGAATATAAAAACCTACGAAGGTGAATCGGATACAAACCTCGATGTATTTGTTGAAAAATTTGATGACGATCAACCGCGCACAGGAGAGAGTAGCTTTTTGTTATCCTCAAGTGACGTGTCGATTTACGATAGCAGATTTAGGCTTATAGATGAAAATAAAGAGCAGCAACAGATTCTAGCTTTTGATGAACTCAATATCAATGCCACTAACTTTTTGATACGAGGCCCAGATGTAAGTGCGCGTATCAATACCTTGTCTTTTTTGGATGATAGAGGTTTGCGTTTGAAGAATATGTCGACAGATTTTGAGTATACCTTGTCGCACATGAATTTTCAAAATGTGAATATACTTACAGAACAGTCAGACCTTCATGGCAATGTTCGATTTGATTATTCGAGAGAAGATCTTCAGGACTTTACAGATAAGGTTAAGGTCACTGCAAATTTTGAAGACTCTAATCTTCAACTAGATGACCTCAATGTATTCTACAACGAGTTTGGTAAAAACCAAAAGGCGAGATTAGATGTGAATCTTTCAGGAACCTTAAATGATCTATTTGCTAAAAACCTTAAGGTTAATACGAGCAGACGTACTAGAATTTATGGAGATATTACCTTTAAGAACTTATTCAATAGTGAAGATGATAACTTCTCTATGGATGGTGATTTTTCAGATTTATCTTCAAACTATTATGACTTACAAGCACTATTGCCAAACATTTTAGGGCAATCTATTCCATCAGTGTTTTCCAAGCTTGGTAATTTCAAAATAAAAGGGACTTCCTATATAACCTCAAAAACTATTGATGCTAAACTCAACATCAATACAGAACTTGGTTTGGTAGAATCCGATATGGAAATGACCAAAATTGATGATATAGATAATGCTGACTATAAAGGAACACTGGTATTTACAGATTTTAATCTTGGACCAATTGCGCAAGACCCAGATGTTGGCAACACATCTTTTAATCTGGATGTCGATGGAAAAGGATTTACATTAGAGACCCTCAATACTCAGGTTACAGGTGAAGTATTCAATCTGTTCTACAATGGCTATTTATATCACAATATTAATGTTGAAGGGAAGCTAGGGAATAAAATTTTTGACGGAAAACTGTTAGCCGACGACAAGAACTTAAAGCTCGATTTTAATGGGCTTGTAGATTTTTCTGAAGACGTACGAACCTACGATTTTAAGGCTAAAGTTGGTTTAGCAAACCTAAGAGCCATGAATTTTGTCACTCGTGATAGTGTCTCTGTCTTTAGAGGCGATGTAGATATGTCTATGGCTGGTTCATCCATTGAAGATGCAGAAGGGACGGTTACGATAAAGAATACTGTATACAAAAACCAGAATCAAAATTATGTCTTCGACGATTTTACTGCAACATCTAAGTTCGTAAATGAAGATAGAATCATTACGGTTAACTCTCCAGACATTATTAGCGGAACCATAAAAGGAAGATTCAATTTTGAAGACATTCAAAAGCTCACGGAGAATTCAGTAGGAAGCATATTTACCAATTATAGTCCACATCTTATAGACGATGGACAGTATCTCGATTTCGATTTCAAGATATACGACAAAATCGTTGGTGTCTTTTTCAAAGACATGAAGCTTAGTGAAAATACTACCATAAAAGGACGAATAGAATCCGATGCGAAGCGTTTCAAACTAAATTTTGATGCACCACAAATAAAGCTGAATGATTACTTCGCCAATGTCATTACTATGAAGGTCGATAATAGTAATCCTGTATTCAATACCTATGTTCATGTAGATTCTGTGAGTACCAGATATTACAATGTTTCAGACTTTAACTTCATTAATAGGACTGTTAGAGATACACTTTTTGTGAAAACAGAATTTAGAGGAGGCGAAGGAAATACAGATACCTATGACCTAAACATGTTTTATACTATCAACGAAAACAACAAGTTTGTGGTGGGATTCAGAAAGTCGGATTTACAATTCAAAGGTTATGATTGGCAGATTAATGCTGAAAAAAATATGTTGAATAAGGTCACATTCGATAAAGACCTTACAGACTTCCTTATTGACGATTTGGTACTTAGCCACAATAACGAGGACATGTCACTTTCGGGTGAGATAAGAGGTGATACTCACAAAGATTTAGAACTTAATTTCAATGATGTCGATCTGGTGAAGATTACACCGCCAATTGATAGTTTGGCGCTAGCAGGGAACATTAACGGAAATATTAAATTGCTGCAAAGAGAAGGAACCTACAAACCAAGTTCAGACATTGTTATAGATAATCTGAATCTTAACAAATATAACCTTGGGACACTCACAGCTAAGCTATCCGGAAATCAATCATTGACTAATTATGCACTAGATGTTTCTCTCGAAAATGATAACCTCAAAACATTGGATGCCGATGGCAATATAGACTTCGATTCTAAGAACCCAACAATCAATGTTGATGTTGCTTTTGAAGATTTTCTATTAGATCCTTTGAATCCTTTGGGTGAAGGCGTTATTAGTAATATTAGAGGTCTAGTATCTGGAGATGCAAAAGTTTCAGGTAGTTTGAATAAACCAGATATCAATGGACAACTACTTTTGGATGAAGCTGGTATGTCCATTCCTTACCTGAATGTAGATTATGCGTTCGATTTTGATTCTAAAGTAAATCTAAGGCGACAAGACTTCATCTTTGATAATGTTGTGCTCACAGATTCCGAGTACTTCTCTAGAGGGCTTCTCAATGGAAGTATAAGTCATAATAACTTTTCTGATTGGACACTTGGTTTGAAGTTGAGTACTAACAGACTTTTAGTATTGAATACTGAAGAAAAAGAAGATGCATTGTACTATGGTAAAGGCTTTGTGAGTGGTGAGGCAGACATTGTTGGACCAACGGATCAGCTTCTTGTGGATTTTGAAGGGAGCACAGAAACAGATACAGAATTTTATATTCCACTGAATGATTCAGAATCGTTTGGAGACAACTCTTATATCCATTTCTTAAGTCCAGAAGAAAAAGAAGCTAGAATAAAAGGCGGAATAGCAACAACCGAAACCGAAGTAAAAGGCTTAGAGTTAAAATTCGATTTAGATGTCAATCAAAATGCAGAAATAGAGATTGTCATTGATAAAGATTCTGGAAGTACTATAAAGGGAAAAGGAGAAGGTAACTTACTGTTTGATATCAATACCAATGGCAAGTTCAATATGTGGGGCGATTTTTCAGTATTCCAAGGAACCTACAATTTTAGATATGGGGCTTTAGTTCAGAAAGAATTTGAAGTATTGCCTGGTGGCACTATTGCTTGGGAAGGGGATCCGCTCAAAGCACAGATAAACCTAAGAGCTGTTTATAGCACACAAACAAACCCTTCTGTATTGCTCGATAATCCTATCAATAGAAACATTGATGTTGATCTCGAAATCAATTTAACAGGAGAATTAGAACAACCAGATCCAGATTTTACGTTTAGCTTTCCTGGCGTAAGTTCTACGGTTAAGTCTGAGTTAGACTATCGATTATCCTCTAAGGAAGAGCGAGACAACCAAGCGCTATACCTACTTTCTACTGGAGGTTTTGCCAGAGGACTTGGTGACCTTAACCTTTCAGGTACGATTACAGAACGTTTAAATGGAATCATCAATGACCTGTTGGGAGATCAGGATGGAAAACTGAATATAGGTTTCGATTATCAAATAGGAGAGAACCGACCAGATTATCAAACAAATGATCGTTTCGGGTTAACCCTAGAAACCAAACTTTCGGATAGAGTTATCATTAACGGTAAAGTTGGTGTGCCAATAGGTAATGCAGATGCTACGCAATCTGTTATCGCAGGTGATGTTCAAATAGATTTCTTACTCAATGAGGATGGTACACTTAGAGCGCAATTCTTCAATCGAGAAAATACGATTCGCAACTTTGGTGAGGAAATTGGATACACGCAAGGTGTGGGATTGTCGTATAATGTTGAATTCGACAATTTCAAAGAATTGATTCAGATTATATTTTCTGGAAAAAACAAAAAAGAGCAGAAAGAAGAAGCAAAAACAGATAAGAAAGAATCTGATAGTGATTTGGCAGATTTTATCACCATGAAGCCGAAAAAACCGTCCAAATCGGAAAACTAATTCCCTTTTTTACAATAAGTTTCACAATAGTTATTAACGAAAACGTTTGAGTTTTAGTTGAGCCGTTAAATTAATCGAAAACCCTCTATTATTGTAGGTTTTGTTTAGTAATTTTACGTTTCAAACTAAGAAATGTATGTCTAGAGACATTAAAAAAATAGGTGTAATGACCTCTGGAGGAGATGCTCCAGGAATGAATGCAGCCATTAGAGCTGTAGTTAGAGCCTGTGCATATTATGACTTAAAATGCTTAGGCTTTTATAGAGGTTATCAGGGAATCATCGAAAATGATTTCGAAGAGATGTCACCTCGTAGCGTAAAGAACATTATCAATAAAGGAGGAACGGTTTTAAAGTCTGCACGTTCCCAAGATTTCAGAACCAAAGAAGGGCGTCAACAAGCTTACGAAAACCTTAAGGAAGCAGAAGTAGATGCTTTAGTCCTTATTGGTGGAGATGGAACGTTTACAGGAGGTCTTATTTTCAGTCAGGAATATGATATTCCAGTAGTTGGAGTTCCAGGAACAATCGATAATGATATTAGAGGCACTCAATTTACAATTGGTTATGATACTGCTTTAAATACAGTTGTAGAAGCTGTCGATAAGATTAGAGATACAGCCAGTTCGCATAACAGATTATTCTTTGTGGAAGTTATGGGACGAGATGCAGGTTTTATTGCACTAAATAGTGGTGTAGGAGCAGGAGCTGAAGAGATATTAATACCTGAAGAGAATATAGGTTTAGATACACTTTTAGAATCGTTGAAACGTAGTAAGCGCAGTGGAAAATCATCTAGTATAGTTATTGTTGCTGAAGGTGATAAAACTGGTAAAAACGTATTCGAACTGGCGGAATATGTTGGTAAGAATTTACCTGAATATGAGACTAAAGTAACAGTAATAGGTCATTTGCAAAGAGGTGGAAGTCCAACATGCTTTGATCGTGTTTTGGCAAGCCGTTTAGGCGTGAAAGCAGTAGAGTTTTTGCTAGACGGAAAGCGCGATATTATGGTAGGTATTGAAAATAATATCATTACAGCCACAGATATCGATGCCATCACCAAAGGGCATAATGACATTAATAGAGAATTATTAAGAATTTCGGATATACTATCCATTTAACAATTAAAAACAACTAAAAAAGAGAAATAAACATGTCGAATTTAAAATTAGGAATTAACGGATTTGGAAGAATAGGTAGGATTGTGTTTAGAGCAACAGTAAATCGTCCAGATGTAGATGTTGTGGCAATTAACGATTTGTTAGACGTTGAGCACTTAGCTTACCTTTTAGAGTATGATTCAGTTCACGGCAGATTCGATGGCAAAATAGAAATAAAGGATGGCAACCTAGTAGTCGATGGGAAAACCATTAGAGTAACTGCTGAACGCGATCCAAAAAACTTAAAATGGGACGAAGTAGGTGCAGAAGTTATTGCTGATTGTACAGGAATCTTCACTACATTAGAAACTGCACAATATCATATCGATGCAGGTGCAAAAAAGGTTGTGATCTCAGCACCAAGTAAAGATGCACCTATGTATGTAATGGGTGTAAACCATGATGAGGTAACAGCAGATCAAACGATTGTCTCTAACGCATCTTGTACAACAAACTGTTTAGCACCAATGGCTAAATTGTTGCACGACAACTTCGGAATCGAAGAAGCCTTAATGACGACAATCCACGCTACAACAGCAACTCAGTTAACAGTAGATGGTCCTTCGCGTAAGAACTATAGATTAGGACGTTCTGCACTGAACAACATTATCCCTACAACAACAGGAGCAGCAAAAGCTGTTGGAAAAGTGATTCCAGAGCTTAATGGAAAGCTTACAGGGATGGCGTTTAGAGTACCAACTGCAGATGTATCAGCTGTAGATTTAACTGTAAAGTTGCAAAAAGAAACATCTTACGAAGAGATAAAGAAAGTATTTCAAGATGCGGCTAATGGTGGTGAGTTAGGAAACGTTGTTGGTTATACAGACGAGCCAGTAGTATCTCAGGATATGGTAGGAGAAGTAAGAACTTGTGTGTTTGATGCAGGCGCAGGAATAGAATTGAATTCTACATTCTTCAAACTTGTAGCTTGGTATGACAATGAGTTTGCATATTCAAACAAGTTGGTTGAATTAGCACAACATATCAATAACTTATAATTCGTAATAATAAATAGTATACAATTCCGTAGTTTTATGACTTCAAAAACTACGGAATTTTTAGTTTTTAGCCTATGATATTAATAGTAGACAGTGGTTCAACCAAATGTGATTGGATGGCCATAGACATGCAAGGAAATCAGTTAGAGGAAAAGATTAGAACCAAAGGGTTAAATCCAGCAATTCTTTCAGAAAAAAAGCTCAAAAAAATCATCAAGAAAAGTGATGAATTAAAAGCCTATCGCGAAGAGGCATCTCATATCTTTTTCTATGGTGCAGGTTGCGGTACGGAAAACCCAAGACTTATCTTAAAAGGGGTTTTAGAAGCCTATTTCCCAAATGCTGCGGTTGAAGTTCAGGAAGATACCATGGCTGCTGTAAGAGCGACTATTAATACAACTGATGAAGCTGCCGTAGTCTGTATCATGGGAACAGGATCTAACTGTAGTTATTATGATGGCAAGGAATTGCACCAACGTGTATTATCGCTTGGATATTCACTTATGGATGAAGCGAGTGGTAATCATTATGGCAAGATGTTGATTAAAGACTATTATTTCAATCACATGCCAGAAGATATACGAGTAGCATTTGGTCACAAGTTCAACATGGATGCAGACTATATCAAATATAATTTATACAAGCAACCCAACCCAAATGCCTATTTGGCGAGCTTCGCTGAGTTTATGTTCCTGAACAAGGATAGCGAGTATATCGTTGAGCTTATCAAAAAAGGCTTCAGAGATTTTGCCAGAAATATGATCATGCAATACGCAGAAGAAATCAAAACTGTTCCTGTCCATTTCGCAGGTTCTATTGCGTATTTCTCTCAAGATGAAATTAAGGAAGTAGCTAAAGAATTCGGATTTACTGTTGGTAATTTCGAAAGACGACCGATTGAAGGTTTGGTGCAATATCATATCGATAACCTAGCATAGTATGTACAAGGCTCTAAAGACAATAGTTAGGACGTTAATACCTAACAAACTGTTCTTCAAGTTAGAGCCAACATTCAGAGACATTCATTATTCGCTGTCTTACAAGGGAGACAACTTTAAGTGTACAATTTGTGAAAAACCACTAAAAGCATTCATTCCTTTTGGAGGTTATGACAAGATATGTCCAAGTTGTGGAAGCCTCTCGAGAGATAGAAGGCTGTGGCAAATTATAGAAAGAGATTATACTAATTTCAACCCTACGATTTTAGATTTCTCACCTTCAAGAGCATTGTATCGCAAGCTCAAAGCATTCCGTAGATTTCGTAAGATTGAATACATAACAACAGATTTATCTGGAAATTTTCTAGCTGACAGGCAATATAATATTACTGATATTAATGTTGAAGATGAAGCCTTCGATGTCATACTGTGCTATCATGTTTTAGAGCATATCATTGAAGATACTACAGCGATGAAAGAGCTATATCGCATTCTGAAACCAAATGGAACATGTTTAATTCAAACGCCATTTAAAGAAGGCGATATCTATGAAGATTATTCCATTATCAGTCCAGAAGACCGATTGAAGCATTTTGGACAAGACGATCACGTACGTGTATATTCAGTTGAAGGGTTATCCCAGCGATTACAAGCTGCAGGCTTTAATGTAAACCCATTGTCTTTTGAAGAAGCGGATGATAATCTTCATGGCTTTGCAAACCAAGAAACTGTGCTTGTTTGTCGTAAAGGAGTTTCTTAAATTCGCTACCTCAAATATTAATTGTAAATCCCAGCCTCACATGAAACACTTACTTAAGCTAGCACTGGTATTATTCCTATCAATCAGTATGTTATCGTGTTCCGATGATAACAATCCTAGTACACAAAACCCTCCTACACAAGGACAATTGGTTCAGCAAATAACAAGAATATTAGAAGGTGGTAGCACAACAGTTACTACTGTAAATTATAGCGATCAAAATAAGTACGACGATATTTATAGAGACGGAAACTTAAGTGCTCAATATACTTATACCAATGATCTGATGACAACGATTGACCTATATGCATCTAACGGAAACTTAGCAGTAAGTAGAGAGTTGGTGTATAATGAAAACAACGAGCTGATTAGATTTATCGTCGACGAAGGTGCAATAAACAGATACGAGGTATCGTATGATGAAACCGGAGATATTGTCACGCTCGAAAATTATTACACGAATGCAGGATTGGGCATTGATGATGAGTACCAAATGGATATTGTCTTAGAATTTAGTAATGATAACCTCATAAGAAGAGCAGGTAGTGTTGAACCGTTTTCTGTGATGTATGATTATGACAATAAAAATGCAGTACGAAAGAATATCTTCGGAAGAGATGTCTTAAAAATAGTATTCTTCGAACAACCAGCGCATGGTGAAAATAACATTACACAAAGAAACTTCTACAGTAACAACTTTGGAACGTTTTTATATTCTGAGTCTTTCGAAATCACCTACGATGACAACGATTACCCACTAGAAGTAAAAGAATTTGACCAATCCGGAACTTTAGATAGAACTTATCTATACGAGTACTAAGACTTCTTAGTATACACCCTGTTTTCTTGTTCTGCAACTCTTATAAAGGTTGTGCGTTTGGTGAGTTCTTTGAGGCGTTGCGCACCAACATAAGTACAAGTGCTACGTAAGCCACCTAGTATGTCTTGTAGTGTTTCTGTAACATTACCGCGATAAGGCACTTCAACAGCTTTGCCTTCACTGGCTCTATAGTCTGCGACACCACCAGAATGTTTGTCCATTGCAGTCTCAGAACTCATGCCGTAGAAGGTTTTAAAGCGTTCACCATTACGTTCTATGAGCTCACCACCACTTTGATCGTGACCAGCAAGCATACCGCCAAGCATCACAAAATCAGCACCAGCACCAAAGGCTTTGGCCACATCACCAGGAATGGTACAACCACCATCACTAATGATTTGTCCACCGAGACCATGCGCCGCATCAGCACATTCAATGATGGCAGATAGCTGTGGGTAGCCAACACCAGTTTTTACCCGAGTCGTACATACCGAACCAGGTCCGATACCAACCTTAACGATATCAGCACCAGATAGCAACAATTCTTCCACCATTTCACCAGTAACCACATTGCCTGCAATGATGACCTTGTCCGGATATTGATCTCTGGTTCTACGAACAAACTCTACAAAATGCTCCGAGTAACCATTGGCAACATCGATACAAATAAACCTGAAATGCGGATTAAACTCCATAATGGATTTCAACTTCTCAGCATCCTGCTTACTTGTACCTGTGCTCACTGCAACAAAATCTTCGATACCCTCTTCTGCATTAGAAGAGAAGACATTCCAGTCGGTAATGGCATAGTGTTTATGTATGGCTGTAAAGAGTTGGTGATTTGCCAAAGTCTTGGCCATATCAAAAGTCCCAACCGTGTCCATATTGGCAGCCATTATGGGGATGCCTTTCCATTTGGTTTTGCTATGTAAGAAGGTATACTCACGCTCTAAGGAAACTTGTGAGCGGCTTTTTAGAGTAGAACGTTTTGGACGTATCATCACATCCTTAAACCCAAGTTTAATGTCGTATTCTATACGCATGATGGTGTAGCATTTGGTTACAATCAAAGTTAGGAGAAACTTGTGGACGTCATACAAAAACTTATCTACAAAACCGCTTGGTTATTAACAAGTTTGGGTAGGAAAGTAGCTTCATGAAAATACGTAGGTTTACGTATTGATTGCTTGGGTTTTAAAAGTTAACTTCGTTTAACTAAAGTTGAACAACATTAGAACGTTACCTATCTATGTATTAGATGGAATTGACCAAAAAAATAATGGCAGATTAAAACTATATGAATATCAAACCTAAAGATAAGAGTATAAAATCTCTACTAATTTCGGGAAGTCAATTTACTATACCACGATTTCAAAGAGAGTATTCCTGGGATAAAAAAAATTATCAGGAATTCTTAGATGACATGTTAAATTGTTTAACGATAAAGAATGGGAAACTTGAGCCAAAAAGTTACTTTCTCGGAACTATGCTTTTTATAGGGGATTTTTCTGAATCCAACGATAATGACCAGTCTATTTTTGTTGTAGATGGACAACAAAGAATAACTACTATAACAATACTTTTTTCTGCCCTTTCTGATAGGTTCAGAAATATTGATGAGGAAGTTTTAAGCCAACAAGTTTTTAAATATATAATGACTAAAAATGATGATGGAGAAGATGTTAGAATATTACAAAGTAAAACTCATTACCCATATTTTTCATTTTACATACAAGATAGAGAAAAGAAGGACGTGCAAGAAACTTCAACAGAGGAAGAAGAGTGTATAAAAGATTCTTTCAGTTACCTATATGACAGATTAGATGAGAAAAAGTTGAGAACCTATTTAAAGAAAAAACTAGGGGATGATGATGTTGAACAGTTAAGTTATGTTGATATTCTAAAGGCTATAAGAGATCAAGTATTAGGTTCTATATTTATTTCTATATCTACACCAGACAAAGGTAATGCTAATATGATTTTTGAAATCCTAAACGCAAAAGGGAAAAAACTATCTCATGTTGATTTAATAAAAAATAAAATTTTCGAGATTGTAGATGAAGGAGGATCTGCAGACTTTGCCGAAGTCAAATGGGCTGACATAAAGAAAATTCTTATATCAAGAAGAGAAACTGTTGGACTTGCAACATATTATAGGCATTTCTGGATTTCAACTTATAAGAAATCATCAGGGACAAAATTGTATGATGATTTTTTAAAAGAAGTTAGTCCAAAGAAAAAAAAGCGTTACAAAGAATTCCTTTCTGAGATAGAGAATAATGCTAATGATTATATAAAAATTCTAAATCCGCGAAGAGAAGATTATAACAACAGGAAAGAATATTTTTGGCTAGTACAAAGTTTAAATGTTCTTATGAATTATTTTAATATTGTTCAAGTTAGGATTGCTCTTCTTGCATTGTTTAAAGTGAAAGAAAAAGGTTTCATTTCGCCAAAGAAGTTTAAGGATACAATTCAATACTTAGAAAATTTCCATTTTGCTTATAATGCTGTTCTTTCAGGTAGAGCGAGCAAATTTGAAACTATTTATGCTAAGTTTGCTATTAACCTAAGGAAATGTCAAAGTAAATCTGAATCCCATGCTAAGATTGATGGATTATTGATTGAGCCGTTAAATAAATTATTTCCTGATTTTGAACAATTTTCAAACGGTTTTGCCTCATTGACATATACTAAAAAATCAAAGCCTAGTAATGTTAAAACCAAATATGCTATCCAAAAACTAAACTGTTTGATTGAAGAAGAAGATGTTTTTTCTGATGTTGGAAGTATAGAACATATTGTTTCTGAGTCAGAAGGAGAAATTACTTTCAATATTGGAAATTTGATTCTGTTGGAGACTAAGCTTAATGGTCTTGCGGATAATTTAAGTTATATTGACAAAAAGGAAATTTATAAAAAATCATCATATAGTTGGGTAAAAGAATTCATAGATAATCATGAAGATTGGGAAATAGAAAGTATTGAATCTAGAGCAAATAATCTAGCAATAAAATATTATCAAGAAGTCTTCAAACGAAAAATCTAAAGCACTTAAAGATATATAGCTACACATCCAAAGTGTTGTGAAATCTTATTAATTCCCCTCAAATTTCACTCTATACAACCGACTCAAACCATTATCAAACTGCTTAAAAATGGTTTTTAACTCTTCCAAAGAACGTTTGGTGTTTGTCGTATTGTAGTTTCCTAAACGCTTGCTTGTAAAGTATAAGGTATTGGTTTTGGTATCTACAAAAGGGCAGTAGTCCATTTTGTCGGAGTTAATGGTAGTCAGGTTTTTGGCAGTAGACCAAACGCCGTCATTGTTGTAACTAATGTACATGTCCCCACTACCCAAACCATCCTTTCGGTTATAACCACTAAAAATAAGATAGGATTCGTCCGGTGCAACAAAGGCATTAAACTCATAACTCACCGTATTAATCCCTTCACTCAAAGCTTTAGGTGTGGTGTACTTACCGTTTTTTAATTCACTGACATAGATGTTATCACGCTGTTTTAACTCAGGGTTATCTAAGGTAAAATACAAGTTTCCAGAGTTGGTTATTGCTGGATAAAATTCATCCATACTCGTATTTATAGGTGCACCAAGGTTTTCAGGAGCAGACCATGTATCGTTTACAGCGCTGCGATTCACAACCCAAATGTCAAAATCCTTAATCTCTGTAGTGGTATTGTCTAAAGGTCTATTAGACACAAAGTATAGTTGTAATCCGTCTGGTGCAAAGAAGGGTTCCAAATCAAAGAACTGTCCAGAAAACGACATCACTTTTGGTTGTGACCAACCCGCTTTAGTTTTAGTGACACTCACTAAAGCCGAAATATCTCCCATAACACTTTGAGCAGAGAAGATAACTTCGTTTCCATTTGGCGATATGGCAATATCTCTAACGTTGGGGAATTTATCGACTATACCCTCTAGAAAAGGTTCAGGAGTGTCTTGAGCATGTATTGGTGTGAGTGTAACAAAGCACAGCAATGCGAATAGGAGTTGCTTCATAATGATGGTTGATTTCTGGACAAGTTATAAAAGCTTCAGTATAAAAGGTCTAAAAAAGTGTTAATCTATACAAGAAGAAAGGAGAGCAATTGCTCTCCTCATGAAGAAACTTAAACAAATATTTTTAATCCCTCTAAATAATAGCTAAAGTTTCTTGGTATGCTTTAATAAAAAAGGTTGTATAAATTTAATAATTATGAGATTTGATATTTTATTTTTAAGCATAACTTATTAACAATTATGTGTTTAGCTGTTGAAAGCCCAAATTATATGCAAGACATATATTGGAATTCGATAGAATGTCCATTACCTTTAGCCGTTCAAATTTCACATAGTTGCAACTAACTGCGTATACCAAAGAATTTAATTACAATTTAAAGCTAGCTACTCCAGTAATTCTGGGAATGTTGGGGCACACCTTTGTTGGGTTTATCGACAACATAATGGTTGGGCAATTGGGTTCGGCAGAACTTGCTGCAGTATCGCTTGGAAATAGTTTCATCTTTGTGGCGATGTCGCTTGGCATTGGGTTTTCCACAGCCATAACACCGCTAATTGCAGAGTCTGATACTGAAGGTAATTTCGCTAAAGGCAAATCTTCTTTTAAACATGGCTTGTTTTTATGTACAGTTTTAGGTCTAGTGCTCTTTGGCTTGGAGCTTTTGGCGAAACCACTAATGCATCTTATGAAACAACCAGAAGAGGTAGTGGTTCTGGCGATTCCGTATTTGGATTTGGTAGCCTTTTCGTTGGTACCATTAATTGTGTTTCAAGCATTCAAGCAGTTTAGTGATGGTCTGTCCATGACCAAATACCCAATGTACGCAACAATCTTGGCTAATCTGGTTAATGTTGCGGTCAACTACGTACTTATCTTCGGAAAATTTGGTTGTCCTAAACTTGGTATTGTCGGTGCAGCCATCGGAACTTTAGTGTCACGATTTATCATGCTAGGCTTCTTGTGGTGGCTGCTCATAGGTCATAAAAAATCTAAAGCTTATGTCACTAACATTAAGATTTTTGTACTCGAATCTGCCATGATAAAGAAAGTAATCAACCTCGGTTTTCCAAGTGCTATGCAAATGTTTTTTGAAGTTGGCATCTTTACCGCTGCAATATGGTTGAGTGGACTTTTAGGGAAAAATGCACAAGCTGCAAACCAAATAGCTCTCAATTTATCATCAATGACCTTTATGGTAGCTATGGGACTAAGTGTGGCAGCGATGGTTAGAGTAGGGAACCAAAAGGGATTGAAGCATTACATAGACTTAAGGCGAATTGCGAAATCAATCTTCCTGTTGGGATTACTGTTTGCTGCTGTTTTCGCACTCGTATTTTGGTTATTCCATAAAGAATTGCCAAAGTTGTATGTCGATTTAGATGATCCTGTAAATGCTCTGGATAATGCAGAAGTGATTACCACTGCAGCTACATTGCTTATTGCTGCAGCTATTTTTCAGTTGAGTGATAGTGTACAAGTTATTATGCTTGGAGCGCTGAGAGGATTGCAAGATGTATATATCCCAACATTGATAACGTTTATTGCGTATTGGATGGTTGGCTTTCCGGTAAGTTACTACTTAGGGAAAGCGGATGCGTATGGAAGCCTCGGAATTTGGCTTGGATTACTAGCCGGACTCACCACTGCTGCAATTTTGTTGTATATTCGATTCAATTATTTGACTAATAAGTTGATTAATAAAACTAATTAAGTACTTAAAGTCCGTAAAGTATTTAAAGTTTAAAAGTTATTTATGACTAATAAGGAATTTGCAAAACAGCTTGAACAACGTACTCTCAAATTCGCAATTTCAATTTTAAAACTTTCATCTTCTCTTCCTAAAACGCCTGAGGCATTAGTTTTGAGAAACCAGCTTTCGAAATCTGGTACAAGCATTGGAGCAAATTATAGAGAGGCTAATCGTTCTAGAAGTAAAAAAGACTTTCAAAATAAGATTAAGATAAGTTTATCTGAAGCCTGCGAAACGGATTATTGGTTAGAGATTATAGAAACGCTTAATATAACTAACTCAAATATTAAAGAAATAAGAGGAGAAGCAAAAGAACTTTTGGCTATTTTTACCTCAATTTCAAGTAAACTTTAAATATTTAAGACACTTGAAACTTATAACTTTTATTTATGAAACTACCGAAGTTCATCTTAGGCGATAACACAGATTATCCTAACGCCATTTTTATAATTCATACTGAATTCCCGAGATTTATTATCAATCTTGAAGATGATGAGGTAGAGTGGTTTGAAGAGTTCGATGAACACGACCAGAAAGAGATTGAAAGTGAAATGGAAAATCTAGTGCAACAAGCTACTGATTTTTACGACAGAGAAGTACAACGCTACGACGACTAATGCTAGATCAACTTTTACAATACGATACAGAGCTTTTTGTATATCTCAATAGTTTGGGTTCTGAAACCTGGGATGGCATGTGGTTGCTGATCACAAACAAGCTGACCTTTGTGCCATTGTATGCACTCATTCTATTTCTATTCTATAGAAAATTTGGTTTGAAGGCTTTACTCATTTTAGTTATTGTAGTGGCATTGATGATCACTTTTACAGATCAGACAACCAATATTTTTAAGCGTGGATTTAAACGTTTTAGACCTTGCGCTTGTGAAGAAATAATGGATAGTATTCGTTATATCGCTGAGCGTTGTAGCACGAACCGCAGTTTCTTCTCAGGGCATGCAGCTAACTCTATGGCTGCAGCTGTGTTGGGAGGATTGCTATTCCGACCAGTCTACAAAAACGCTATTTTCCTATTGCTGTTTTGGGCGTTTTTAGTGGCTTACAGCCGTATTTATGTTGGTGTACACTTTCCGCTAGATATTTTATGTGGAATGATTTTCGGTGCCCTTTCTGGCTTTATCTTTTTTAAGCTATTTAAATACTTGGAGAAACGATTTATTTCTTCGTAAGAATATAATAATCGTTGGTAAGGCGATCTCTATAATTTCTCGAATCTTTTGAAGCTGTATTCAAATCGAAATGCTCTTTTAGTGTCATGGTGTATTGTTCAGACAATAAAGCTTTATCCTTGTCGCTAAGTGATTGAACAAGTAACCCAAAAGTATCTTCATCTGGAAATTGAAGTCCATTTTCAGAAGTTTTTATAGATTTTAGTTTATCACCAAACTGCCAAATAATTTCAGGCGAGACGCCTCCTAAGGTATACACCTTCAAGCCTTGTGATTCAGTTTCAGCTTTCAAGTTGCTTACAGGATTATATCCAGGTTGTCCCTGCAATTTTGCAATAGGCGAAACAAACACAAAAACAGCGACCATAAATGCAATATAGAAGTAGAACGTTAATCTGAATTGTTTTCGTTTCAAGCTTAAAAATATACTTATCCCAATTCCTAAAAGAACGATAGATGCTATTATAAATTGAATTAATGGCCAACCAGTTAGAAAAGGCCCAAGGAAAAAACCAATAAAAGGAAAAGCGATACATACCAACCCAATTAATCCAAAATTGAAATAGACAGGATAGGTCTCACGCCAGTCTTTTATGGGTTTAAACTGTCTAATTAAATATTCTATGTAAAACCCTGTATTTAAGGCTAATGGAATTAATACGGGAACTAGATATCTGGATTTCTTTTCAGGAATAACAGATAGTAAAAACACAGCTAGCAAAGTCCATAGTAAAGTAAATTTATAAGCCTTTAGATTACTAACTCTGGTCTTTAAATATGGATATAACAAACTAATAAACGCAGGAATTGTCCATAGGCCAGTCTGAGTAAAGAAACTCCAATAGTAATAGAAAGGTCGTACATTATAGCTAGACCAATTGCCAGTTTCTTTAGATGCGATTTTTAAAAAGGTTTCAGGATCTGCTACACGAACATAAGTATACCAAGAGGCGCCAACCCATAAGGCTAGGAAGAGTACTGCAATCGCTGTAAACCATTTAGTCTTAAATCCTTTGTATTTATACACGACGCCATAAGCAATTAAGAAAGGAAGGAATAATGCATAGAGTGACACAGGGCCTTTGCAAAGAATAGAAAAACCTATAAATATGCCTGCCATCAAAACATGATTCCAATACTTAGATTGTTTTTGAAACAAATTGAACAGATGGTATATGGCTAAATACATAAATCCATGCGCAAAAATGTCCCAAGGGCCTTCAATAATAATAGCGATAAGATAAAATGTAGTAATCGTGATTAACGCATTAATAAAAGCATGCAGTTCGTTTTTCAGAATTAATAAACTGAAACGCCTTGCTGTTATTCCAATTGCTATTAGCATTAAGATTCCAGGAATTCTGAGAGCAAATACATTTTTGATGCCGAACAGCATTCCGAACATTGCTGTAAACCATGTCGGTAAAGGGGGTTTTTGATAGCGTGGTCCACCATTCATGGTTGTCATAACCCAATTGCCATCAGAAATCATCTCGCGAGCAGTAATAAAGTTACGTGCTTCCATAATGGTCACTTCCAGAAACTGAAAACTCACACCAAGCATTAACAGCACAATGCAAATAATAACAGTTCTCGGATAATGTTCTATGATCTTAAGCATCGCCTTGTCTGTGCAATAAGATTAAGTTTCTAATATAAATAATGGTTCCAAAACCATGACCAATAAATAATACAGGGTCTTTTCTGAAAATCGCATACGTTAAAATCAGCAATGCTCCTGTAACGCTCAATAACCAGAAACCAAGAGGTAACGACGATTCTTTTTTGTGTTCAGAATATAACCATTGATACACAAATCGAAGTGTGAAAATTACTTGTGAAATAATACCTAGCCATAACAACCATTCTGGTATCGCTTCATTTCTGAAGAGTACATCACGATCAATAACATTATTGTTGTAATAGTAGACTACAATCCCTACAGGGATTACAAAGAGTAAGATTTGTAACAGCTTAGGAAACTTCTGCCATTCACCTTGTAGCTGCAGGTTTCGGATATATATGAAGTACGTTAAACTCTGTCCAAGCATGATGGCAAAGTCGTCTCGTAAATAACCGTAAACAAAGAGTAGGAAAGAAGCGATTAAGCTCAATGTCCAAAACAGCGTTGGCGTGATAACCTTTCGCTGTCTTTCCGAGGTAATCCATTGAATAACGAGTCGTGACGAAAATAAAATTTGCGCCAAAAACCCGATACTATAAATTAACCAATTGCTCATTAGCTACGCTTAGAGACTTCGTAGTTGATATACTTTTTCTTCATCCATAAGTAGGCGAAACAATCACTAAGTGGTCCAAGCAAACGGTTCCAAAGTCCAAACTTAGCTTGCCCTGCAATTCTTGGGAAATGCTGTACTGGGATTTGGGTAACGCGACCATTTTGCAACATAATCATTGCTGGTAAGAAACGATGTAATCCTTTGAACATAGGAATTCGTTTTGCATAATCGGTTTTAATGACTTTTAGCGGACAACCAGTATCATCCATACCATCTTTAGTAAACGCACGTCGAATGCCATTTGCGATTTTTGAAGACATATTTTTTACAAACGAATCCTTGCGATTGGCTCTAACACCAGTCACTAATTCGTGATTATCAATATGCTCTAATAACAAATTAAAATCTTCAGGAGCAGTTTGAAGATCGGAATCTATATAACCAACCAAAGGTGCTTGTACTTCATCAAAGCCAGCTTTTATTGCTGCGCTCAAGCCTCTATTTTCTTTGAAAAGAATGTAATTGAAAGCTTCATTTCGTTCGCAAATCCCTTCAATAAGTGCTTGGCTATTATCCTTAGAGCCATCATTTACAAATAATACAGACGTTGGTACACTGGCAATACTGAGGTATTTTGAAAGCTCTTGTTCTACACGCTCCAAATTATCTTCTTCGTTATAGACAGGAACAACAATGGTGAATTGATAAGCCATAAGGTTGATTTAATACTGCAAAAATATTCTTTTTATTCATTTAGAACTCGCTTTTGTATTTAGGTAATGAAAAAGATATTAACTTGCATCACCAACAAATACTATAACCCCATTTTGAAAATATTAGTTACAGGTATAGCTGGATTCATTGGTTCGCATACGGCAGAGCGTTTATTAAGTTTAGGTCACGATGTTATTGGCGTTGATAATTTTTCACCTTATTATGATGTTGAGCTAAAGCGTTTGAATTGTAAAGCTATGCTTGAACAAGGTGTAACGATATTGGAGCATGATCTCAGAGAAGACGATTTGAGTGGCGTTTTACCTCATGATGTGGATTATATTTTTCATTTCGCGGCGCAACCAGGAATATCTGTAACCTCTACATTTGAAGATTATTTCAGTAATAATATCATTGGCACCAAAAACCTGATAGATTACGCTTTGCAATGCCCAAATTTGAAGCTCTTTATAAACATAGGTACGTCTTCCATTTATGGCTTAGAAGCCACTTATCCAGAAGATAAGGCACCAAAGCCAGCATCGCATTATGGTGTTACCAAATTGGCAGCCGAGCAGTTGGTGATGCAAAAGAGTAGAGAAGGGCATATGAAAGCATGTTCTCTAAGATTATATTCAGTAATCGGTCCAAGAGAGCGTCCAGAAAAGATGTACACTAAGCTTATCGCAAATGGCTTGAACGATAAGCCGTTTCCACTATATGAAGGTAGTCAGACACACTTACGAAGCTTTACTTATGTTGGTGATATTGTTGATGGTATTGTTAGTGTTATTGGTAATGAAACCATTGTTGATGGTGAAATCTTCAATCTTGGTACAGAAGCCGAACATACTACCCAAGAAGGTATAGAAGCTGTTGAAGAAGTGTTGGGTAAGTCTATTGAAATGAATGTTGTACCTAAGCGTGCTGGAGACCAATTACGTACCAAAGCCAATATTGATAAAGCCCGCAAACTTCTCAATTATAATCCACAAACAACTTTATTGGAAAGTGTCCGCTCTCAGGTTGAGTGGTATAAAGCGAATTTTAAATAAAAAGTCGCCATACGCTAAAAAAGGATGTAATAACAGCTAAAGCCGAAATAAGAACAGCTGTAATAGACCATTTTATATATTCTCTCTTTTTCAAAAAGTATAGAGAAACGAAAAAACCGATTAATGGTAAAAAACCAAAACCGAGCCTGTAGCCATACTTCGTAAGTTCAGTTATACCAAACAGAGCCTGAGTTTTCCTACTAGCATTTTGATAAAGATTGTACAAATCATAATTGATGTAAACTGATAATAGAAGACATGTACTACTGACAACAATGATTATATTTAGAATAGTTTTTCTGTTCACTAGAGGCTCAATAAAAATTCCGCCGCAGCAAAAGGTGTCGTTTCACCAGATTCTAATAACGTAATTTGTTTCGTTAACGCAGATTTAATGTCTTTTCGATTATAGAAATTAGATTTGAGGCGATCTTCAATAGTTTGCAACAACCAGAATTTTTGCTGCTCTAAACGATGACTTTCAAAATAATCGTTGTTTTTTACCAACTCTAAATAGTCTTCAATCATATTCCAAACCGCATCAATACCATCTTGTTTTAGCGCACTACACAGTTTTACTTTAGGTTTCCAACCTGAAGCTTTTTCAGGATAAAGATGTAATGCTCTATTGAATTCAACCTTAGCATCTCTGGCACGAGCCATATTATCGCCATCTGCTTTATTAATCACAATAGCATCAGCCATTTCTATAATGCCACGTTTTATACCTTGTAGCTCATCGCCAGCACCAGCAAGTTTCAGTAGTAAAAAGAAATCTACCATACTATGTACTGCAGTTTCACTTTGTCCAACGCCAACAGTTTCAATAACAATAGTATCGTAACCAGCTGCTTCACATAGGATAATAGTTTCCCTAGTTTTTCTGGCAACACCACCAAGCGATTCACCAGAAGCAGAAGGGCGAATAAAAGCATTAGGATTCTTTACCAAATCCTCCATACGTGTTTTATCACCAAGAATACTACCCTTGCTCAATGTGCTACTTGGGTCAACAGCTAAGACAGCTACCTTCTTTTGTTGATCGGTTAGATACATTCCAAAGGCTTCAATAAAGGTGCTTTTTCCAACACCTGGAACACCAGTGATTCCAATTCTCACAGATTTGTTAGCATACGGTAAGCAGCCTTTTATAATGGTATTAGCCTTTTCTGTGTGTTTTGGATTGGTGCTTTCAACAAGAGTTATAGCTCTACTAAGTGCAGTAACATCACCATCAATAATCTGTTCAATAAGGTCCTTCGCACTAGGCTGTTTGGAACGCTTTTGTTTTATGGAAGCCGCAGAATTAGTGCTAATGATCTCAGGTTGAGACACACCATCTTGTTCTGATAATGCAGAAGGCTTATGTGATGATTTTTTAGACAAACGCTAGTTGTTTTCGTCATTGAGTTCCACTAAAGGTACAGCGATTTTTGTAGTATCCCAAGCCATTGTAAGTTTCAGTTCACCTGTAGTATTATCGAAAGCTATGGTAAATTGCTCTACAGTTGTATTCAATTCTTCCGTAGGTACAGTAATATCTACAATATCGTATTGTGGCTCGCGCATAGGTTCCATCTGCTCATTAACTCCCCAAGGATATTGTTTAGAATTAAAGAAGACCTGCCATGCTGTATCTTGTGGTTTGGTCCAAAGCGTATAATCGCCTTTTGGAAGGTAGATGCCTTCGATCATTAAATTCTTATTGGTAGAAAATGTTGTGGCTTCATTAGCGCCAGTTCTCCAAATCTTATCATAAGGAACAAGCCCACCAAAAATTTCACGACCACGTTTAGAAGGTCTATTGTAAGTCACTTCAAGACTTAAGTCATTGACTTTAATTTCTACAGAATCCTTTGGGCTAAGGGGTTTGCTAAAGATATTTTCAACAAAATAAGAATATAAAAACAGCCCAATGGCTATTAAAGAAAGTAAAATAAGGATGCGCTTCAAAAACGTGTTCATGTATGATATATATTGAGGTCGTAAAGATAATTTAATTTAGAACAACTGCTTATTTCTTAACGATGATTAACGCAATTTTGGTATTTAGAAAAAAAAATGTCTAATTTTTGCAACACTAAGATTTTTGCCTCGTCCTTATTACGAACTCAACCAATAACCAAAAGATAACTAATCGAGCATGTTTCAAGTAGAGATTGTTGAAAAATGCAAACAAAATGATCGGCAAGCGCAATTGCAATTGTACAACCAGTATTGCGATGGCATGTACATTGTAGCCAGACGATTTGTAAATGATACTATGGAAGCAGAGGACATTGTTCAGGAAGCTTTTATAAGAGCCTTTACAAAATTGGATCAGTACAAAGGAGAAGTCACTTTTGGAGCTTGGTTAAAACGTATCGTAATTAATAAAAGTATTGACTTACTGAAATCTAAAAAGCAGCATATGCAAGATTTGGAAGATGTACATCTTAAAGTAGTGGATACCGATTATGAAAACGACTGGTTAGTAGAAGATACAATAACAGTAGAGGAGGTGAAAGCTGCAATTGCTCAACTCTCAGATAAATATAAGTATGTACTTATGTTGTATTTGATTGAAGGGTACGATCACCAGGAAATCTCACAAATATTAGATATTTCTGAAGTAGCATCGCGCACTCAACTGTCTAGAGGTAAAGTAAAATTGAAGGAACTCTTAACACCACAACACAATGGCACAAGACATTAGAAAATTGTTTGAAGACGATCAAAAATTATCCAAAGAGCGCATGCCGCAAGGACATGAGGCACGCTTTCTGAAAAGGCTAGATGAAGCCCTTCCAGAAGCTGAGGATAATACGAGTGGATTCCGCTTCAATTTCATGAAAATTGCTGCAAGTATGGTTATTTTCTTAGGATTGGCTTATGGAGCTGTTACTTTCTTTGGTGATGAAAAGCCACCAGTTAAAGGCACAAATCCAGATGGTATTGTGACTAAACCAAGTGAAAAAGAAGAGCCTGAGATGAAATCACTTAGAGATGTATCGCCAGACCTCAAGAAGATTGAGGACTATTATTTGGCAAACATCAATTTTGAATTGTCCAAAATCAAGCTAACACCAGAAAACAAGGAGTTGTTTGATAGCTATGTGGAGCGTCTGGATGAGTTGAACGAAGAGTACCAATTATTATCAAAGGAATTGACAGAAGACGGTCCAAACGAGCGTACTGTAGATGCCTTGATCAATAACCTTAAGCTTCGTCTTAATCTATTGTATCGTCTAAAAGAACAATTAAAAAGCTTGAATGATTCTGAAATGAATCCAGTATCAAGCTAACAATCAAAAAACGACAAATAAAACATACTTAAAAGTAAACACATGAAAACGATAAGACTTATGTTGGCACTATGCATGGTAACCGTATTTTCGGTTAGCGCACAAAAACAACTGAGCAAGATTTCTAAATCCATTAATGTAGATAAAGATGTTACTATCGATTTGAATACGAGTTATGTTCAGATTGAAGTAGACACTTGGAACAAAAACGTAATTGAAGTTGAAGCTTATATCGAAAGCGATAAGCTTTCAAAAGAAGAACTTCAAGAAGCCTTAGAGCGTTGGGATTTGGAAGTTGAAGGTTCAGGAGATTTTGTAACAATAAAATCAAAAGGATCTAGAAATTCTTGGGACGGAAACTTTATGATTATTGATTCTGATTATGGCGATATTTTGAAAGATCTTGAGATTCAATTGGCAGATATGCCTGAGTTACCAGAATTAGAGAATTTAAAAATAGAATTTGCTGAGTTCCCTGAAATGCCAGAACTACCAGAGATGCCAGAAATGCCTGAGCTTCCTGAATTGCCAGAAGGCGTAAACTCAATTCACTTTGATTACGATAAATACAAGAAACAAGGCGAACCTTACTTAGAAAAATGGAGCAAAGAGTATGAGGAGAAGTATGGTAAAGAGTACAAGGAAGCTATGAAAAATTGGGCAAGAAAATTTGCCGAATCAGGTTTTCAAGAGAAGATGGAAAAATGGGGTGAAGAATATGGAAAAAGCTTTGAAGGCAAGTGGGCCATAGAAATGGAAGAATGGGGCAAGAAGTTTGGAGAAGAATTTGGGAAAGATTTTAGCAAGAAGATGGAGAAATGGGGCAAAGAGTTCGAAAAGCACTACGGCAAGGACTTTGAAAAGAAGATGGAGGAACGTGCAAGAATCTTAGAACAACGTTATGCCGAACAAGAAGAGCGCCTACAAGAACGCTTTGAGCAGATGGAAGAAAGACGCGAAGAGCAAAGGCAACGCATTGAAGAGCGTAGAGAAGAGCGTCAGCAAGAATTAGAAGCACGATTAGCAGAACGTGAGCAACGATTACAGCAGAGACGTGCAGCTATTGAGAGACGATTGAAAGATGGTGGCGAGAAAAACGTTAAAAAGACCATTAAGATTAAGATGCCAAAAGGGGCAAAGTTGAATCTCAATGTAAGACATGGTGAGTTAAAATTTAGTTCGGTATTCGATCTAAAAGCCAACTTATCACATTCAACCTTACTAGCAAATAGCATCGATGGAAGCGGAACTTCCATCGATGCATCTTATTCCTCTATCTTAGTAGATAACTGGAATGGAGGTACACTTAGCCTTAGCTATGTTGATGATGCTTTATTGAAGAATGTAGTAGGGTTAATGTTGAATTCTAACTCTTCAGATATAGACATAGACAAATTATCTGGGAATGCCATTATTGATGGTAGCTTTGGTGAACTAACCGTGAAAGAATTGTCTAATAACTTCAATAACTTGAATTTGATATTGGAGAATAGCGAAGCCTTTGTAAAGTTACCTAATGCAGATTATCAGCTTATCTTTAAAGGGAATCGCTCTAAGTTTAATAATGAATACACCAATACCAAAACCATTAATAGTAGTTCAAATGCTAATAAAACTATTATGGTTAATGCAAAGTTCAGTAATGTTATAATGCGATAGTTTCTTATTTTTGAAGCTAACTATCGCACACAACATTGTCATTACCAGAATTTCTACAATCTATCAGTCAAGAACCACTCAAGGTTATTGATCCTTCTATTTCTCTCAAAGATTATATTCCCTTAGATCTTTCTATCCACAATTCGGAATTACAAACTATAGATGTGTCTTCATCTTCCGAATTACAATACTATGTTTCGCAACATGTAGATAACAACAATGCTAAAGTGGCTTATGGTGGCTATTTAGAACAGCGAGGTATTTATGATCGCAGTGATTACTTCAACCAAAACAACCCTGAGACCGAACGGAATATTCATCTTGGATTAGATCTATGGATTGATGCTGGGACATCTGTACATGCTGTCTTGGATGGAACAATTCATAGCTTAAAAAACAATACTAATTATGGAGATTATGGTCCTACAATAATATTAAAGCATCAGGTAAAAAGCATTAGCTTTTACTCATTATATGGGCACCTTAGTTTAGAATCTTTAGAAGGAAAAGAAATAGGGCAGAGTGTAGTACAAGGCGAACAAATTGCTACACTCGGATTGCCAGAAGTAAATGGTGATTATCCACCGCATTTGCATTTTCAAATTATTAAAGACTTACAGGGAAATTTTGGTGATTATCCTGGAGTATCTTCAAAACAAGATTTAGACTTTTATAAAGTCAATTGTCCAGATCCTAATTTGTTATTGAAGTTGGGTTAATACGCAGGAGCTTTTTGTTGCCCTGCTCAATTATTAACAGTAACTTCGTAAGTATCCAACTTTGTAGAATGATGAGGCATTTACTTTTACTGATTGTAATTATCGTTATTAATATAAAGTTCTCTTTTGCCCAAAAAAACGATTCACTTGTTTCTAATAAAGTAGTCCAAAAAAAGCATCCTATACTAACTGATAAATTTTACTTTAATGCTGGACTGTTTTTACCATCCAAAACTGTTAAAGCAGCATTGAATGGAAGTTCGGAAAATGATCTGATTAATTTTACTGAGGCCTTTAACTTCAATCAGCAGGAGACTACATTTGCAGGAAACTTCAGTTGGCGATTCGCAAGGAAGTGGCACCTCGGTACAGAGTATTTTAGTGTCAAAAATTCTAATCGTTGGAGTATAGAAGAAGAGTTGAATTGGGAGGATGTTACCTATAGAGTTGGTGCTAGTTTGGAGGCAGGCTTTAGAATAAACATGTACAGAATATTTATTGGACACCTTATTTCCACAGGTCAAAAGCATGAGTTTGGAGGTGGCTTGGGAGTTCATGCCATGGATATCAGAACTTTTATCGAAGGTGAAGGTTATTTGGACGATGCATTAGAAGCTAGTTTTGAGCGACGAACAATAGATCTAACTGCGCCTTTACCAAACATAGGAGTTTGGTATTATTTTGCACCTAGCGACAAATGGGCATTGACCACGCGTATAGATTGGTTTGCTCTTACCATTGGAGAATATTCGGGATCCTTATGGAATATCGCTCCTGGGATTAAGTATCAAATTTTTGACAGCTTAGGTTTAAGTCTAAATTATAGATATTTCAGAACAACCGTGAAACTAGATAAGAGAAACTTTGATGGTAGATTGGATCTTATCTTTCAAGGTCCTTTGTTTACCATAAGTGGTAACTTTTAATATCCTGCAGTCGAATAATCCTTCGAGTTTTCTTCAATAACTTTTTTAAGACTTGCTAAGTTCGTTTCCTCTTGTGATTTAATAGAACTTCCCATTAAGGCAATAAAAGATTTAGAAACCGCACCATTTCCTCTACAGGTGGTATTAGAGCTAATTTTAGTCTTTCCATCTTCGGACTTCATAGTGAGTTTATAGTCCATATCCATAAAGTCTGATGTAAATAGCATAGATATAGATTCGTTTGGAACGATAGCCTTAATAGTTTCTCTAATGCTCATCTCTTGTCCATCATTAATAAAGTAAATGTCAGATACTGCACCAACAGTACCTGGGGTGCCACTTACATGTTCACTTTTTTGGAACCCTTCTAACCAACTCGCCAATTTTGTGTCATCTTGACTAACGGCCCAAGATTCGGCTAGTGGTTTGTCGACTGTTACTTCACAATCATAAGACAATTCTGATTTGAACACTCCCAAAAGGAAAAATCCAATGACTAAGAATGCTATAATACCAAGGATGTACTTTAAATATTTCATGGGTTGATTTTTAAGTTGTGTTTATGCTGAATAATAGCTACAAGATATTGTATTTCCATTAAAATCAATACTATAGTAGTAAATTTTAATATAGCAAAAGCTGTATTACCAAGTCCTAAGCGATTTGTCTTCCTCTAAGAATGCCTTTAAAGACTCGTGAATTAAGTACGTCCAACCTCCAACAAAATTCTCTCTGGCGAAATCTGGATTTGTAAAGGTTTCAAGGCCTTCATGGATGAGCTTTACTGATGTTTTTTCACCATCAGAAGATAATTCAAATGTCACATACGAGAGTCCAGGATAACCTTCATAAGTCCAAGAATATTTGAGCTTTTTGTGAGGAATCACTTCTATAACCTCACAGAGATGCATATAACGCTTATCATCCTTTCCACCTTCAAATTGAAATTTACAACCCACTTCTGGTTTAAAATCAGAAATATCGAAGTACCATTTTTTCATTAGCTCTTTTTCTGTAATTGCCCGCCATACAAGATCTAAAGGCGCATTGTACTCCTGTTCTATTATTAAAAGCTTATTATCCATAGTAATCGTATTTTATAGTTTCTATTTTGGTTTTGATTGTAACTCGTCCAATAATTCTCCTAGTTGATTAAGCTTACCAGTCCACATCTTTCTGAAAGGTTCAAGCCAGTCTGCAACTTCTGTTAACTTTTCAACGTCGAGATTGCAATGACGCTCTCGTCCTTCTTTTTTTATGGTAATGACGCCGCATTCTTGCAGATATTTAATGTGCAACGAAACCGCTTGTCTCGTCATGTCAAACTTATCTGCAAGTGCATTTACATTCTGCGATTCGCTAGTCAAGGACATTAATATGCTTCGTCTTGTAGGATCTGCTATAGCATTAAACACGTCTCTTCTCATGATCTTTTATTTAATACGCAAGTAATTACTTGCAAATATATATGAAAGTATTTGCTTGCACAAATTTTTATATAGAATAGTTAAATAGGATGCACGTAGCGTAACTAAAGCAAGATAATTGTGTTTAATTACTCTTCAGTGTAGTTATAATTTCTGAAAATGTAGTTGCTCCATCTGTTTTCAAATAATTATTCACACTACTGATTAAAGAGTCTATATTGGCTGTAGAAATATTATCCATTGCAGATTCTGCATGGGTGAGTGATGGCTCTAATCTGTAATACGTCAAACCTGCTTTTTGAAAAGATTCTAATTGACTATTTGTGACCAATTGTACAGCATCTAGGATGACATTGATGATGGTTCCGCGTCCTTTTTCAGTACCTTCTAAATCATATAGGTTGTTTATCATCCATGGTGTTTCGCTCCAATTACCTTTAGAAGGTATAGAATCTACCAAGCTTCCATAAGTATTATTGCTTATGCCCACACCAGCACCTCCATTATATAATCCAGTTCCAATAGAGATGACAATAATATCATCTAACTCCTTAGCAATACCTGTGCGCAAAGCTTCTGTAATTCCCCAAACAGCTGGGTCATTGGACATCATACCTCCATCGACAACCCATCGTTCATTAGCAGATGATCGTGGACTGTTTCCACCACCTACATTGGCGATTGGAAAATATGTTGGTGCAGAACTTGTGCCTCTAGCTGCTTCCCATGCATAATAATCATCGCCAGAAGAACTTTTGGCATCGTACCAATTAAATAAGTATGGTCCAAAATCTTTTCCTAGTACGGGGTTAGTGATAGCTCCTCCAGTGCTGTTTACAGTATAGGATGTTGTAAACATTTGTTTGGTACGAGAACTGTCTAAGCTTTTAATAAAAGATATATTATCGGTTAGTTTTATAGTGTCTCCAACCATTGACCTTAAGTATGGCTCAACACCACTTTTTCCATAATTGCTAGCATAATATGTTGCATGATAGTATGCGTTTTGCTTTACAAATATTTTGCTTCCATCTTTTTGATAGATACTTACAATTTCATCACCAGAAAAAGGCTTTCCTGTTGAGTCATTTTTAGATGTTAGCGCTACAGAAATAATACCTCCTGTAGAAGTGCCTCCAATAAGATCGAAAAGCTGATAACTAGATTTACCTAAGCTTTTTTCAATTGAATCAATAATAATGGCTGGAATAATTCCTTTGATACCACCACCATCAATAGCTAAAATGATAGTTTTGTTTGAAGCAGATGAACTCTCAATACTAACTTCGTTTTTCGCTTTAGGCTTGGTGCAAAAACTTAAAAGGGATGCACATAAAATAAGAATCGAAATATTTGCTGTAGTCTTCATAAACATTGGTTTTAAAGCATTTAGCTATATAAAATAATAGCTTTAACACAAAGTTACTTCGAATTAGAATGAAAATAGCGCGTGGAAACACCTGTTTTTAGAAAACAAAAAAACCAGATGCTTCAACATCTGGTTTTCATATTATGGATTCCTGCTTACGGAGGAATTACAGTCTTGTGTCATTCAGAAGGAGTGGTACGACTGAAGAATCTATTGAGCAGATTCTTCGCTTCTCTGTGTTCGCTCTGAATGACAAGTTAATCCTCCACCAACACCCATTCGCCTTTGGCGATTAATGGCTCGGCTTGTTTATACTTTACGGTTTTGTTCTCACCACTCATCACATGTTTTATGGTAACACGATCGTTACGACCAATTTTTGGACGCTCACGAACTATGGTTTCCACAACTTGTCGCTGTTGCTGAGATGCACCAGCACCTGCAGCTCTAGATGCTGCTGCACGCTCATCCATGTTTGGAATTTCTTCTTTAGAAGTTTCCAATTTTTCACGACGTCTTGCTCTGGCTTCTTGTATAGTGTTTTGTGTTTCGGTAGGCAATTCACCTTTAAATAAGAATGAAATTACATCTTTATTCACTTGGTCAATCATCGACTTAAACAACTCAAACGCTTCAAACTTATAAATCAATAATGGATCTTTTTGCTCATGAACGGCTAACTGAACCGATTGCTTTAATTCGTCCATTTTACGTAAGTGCGTCTTCCAGGCATCATCAACGATAGCAAGCGTAATGTTCTTTTCAAAGTCATTAATCAATTGCTTACCTCCAGTTTCGTATGCTTTTTCTAAATCTGTTACTACCTGAAGATTCTTCACGCCATCCGTAAATGGTACAACAATTCTCTTGAACTTATCACGTTGTGTTTCGTACACATTTTGAATCACTGGGAAAGCGATGTCTGCATTGCGTTGCATCTTCTCTCTATAGTGTTCAAATGCTGCTTTATAGATTTTTCCTGCGATTTCTTGAGCAGATAGTTTATTGAATTCTCCTTCAGAAATAGGAGAGCTCATAGAGAAGTAACGAATCAATTCGAATTCAAAATTCTTGAAATCACTAGTCTCTTTATTAGATTCTGCAATACCTTCAGAGGTATCGAATATCATGTTTGCTAAGTCTACTCGCAGACGCTCACCATGTAAGGCATGACGACGACGTTTGTAAACTACTTCACGTTGTGCATTCATAACATCATCATACTCTAACAGTCGCTTACGCACACCAAAGTTGTTTTCTTCAACTTTTTTCTGAGCACGTTCAATAGACTTAGAAATCATTGAATGCTGAATCACTTCGCCTTCTTTCAGTCCCATTCTGTCCATCATTTTGGCAATTCGCTCACTACCAAATAAACGCATCAAGTTATCTTCAAGAGATACATAGAACTGCGAACTACCAACATCTCCCTGACGACCAGCACGACCACGTAACTGTCTGTCTACACGACGCGAATCGTGACGTTCTGTACCTACAATGGCTAAACCACCAGCATCTTTAACTTGGTCTATTAGCTTAATATCGGTACCACGACCTGCCATGTTTGTGGCAATGGTTACCTGTCCAGGTTGACCAGCTTCGGCAACAATATCTGCTTCTTTTTTGTGCAGTTTGGCGTTAAGTACGTTGTGTGGTACTTTTCTAATGCTCAACATTTTTCCAAGAAGCTCAGAAATCTCTACTGAAGTCGTACCAATAAGTACTGGTCTTCCTGCTTTAGATAGCTCAGTAACTTCATCGATAACTGCATTATATTTTTCACGCTTGGTTTTATAGACTAAATCTTGTCTATCGTCACGTGCTATAGGTTTGTTTGTTGGAATTTCAACGACATCGAGCTTATAGATTTCCCAGAACTCACCAGCTTCGGTAACAGCTGTACCAGTCATACCCGCAAGCTTACGGTACATTCTGAAGTAGTTCTGCAGGGTTACCGTTGCGAAAGTTTGTGTAGCATCTTCAATCTTTACATTTTCTTTTGCTTCAATCGCTTGGTGTAATCCGTCACTGTAACGACGACCATCCATGATACGTCCTGTTTGCTCATCGACAATCATTACTTTGTTATCGATAACTACATACTGAATGTCTTTTTCAAATAGGGCGTAAGCTTTTAATAATTGGTTGAGTGTATGAATACGCTCAGACTTCACACTAAAATCACGGAATAATTCTTCTTTCTTTTCGGCCTCTTCTTCCTTGGATAATCCAGCGTTTTCAATCTTAGCGATCTCTGTTCCCATTTCTGGCATTACAAAGAAGTTTGGATCATCACTACCAGAGATGTATTCAACACCTTTATCGGAAAGCTCTACTTGATTGTTCTTTTCTTCGATAACATAATAAAGCTCTGCATCAACTTTTGGCATCTCTCTATTGTTATCTTGCATGTAGAAGTTCTCAGTCTTTTGAAGTAATTGCTTAACGCCTTCTTCACTTAAGAACTTAATTAATGCCTTATTCTTTGGCATACCTCTGTAGGCACGCAACAATTGGAAACCTCCTTCTTTGGTATCACCAGCAGCGATTAATTTCTTAGCTTCTGCTAAAACTCCTGTTAGGTATTTACGCTGAACGGATACTAAGTCGCTTATTTTTGGTTTTAACTCTGTGAACTCATGACGATCTCCTTGCGGAATTGGTCCAGAGATAATTAACGGCGTACGTGCATCATCTACTAATACTGAATCTACCTCATCGACAATAGCATAGTGGTGTGGACGTTGTACTAAATCATCTGGTGAATGCGCCATGTTATCACGCAGGTAATCAAAACCAAATTCGTTATTAGTTCCGTATGTGATATCTGCGTTGTAAGCTTTTTTACGTGCATCTGAATTTGGCTGGTGATAATCGATACAATCGACACTCATACCATGAAACTCAAAAATAGGAGCCATCCACGCGCTATCACGCTTTGCAAGATAATCGTTAACTGTTACAAGGTGGACACCTTTACCAGCTAGTGCATTTAGATATACTGGTAGTGTTGCCACCAAAGTTTTACCTTCACCTGTTTGCATCTCTGCAATTTTCCCTTCGTGAAGTGCAATACCACCAATAAGCTGCACATCATAGTGAATCATGTCCCAAGTGATGTCTTTCCCAGCAGCATCCCAAGAGTTGGCCCAGATTGCTTTGTCATTATCTAGGGTTACGTAAGCTTTGTCACCAGATAGTTCTCTATCGAAAGTATTTGCAGTTACTGTAATTTCTGTATTGTGAACAAAGCGTTTCGCAGTTTCTTTAACGACTGCAAAGGCTTCTGGTAAGATATCATTTAAAACCTCTTCTGTAACTTTAAAAACGTCATCTTCAATGCGGTCTATTTCTAGATAGATATCTTCTCTTTCGTCAATATCTTCGGTAGTTTCAGCTTTGGTTTTTAAGCTTTCAATTTCGTCATATAGAGGTTTGCGTGCCTCAGCAATCTTTGCTTTGAATTCGTCTGTTTTGGCGCGAAGGTCATCATGTGATAGTGCCTCAAGAACAGATTCAAAGGATTTAATTTTTTCTACCATTGGCATGATGGCTTTGACATCCTGTTTGGATTTGTCGCCAACGAATACCTTTAGTACGGAATTTAATAAACTCATGTGTTTATATTTTATGTTTTGCTGAAGTTGATCTCAGCATATATTTTGGTTTTTGAGATGTCTCGACTGCGCTCGACATGACAGTAGTTGTCATTCTGAGTTTAGCGAAGAATCTTTGTTTTTTGATCTTTGAGAATCTAAGTTCCCAAAGATACGGTTTGTGTTAGGTTTGTAAAACCAGAGTCACAAAAAAAAGTCCCAAATATGAGACTTTTTAACTATTCTTTTTGATTTTATTTAATATTCGTCCTCATTCCAGAGGTAATCTTCATCTGTTGGATAATCTGACCAAATTTCTTCGATCGAATCGTAAGAATCGCCTTCATCTTCAATAGCCTGTAAGTTTTCTACAACTTCTAGAGGCGCTCCAGTTCTAATAGCGTAATCTATTAATTCGTCCTTTGTTGCTGGCCAAGGTGCATCGCTTAAATAGGATGCCAGTTCTAAAGTCCAATACATTTTTTAGGTGTTTAATTTTTTGCAAAAATAAATTTTTAGTTCAAAAAGTCAAGAAAAAAATGAATTAATTCATCATTAAGAAAAAGAGCGCGTTATTTTCTCTCTCACATATAGTGTTTAAACGGGTTTAGAGAAAACTCATATTCGCTGAAAAATACTTAAGATTCCTTTTTAGGGATCCACTTTATTTCTTCGGCTTGCAAGTCGTAGGACAACTTCCGTGCCAAGACAAAAAGATAGTCAGAGAGTCGGTTGAGATACATTAATGTCTCTTCTTGGAAAGGCTCTAAATCATTGAGAGCAGAGGCTAATCGCTCAGCACGTCTGCATACGCATCTGGCTATATGACAGAATGACACCGTTTGGTGACCTCCTGGTAAAACAAAGTGCGTCATTGGTGGCAATTCTGCATTCATTGCATCCATCTCACGCTCTAAGACTTCAATATCTGCTTTGGATATTTTTGGAATGTTAAGACGTTCTTTGCCACTTTTTAGGATGGCTTTCTCAGGATCTGTAGCCAATATTGCGCCAACTGTAAATAACCGATCTTGTACTTCAATAAGGATATTTTTGTAGAGTTGGTTAATATCTTGGTCTCTTATGAGTCCTATGTGAGAATTCAATTCATCCACTGTCCCATAACTGTCTATTCGTATGTGGTGCTTTGGTACTCTTGTGCCTCCAAAGAGTGCAGTTGTACCTTTATCGCCTGTTTTAGTGTAGATTTTCATACTTATCTTCTAAATCTATTTTTAGCGTCCTTTATTTTCTTTTTTCTTTTGTAATTATCTTCGAACGTTTTTCTTCTTCGCTTTGGAGTTCCAACAAATAGTCCTGTTAAAATAAATCCTATTACTATTAACCAGAAAAGCATATAAATATGTTTGTTGCTAAATTACAATCTTATTTTAAAATGTTCTTTGGCTTGTTCTGTTCTGAAAAAAACCAATCCCCAAAAAAATGTATCTACTGTAACCGTAACTTCTGGGTGTTGTTTTATTGTTTCCCAGGCTTCGGTCATGCCTTTGGACCAATAGATGTCATCGAAAATAAAAAGTGTATTGTTGTGTGCTTTTGGTAATAATGCTTCAAAATATTCTAGAGTGGCTTCTTTGTTATGATGACCATCAAAGAAAATAATATCGAAAGTGTCTTCGCTTAGTGTGGGAATTACGTTTTTAAAATGACCATCCAAGAATATCACATTTTTAACGCCTTCAGATGATAAACTAGATTCTGTAAACTTAGAGGTGTTTGGACAACCTTCTATTGTAGTGATGCTACTCTCTGGATTTCCCAATGCCATAGCATGAGTGGCAACGCCAAGAGAGGTGCCTAGTTCTAGAACATTATTTGGTTTGAAGTAATTGTGCAAACGATACATAAGGTACATGCTCTTGTCTAAGCTTGCAGATGTTTTAGCAATGTTTTGAACAATTCGGGTGCTTGTTTTAAAAGCTTTAGAGCCTTCACCTAAATCCGTGACGTCTATTTTTGCTTCTGACTTTAAGAGTTTTGCCTTATAGTTTTTTAAGCGTTTGTAGCCTTCATATTGTTTCTTATCATAAAAGCATTTGGTTACTAAATCGTATACAAAAGGAGAATGCACACCATGTTGGTTGGTTGATATGAATTTGAACTTTATATATTGAAGTAATTGATACATTTAGTCTTCTAATTTTTCTGATAGTTCGAACCAACGCGCTTCTTTTGTTTCTATATCATTGATGATACCTTGTAGCTCATCAGAAAGTGTGTTAATCTCTTCTTGAGATAAATCGACGTTGTTGAATTGTGCTTCCAAAGCTTTCTTGTCGAGTTCAAGAGAGCGTATTTTACTTTCCAGATTTTTGAGTTCTTTTTGTTCGTTGTATGAAAGTTTCTCAGCTTTATTTGATGCTACAGACTCAGTTTCTTTCTTTTTTGGTTGTGTTGTTCTGGGTTGACTAAACTCATAAGTTCGATAGTCTGAATAATTTCCGGGGAAATCCGAAACTTTTCCTTCTCCTTCAAAGACAAACAAATGATCCACGATTTTATCCATAAAATAACGATCGTGAGATACGACGATAAGACAACCAGGGAAGTCAAGTAAAAAGTTTTCTAAAACATTTAGTGTTACTACATCTAGATCATTGGTAGGCTCATCGAGAATTAAAAAGTTTGGGTTTTGTATAAGAACTGTACAGAGGTATAAACGTTTACGCTCGCCACCACTTAGTTTTTCAACAAAGTCATACTGTTTTTTTCTGCTGAAAAGGAATCGCTCCAACAATTGCTGTGCACTGATTTGACGTCCTTTAGCCAATGGTATGTAATCTCCAAATTCCCTAACTACATCAATTACTTTTTGCTGAGGTTTTATCTCAATGCCATTTTGAGTATAGTATCCAAATTTTACTGTCTCTCCAATAACTATTTTTCCCATATCTACAGGTATACTCTGAGTGAGCATATTTAGAAAAGTAGACTTTCCTGTACCGTTTTTACCAATGACACCAACACGTTCTCCTTTCTTGAAAACGTAATCGAAGTTTTTAATTAATATTTTATCACCAAAACTTTTTGAAACATTATGTAACTCAACAATTTTACTGCCAAGGCGCTCCATATTGATTTCTAATTGAATCTGATGTTGTTTTCGTTTTTGATGGGCTCTGGACTTTATCTCATGAAAATCATCGATCCTCGATTTGGATTTGGTAGTTCTAGCTTTTGGTTGCCGACGCATCCATTCGAGTTCTTTTTTATAGAGCTGTTTGGCTTTTCCGACTTCTACGGCTTCAAGTGTAATACGAGCTTCCTTTTTTTCTAAGTAATAGGAATAGTTGCCTTTGTAAGAGTATAGCAAGCCTTCATCTAGTTCAATAATTTCATTACAAACACGCTCCAAGAAGTAACGGTCGTGCGTTACCATAAATAAGGTTAGTTGTTCTTTTTTAAAATAATCCTCTAGCCATTCAATCATTTCTAAATCCAGATGGTTGGTAGGCTCATCCAAAATGAGGAGGTCAGGATTCTTTATTAAAGCTTGTGCTAAGGCTAAACGCTTTTTTTGACCACCAGAAAGCGATTGTACTTTTTGGGAAAGGTCTTCTAATTTTAATTTTGAAAGAATCTGCTTGTATTGCGTTTCAAATTCCCAGGCATTCATTCTATCCATAGCTTCAAAAGCAGCTTGATATGCCTCAGAGTCTTCTGGATTTAAAAGCGCTTGCTCATAGTTGTGAATTACTTTCAGTATGGGAAGATCAGCACTGAGAATAGTATTTTCTATAGTTTTAGAACCATCTAAATCTGGTTCTTGAGATAGAAACGCAACTTCAAGACCATTGCGATAAATGACTTGCCCAGAATCTGGTTGATCTTTTCCGGATAGAATATTTAAAATTGAAGTCTTTCCACTACCATTTTTTGCAACAAAGGCAATCTTTTGGTCTTTGTGAATACTGAATGAAATATTCTCGAAGAGTACCAACTCTCCGTAAGATTTTGATATATGTTCGACCGTTAGATAATTCACACTCATTTTTTGCAAATAACGGAAATAAACTAAAAACCCAATCTTAAGTTTTTATATTATTTAGGTTACGTTATATTTGTGACAATAACTTGCATATATGACTCGCGCTTTAATCTTTGTATTCTTCGTTTTTGGTGTTTTTTTAACATCGTGTATTCCACATAAAGATCAAGTCTATTATCAAAACAAGCAAGCGGCTATCGATTCTTTACAAGTAATTAAAGAACAACAGAAGCCGTACCGTATTCAGATAAATGACATTTTGAGTATACGCGTAAAGGCATTGGATCAAAATACGGTTCAGATTCTGAATCCTATTGGAGAAGGAAACCTCAATGCAGATTCTAATGAACGCGCATATTATGATGGGTTTACTGTAGACCTTCACGGAAACATTAGAGTACCTACGCTTGGTAAGATTAATGTCCTTGGTTATACTACAGAAGAAGTGCAGGATATCATTGAAAAACGTCTTTTGGATGAACAGTTTAAAGAGACCGCAAATATTTTTGTAACTGTAAAACTATCTGGATTGCGATATACTGCTAGTGGAGAAATTGGTAATCCAGGATCTAAAGTGGTATATACAGAGCGATTAAATATTTATGAAGCAATTGCTAATGCTGGGGAAATACCTGTGACAGGAGATAAGAAAGATGTTTTAGTGATACGACAGTATCCTCAGGGACAGAAAATACATCATTTGGATTTAACTGATGTTGATGTTATGAATTCTCCATACTATTACATTCAGCCCAATGATGTTATTTATGTAAAACCTGTGAAGCAAAAATCTTGGGGAACAGGTACAAATGCTAGAGAACTATTGACAACAATAGTAACAGTAGCATCACTAGTCACAACAACAATATTACTTGTAGATAGACTTTAACGTATGTCACAGTTAGAACAAGACATAGAAGCAGGTGAATCAGGAAGGTTAACCTTTGACTTTAGAGGGTTTTTATTTAAAGCTCTAAACCTTTGGAAACTTGTACTGTTTAGTATAGGGCTTTCTTTGATTGTTGCGTATTGGATTAACGTTAGGAAACCCAATGTCTATCGTTTAAACTCTCTCATTTCTATTGAGAATGATCAAAACCCGTTTTTTACCGCAAACACTAGTATCTCCTTTAATTGGGGTGGTGTGTCTGGAAAAGTAGGTAAGATCATGACTTCTCTAAATACTAGAAGCCATAATGAATTGGTTGTGGATTCTCTAGAATATTTTATGCAATATTTAGTTGAAGGGAAGTACAGGAAAGAAGATATTTATAAGAGTGCACCATTTACAGTAGAAATTGATAGAGGTAGAGGGCAAATACTAAATTACCCGATAGCTATAAACTTTTTGGGAGGTGACCAATTTGAAGTTATTGCTAATTTTAATGGAACATCGGTTCCTGTACAGCGCTATCTGGATAAGAAAAAATATAGGGTACGAGTTGAAGCCAAAGAATATAAAAACACGTATAAATCCAACGATACTATCCAACTGCCATTCTTTAACGGCGTTCTAAAATTTAAAGAAGACAACCCTCCGAGTAAAGGACAAACATTCTTTGTTAACTTCCTCAATTTCGATGGTGTTGTTTACGGTTATAGTAGAGCTGTAAAATCAGCTCCTTATAGCTCTAATTCAGCTTCGATTCTTAAACTGGCGCTTTCAGGTTCAAACAAATCAAAAATTGTAGACTACCTCAATGCCACTGCAGATGTTTTGAGTAGAACAGAACTCAAACGAAAGAACTTATATGCTACAAATACCATAAAGTTTATTGATAGTACGCTTCAAAGTGTAGGTAGTGATTTGCAATCTGTCAATGATGAGATGAATGATTTTATAAAGAAAAATAAAGCATTCAATATCGATGAAGAGGCTAGTAAAATATCGGAACGCTTAAAGACTTTTGACTTAAAAAAGGAAGAAGAAACCACAAAGTTGAATTACCTGAACTCTTTAGAGGATTACTTAAATACAAAGACGAATTATACCAATATAGCAGCGCCAACCTCAGTTGGAATCAATGAAACGAATATCATAAATGGTGTTAGTAAGATTATATCATTATCCATAGAAAGACAGAATCTTGAGTATACCACTAAGGAAGGAAGTGTTTTGTTCAAAAAATTGGATAGTCAGATTGATTCTGAAAAGAATGTTCTACTAGAGACTATTGACGCTACAAGAAATACGATAAGATCTCAAATGATCTCTATAAATCGTAACATCGCTAATTTGGAGCAAGACTTAAGTGAACTTCCTGAAGATCAACAGCAGTATTTAAAGATTCAGCGTAAGATGGATATCAGCCAAGAAGCTTATGATGTCTATATGGCTAAACGAAGCGAAGCTGCTATTGTTAAGGCTGCAAATGTTTCTGATATCGTAGTTATCGACGAAGCAAAAGATATAGGCAATCCTCCGATAGGACCTAATAAGTCTTTGAATTACATCATGGCTTTGATGATTGGGTTCTTCCTGCCAATGTTTATCATTTTTGTCATCTACTTATTAGATAATACAATCCACGGTTCTGATGAAGTAGAGCAACTTTCTAAAATTCCAATCTTAGGGCTAATAGGTAAGTATAACTATAAAAATAATCTGGTTGTTTATGAAAAACCTAGATCAGCAGTAGCGGAATCTTTCCGTTCTATAAGGTCTAGCTTACAATTCATATATAAAAATCAGGAAGGAAGTAATGGCGGAAACACATTGATGATTACATCATCGGTGAGTGGTGAAGGAAAAACGTTTTGCTCTATTAATATTGCCACTGTGTATGCCATTTCGGGTAAGAAAACAATCTTACTTGGTTTAGACTTACGTAAGCCTAAAATATTTGGCGATTTTAATATTACCAATGACAAAGGAATTGTCAATTACTTCATTAATGAAAACACCTTAGATGAGGTAAAGCATTCAACGCATATTGAAAATCTTGATATTATACCTTCGGGACCAGTTCCTCCAAACCCTTCAGAGCTCTTGATGAGTGATAAAATGGCGAATCTAATTGAAGTTTTAAGAGAGGAATATGAGATGATAATACTAGATACACCACCACTAGGATTGGTTACTGACGCTCTAGAATTGGCTCAATATGCAGATGCCTCAATTTTTATGGTTCGCTTAGATTACACTAAAAAAGGAATGTTATCATTAATAAATGCTAAGTATAGGGCAGGTGAAATCAAAAACATCAGTTTTGTTTTGAACTTCTATAAGCATAAGACAAATCATAACTATGGATACGGTTATGGTTACGGATATGGCTATGGTTATGGCTACGGAGTTTATGGTAATGCTTATCATGAGAAAGATGGAACCTCATGGTTTAAAAGTGTGAAGAGGTTCTTTAAGCGATAATTAGTTTTATATGAAGGGTATAGTGCCAAATCAATGGCTTAAAGGCTTCTCAAATAAGTACTCACGAATTTATTATACATATCAACTAAAAAAATGTTAAAAACCCCAAGTTTTTATTTAGCTTTGGGGCTGTTTAAAAAATTGATAAATAATTTAGATGGATTTACCTAAGAATATCGCTATTATAGGATTAGGCTACGTTGGATTACCGTTAGCAGTTGAATTTGCCAAACAATATAATGTTATTGGATTTGACATTAACAGAAAACGAGTTGAAGAATTGAGATCTGGTAATGACTTTACACTAGAAGTTGAAGAAGACCATTTGAAATCAGTACTAACGGACTCGGCAAATAATGAGGGATTATTTGTGTCTTGCGAAGCAGAAGATCTTAAACATGCTTCAGTCTTTATTATCACTGTGCCAACTCCTACGGATGCTTTAAATAAGCCAGTATTTACGCCTCTCATTAAGGCAAGTCAAACTGTTGGAAAGGTTCTCAAAAAGGGAGATATCGTTATTTACGAGTCGACAGTATATCCTGGTGTAACAGAAGATATTTGTGTGCCAGTTTTAGAGCAGGAGTCTGGTTTAACATTCAATGAAGACTTTTTCGCAGGATACTCTCCAGAGCGAATCAATCCAGGTGATAAAGAACACACGGTAACGAAAATATTGAAGGTAACTTCTGGTTCAACACCAGAGATTGCTAAGCAGGTTGATGAGCTTTACAAGTCAGTAATTACTGCAGGAACCCATTTAGCGCCATCTATCAAAGTTGCTGAAGCAGCCAAAGTTATTGAGAATTCTCAGCGTGATATCAATATTGCCTTTGTAAATGAATTGTCTAAAATTTTCAGGCTTTTAAACATAGATACAAAAGATGTTTTAGAAGCCGCAGGAACCAAGTGGAACTTTTTAAAGTTCACTCCAGGTCTTGTTGGTGGACACTGTATAGGTGTAGACCCATATTATTTGGCTCAAAAAGCTATAGAAAGCGGTTATGAGCCAGAAATTATTCTGGCAGGTCGTAGAATGAATGATAGTATGGGAAGCTATGTTGCGCAGGAAACCGTGAAGATGATGATTAAGAAAGGAGCGAGAATCAAAGGCTCTAAAGCATTAGTTTTAGGAATTACATTCAAAGAGAACTGTCCAGATATTAGAAACTCTAGAGCAATAGACATTATCAGAGAATTAGAGACATACCATGTCGATGTTGATGTTTATGATCCTTGGGCCTCAGTAGAAGAAGTAAGACATGAGTATGGTTTAGAATTAATCACTACTTCAGATAATTTATTAGAGTCTTACGATACTATTATTTTAGCGGTATCTCATAAAGAATTTTTAGAGTTGAATTTATCCGATTTACGAAAAGATACTACTGTAGTTTTTGATGTAAAATCGCTTTTACCAAAAGGCACAGTTGACGCCAGATTATGATGTATAGCACACCTTACCATACACAAGAAGAGCTATCTAATTATTCATTCTTAGTTACTGGTGGAGCAGGTTTTATTGGGGCGAACTTAGTAGAATATCTCCTAAAGTATAATGCTAAAAAAGTTAGAGTTTTAGATAATTTTTCTAATGGTTATAGGGAGAATATATTAGAGTTTGAATCTGATCCAAGGTTTGAACTTATTGAAGGTGATATCAGAGATTTAGACACTTGTATTGAAGCTGTGAAAGATATCGATTATGTCTCCCATCAAGCCGCACTAGGATCTGTGCCTCGTTCAATCAATGATCCAAAAACATCAAATGATGTCAATATCAGTGGATTCTTAAATATGCTCATAGCTGTTAAAGACAGTCCAACAGTAAAACGTATGGTGTATGCAGCTTCAAGTTCTACTTATGGAGACAGTAAAACACTTCCAAAAGTGGAGGACGCTATAGGCAAGCCTTTATCACCTTATGCTGTGACCAAGTATGTTAACGAATTATATGCTGATGTTTTCGGTAAAACCTATGATGTAGATGTTATTGGATTACGTTATTTCAATGTTTTTGGTCCAAAGCAAAGCCCTAAAGGTGCTTACGCAGCAGTAATACCATTGTTTATGCAAGCCTTAAAAGATGGTGAATCACCAACAATTAATGGTGATGGAGAGCAAACACGCGATTTTACTTTTGTAGACAATGCTGTGCAGGCAAACATAAGAGGCTTTTTTGCAAGTAAAGATGCAGCTAATAATGTTTTTAATGTAGCTTGCGGAGAACGTATAAGTGTTAACTATTTATGGGATAGTTTAAAAACTGCTGCGAATTCAGATGTAGAAGCATTGTATGGTCCTCCTAGGCAAGGCGATGTTAGAGATTCGTTAGCAGATATATCTAAGGCAGGTAAATTAATGGGTTATAATCCAACATATACAGTTAGAAAAGGATTAGAGATAACGTGGGATTATTTTAACAAAAAACTATAATATCTTGGAAGATAAGTGGCTTTATACAATATCATCCAAAAGAAGCCTTATCAATTTCAATTTTAGAGAGATTTGGAGGTATAGAGACCTTTTGCTGTTGTTTGTAAAACGAGATATTACAACGGTATACAAACAAACAGTTCTTGGGCCACTCTGGTATTTAATTCAACCTCTACTTACTGCCCTTACATTTACCATAATTTTCAATAAAGTTGCTAATATAGAAACGGGAACCGTTCCGCCTTTTTTATTCAATTTAGCAGGAATTACTACTTGGAATTATTTTAAAACCTGCTTAACATCAACAAGTGACACGTTTAGAGCAAATGCTAATATTTTTAGCAAGGTATATTTTCCAAGAATAGTATCACCGATATCTGTCATTATATCCAATCTGTTTAAGTTTGGGATTCAACTGCTTATTTTTATTGGATTCTATATTTATTACAAACTGTCTGGTGCATCTATTCAAGTAGATCAAAGTTTAATCTTATTCCCAGTCTTAATCCTAGTCATGGGATTATTGGGCTTAGGTCTTGGAATGATTATATCATCATTAGTAACCAAGTATAGAGATCTAAAATATTTACTCAATTTTGGAATACAACTGCTAATGTATATTTCTGCGGTAATGTATCCATTAGCATTAATGCGTGAGAAACTGCCAAAGTTTGCATGGCTAGTTGAATACAACCCTTTGGCGTATGTCATAGAGGCATCGCGCTACATGTTGTTGGGAACAGGAAACTTGAGTAAATTTGGATTAGGATATACCCTTGGAGTAACCATAGTCATTTTATTCTTGGGAATTATCATATTTAATAAAACCGAAAAAACGTTTATCGATACAGTATAGAGAGTCCAAAATTTAGCAATTAATCAAATTACATAATAGCTTCATGAGCATCATTTTAAAGGCAACAAATATTAGCAAGCAATACCGTCTAGGTCTTGTAGGTGTTGGTACATTGGGTGATGACTTAAAACGTTTTTGGTATCGTGTTAGAGGTAAAGAAGATCCATTTCTAAAGATTGGAGAAGTTAATAACAGGAGTACAAAAGGAGAGAGTAATTACGTTTGGGCTTTACAGGATATTAATTTTGAAGTTGCTAAAGGCGAGGTCTTGGGCATCATTGGTAAGAACGGTGCAGGTAAAAGTACTCTATTGAAAATTCTTAGTCGCGTTACAAGTCCTACAACTGGTGAGATAAAGACAAAAGGAAAGATTGCAAGTTTACTAGAAGTGGGTACAGGCTTTCACCCAGAGCTTACAGGCAGAGAGAATATATATCTCAACGGCGCAATCTTAGGCATGACAAAATCTGAAATTCGTCAGAAAGAATCAGAAATAATTGACTTCAGTGGTTGTGAACGCTATGTAGATACTCCTGTAAAACGCTATAGTAGCGGAATGCGTGTTCGTTTAGCATTTGCAGTTGCTGCCTTCTTGGAACCAGATATCTTGGTAGTGGATGAAGTATTGGCTGTAGGAGATGCCGAATTTCAGAAAAAAGCCATCAATAAGATGCAAGATATAAGTAGAGGAGATGGAAGAACAGTATTGTTTGTTAGTCATAATATGGCTGCAGTAAAGAGTCTGTGTACAAGAGCAGTAGTGCTCGAGCATGGTAAAATTTCTTTTGAAGGCAATACAGATCAGGCGATAAATTATTACCTAAACAATAATAGTGAAGCAGATAGTGTTAAGGCAGTTTCTAAACGTAGTTTAGAAGATTTCAATAATGAAAAATTGCAAGTAAATGCAATACAGGTCTTTTCTGAAGATGAAGATGACATCCTCGCGTTAGATAAACCAATTACATTTAGTATTGTTGTCAATAAGAAAGAAGCGTATCAGCTAGACGCTACTTTAAAATTGAAAGATGAGCGAGGCAACTTTTTTCTGACCACATCAACCATATTTAGTTCAGATGTTGATAATGAAAGCAAAATAGGAGAACTTAAGTTCGAAGTAGAGTTTCCCGAATTCTTTTTTAGTGCAAATCAGTTTATGGCAGATGTCTTATTAGTTGAAAACAAGAACAAGATTATTTTCAATCTAACCGATATTTTATCATTCCATGTTATTGATGCCAAGAAAGAACTAGGAGCCTGGATGGGAAAATTAAACACACCATTACGAATAAAGTCTAATTGGAAGCAGGAATAATATGAAACGACTTATAATTCTAGCTTCAGAACGTTCCGGAACTAATTTATTAAGAGTGTTGTTGGGTAATCATTCTCAATTATCTGCACCTGTGGCTGTTCACTTTTTCAATACCTTCAAGCCAAATATAAATCTTTATGGAGATCTTAATAAAGAAGACAACGCAACTCGACTTATCGAGCATTTTTTAAGATCAGCCAATCATGAATATACGAATTGGGAGTTTCAAATTGGTCCAAAAACTGTTGTAAGAGATTATAATGTAAATTCGTTAGAGACAGCTTTTGATGCGATACACAAGAGCTATGCAAAGGCAGAAGGAAAGCCACATTATGTGTCAAAGGACAATGACTTGTACTATTTTGTAAATGATATACAGCTTCTAGACAATGAAAAGGATGAGACATATTTTATCTACCTTTATAGAGACCCAAGGGACCAAGCTGTGTCTTGGCTAAAAACACCTTTGTTTTTACATACTGCCTTTGATATTGCTATGAAATGGCGGACAGAGCAAGCAAAAGTGAGGTCGCTTCAGAAGGAAATAGACATGTTTTCGCTAAGCTATGAAGAGCTGATTGAAAATACAAAAAAGACAATGACCGAGTTACTCGCTTATGTTGGGTTGGAAGCAGAAGAAGCTTGCTTCAGTACAAACAAGGATAACAAGGAGTCAAAAACCAATGCCTTGTGGAAGAATTTATCGCAACCAATTATAAAAAGTAACAGCAAAAAATACCGAGAGAAGTTAGATAAAGGGCAGATAAAGATTATTGAGTCTTTGTGTAAAGATGATATGACGAGATTGGGTTATGAGTTAGATACCTCTGGAATTTGGAAGTATAAACTAAGCTTATATAGAAGATATATTTTACCTTACAAAAGAAAGAAGGCAAAAGACGCTAATTCGAAATTCATGAATGATAATATGGCGTCGCTAACTTCAAAACTAGAACTATTAAATGCCCTAAAAGAAGAAGCAAAAAATGCTAAATCAGCTTAAGCGTAAAGTCAAGAAAATACTCAACATTGAAGCCAAACCAGAATACCTTGGAGGAGATAAGTATTGCCCAGTTTGCGATAATAAGTTGAAGTATTTTTTACCATTACCAGATGAGTATAGAGATAATGCAGAACGAAATGGCTATCCTTACTTTGGGCAAAACGAGCATCTCAATGTAAAAGAATATTCCTGCCCCAATTGTAGAGCTTCAGACAGAGATAGACTTTATGCGGCTTATTTGAAGAATTTTTATACTCCAACCGAAAAGAATACACGCCTGCTGCATATTGCGCCATCCTGGCCTTTAGAAAAACACTATCTGTCAAAATCGTTTACGACGACAACTACAGATTTAGAAATGCCAGATGTAGATATTCATGCAAATATTGAAGACATGAATTGCTTCGAGGATAATGAATTCGGTTTCTTCATTTGTTCTCATGTTTTAGAACATGTCAATAGCCCAGATAAAGCACTTTCAGAATTAAAAAGAATTTTAAAAGTTGGAGGTGAAGGCATTATTATGGTGCCAATTATCCCTACATTGGAACATACTGTAGAAGACCCAAGCCATAAAACAGACGAAGAACGATTGAAGCATTATGGACAAGCAGATCATTTAAGACTTTTTGCCAAGTCCGATTTTACAACAAGAATTACTAATGCAGGATTTGACCTTAACCAATTAGACGCAAGCAATACTTTTGGGTTAGAGCTTTTCGAAAAGCTTGGGATAAGAGAAAGTTCAGTGTTATATTTAGTAAAAAAAAGTAGATGATTCCAGTTACAAAATCTTTCATACCACCTATAGAAGAGTACAATTCCTGGCTAGAGAAAGTATGGGATAGTGGCTGGTTGACCAACAGAGGAAGCCTAGTGAAGCTTCTGGAAGATAAGATTAATGCTTACTTAGATACAGATTTTGTAATAGCCATGACCAATGGTACATTACCCATACAGATTGCGATAAAAGCATTAGACGTTAAAGGGGATGTCATAACAACACCATTTAGTTATGTAGCAACAACATCTACAATTTTTTGGGAAGGATGTAATCCTATTTTTGTTGATATCGATCCAAATTATTTTACGATTGATGAAACCAAGATAGAAGCAGCCATTACCGAAGAAACCACAGCGATTTTAGCAACCCACGTGTATGGCAACCCTTGCAATGTAGAAGCCATTGAAGCTATTGCTGAAAAACATAATCTTAGCGTAATCTATGATGCAGCACATTGTTTTGGCGTTAAGTACAAGGGACAAAGCTTATTTGACTATGGAGATGTAAGTACATCTAGCTTTCATGCCACAAAACTATTCCATACGGGAGAAGGAGGTGCTTTATTTTGCAAACCGCATTTAAGGGATAAAATGTACTTCCATCATAATTTTGGGCACAAAGGACAAGAGGCGTTTCATGGACTTGGTATCAATGCTAAAATGAGCGAAATACAAGCAGCTATGGGGCTTTCTGTAATGCCATATTTAGATGAGATTATTGAAAAGCGCAAAACCATAACATCGCTCTATAGTGAACTTTTAGCAGATGCATCGTTAACACTTATTTCAATACGCGAAGGCACACAGTGGAACTATAGTTATTTTCCCGTAGTATTTGAATCAGAAGCACAGCTAACACGAGTAAAAGACGCATTAAATAAAAATGAGATTTATCCAAGACGTTATTTCTTTCCGTCACTAAATAAGCTACCATATATCAAGGAATCATTCAATTGTCCTGTTAGTGAAAGTATTGCGTCCAGAGTATTGTGCTTGCCTTTATATACCCAATTATCAAAGGCAGAAGTAGAAACAATTTGTAGCATTATAAATGAGACTATATGAAAGTAGCGATCATGCAGCCATATATATTTCCTTATTTAGGATATTTTCATTTGGTTGATGCTGTCGATACTTTTGTGTTTTATGACGATGTCAATTTTGTAAAGAAGGGGTTTATAAACAGGAATAGAATTTTACTCAACAATCAAGCACATACATTTTCAATTCCTTGTAAATCTATCAGCCAAAATAAACGTATTAACAAGACATTTTTGAATTTTGATTTACCTGAACGCAAGAAGCTGATACATACCTTGGAGCACGCTTATAAAAAAGCTCCTTTTTATGGCGAGATTATGAATACGATTGAGCCATTGTTAATGGATACTAACCAACAAACCATTGCTGATATTGCTTCAGAAAGTATAAAACTAATTTCTGAGTATTTGAAGTTAGAGACCGCTTTTCAGTATAGTTCAGTTGAATATTCAGATACTGTAAATCTGAATCGTACCGAAAGACTTATCGAAATCTCCAATCAAGTAGGAGCTAAGACTTATGTCAATGCCATTGGAGGAAAGGATCTTTATACCAAGCAAGAGTTTGAAGATAAAGGTCTTCAACTGAAATTTGTAAATAGTAACCTAAGACCCTATAAACAATTTGAGAATGAATTCGTATCGTCACTATCCATAATAGATGTCTTAATGTTTAATGATACCGATACCATTCTTCAGATGCTTGAAGATTTCACGCTAGAATGATCAAAGTAGCAATACATAGCGCACCAAGAAGTGGTTCTACATGGTTAGGACAGTTGTTTAACAGTAGTAAGAATGTCAAGTACTGCTATCAGCCATTGTTTTCTTATGCTCTAAAAGATTTCTTGGATGATCAATCTAGTAGTCAGCAGATAAACGATTTTTATTATGAGCTTCTCAAGACAAAAGATGATTTTATCAATCAAACGGAAGCCATTGAGAAAGGTATTATACCAAAATTTGAAAAAAGGGAGATTACCCATATTTGCTATAAAGAGGTGCGATATCATCACATCCTTGAGAATTTAATGCGCAATTCTGAAGATTTAAAACTAGTATTACTCATAAGACATCCACTAGAAGTTTTGAGTAGCTGGTATAAAGCACCAAGAGAGTTTAGAAAAGATTTAGGATGGAATTTTGAAGAGGAGTGGCTTCATGCTGAAAAAAAGAACGAGAACAAACCAGAATCGTTTTATGGTTATCAAAAATGGAAAGACACAAGCAATTTATTTCTTAACCTTCAAGAACAAAATAACGACCGTGTACGATTGATTACTTACAAAGAATTGTTAGAAGACACCACAACCGTTACGAACAATATTTTTTCTTTTCTAGAACTTGAATTTTCTGATCAAACGGAGCGCTTCATAAGTGAAAGTAAGAGTACAAATCAAAGCGATGCTTACTCTGTCTATAAAGTAAAGCGCAATAACAAAGACTGGAAAGCTTTACCAGAAGAGGTTATTAGCTATGTTGCCAATGACCTTAAAGGAACCAATTTAGAACGATTTTTAGATGAATAATATGCCATTGGTTTCTGTCTGTGTTCAAACCTATAATCAAGCTGATTATATTAAACAATGCCTGGATGGCATTTTGATGCAGCAAACTAATTTTCCATTCGAGATTATTCTAGGAGAAGATCAAAGCACTGATGGTACAAGGAAAATATGCATTGCTTATGCCGAAAAGCACAGCAATATTAAGCTAAGTCTTCGTTCACGAGACGATGTAATTCATATTAATGGAAGAGCTACAGGACGACATAATTTCACGGAAAACCTAAAGGCTTGTCAAGGAAGATATATTGCCTTATGCGAAGGAGACGATTATTGGACTGATCCCTTAAAGCTTCAGAAACAAGTTGATATATTAGAAAAACATGATGATATCAATATCTGTTTCAATAGAGCAAATACCTTGAAAGCAGAACAACTAGAATTACACCCAATTCCAGAAGAGGTAGATCTTAAGGGGTTCAAATACATAGAACTTCTACAACATTATAATTTTATTACTACGGCAAGTGTTGTATTGCGAAAGCCAGAGGGTTTTACGATTCCAAATTGGTTTTATAAAATCCCTTTCGGAGATATGGGATTGTATAAACTAGCTTCAGGTTCTGGTCTAATACACTGTATAGAGGATACAATGTCGGTTTATAGAGTTCACGATAGAGGTATTTATTCTGGTATTTCAGAAATAAAAGCACAACAAAACTATTTGTCCTTTTATAAAATCATTAGAGCGAGTTTGAACAGTGAAGAACGCAAAGTTGTTGACAAAAAGCGCTTAAAAGTTGTTAGGAAGATTTCAAAATTAAAGTTCAAAAAATCACCTTTGAAGAGTAAAGCTTATTATATTTATCATCGTCTCAAATTAGTTATAAATCTATGAAACCAGATATAAGTGTAGTCATTCCTTGTTATAATATGGGAAGCTTCGTTCTAGAGGCTGTTCAATCCGTTTTAGACTACACAGGAAAGTATCAAATAGAGATTATTGTTGTTAACGATGGCTCCAATGATAATGGATTTACCAAGTCTGTTTTAGATGGTATAGAAGACGAACGCGTTAGGATTATTCATCAAGAAAATAAGGGCTTAGGAAATACCAGAAATATAGGAGTTAAAGAAAGTAACGCCGATTATGTAGTTCCTTTGGATGCAGATAATAAACTCAGAAGCGCATATATAGATAAAGGGATAGAAATCATGAAGGCAAATAGCCAAGTTGGTGTCGTTTATGGAGACAACCACCAGTTTGGTGTTTCCAATGGTCTTGTGACGATTGGAGAGTTTGATATTTCTAGATTAATCTACAAAAACTATATCGATGCCTGTGTACTGCTCAGAAAAGCCGCTTGGGAATCCGTAGGCGGTTATGATGGAGAGATGCCAGTAATGGGTTATGAAGATTGGGACATCAATATGCGTTTATTCTTTAAAGGCTGGCAGTTTCAATACATTAACGATTTAGCCTTTGATTATAGAGTAAGGGAAGACTCTATGCTGCAAAACTCTAATAAAAATAGAGATATGCTTATCGAATACATGTTTGAAAAGCCCGAATTGCAACAAGCCAAAAAGCTAAGAGAGAAAATCATCGATGGCGCATCTTATAAAGAAGCTTATGAAGCAATTCAAAAACGAAAACTTATTAAGCTTGCTATCAAATTAGAAAAGCCACTCAAAAAAATAAAAGGTATAGTTAAGTAATGGTCATAGGAAACGGTTTAATGGCAAAAACGTTTGCACATTACAAGAACGATGCGCAAATACTGATTTTCGCTTCAGGAGTTTCAAACTCTTTAGAAACAAATGACGAAGTTTTTCAAAGAGAAGCGAAGCTTTTGGAAGAAGCCATTACGCAACATCCCAACTCCAAACTCGTATATTTTAGTACCTGTAGCGTTACAGATGATTCTATAAATACACGACCCTATGTAAAACATAAGTTAGCTTTAGAAGCTTATATAGAAGCGCATTGCAGTGATTTTTTAATAGCTAGACTTCCCAATGTAGTTGGTCCAAATGGCAATAAAGGCACCATAATCAACTATTTGTATAATGCTGTTAAAAATCAACAACTCATTGAACTCTGGAAAAATAGTGAACGCAATATTATAGACAAGGAAGACGTCAAAGTTATTGTAGATGGATTGATTGAAGCAGACTATTCTAGAAGGACTATTAATGTAGCTTGGGTTTCAGCAATACAGGTTGTGGATATCGTAATTGCCATTGAAGAACACTTAGAGACTAAGGCAAATATGGAGCTTGTAGAAAAAGGAAATAAGTTCAATATAGATACATCAGCAATTTCTACGTTTCTTGAACCTTTAGTCAATGAAAAAGGAGAAGGCGTTAGTTATTTAAAACATCTACTCAAAACATATTATTGAAATACAAAATAGCCATATTATCACCCAATGAAGCAAATAAAGCAGAGACCTTTATTAAAAACCATATAGCGTCTTTGCCATATGAAAGCGTGGTGATATATGGTGGAAATTTTCCACACCTAGAATCTAGTAACCTACCAACAAAGTTGCAGAAGAAATGGTTTGGTTTTAGGAATGTGCTCAGAGGTTTTTTGGGTATTCCAAAGAAAGATTTTAGAGCATACTGGCTAAAACGTATTTTGATTAAAGAAAAGCCAGATTTGGTTTTTGCTGAATATCTAATCACAGCTGCTGAAACCATAGAGGTATGCAAATCTTTAAAGATTCCTTTAGTGGCTACAGCTTTAGGGTATGATATATCCCAATACAATATTTTAGAAATTTATGATGCCAAGTATAGAGCTTTGATGCAATATGTATCAAAAGTTTTTGTCGTGTCTAAACACATGCGAAATGCTGTAGAAGATTTTGGCTGCGAAAGCTCAAAAATCGTGTATTCACCTATAGGGCCGAGAACAGATTTTTTTGAGATATCTCCAAGCTATAAGCACAAAGACTTACTCGCTATCGGCAGATTTGTAGATAAAAAAGCGCCTCATCTTACCATAGAAGCTTTTTCTATAGTTGCCAAAAAAAACACCGAAGCCAAACTGATTATGGCAGGCGATGGACCACTTCTCGAAACATGCCAGAAACTAGCTGATGATTTAGATATTGCAAATAGAGTGGAATTTAAAGGCAGAATTGATCAAGAGACACAGAAACAACTTTTAGGAGACTCAAGTATTTTTGTGCAGCACTCAGTCATAGCAAAAAGTGGCGATAGTGAAGGTACACCAGTAGCAATATTGGAAGCATCAGCAGCCGGTTTGCCAATCGTATCTACGAACCATGCAGGCATTCCGTCGGTTGTTGTAAATAATGAAACGGGTTTCTTGGTTGAAGAAGGCGATGTCCATAAGATGGCAGAAAAGATTTTGGAATTGTTAGGCGATGAAGATACAATCAAACAATTTGGCAATGCTGGAAAGCAATATGTAAAAGACAATTTTTCCTTAGATAAACATATAGATATCCTATCTTCTCATATCTTAGAGGTGCTTAATCCAAAATAGCTATTATATAGAACAATGCCATTGGTCAGTATTATCATCCCATCATATAATAGAGCAGATTTAATTCTTGAAACCTTAGCATCTGTAAAGGAGCAAACTCACCAGAATTGGGAATGTATTGTTGTAGACGATGGTTCTACAGATAACACAGAAGAAATCGTCCTGAAGCTTGCAGCAGAAGATTCAAGGTTCAAATACTTTAACCGTCCTGAGGATAAGCCAAAAGGAGCAAACGCCTGTAGAAATTTTGGGCTTCAACAAAGTCAGGGAACATACATAAACTTCTTAGATAGCGACGATATACTATCATCTTCAAAATTGAATCAGCAGATTGAATCCCTAGAAGAAAACGTCAATGCATGTTACTGTATCTGCCAAACGGAATGGGTTGAAAAAGACTCGGGAAATAGTTTGGGTTTAAGATCCAAGGCCATTACTTCAGAGAATAGGCGAGAAGACTATATGATGTATAAGATATTCTGGTCTATTCATGCGCCACTATGGCGAAAGGCTTTTATTGTTGAAAATGATTTGAAATTTGATGAAAACCTTAAGCAATCACAAGAATATGATTTTCACCTCAAAGCACTTTCAATCGATTCTGATTACATGGCTTCAGATAAAGTTTTAGCGCAAATGTTCAAGCATGACAATAATCTGTCTAATAATTGGATGTTTGATCAAGGAAAGTTATTATCTAACATTACGGTGAAAAAGCGTATTTTGAATGAAGAATACGGAGTTATTTCAGATAAGACGAGATTCAAAATAGTTGAAATACTAACACTTCTGTATAAAGATATTCTGAAAACGAAGCAGTTCAAATCTGCTAAACAAATTCAGAAACTATTGGAGCAAGAAGTGAAGCATAGATTGAAACTAGATCAATCAACAAGAAAATCTTTCATTTCAAAAATGCGTAAAGCCTATTGGAGTTATAAGATTTTTGGTAGAGGATACAATATTTTAAGCCCATTAGCTTATACAGAAGTTTCATGACCAATTCAAAGTTAAAATATAGATTTCAAAAGTTAAGAAGATTTATATCTTGTCATTGGTCTGTTGCAATTAATAGGGCATTCAACGCTACAGTCAGGCAACAAATAAAGAATCCAAAGACGATTCCGATAGTAATCATAAGCTACAATCAGTTAGAGCATTTGAAAAAGCTTATCAATGCCTTGAAGCATAGAGGATACCAAAATATTGTCATCCTAGATAATGCTTCGACTTATCCGCCACTTTTAGAGTATTTTGATACAATAAGTAATTCTGTAGAAATACATAAGCTCAAGTCTAATGATGGGCATTTGTCGTTTTGGAAAAATCCAGACATCACCAAGCAATATACAAGAGGCTATTATGTTGTTACCGATCCAGATATTGTTCCTTTAGAAGAATGTCCTGAGGATTTCATGCATACGTTTAGAGCTCTTTTGGATAAAGCTTATGATGTTACCAAAGTAGGGTTTTCATTAAAGATTGATGACATTCCTAATACAAATCCTAACAAAGAAAATATCGAAAATTGGGAATCACAGTTTTGGAATTATAAACCCAACCCAAAAGCGTATAAAGCAGAGATAGACACAACTTTTGCATTATACAGACCCAAGTATACATACAAAAAGAAGCGGTTCACAAAAGCTTGGCGTACAGACCAACCTTATCAAGCTTCGCATGGTAGCTGGTATATAGATATTAATGCACTAACCGAGGAGCAAGAATATTACATGAAAACAGCAAATGAGTCTGCTTCGTGGCAAATAGATAGCGAAGGCGAATTAGTAAACAAAGTTCACAAATCAATATATACCAATGACTGATAAGCGTCCTTTAGTTTCAATTTGTATGCCTACATATAATGGGCAAGATTACTTGGAGGAAGCTCTAAATTCTGCATTGTCTCAGACTTATGAGAATATAGAAATCATCATTTCAGACGACGCTTCCAATGATAATACACTAAAGATTGCTGAAGCATTATTAGCAAATCAACATATTCCTTCAACAATCCTAAAGCATCAGCCTAATGGGATTGGAGCCAATTGGAATAACTGTATCGAACATGCTAAAGGCGCGTACATAAAGTTTTTGTTTCAGGATGATATTCTGGAAGAAAATTGTATTTCGCTAATGATGAAATCCATGTTGCAAGATGATACTATTGGTCTCGTGTATAGCAAGCGCAATTTTATCATTGATACACCAAATGAAAAGACAATAGCATTCAAAGAATATTACGGTCCATTGCATACATATTGGGAAGATTTTAAGGTAAAGGAAGGAGTAGAAGAAGGAACAATGTATTTATCAGATAAGCAATTTTTGAATTCACCAAAAAACAAGATTGGCGAACCCACAAGCGTATTGATTAAAAAAGCTTGTTTTGATAAAGTAGGGTACTTCAGCGAATCATTGCATCAAGTTCTAGATTGTGAGTTTTGGTATCGATTAATGCCATATTATAAGATCGCATTCGTAGATGAATACTTGGCTAAATTCCGCGTACACGACCAACAAGCAAGTGCAAAGAACAAGGAGAAAAAGGTTAAAGAAGAAGCACAGCTATATAGAAGTTATTACAAAAACTTACTAAAATATCTGCATCCAAAAAACAAACGAAAATTGTTGAAACAATTTCATCCTTTATTTAAATTTGGAGTAACCTTAAAGCGCAAGTTTGATGGGCGACAATAAGCCATTAGTATCCATATTATTACCAGTTTATAATGGTGAAAAAACCCTAAGGGCTACACTTCAGAGTTTATTAAATCAGACATATTCTAATTTTGAAATAGTTATAGGTATCGATGGTACCAAGGACGCTTCAAAAGACATAGCGCAAAGTTTCAATGATGAAAGAATTTCGATTATAGAACATCCTGAAAACTTGGGCTTAGCAGGCAATCTTAACGAAATTATTAAGCATGTTCAAAAGGAGTCCAAGTACTATGCAATGGCTGAGCAAGACGATATCTACGTTCCTGAACGTTTGCAGTGGCAGGTTGAAGTCATGGAATCCAAGCAAGATATTGGTATGGTCTCCGGAATTGCAAAGTTTCTAAGCGATAATAATGAAGTGCTTTTTCCGGGGCTTTTGGTAAGAAAAGAACAGTTTCCTCGAGGAGAAGCGATGTTCAAGTACTTATACATCAACCAGCTTAAGGTTGTGAATACGTGCCTCATGTGGAGGAAGGACATTCATGATGCTAATAGTCTCAAGTTTACTACAAAGTACCCAAACATGAATGTAGATTGGGATTTTGTGCTTCGGTTTTCATTACTTTCAAATATTAACGGGATACCTAAGGTACTTGTAGAAATGAATCGCAGGCTTGATAACGAATCGGTTACAACGAACAAGAAGCAACAGTTTGAAACTTCTAGACTATTATTGAAAGATTTCAAGAACGAATTTCCAAATCTAATAGATGCTTCCACATACAAAAAGGCCTTGAAAATGCATCGAAAAATAGAACTTGGATACCGATCGAAAATAGGGATTATAACCTATGGTTTTGCCTATTTTATCCTATATTTAGACGGATACTTTTTAAATTATATAAAAAAACGAACCCTAAAATTTTTCAGCTAAACCAATATCACAGATTTATAGCGTAATCAATGTTTACTAAACAACAACTGAAACCTACACAAGCAGATCTAATTGCTATTTATAAAGACAAGGATGAGTAAGCGTTTAAAAATAGCAATCTTTTCTGGAGCTATCCCTAGCTCAACATTTGTAGAACATTTGATCAACAATATCTCTGACTACCATAATGTTTACCTGTTTGGTGTTGTAAATAAAAAGACGGTATACAAGAACAATTCGGTAAAACAGATTGTAACACCAAAACGTCATTTCAAAAACCTTCTCATAAGTTTGGTAAGGACATTTCAATTGTTGTTCAAGGCACCAAAAGATTTACTTATAGTCCTACGAAAAGCATTGAGTTATCCTGTGCATTACGACAAATGGATTTGGTATACCAAGTATTTACCAATAGCGTTACATCGCCCAGACATATTACACCTACAATGGGCAAGGGATCTTAACTTTTATTATTTCTTTCAAGAAGAGCTAAATATCAACTTGATTGTCGGTCTACGGGGCGCACATATAAATTATTCTCCTATTGTTGAGGAACGCATTGCCAATCTCTACAGAAAAACATTTCCGCAGATACAAAACTTTCATGCCGTTTCCAATGCGATTGCAAAAGAAGCACAACAATATGGAGCAGATGCAAATAATATTAGGGTGATACATTCTCCAATACAAACGGAAACGTTTCAATATTTTAAAAAGAGAGAAGCTTCAAATGACGAGGAGTTTAATATCATATCAGTTGGTCGTTTTCACTGGGTAAAAGGCATGACCTATGCTATTGATGCTTGCAGAATATTAAAAGAAAGAGGTTTTAAATTTCATTTTCATTTTTATGCAACAAATGCTATTGATGAAGAAACCTTGTTCAAAATACACCAATTCGATCTTCAGGATCACATTACGGTACATCGTTCAGTAGCTCAAAAAGAATTGTTCTCTAAGATGAAAAGTGCAGATGTACTATTATTAACCAGTTTAGCCGAAGGAATAGCCAATGTGGTCTTGGAAGCAATGGCAATTGGCGTTCCAGTAATCTCCACCGATTGTGGCGGAATGTCCGAAGTTGTGATTAATAATACAACAGGAAAATTAATCCCTAAGCGAGATGCGGAAGCAATAGCAGAAGCAATCACGGCACTTAGTAGACAAGACGATAAAGAAACAGAAAAGACTATAAACAGCGCTCACGATTTAGTACAGGAGCAATTCTATTCTGAAGATGTTATAGGTCAGTTCAAAGATTTTTATGAAAACGCCGTAGCTAACAACATATAGTATAAGTGAACACCATCAAAACCAATATTATCCCAACATCACAGACTTTTTCAGAAGTCTCAGGAGAACAAGGTCTAGACCTAAAAGCGATTTGTGTGTTTTGTGCCATTGGTTTTTTTTTGGATGAAGATACCTTTTGGAAGCATAAAGTTGTCTTGAGAGCAGCTTCTGAGCATACAATTAATGACGAAGGTGTTAGGGAGAACTCCAAACCTTGGTTCAATTGGTATTACGATCCCAAAGATTTAAGCTTCAATGAAGCCCTAGATGGATTTACAGATCTTTTTGAAACCATAGTTAAAGAACAAACAGCTGGTAAGAAAGTCATATTACCATTGTCTGGTGGCTTGGATAGTAGGACACAAGCAGCAGCATTGCACCATATCAAAGCAGATGTATTTTCATATAGCTATAAGTTTGCCAATGGTTTTGATGAAGTGAATATAGCTTCAGAAATTGCTGAGAAATGTGGTTTTGATTTTAAGGATTACACTATAGAACCTGGATACCTTTGGAATAAAATAGATCAACTCGGTAACTTGAATGGCTATTATAGCAGCCTGACAGTACCACGCCAAATGGCAATCTACGATGAATACAAAACCATGGGAGATACATTCTCTCTAGGACATTGGGGTGATGTGTTATTTGATAGTATGAATGTTCCTGAAGACATGCCTCAAGAAGAACAAATAGATCTTCTTATAAAAAAGCTAATCAAAAGAGGAGGTCAGCAACTCGCTGAGGATTTGTGGAAAGGATGGCAACTCGAAGGTAATTTTATGGATTATTTCAGATCCCGAGTTTCAAATTTATTGAAAAGCATAAAGATAGATAATGCAAATTCGAGATTAAGAGCATTTAAATCGTTATACTGGGCACCACGCTGGACTTCTATAAATCTAAGTGTATTTGAAGCACATCATCCTATCGCTTTACCATACTACGATAATCGGATGTGTAATTTCATTTGTAATATCCCTGAGGACTATTTAAAAGACAGGCAATTACAAATTGCTTATATCAAAAAGAGAAGTAAAGAATTAGCCTCTATAGTCTGGCAAGACAAACGCCCTTTTAATTTGAATAATTTTGAGAATGGTAATAAGCTAGCGCACTTCTCATACAGATTGAAATCTAAATTAAAGCGAAGTTTAAACGAAGTATTAGGCAAACCTCATATACAGCGAAATTGGGAGCTACAATTTTTGGGTAAAGACAACGAACAAATGCTTTACCAAAACCTAACTAATGCTAATTTTACGTCCTGGATTCCGAAATCAATAATCGAGGGTAAGTTAAGTGAGTTTTACAAAGGAGATAGATTATATAACGCACATCAAGTAGACATGCTATTGGTATTGTCTAAATTTTGGTCTCAGCATGGCGGATAGAATAAAAATATTATATACCATTCCCAACTTTGATACTGCTGGTAGCGGTAAGGTTGTGTATGACCTTATTAAAGGTCTGGACCGTTCTAAATTTGAGATTGAAGTCTGTTGCTTTCACGATAGAGGAGCATTTTTTAAAACTATTGAATCTACAGGTGTCAAAATCCATATTTTTAGATTTGCGACATCGTATAAACCACTTCTTAGTCTGCCATTCAGAATATTTGAGATTCGTAAGTTTTTCAGACAAAATAATTATGATATCATTCACTCTTGGCATTGGAGTTCGGACTTTACCGAGCCACTGGCAGCCAAACTAGCAGGAATCAAATTCATATATACGAAGAAGGCAATGGGCTGGGGAAATAAAGCCTGGACATGGAGATCAAAATTAAGTACAAAGATCATAGCCATAAACCAAGATATGATTCAACAGTTCTTTAAAGACATGAATCATAAGACTACCTATTTGCCATTAGGAGTCGACACAAATTATTTTGCACCTCAAGCCAGTAATGAAGCATTAAAAACAGAATTGCAGATTAAACCTGATGATTTTGTGATTAGTTCAATCGCCAATTTGGTTCCCGTGAAAGGGATTGAAGTATTGCTAGATGCTATTGAAATGCTCAAGAATGAAAAGATTAAAGTCCTAATCGTTGGTAATGATGATAACGATTATGGACAATCTTTGAAGGAAAAGTATGCGTCTAAAAACATATTGTTCTTAGGAAAGAAACAAGACGTGAGACCATACCTTTCCATAACAGACACCTTTGTGATTCCAACAAAAGATGAAGGTCGCAAAGAAGGAATGCCTATAGCACCATTAGAAGCTATGGCAAGCGAAACGATTGTATTAGGCTCTAGAATATCAGGAATCGTCGATATTCTCAAAGATTTTGAAGCGTATTTGTTTGAACCCTCTAATGTTGAAATGCTGGCAGAGAAGATCAACAAGATTTACAACTTAAATGCAGACGAACGCCATGAGATTAGCAACTCAATGCGCGATTATGTGGTCAATAACCTTTCAATTAATCAATTTATCAATAACCATCAAACCTTTTACCAAAGCATCAATTAATGTTATTTAACTCCATAGATTTTGCAATCTTTTTGCCACTGGTTTTTGCTTTGTATTGGCTGATACCCAAAGGAAAGTTAAGACTACAGAATATATTAGTCATAGTGGCTAGCTATGTGTTTTATGGATGGTGGGACTATCGATTTTTATCGCTTATACTCGTAAGTACTTTAGTAGATTACGGAGTAGGATTAAGCTTAAAAAACCTTCAGGATAACGCTAAGAGGAAAGCATTTTTGTGGCTTAGCATTCTTGTGAATATAGGGCTGTTGGGCTTTTTTAAATACTATAATTTCTTTGTAGATAATTTTGTTCAAGCATTTTCTTTCTTCGGAAGGGAAATTCAACCCAATACACTGAATATAATTCTTCCGGTAGGAATTAGCTTTTATACCTTTCAAACATTAAGCTATACAATTGATGTCTATAGGCGAAAGTTAGAACCTACTAAAGATATTTTTGCATTTGCCGCTTTCGTTAGCTTTTTTCCTCAATTAGTTGCTGGTCCTATAGAAAGAGCGACCAACTTATTGCCGCAATTTTATGAGAGAAGAACGTTCAATTATACTAAAGCAGTTGATGGTCTAAGGCAAATATTATGGGGTTTATTCAAGAAAATTGTGATTGCAGATAATTGCGCATTTTTTGTAAATACCATTTTTGAAAATGAACAAAGCTATTCTGGTAGTACATTACTTCTTGGAGCTGTATTTTTCGCGTTTCAGATTTATGGAGACTTTTCAGGATACTCTGATATTGCCATAGGAACTTCAAGATTATTTGGTTTCAACTTAAAACAAAACTTCGCATTCCCATACTTTTCTAGAGATATAGCAGAGTTTTGGAGGCGTTGGCACATATCGTTATCTACATGGTTTAGAGACTATGTTTATATTCCTTTAGGTGGATCTAGAGTAAGTAAAATGCTTCAAGTGAGAAACGTATTTATCATCTTTTTGATAAGTGGTTTTTGGCATGGTGCCAATTGGACGTTTATCTTTTGGGGGCTCCTAAATGCCTTGTGTTTTCTACCCTTATTGCTTTTAAAACGTAACAGAAGTAATATAGAAATTGTTGCTCAAGGAAAATTATTGCCATCACTAAAAGATTTGTTAGCCATGAGTGTTACTTTTGGGATAACTGTCTTGGCATGGATATTCTTTAGAGCAGAGAATTTAGAACATGCCATTAGTTATTTGACTAGTATGGTAGACGCTTCATTGTTTAGTTTACCAGAGATTAGACCAACATTTTTAATGGTACTTATTGTATTGTTTATGATTATAGAATGGCTTGGTCGTCAGTACGAATATGCCATTGAGAAAATGTGGTTCAATAAACCATCTTGGGTTCGTTTAATGTGCTATTATATTATTGCCATAATAATATTTTTATATGGTGGAAAGGAACAAGAATTTATATACTTTCAGTTTTAGATGATGAAGCGATTTCTAATAAAGACCATTCTGTTTAGCTTAATGTTGGCATTAGGCTTTCTGGCATTGATGACTCAAGCCGATGGATCTTCAGATGAGTTCTATCTCAAGCTTACATCTCCCAAGCAGTCTAGTCTTATAGTAGGGTCGTCTAGAGCAGCGCAATCTATTCAACCACAATATATCAATGATAAAGTAGAGGATTCACTATATAATTTTGCCTTTTCCATTCTTCATTCTCCTTTTGGGAAAGCATATCATGATTTAATAAGTAGAAAATTAAATACGCAGACAACGGATGGTATTTTTATCATCGAAGTAAATCCTTGGACATTATCTTCACAAACTGAAGAAAGAGAGGATAGTCTCAACTTTAGAGAGGTTGGGTCTTTTGTGGATAAGACACATTTTGTGAGCATTAAACCAAATCCAGAATATTTAATAGAATCCTATCAGGAAAAGAATTTGAACTTCATTACAAAGAAGTATAGACGTGGTGAGTATCAGACATTTTATGTTGAAGACGATGGCTGGCTAGAAGTTGTTATAGAATCGGATATGTTTAGTACAGCTGAGCGTACAAAACGAAAGATAAATAGTTACCGAAAAAAGCTAGATGCCCAATACAAAGGCTTCTCCAAGACTAGATTTGATTACCTGATAAAGACTATAAAAATGCTTCAGGAAAGAGGAGAGGTATATTTGCTAAGAATCCCGGTCAATGATGATATGTATGCCTTGGAGCTAGAACTGATGGAAGACTTTGACAACAAGATGGAAAGACTCTCAGAAACCTACGATGTGCCATATTTCAATTTTATGAATAAAAGAAGTCATTATCAATATACAGATGGACATCATCTTACCATAGATTCAGGGAAACAATTTTCAGAGGAATTGGCAAGTTTGATTTTATCAAATAGAGAATGAAAAGAGGCGAACTAAAAATAGGTATTGTACTTTCAAAGACGCCTGCGTATTCCGAGACGTTTTTTGTCCAAAAGATTATTGGACTTAAGGCAGTTGGGATTACGCCTGTGTTGTTTGTACAATCTAACAGGAAAGCCTTTTCTGAATGTGAAGTCAAAGTCGCTCCTAAAGTGAATAAGCGTTTTAGGTTTATGAACCCCATAAGAGTCGCTTTGGTTTTTTTGAAGTTCGCACTTTTCTATTCAGGTCGATTAAGACGTTTTTTGAGATTTGAAAAAGCAGTAGGTAGAAGCTTTAGCCAAGCAGTAAAGAACTTTTACAATAACAGTCATATTCTTCAATCTAAAGTTGATTGGGTGCATTTTGGATTTACTACACTAGCAATCAATAGCGAAAATGTGGCTAAGACAATCAATGCTAAAATGGCTCTAAGCCTCAGAGGTTTCGACATAGATGTGTATCCATTGAAACATAAAGATCCTTATCGATTGGTATGGCAAAGCGTGGATAAGGTACATGCAATTTCAGATTATGTGTTGCAAAAAGCATATCAAAATGGATTATCTGAGCAGACAGATTTTAATATAATATATCCAGCTTTAGAACCTTCAAAATTCAAATTAAAAAATGCAGCCCAAGAGGAATTGACTTTCTTAACAGTTGCACGTTTGCATTGGATTAAAGGGCTTAACTATACTTTAGAAGCTTTGGCAATGTTGAAGCGAGAAGGATTGCAGTTTAAATACACCATAGTTGGTAAGGGTGAATTATATGAATCTTTAAAGTTTGCTATAAATCAATTAGGTTTAGAGGGAGACGTGAAACTAGTTGGAGAAAAATCGCATTCAGAAATTCTTGGATATTATCGAACTAATCAGTTCTATATCCAGTATAGTTTATCCGAAGGGTTTTGCAATTCAGTACTAGAGGCTCAGGCTTCAGGTCTTGTTTGTATCGTATCTGATGTTGGAGGCTTGGTGGAGAATATTATTAATGGTGAAACTGGTTTCACTGTAGAACCGTATAATTCTAAGATATTGGCAGAAGCAATTAGGACTGTTATAAATATGGATTACGAAAAACTAAATGCTATAAAAGATAATGCTGTGAAAAGGGTAGAAGAGAAGTTTAATTTAAGCCTTCAGGCAGAAAAATCTAAGGCCTTTTATGAGTAAGTTAATAGTATACCTCAATAGAATGCTCCCAAATTGGCTAAGGAATCTCAAAATATTCAAAGCCGTTAAATCCGCTGTTTATAGAGATGATAAGCCTTATAAAGAAATCAATGTAGATGTAAAAAGAACTTATGTCGATTATGATGTGGATTTTAAATATTTCGGTTCGGTTAACTCTGCTTCAAGAGCTTTTGAAAGAGGTATAGAAAATACGCTATTGAAGAATGTTTTCAAGCTGCATAAGAATGAGGAGAATGACCTTGTAGCATTAGATGTAGGGTCTAACTTTGGATACTTAAGCATGGTTTGGTCACAAACCCTATGTGCAAATGGAAGCGTATTTGCATTTGAAGCAAATCCTCATGTTTTTGAAAGCTTTTCCAAAACAAAGTCCTATAATAATCAGGATAACTTAAATATTCAGAATAAAGCAGTAGGTGACGAAAATGGTAGCTGCGAACTTTTCATTTCTGGAGGAACTTCAAACACGATTGCATCTGAAACTTCACCAGAAGCTAAGTCAGTAGTTGTCGATATGATTAGTTTAGATGGAGATGAAACTCTGATGAACCTTTCAAAAATAGATTTCATTAAGATCGATGTTGATGGTATAGAACTCAAAATTCTACAAGGCGCTAAGCAATTAATAAAAAAGTTCAGTCCTTTGATTATCGTGGAAACTAATGATAATATTGAGATTATAAGGTTCTTTCAAAGCATGGATTATAGTATATTTGACATGGATTTGAAACCTTATAAGACTGGCGATAAGCTACCAGTAAATATATTTTGTAAACCAATTGGTTCCATTTAAGTTTTTAAAATATTTACAGCCTACACGTTATTTTTCATTAAAACGAAAAAATGGAGCAACCGCTTTCCCTTTATTAGAGCACTTACCAAAAGAGGTTTTAGATCAATTAGATAGCGCAGAAACCTATAAATCTCCACAAGCACAAGCTTACGATAAGTCTTGGCAGGCATTACACTTAGGCCATATCTTTTACGAAGAATCTTATGCAGATTTTGAAAAAATACCAGTAGTCGATGAATATCGATTTATAAGAAGGTACTTTAGTAAAGCCTGGGTATACTATGTTTTATTACTAAGGCTTATTAGCTTTAAAAATCCTTTCAAAGAGATTTCAGGATTTCTATCTAGTAAAACCAACAGATTACAATTAAGCAGCCATACACCTGTTATTTCTAATGCAGAAGTTGAGGGTTTTGCATCTAAGCTTGTAGAACAATCTCCTTTTGTATCCGTTATCATTCCTACACTAAATCGATATGAATATCTTAAGGATGTACTCAAAGATTTAGAAAAGCAGAACTATAGTAATTTTGAAGTTATTGTAGTCGATCAATCCGTTCCTTTTCAGAAAGAATTTTATGAGCAATTCGATTTGCAAATTCATGCTAACTATCAAGAAGAAAAAGCATTGTGGTTAGCACGGAATAATGCTATAAAGCAATCTAAGAGCAATTATTTATTATTATTTGATGACGATAGTAGAGTAGAACCAGATTGGATACAGAATCATTTGAAAACCTTAGACTTTTTTAAAGCCGATATATCCTCTGGAGTTTCAATTTCTAAACAAGGAGACAAAATACCAGCAGACTACCGACATTTTAGAATAGCAGATCAACTAGATACAGGTAATGTGATGATAAAGCGAGACGTCTTTAAAAGCATTGGCTTATTCGATAGACAATTTGAAAAGCAGCGTATGGGAGATGGAGAGTTTGGTTTGCGAACATTCCTTAATGGATACTTAAGTGTGTCAAACCCAATTGCGAAGCGATTACATTTGAAAGTGAACTCAGGAGGTCTACGTGATATGGGTAGTTGGGATGCTTTCAGAACAAAAAACCTATGGTCACCAAGGCCGATACCAAGCGTCTTGTACTACTTTAGACGTTATTATGGAGCATCAGCAGCACGTTTAGCAATACTGCGCATTACCCCAATTTCTATAATGCCATATAGGTTTAAAAAGAATAATGCGTTAAAAGTAATAGGCGCATTAGTAGTCATTATTACGTTACCAATAATTGTATTTCAAATTGTTAAATCCTGGAATTTGTCAGGAAAAAAACTAGCTCAGGGACCATTAATTGAAGCTTTAGATGAATAAAGCGATTAGTAACATATTGATCTTCACATCAGAATTTCCACCATTACCTGGAGGGATAGGGAATCATGCGTTCAATTTGGCAAAGCAGTTATCACTAAATGGTTTTAAAGTTGAAGTATTAGCAGATAGGCGTTCAAAAGGCGATGAAGAAGAAGCATTTGATAACAAATCTGGCTTTACAGTACATCGTGTACCATTGCGAAAAATACGTACTTTGATGTATGTACAAAGAATCTTGCTACTGTTTAGATTAGTAAGACAAAATGAAGTTATCATTGCATCAGGAAAGTTTCCATTGTGGTTGGTTGGGTTTTCTAGTTTGTTTTACAAACGCAAATTTCTGGCAATTGCACATGGTTCAGAAGTAAATTTCACCAAGAAATTATTAAAGTCATCAATAGAATCAGCACTAAAACGATTTGATAGCGTAATAGCAGTGTCTCATTTCACCAAATCATTGATTTCTCACTTACCATTGAAGGATTTGCATGTTATACGCAATGGTTTTAATGCTACAAATTGGAATAAGGATAAAGTATCAAATTTAGATTTAAAAGGCTACCCAAAGCTACTTACAGTAGGAAACGTTACCTCCCGAAAAGGGCAACATAATGTGATAAGACATTTGTCAAAATTATTAGAATCATTTCCAGACGCACATTACCACTGCGTTGGATTTCCAACGCAAAAAGATGAATTTATAGAGTTGGCAAAACAACTAAATGTTGATGACCATATTACATTTCATGGTAGTGTAGATCATGGTGAGCTAGAAGACTTTTATAAATCAACAGATATCTTTGTAATGCTTAGCTCCATAACGAAAACTGGTGATGTTGAAGGTTTTGGAATCGCAGTTATAGAAGCGAATTATTTTGGGTTACCAGCTCTAGGTTCATTGGGATGTGGTCTTGAGGATGCCATTAAAAATGAAGCATCTGGTTTTTTAATGAAGCCAGAAGATGAAGCATCTTTCATTACGGCAATCGAATCGATATTGAAGGATAAAGAAACTTATAAATCAGCTTCTGTGCAATGGGCAGAGCATCATCGATGGAGTAAGGTGATTAAAGACTATATTGAAGTTATTACAGCATGAAACTGTGTGTTATTTCACATACCGAGCATTATAAAACAGATGATGGCGTCATCGTTGGTTGGGGACCAACAATTAACGAGTTGAATCATCTTTTAGATAAATTCGATGAAATATATCATGTGGCAATGCTGCATGAAGGAAAAGCTCCAGAAAGTTCATTGCCTTATGCTTCAAGTAAGATAAAGTTTGTGCCTTTGCCGGCTTTAGGAGGAACTACTATTGCTTCGAAACTAAAGATTGTATCCAATTTCCCGAAGGTATTATCAATTGTAAAAGCTACACTCAAAAAGGTGGATGTATTTCAGTTAAGAACACCAACTGGAATTGCTGTGGTACTCATTCCTTATTTTACCATCTTCTCAAAGAAAAAAGGATGGTATAAATATGCAGGTAATTGGAATCAAAAGAACCCTCCATTGGGCTATGCCTTACAACGTTGGATGCTAAAACAACAAAGCCGAAAAGTAACAATCAATGGGTATTGGGAAAACCAACCTGAGAATAGTTTCTCTTTTGAAAATCCTTGTTTGACTCTCAATGAAATAGAAGAAGGGCTTAAGGTTATAAACCATAAAAACCTTAATGAGGGAATCACGTTTTGTTTTGTAGGTCGATTAGAACGACCAAAAGGTGTCGAACGGATAATAAATGCTTTTAGCTTACTAGACCGTGAAAAAAAGGATTTGGTGAAAACAATTCATATGGTTGGGGATGGACCAGAGCGACATTATTTTGAAGACATCGCTGCAAAATCTGGAGTAGATTTTGTTTTCCATGGATTTCGCTCCAGATCAGAAGTTTTTGAGATTTATAAAACGTCTCAAGTGTTCCTTTTGCCATCGAGTGCATCAGAAGGGTTTCCAAAGGTTATTGCAGAAGCCTATAACTTTGGATGCATACCTGTGGTATCATCTATTTCTTCAATAACACATTACATTTCTGATAACAATGGCTGTATTGTAGACCCTTTGAATGAAGAGAATCTTAGGGGTTTAATGATACCTTTTTTAGAAATGTCTAAAGAGAAGTATTTACAATATTTTGAAACTCGAGAAGAATTTGTGGATAAGTTTTCCTATGATTATTATAATAATCGTATAATGAATGATATACTTTGTGTAGCTCAGAATGATTGAAAACCAGAAATATATAGCGCTTGTATTACTCCATATCATAATTGGAGTTGTGCTATTTCAATTTGGTGAGGTGGTTGCTCGAGTGTTTTTCATTATTCTCATGGTATACTTTACAGGGCGAATCATTGTAGCGCCAAGTGCTGGAAAAACTCGCGAGATACTTTTAGCGTGTGCTTATTTTACGGGTGCTGAGGTGTTGTTTAGGATGACCAAAGGAGGTATATCTTATGAAGCAACCAAATATCTCGTTATCATTTACATGCTTATGGGGATGTTCTTTAAGGGGCTTTCAGGTAAAGGCTATCCATATTTTATTTATCTCATAGCATTAGTGCCATCAATAATAGTTGCGTCAACCTCTTTGAGTTATACAGCAAATTTTAGAACTAATATAGCTTTCGTACTCAGTGGACCTTTATGCTTAGGAATTGCAGCCTTATTCTGTTATGACCGTAAAGTCACCCGAAAAGACTTGTATGATTTAATTCTGTACATCGCATTACCAACGATAACATTAACCACATATCTGTTTTTGTATAATCCAAGTATTAAAGACAGACTCTCTGGAACAGCATCTAATGCTGCTACTAGTGGTGGATTTGGACCAAACCAGGTGTCTACAGCACTGGGCTTGGGTATGTTTGTCATGGTGGTTAGAATTTTTATGAAGTCACCAAGTTTGTTCCTCAAGGTTTTGAACATTATAATCCTTGCAGCTATGACTTTCCGTGCCTTTGTTACTTTTAGTAGAGGAGGGGTGTTTGCTGCAATTATTGTAACAGCCGCCTTTTTATTTACAATTTTCATGATCTCTAGCGAGAGGAGAAAGAACGAGATAGTTGTTACTTTTTTCATCTTTATGATCGGAATAGCTGCTACTTGGTTGGTTAGTAGTAGTCAAACTGACGGATTGATTGATAAACGTTATGCAAATCAAGATAAACTAGGGAGAGACAAACAAGATCTCACTACAGGTAGGTGGAATCTGTTTATGGAAGAAATAGAGGGGTTCTTGGATAGTCCCTTTTTGGGTATTGGAGCGAGTAGAGTTAAGGATATAAGAGTAGAGCGAAGAGGCTCAGAATTACCCTCTCATAATGAAGTAGGTCGATTACTTTCTGAACATGGGTTTTTAGGATTTGTGATCATTACGATTTTATTCATAAAACCACTAGCATTCCGGACTTCTAATAAGCGGAACTATTATTTTTATGCCTTCTTCTGTTTTTGGTTTGCCACGATAAATCATTCAGGAATGCGTATCGCTGCACCTGCATTTTTATATGCACTAACATTAATCAACGTTGTCAATGAAAAGAGTCCTATATATAGGAAACAACTTAAATCATAAGAATAGCAACATATCGTCTATTCAATCTTTAGGAGCTCTTTTTGCTGGAGAAGGGATTATTGTATACTTATCTTCAAACAAAGTGAATAAGTTATTGAGGTTACTCGATATGGTTTCTGCAGTAATTACTAAAAGGCGAAAAGTAGATATAGTAATAATTGATACATATAGCACTCAGAACTTCTATTATGCACTAATCATAAGTCAATTATGTAGATTTTTGAGACTTGATTATGTTCCAAGTTTGAATGGCGGTAACCTTCCCAATAGACTAGAGAAGAATCCTTCACTATGTAAGTTGATTTTCTCTAATTCGTTCAAAAATGTGTCACCGTCAATTTATTTGTTAGAATCATTCAAGAAGTTTGGGTATAAAAATGTAGCATTCATACCAAATACTATTGAAATTAAAAATTATAAATATTTTGAACGTACCGATAAAAGTATCAAACTACTTTGGGTAAGATCATTTTCAAAAATATACAACCCTTCTATGGCTATTCATGTTCTAAAACTATTGAAGGAAAGTAATTATGATGCTAGCTTATGTATGGTAGGACCCGATAGTGATGGCAGTTTATCTGAGGTGAAAGACCTAGCTGCTAGTCTAGACCTGGACGTAGAGTTCACTGGGAAGCTTGCTAAAGAAAAATGGATAGAATTATCTGAGAACTATAATATCTTTATAAATACTACAAATTTCGACAACATGCCTGTGAGTGTCATTGAGGCTATGGCTTTGGGGTTACCAATAGTTTCGACTAATGTAGGAGGCATACCTTATCTTATAGAGAATGGTGCTGATGGACTATTGGTGGAGCCTAACAACCCTGAAATAATGGTCGATGCTGTAATATCTATTATAGAAGATGAATCATTGAGGAAAAGACTAGCTGCGAATGCAAGAGAAAAAGTTGAACAATTTGATTGGGATATTGTGAAAAAGCAATGGTTCGAAGTCTTAAAATAGTTTTGTAGTTATTATATTTAGCATCTAACTAGCTACTATGAGTGCCAAAAAAGGAATTCATTTCGAAGTTTCTGAACGAAAGATTCTATTACGATTAATAGATATACTTTTCGTATTCTTAGGACTATACCTATTGGAGCTCTGTTTCGACTTCGATTATATAACCATAGCTTCTGAAAATACACTTCAACTCATCGTGTTGATTGTGTATCTTTCTGTGTTTGGGACTATTTTTGAACTTTACGATTTACTTCAGGCTAGTAAAATAGATGTAACCTTTAAGAATGTTGTACTAACAGCATCGTTAACTGTGCTAACCTATCTATTAACACCAGTTATTACACCATTTTTACCAGAAAACAGACTGCAGATTATCTACTTGTATTTTGCAGTTATAGTTATGATATTTCTATGGCGAGTCGCTTATATTACATTTATTCAATCCCCGAGGTTTTATAAACGTGTACTGCTAGTAGGTGAAATTTCCAATATAGATCAAATCGTTAATGCACTTAATGTAGCTGATCCAAATTATAAGATTATTGGGTTTATAAATGCTGAATCCGAAGCTGATGAAGCCGTAAAGTTTAAAGGGCTGAAAGAGTTTAATTCAGAAAAACTTTTAGAGGTAATACAAGGAGAGCGTATCTCTGAGATATTAGTTGCTAGCCTTAATCCTGAAACGATTACACCAGATGTATATCACAATCTTATTTCATTATTAGAGAAAGGTTTCACCATACGAGAATATACTCAAGTATATGAAGAACTTACATATAGAGTGCCGATTCAATTTGTAGGGAAAGATTTTTATAAATACTTTCCTTTTAGTCGAAGTAATCAAAACAAGCTGTACCTCTTTTTCCACCGATTATTCGATATTGTATTTTCAGTTCTGGGATTAGCCTTTGGTCTTGTGATCTCTCCGATAATCATTTTAGGTAATTTAGTTGGCAATAAGGGAAGCTTACTATACATGCAACACCGTATAGGCAAACATGGAAAACAGTTTAATATCATAAAACTGAGAACCATGGTAAAGAATGCTGAACAGAATGGTGCTAAGTGGGCAGAAAAAAATGACTCTAGAGTTACTGCTTTTGGAAAATTTTTAAGACGTTCCCGTTTAGATGAAATCCCTCAGTTTATTAATGTTCTTAAAGGTGATATGAGTATCATCGGCCCAAGACCAGAGCGTCCTTTTTTCGTTAATGAATTGTCTAGAATTATACCTTTCTATGAAACTAGACATATTGTGAAACCAGGGCTTACAGGTTGGGCACAGGTAAAAACGCGTTATGGCTCTTCTGTAGAGGATAGCCTAACAAAGCTTCAATACGATCTCTACTACATTAAGCATAGAAGCGTTTTCTTAGATTTGAACATCTTCGTCAAAACGCTTAGTACAATACTTTACTATAGAGGACAGTAAGGTTTTATGCTTTCTTCAGGAATGAAATAAGGTAAATATATCGTATTGCTATGGCGAGTAGTAATGGAATTAAAGTCAACGCATAGACTTGAATTCCCATCATCCAATGGAAGGTCAGTAGCACGAGTGAAATCACTAAAAACTTTAAATAGCGTCTTACCCAAGGTTTAGACTGTGTTTTAATCAGTGGTGCTAATAATATCAGGTTTAAAGGAAATGCCCAAAGCAAATTATAATTTTGAGCAGTACCAGAATGATCCGTAGCAAACCAAAGTAATAGCAAGAAGATTCCGATTAGACCAGTGATTGAAAATATAGCGATGTCTAACCACTTACTTCTTTTTTGTTTTTGATAGTTTCTATAAGTTACCCAAAGTATTAAGAGACTAATTAATCCTATAACAATTAGCGGGCTAACTATAAAACCTTCGGAGTATTTATTCTCTTCTGCGGAATAGAGTACACGATTTTCTGAAACAAGACGTTCGCCATTACTTAGTGTTGCACCTTCAAAGAATTCATGAATATAACTCGGTAAGAACATATACTCATCTGGAGTTGCTTTTCTATCAATCACAGAACCAAGGCACAAGTCTATGCCAAAGCTTCCCCAAGAATTCTTGCCAACATGCTCATAAATCAAATCTCTAAAGGTTTTTTCTCCAACGTCTTCAGGAATATTAAATGTTACGGAATTATTCGTTGCACTTTGTACAACATCCCTAATTCTAGTAGCACAGTTATCAAAGAAGAAGTCATAAAGATACCCTCTGTTTTCAGGTTTATAGTTTTCAACTAAAGCATTGTATAAGGTTTGCTTTTGCGCTTGCGTGAGGTTGAGCACCTGCTCCTTAATGGATCTATTAAAATAGACATAGGTCCTGTAGAATTCACTAAAACTATGTCTGGTTATTAAGTATTCTAATTTTCCCTGAGCAAACTTGAGGTAAAAGTTGGGCGTGTCAAAATCATAACCGCCATATCCATATGTCACGTCTAGGGCAAGACTTGGATCTTTTATTCTGAAAGCATTGTGCCCAAAAGCATCATTAAGATTATCTCCAGAACCAATAGTCAATACACTTATCTGCGCAGATTCTGATAGTTGTAATTCTTGTGAAAACCCAAGAAAAGCAGAAAGTAAAAGTGAGTAAAATAGTAGTTTTAATTTCATAAGAATAACTACCTAAAGATACTGAAATCCAATTTTAGTGAGAATACATTAGAATACAAGGCAGCACTTTGGTCACCAATATCTGTAAATGCATAGTCTATATGTATTCCTTTATACTTAAAACCAACACCAAATGTAGGTTGAAATGTAAGCTCTTCAGAATTATCTATTTGCAATTCATTTTGAAAATTACCAACACCACCTCTTAGGTAGACCAAATCGATATATCCAAATTCAAATCCTAAAGCTGGATTGATACTCGCAAAAGATGTAGAAATAATATCGTTGTTTTCAGCAAAACGAACATTAAGATTCATTGCTGCTTCCAGTGAGTAATCATAGTGGAAAATCCATTTTTTAGAAACACCTATTTGTAACTTCGGAATGGTAATCTCAGTAGTTTCTGGCAATTCTTGGTTTTGACCATCAATCGCACCGCTGATTTGCTCAAATTTGCCTTCATCAATAGACCAAGAATTGTATGTTGTTGTGATATCTCTTGCCATGATTCCAAACTTCCAATCGCTTTGACTGTGATATTGTATACCAGCATCGAGGCCAAATCCCCATGAATTGGCAAAATCTCCAATAATACGTCTTATAACTTTGGCATTAATACCATAGCTCAAGCCCTCTTTTAGGAGTAGTTTTCTAGAGTAGGAGAAGGTGAGGCCATAATCTGCTGTAGAAAATGTACTTACACGGTCAAAATTGATATTACCTTGGTCATCTATCAATTGTGTAGTATCCAAGATATCATCAACACCAAATCGTATTAGCGATACAGCAACTGCGCTTTGATCGTCCAAAGGCATTCCAAAAGCAGCATAGTTATAGTTGGCAATATTTGCGAAATAGCTTGAGTGCATCAACGCTATTTGGTTATCCTCCATATTAATTAAACCAGCAGGATTCCAATAACCAGAATTAACATCACCTGTTTGCGAAACTACTGCATTACTCATACCAAGTGCCGCAGCATCCACACCAATATTCATGAATTCGTTAGAGTATTTTCTGGTGGTTTGAGCTGTGCTAATAAGCGTTACAAAAGCTAGTACAATGAATAGATTTGTTTTCAATAGCAAAATTTTTACAAAGATGCACAATATTTTTCTTTCTATTAAACTATAAATTGCTTTAGATATTGCATCTTTTTTATAATTAGACGTAAGACTTTTATATTTTTACACAAATTATTTTAATGTCTTTAACCAAGCAGATTCCAAACCTTGTTACTTTATTGAATTTATTGAGTGGCTGTATTGCCATGGTGTTTGCTGTAAACAATAATTTTGTTGCTGCAGCATTCTTTGTGTGTTTGGGTATTTTCTTCGACTTTTTTGATGGTTTACTGGCCAGATTGCTTAAGGCACAAAGCCCTTTAGGTATTCAGTTAGATTCTTTAGCCGATTTGGTGACGAGTGGCGTAGTTCCAGGTGTTATAATGTATAAGCTTTTATTAATTGCGAGTAATTCATCTGATGTAACAATGCTAAATGCTGAATGGTCAACTTCAAGTTTTGATTGGTCAGGGTTTAGATTGCCAATATTACCATTAATAGGGTTCTTTATTACTCTTGCATCAGCTTATCGACTGGCTAAGTTTAATATTGATGAAGACCAGCAAGATTATTTCAAAGGCTTACCAGTGCCTGCAAATACACTGATGATTATAGCATTGCCTTTAGTGTTAGAGTTTCAAAATAATGAAATAGCTACCTCTTTAATCTTGAATCAGTGGTTCTTAATCGGATTGACTTTGGTAAGCTGCTACTTATTGAATTCAAACATCAAGCTTGTAGCATTAAAATTCAAAACCTGGGACCTTAAGACCAATATGTGGCGCTATATACTTGTTGTAGCGAGTGCAATTCTATTAGCGACGCTTCAGTTTATGGCAATCCCAGTAATTATTATTGTATACATTATTCTTTCAATATTTCACTTCAATACTGAAAACACTAAATAATCATGGCCGAAATTATCTTTACACTTTTGATGCTTATTCTATTGCAAGCAGTTTTAGGGTTCGATAACTTATTATACATTTCTTTAGAGTCTAAAAAGGCGCCTAAGGCAGATCAAAAAAGAGTTAGAAAAGTTGGGATTTTGATAGCTATTGGGTTGAGAATTGTGTTACTATTCTTATTGGTTTCTATTATAGATTTCTTTCAGGAACCGTTCTCATTCTTAACAGGAAGGATAGGAGATGCAGCAGAGTTTGCATTCAATGGCCATAGCCTTATTGTTTTAGCTGGTGGAGCATTCATTATTTATACAGCGATTAAGGAGATTTGGCATATGATTGGGATAAAGAATTTGGATACAGACGTTGATGGCGAGGAAGATGTAAAGCGTACAAAATCTTCTAATGCTGTTATTGCTAGTATTGTACTCATGAACCTTGTGTTTTCGTTCGATTCTATTTTAGCAGCTATTGGTTTAACCAGCGATATTGAAAATCCGACTTCAGCCTTTATTGTTATGGCTATAGCTATTGTGATTAGTGGTTTGTTGATGCTAATTTTAGCCGATAGAATTTCGGCATTCCTGGCAAAGAATCGTATGTATGAAGTACTAGGATTATTTATCCTCTTTATTGTTGGAATCATGTTAGTAACAGAAGGAGGGCATTTGGCTCATATCAAGCTCTTTGGTAATGAGATAGTGCCAATGAGTAAAACGACGTTCTATTTTGTAATAGCTATTCTAATCGTTACTGATGTTGTACAGAGTAGATACCAAAAGAAACTCTTAGCAGAGCAGGAAGTAGCTGAAAAGAAAGAGAGTAACTGATTCTATCATTCCTACCTTCGCAGGAATGAAAATTATAAACTGAACAATTGATTTTAACTAAAACTCAATCTTAGTCTTACGCAATTCGAAGTTTTGTCCTAGATAAACCTTACGCACCATTTCGTCAGCAGCTAGTTCTTCAGGGATACCAGCTTTAAGAATACTTCCTTCAAACATTAGATATGTTCTGTCAGTAATGGCTAAAGTTTCTTGTACGTTGTGGTCGGTAATTAAGATACCGATATTCTTCTTGGTAAGCTTAGCAACAATACGTTGAATATCCTCAACAGCCACAGGGTCTACGCCAGCAAATGGCTCATCAAGTAATATAAAGTTTGGATCTGTTGCTAAAGCACGTGCAATCTCTGTACGACGGCGTTCTCCACCAGAAAGTAGGTCGCCGCGATTCTTGCGGATATGTCCAAGCCCAAATTCTTCAATGAGAGATTCCATCTTATCTTGCTGCTCTTTCTTACTCAAATTAGTCAGCTGTAGAACACTCAGGATATTATCTTCAATACTTAGCTTTCTAAATACTGAAGCTTCTTGCGCCAAATAACCAATACCATTCTGTGCACGTTTGTACATAGGGAATTTAGTAATATCAGTATTGTCTAAATAGATATTGCCACCATTTGGTTTAATAAGTCCCACGATCATATAAAATGAAGTCGTTTTACCAGCTCCATTTGGACCAAGTAAACCAACGATCTCACCTTGATTAACTTCAAGAGAAACATCTTTTACGACCTTTCGGCCGCTATAGGATTTCATTAAATGTTCTGCACGTAACTTCATAGGTTCTCAATGAACGCTAAAAATACTAAAATCGTATCGACTTTAGATTTCAGCATTAGTATTTATTAAAAGTTTAACTCTGAGTTTCTAATGCTTCCCAGAATTCGTAAGCTCGTCTTAAGTGAGGAATTACAATAGTGCCGCCAATCAATGTAGCAATACTCATTGCCTCGGCAACTTCTTCTTTTTTCAATCCTTCTTTGTAGCAAGTTTCTAAATGATATCGAACACAATCATCACAGCGTAAAACCATAGAAGCCGTTAAACCTAATAGCTCTTTTGTTTTTACATCCAAAGCACCTTCTGAGAAGGCGTTGGTATCCAGATTAAAAATGCGTTTTATAATTTTATTGTTATCCGCTAAGATCTTATCGTTCATCTTAGCACGATAGTCGTTGAATTCTTTAACTATGTTGTCTTGCATGTCTCTTTTCTTTTCGCTTCTGATTTCTTAATACTATTGCTGAGATATAAATACTTACTTGATATAAAATCAATATAGGAATCGCTACTATGACTTGGCTGGCAATATCTGGAGGTGTAATTATTGCTGAAAGTATCAAAACAATAACCAATGCAAATTTTCGATACTTCTTTAAAAACTTAGGCGTTACTAAACCTATTTTGGTTAAGAAGTAAATGATAATAGGTAATTCAAATACAATTCCTGAAGCTAAAGCTGAAGAACGCACAATGGCGATTACAGAGCTTACATCGAATTCGTTAGAAATACTATCACTAATGCTATAATTTGCTAAGAAGTTCAGTGATAAAGGCGTTACCACATAGTAGCCGAACAGAACTCCAAGGAAGAATAATAATGATGCTACTATTATAAAGCCTCTAGAACTACGTCGTTCATTACTATGCATCCCTGGGCTTATAAAATGCCAGAACTGATAGATAACATAAGGGAATGCTACGATGAAACCTGCATATATTGACGTCCAAATATGAGCTGAGAATTGTCCTGCAACCGTTCTATTTTGAATTATAAAAGGAAATTTTTCTGCACAAAAACTAGTTTCTACACCAACAATTTCGGACATACTGCATAACCATCTGTAAGTAGGAAACGACATGTGTGTAGGACCAAAAATTATAGTTTCGAAGATGAATTTCTTAGCAATAAAAGCCGCTGTTGCAGCAACCATTATTCCTAGTGTAGCTCGTATTAAATGCCAGCGTAAATCCTCTAAATGATCGAGGAACGACATATCATTTACATTCTTTTTTGCCATTAAATAATTCCTTCTTTTATGAGATCATGCAGATGAACAACTCCAGCATATTTTCCATCTTTTTCTACGAGTAATTGTGAAATACCGTTTTCTTCCATAAGCTCCATAGCGTCTACAGCCATAGCATTTTCATCTATTCGTTTAGGAGCGCTTCCCATGATGTCTTTAGCTTTTAGTGCATCAAAGTTATCCGTAGTTGTAAGCATACGCCTTAGGTCACCATCAGTAATGATACCAATGATATCACCACCATTTATCACAGCAGTGACACCAAGCATTTTTTCTGAGATTTCTACAATGACATCTTTTATGTTGGTATCTGGACTTACTTGTGGCTTTTGGTTTTGCGAAGACAAATCACTAACCCTCAAGTACAAACGTTTCCCTAATGATCCTCCTGGATGGTATTTAGCAAAATCATTGCTAGAGAATCCTCTAAGCTCCAATAAACAAACTGCCAAAGCATCGCCAATGACTAATTGAGCAGTTGTACTTGTAGTAGGAGCGAGGTTATTTGGACAGGCTTCTTGTGCCACAAAAGAATTCAAAACAAAATCAGCTTGCTGACCTAAAAATGACTCAGGATTTGCTGTAATCGCAATCATTTTGTTGTCTGCATTCTTAATAAGTGGTACTAAGACTTTAATTTCTGGAGTATTTCCACTCTTAGAAATGCAGATTACAACATCATCTTTCAAGATTAATCCTAAATCTCCATGAATGGCATCTGCTGCATGCATAAAGACAGAAGGCGTACCTGTAGAATTTAATGTTGCTACGATTTTGTTAGCTATAATGGCACTTTTGCCAATACCTGTAATAATTACTCTTCCTTTAGAGTTATATATTAATTCTACAGCTTCGGAGAAGTCAGTAGTTAATAAATTAGAGAGATTCGCTATAGCTTCACTCTCTAATGATATTGTTTTTTTTGCTGTATCTAGAATAGATTGTTTAGTGTTCAAAACTTAACAATTTTTGGATTTGATGCATTTAAAGAAATTGTTATCTTTAAACTACTGCAAATGTATATAAAATACTAATAGGGATTAATGAGCATTACAGAAATTGATTTACATTCAGCATTAAAAAAATACTTCGGATTTTCGACCTTCAAAGGTCTTCAAGAAAAGGTTATAGAAAGTGTACTTGCTAACAAGAATACCTTTGTGATTATGCCTACTGGAGGAGGAAAATCACTATGTTACCAATTACCAGCATTAATGAAGGATGGTACAGCGATTGTTGTGTCTCCATTAATTGCCTTAATGAAAAATCAGGTTGATGCCATACGAGGTGTTTCAGAACAAGAAGGTATTGCACATGTACTGAATTCATCATTGAACAAAACGGAAGTAAAACGCGTAAAAGATGACATCACAAATGGTGTTACCAAACTGTTATATGTTGCACCAGAATCTTTAACTAAAGAAGAGTATGTAGAGTTTTTGAAGGGTGTTTCAATTTCATTTATGGCTGTTGATGAAGCGCATTGCATCAGTGAATGGGGACACGATTTTAGACCAGAATACAGAAACCTGAAACAAATCATTCAGCGTATAGGAGATAACATACCAATTATTGGACTTACTGCGACAGCAACACCTAAGGTGCAGGAAGATATCTTGAAAAGTTTAGGAATGTCTGATGCTGTTACATTTAAAGCATCTTTCAACAGACCTAATCTCTATTATGAAGTACGCCCTAAGACCAAGAATGTTGATGCAGATATTATTCGTTTTGTGAAGCAAAACCTTGGGAAGTCTGGGATTGTCTATTGTTTGAGTAGAAAACGTGTTGAAGAGCTAGCGCAAGTACTTCAAGTTAATGGCGTTAGTGCCATTCCATATCATGCAGGCTTAGATGCTAAAACCAGAGTGAAACATCAGGATATGTTTTTGATGGAAGAAGCTGATGTTGTAGTGGCTACAATTGCTTTTGGAATGGGAATCGATAAACCAGATGTGCGTTTTGTGATTCATCATGATATTCCTAAGAGTATAGAAAGTTACTATCAAGAAACTGGTAGAGCTGGACGCGATGGAGGAGAAGGGCATTGCCTAGCATTTTATGCATACAAGGATATTGAAAAGCTTGAAAAGTTTATGGCTGGCAAACCAGTTGCAGAGCAGGAGATAGGCCATGCATTGTTGCAGGAAGTCGTAGCTTATGCCGAAACATCAATGTCTCGTCGCAAGTTTATCCTGCATTATTTTGGGGAAGAGTTCGATAATGATACTGGTGAAGGTGGAGACATGGATGATAATGTTCGAAACCCGAAAACACAAAATGAGGCTAAAGACGATGTTTTGATATTAATAGATACCGTAAGCAAAACGAATCAGAAGTATAAATCAAAGGATTTAGTGCAGGTTATCATTGGAAAATCTAATGCATTAATTTCTTCTCATAAAACGGATGCACAACCGTTCTTTGGTGTCGGAAAACACAAAGATGCTCGCCATTGGATGGCTTTGATCAGACAAGTTCTAGTAGCAGGACTACTTAAAAAGGATATTGAAACCTATGGCGTGCTGAGACTTACAGAAGATGGAAAAAGTTTCTTAGAAAGCCCTAAATCGTTTATGATGACTGAGGACCATGTCTATGATGAGGTTGAAGATAACTCTATCATTACTGCTGCAAAATCTGGTGGCGGAGCTGCTGATGAAAAATTAATGAAGATGCTCAAGGATTTACGCAAACGTAATGCTAAACAATTGGGAGTTCCACCTTTTGTGATTTTTCAGGATCCTTCTCTAGAAGATATGGCACTTAAGTATCCTATTACCTTAGAAGAGTTGAGTAATGTTCATGGTGTAGGTGATGGTAAGGCTAAGAAGTATGGCAGGGACTTCGTAGCGCTTATCTCTAATTATGTTGAAGAAAATGATATTGTACGACCAGAAGACATGGTTGTAAAGTCTACAGGAAGTAATTCAGCAATAAAACTATATATCATCCAGAATATAGACAGGAAATTACCATTAGATGATATCGCTGCGGCTAAAGGCATGGATATGTCAGACTTCATAAAAGAAATGGAAGCCATTGTCTATTCTGGGACTAAACTTAATATTAGCTATTGGGTTGATGAAATCTTGGATGAAGACCAGCAGGAAGAAATCCATGAATATTTTATGGAATCTGAAACTGATAAAATCTCTGAAGCAATAGAAGAGTTTGATGGTGATTATGATGATGAAGAGCTTCGCCTATATCGTATAAAGTTTATTAGCGAGGTCGCTAATTAGTTTTACCTTTTTTTTTTGAGCTTAAATCCCTAAGGTTGGCAAATGTTTTACTTTATGATACGTCAAAGTTGCAGTGATACAGTGTTTCAGTTCTTCTTCGGGAACGTTTTCGTCCAATTGAAAAACAATAGCTCTCTTTCCTTCAAAGTTTAATTTGTTTTTAAAAATCAATCTAAAAGTTTCTACCAATCTACTCGTACATTGAAAGTACATAGCATATCGGTTTGGAGATTTTGATTTCCAATCCATTCTTAATGTGCTGCCTATTTTCGTGATATAACTTGGTTCTCCCCATTTTAGGGTTTCTTCTAGGGTTGAAATCTGATCAATTTCTTTTGCTGTTTCAATGACCAAATCCCTTAGTGATAACATTTTATCTCGGACAGCATCTGGGTAGTTATTAAAAACTAGTGCTACTTCTGGGTTTGCTTTTATCTGAAAATTGTTCATCCGTTATTTGGTTTACACAAAAATGTAGTAAAAAGTAGGAGTTTATTGTTTGCCAAATTTTAATTGAAGCTCACAAATTTCAAAGTTTCCATCACGATAGCCTGTAATCAACAATTTATCTTCTTTGGATGACCAACTGGGAAGGGTGTCACCATCATTATTGTTGGTTATGCGTATCTGATTCTCTCCATTAGCATCCATGATATAAATTTCTGGTCTGGAGTTTTCCATTGAAGTTACATAAACTATTTTACTGTTATCATTGGACCAGGATGGACAAAAATTATGCTTCGGCCAACTGGTTAACCTTTGTTCAGTACCTGTTTCTAGATTGAGTTTGTATATTTCGTCATCTTCATTTCCTGTGTCTTTTCTTGAGAAGTATACAATTTCTTTTCCATCGCTGGACCATCTCGGAAAATGACTCCTTAGGTTAGTGTCAGTTAATTTTTTGATGATTTCCCCGTTGTTATCAATCAAAACAATATTGCTCTTATCATCAGTTTCCTTCAAACTCATTGCAATGTGTTTTCCATCAGGTGAATAATCAGCAAATAAAGGTTCTCTTTTGTCAAATTTTGTAAGCTGATTGACTTCAAGACTTTCAGTGTTTATGGTAAATAATTGTAATCTTCCAGTTCTGTCCGATTCAAATAAAATCACAGTTCCAGAAGGATGCCATGTAGGTTTTCTATTATTACTTTTGTGACTGGTGATTTTTTTCTGGTTAGAACCATTAGTATCCATCAGATATATTTGCCAAGTACCATCTCTATTAGATTCGAATACAATGTGCTTTCCATCAGGTGAATAAGACGCATACCGATCGTCAGAACTATTTTGAGTTAGATTAGTTTCTTTTGCTAATTTAATTTGTGCGTTAATAAGACTACCGCTAAGAAAAAGAGCGATGAGTAACATGGAGTTTCTTAAAGATTGCATGATTTGACTGATGATTTGAAACTAAGATAACAAAATTGCGGTTGATTTCAATTATGAGACGCAACCGCAATTTGTAACAATCAATTTATTTTCATCAAATAAATGCACTTTCTTCACTCACTAGGCTTTAATTTTTTGGTTGTTGCTGAGTAACACAATGAATAGCTCCTCCATCTTCCCATAGTTCATTAACAATGATTCCAACGACTTCTCTATCTGGATATAATCCTTGAATTATTGCATTGGCTTGTGAATCCGTGGACTCATCATAATTGGGAACCAGCACAACTTTGTTACCTACATAATAATTCATGTAACTTCCTTGGGATTGTATAGCAACTGGTAGTTCTACTCTGGTATATAATTCGCCATCGGCATTTGTAGCATTCGATAATACTTCAAACTCGTTTGGAGAGAACATGTACTCTTCGGCATGAGTTAATAGGATATTTCCTTGTACAAATCTGGCAAAACCATCAATATGGTAGTCCGTAATATCTTGGCCAGCAATCCCATCTAACCAAACAAAATTAGTAATACCTAAATAGTGTTTAAAGAATGATTCTGCTTGCTCTTGGGTCAATCCTGGATTCCTATTGGTATTCAAAATAGAGCTCCTAGTAGCCATTAAGGTACCGTTTCCGTCAATTTCAATAGCACCACCTTCAAGAACCATATCAACATCTATTTTAGGAATTCCAATGGCATTACTAACATGAGATGGAATCTGGTTGTCGTAAAAGTAATCGGCTTTCTCTCCCCAACCATTAAATTGCCAGTTGGTAATCTTCAAATTATCATTCTCGTCAAAAACAAAGATTGGGCCATTGTCTCTAACCCAAACATCTTCAGTTTTTTCAATCAAAAAGTCAATTTGATTCATGTCTACATTAGCATTCTCCAAAAGGGAAGTAATTCTATTTTTCTCTTCATTATTATAAGCGATAATATGTACTATTTCACCTTCGTGTAATGCTTTGGTCATGTCTATCCATATTTGATCGTACCTATCTGGCATTTGTTGGCCATAAGTATACCTGTGTGGCCATTGTAACCAAGTGCCTTCATGTTCTGCTTCCTCACTCGGCATTCTATAGGCTACAGCATTATCTGGTGGTGATATAGTAGGTGAATCTTCAATTGAGTCTTTATCGCAACCAGTTGTTGACGTTAAGAATAACATGAACATACTACTTAAAAGAATTTTTTCCGTTCTCATAATTTATTGATTTAATTAAACTATAGCTCAAATGTATCTCAGTGACTTTCACTACTAAAGATTTTTCCACCAAAACCACTTTTTTTGGAATACAAGATTGAATGATAGGTCTTTCCAACTAAACGATATTTCGTTCCTTAAAAGTTTACTTTCGTGGATTATATTTATTTCTTTGAGGTAATACTAATAGATTAGACAATTCGATTTAATCCCGTTATGAGAAAAATTGTTGTTTATCATATTTTGCTATGGCTCTTCATCTTTGGGATGATACTAGATTCTATGCTGTTTGACTATGAATGGAAGGAAGCCATATTATATAGTCTTGTTGAGTGTGGACTTAATGCCTTTATCGCCTATGCAAATTTGTTTTTTTTCATTCCAAAGTTTTTTGAAAGAAAAGGAAAACTGATTTATATCGTTAGCATTGCAGTCTTCTTCGCGCTCCTTTTTGTTCCGTATTATTTTTCTGGTTTAGGATATTATTTACTAGATACGTTGCCTCATCGGGTTGTTTTTTCTTTTACAGTTAACTTTATCATTCTGATTTTAATTTCTTTTTTGTTCTGGAAAGTCAATCAATACGAACTAGAAAAAAAGAGAAGTTTAGCGTTAAGTAATCAGAAATTAAAAACTGAATTATTACTCTTAAAGTCTCAAGTAAGCCCTCATTTTTTGTTTAATACATTGAACAATATATACTCACTAAGTCTTGAAAAGCATGACCATGCGCCTATAATGATTGAAAAATTATCAGAGATTTTAAGATATCTTATCTATGATGGAAAAAGGGAAGTAGTTCCGTTGGAAAAAGAAACCAATCTGGTCAAGGAATATATCGATTTACAACTGCTGAAAAAGATGAAAGGTGAGGAGCAAATAAAACTTACTATTGATGTTGTTGAGCAATATCATGAAATTGCACCATTAATTTTGGTTAATTTAGTAGAGAATTGCTTTAAGCATGGAGATATAAATTATAATCCGGATGGGTTTATAGATATCAATCTTACGATAAAGGATGATGTCTTATATTTTAAAACCAAAAACTCCTTTCAAGAGAGCAATACAGATGAAGGTATTGGAATAGCTAACATCCAAGAGCAATTGAAATATAGCTATCCTGATGCGCATCAATTTAATATTGACAAAGGATTGAAGGTGTTTGAAGTGTCATTAACCATAAATCTACTCTAATTGAAAAAGTATAAATGTTTGATAGTCGAAGATGAGGTTTTGGCACAAAATCTTTTGAAAAATTATCTTTCGAAAATTCCTGATATTGAGATTATCGGCACCTGTCAAACGGCTATGGAAGCTCTTTCGTTCATTAAAGGCGAAACTATTGATATACTGTTGCTAGATATTCAAATGCCAGATTTAACAGGAGTTGAATTATTGCGAGCCATTAAGCAGCCACCTTTGACGATACTCATCACGGCTTACTCAGAATATGCCATTGAAGGTTATGAATTGAATGTCGTTGACTATCTATTAAAACCTGTGAAGTTTGATAGATTCTTTCAGGCCATCGCGAAGGTGTTGGAGTTATTGAACCAGAGAAAAGGAGAACAGGAGTTTGTTAATGAAGAACCCGATACTGCACTTGACTATATTTTTGTGAAATCGGATTATAAAGCCGTAAAAGTGAAGTTTGAAGACATACTATATATCGAGGGCATGCAAAAATATGTGCGCTTTAAATGTAAAGACACACAAGTCACCACATTAATGAGCCTGTTAAAATTAGAAGACATATTGCCAGAGAAGGATTTCCTAAGGATTCAGAAGTCATTTATTGCCAATTTGAATCACATCATAGGAATTGAAGGAAACCGATTAATAATGATTAATAATGATAAAATCCCAATCAGCAAATCGGTAAAACCACATTTAATTCAGCGCTTAGACAAAAATGAACTTCTTTAGATTTTTCGTGATTGTTATTGTTGCTATAAATTAAATTCTAATCCAAAAGATCCGGAAAAACCTAGCTTGTAATCATCATAAAAAACAGCAAGATCTTTTCGTTCTACAACTTGAGCTAATAAGCTGAATTTGAACTTTTCTGAAATGTTGTAGCTGAGTTCGAAATCTGCTCCAAATGTTAGAAAACTTTTAGAAAAACGGTCCTGAATGCCATAATTTAGACCAGCCATAGCTTCAAAATTTTTAATAAACAGCCTATTGAAACTATAACCAACATTAGCATAATATCGCTTGTAAATTCCAAGTAAATTAGCGTATTGGAAAGCTGGATAAATAACCATATATCCAAATTGTTGTTGTTTTCCTTGCATTTTGAAACGAGCAGTAATATCGATTATTCTAGTAGAATGTCCTCCTTGCTCATCTCCAATGATGGCAAATTTTAGATCTTGATGTAATGATAAGCTAACTTGTTCTTGAGCTTTTGAATTTATTGTAAAACAAAGCGTAGTTGCAACTATTAAGTTTAGTATTGATTTCATAATGTGGGGCGTTTGTTTGTTGTTATGTTCAAATTGACATATGACCAAACCGGACATGGTCTGTCCTTATAATACTAGTTCCTATGGCTCCACTACCATTAAATCTTGCTGCTTCAATTTCCATGTTTTTTGAATGGTAACAGCATTCGTTCTAATGACTTAGAAGGATTAGTATATGATTCGTTATCTAATATATGTAAGTACTCAGATTAAGAAAAAACGTAAGTAATAAACGGGTTGATATTAGTAATAAGCGGTGTTGGGCGTAGTTATTTTCCTTCTTTTTTAAGATGAACACTAGTAATGAATTGTGCCGCTGTGTGTGCACATACTCATATACCATTCTCCTACTCTTGCAAATTTGAGGTGATTTAAATTTGTTTAGAAAACACTAAGTTTTCAAATCCTTTTCCATTAACTAGAAAGGTTGATATCCCAACTTCTTGATAGCCGTTTTTTTGATAGAATCTTATAGCTCTTTTATTTTCTATATAGACTGAAAGCCAGATTGTATTCAGTTGCATCTCTTTAACCTTTTCTTCAATGTAGTCCATTAGCTGATGCCCTAATTTTAAAGGAATGAAATCATTCAAAATATAAATCCTTTCCAATTGACAGTTGTTTTCCGAAGACACGCTTTTGTGTGTTGTACCCAATACAAGTTTTACATAGCCGACAGGTAATTCATCAACGGAAATGATATAAAATATAGTATTGGGATCATTAATATCATCTCTTGTTTTTGAGACCGAAAAAGCAGTTTTTACATATTCCGATAAGTCATTTTCATTACCTATAAAATGACCATGCGACTCTATGTAGGTTACTCTGCCTAAAAGTGCTAAGGTTTCTGCATGTGCTTCGGTGGCTATTTTGATATTAATCATTTTTACTTGGTTTTAAATTTTTCAAACGATAAACGTGTAAGAGTACAGCTATAGAACAACCAATGATTATTGGGTATGCGTGCAACAATATACCATATACAATGTACATAGCATTAGCGGAGGCCGAAATCAACCGTAGCCTATATTCTCCTTTTACTGACATAGAGTAAAGATTGATGATTAATGCAGTGTATCCAATAATGTCAGTGATCAAGGTGTTCATTAGTACTATACTTTTTACAGTACAAATATATTTTGAGTACATTTATCTCACAATAGCTGTCAAACTAGACAGTCCAAACTTTTTAAAAGATGATAATCGAAGGAGAACACAAAGCGTATAAGATCAATGATAGTATTTACCACTGTGGTACAAGTTTAACAATGAGTTTTATTGGTGGAAAATGGAAGTGTGTGGTGTTATGGTATTTGAGAAATGGTGCTTTGCGTTTTTCAGAATTAAATCGATTATCTCCTTACATCACCGAAAAAATGTTGAGCATTCAGTTAAAGTCATTACAAGAAGATGGTTTAATAGAACGTACGAGTTATGGTAAAAAGGCTCCATATAGAGTACATTATAATTTGACGAGTTTTGGCGAAACTTTAATACCAGTTATAGAAGTTATAACCAGATGGGGAATTGAATTGGCCACTAGTAAGGGTGAGGTCGTAGATGTTGATTAAGTCAATAGAGACGTGTAGGCTACTCTAAATTGCCCAAATAAAAACTGACACTGAAAAATTATGCAGTTATTTTCAATGCCAGTTCGTTTTTATTAATAAATAGCAACAATTATTCTTAAAAAGAGTATCCTATTTTAAAACCGTATCTAAATGCGGGTAGACCAAAACTATCACCGCCACTATTAGAACTGGTTTCTTTTATTTCGATATTGTCCACAAAGCCAGATATAATATCAAAGTTATCAGCGATTTCAGTACCTAAGTCAACGTAAAATTCTGCAGGAAGAGGCTGTTTTTCTGTTATCTCTAGTTTGGTTGAACTGTATCCAGGTCCGGCAATTGTAATGTCAACATATAGATGTTTGCCAACCATAACTTTATAGCCCAATAAGGCACCAAAGGTATGAGCAGTAATATCTACATCTGCTTCAATTGGAGCGCTTGTATTCGTATTTGATGACGTATAAGTTCCGTTTATGTTATCAACAACACTTTTAAACTTATAATATCCACCAAGGTATAAACCAGTTCGTTTAGTTGCATTTTTTTGAAAATACCAACGATATTCTGGAGTAATAGAAAAACCAGTAAATTCAAATTCATCAGTTTTAATCGTTGAAGAGTCGAATCCGTTTAGTTTAATAACTCCACCGGATAGTTTTAATCCTAAAGCGAGTGATACAGTAGAATTATCACTTATTGCACGTTCATATTGAAATTCGTAGTTGCCAAATAAGGCAGCACTTAGTGGATTGAATTTAATGTTGTTTTTGTAATCTAGTTGTTCATCATTTTGTGCATTTAGGTTGATGAATGACAGCATTAATAATGCTAAGAAAAGGTTTAGTTCTTTCATAGTTGTTAGTTTATGTATTGTAAAATTGAGGCTAACTATTGGGTATAAGGAGGATTCCCTACATCCTGCTAAGGAAGGTGCAAATATAGTGTTTTTTAATAATACGTAGGTGTATTCTTACTAATATAATTATTAGAACCATTAAGAAAATACTTGAAGATTATATGGCTTATTAATTACAACTTTCCATTATCTTTGCAGCCTTAAATAAAACGCAAAGACATGCAAGACGGATTATATGCAAAATTCAATACCTCTAAAGGTGAAATTTTAGTCGCTTTAGAGTATCAAAAAACACCAGGAACAGTAGGTAATTTTGTGGCATTAGCAGAAGGAAATATGGAAAACTCAGCTAAGCCTCAAGGTACACCTTACTACAATGGTCTTAAGTTCCATAGAGTAATTCCAGATTTTATGATTCAGGGAGGTTGTCCTCAAGGTACAGGATCTGGTAACCCAGGCTACCAATTCGATGACGAGTTTCATGATGATTTAAAGCACGATGCTCCTGGAGTATTATCTATGGCTAACGCTGGGCCTGGAACTAATGGAAGCCAGTTTTTTATTACGCATGTACCAACACCATGGTTAGACAACAACCACACTGTATTTGGAAGAGTAGCAAAAGGACAAGATGTTGTAGATACTGTTGCTCAAGGTGATGAGATAGAAAGTGTTGAGATTGTTAGAGTAGGAGCGGATGCAGAAAACTTTAACGCTATTGAAGCATTCAGAACATTCGAAGGCGCTCGCGAAAAGCGAATTGCAGCTGAGCGTGAAGCTCGCAAAGCAGAGTTGGATAAGCTTGCTGCTGGTTTTGAAGAAACAGAAAGCGGATTACGTTACCAAATCATTCAAAAAGGAGATGGTAAATCTGCCGAAAAAGGTAAGATGGTCTCAGTACACTACAAAGGACAATTAGCGGACGGAACTGTTTTTGATTCGTCGTATAAACGAAATCAGCCACTAGATTTTCAAGTTGGTGTAGGGCAAGTGATTCCAGGTTGGGATGAAGGGATTTGTCTATTAAATGTTGGTGACAAAGCACGTTTGGTAATTCCTAGTGATCTTGGCTATGGTTCTAGAGGTGCAGGTGGAGTTATTCCTCCAGATGCAACCTTAGTTTTCGATGTAGAACTTATGGATGTAAAGTAGATAGAAAACTTTTACTGATAAAACAGTAACATAACACAATAAGAATCGTCTCATTTTTATAATGAGACTTTTTTTTTGCTCATTATTTGTATAACCAATCAATCAAATCAATAATGAAACCTAGAGTATTACTATCTTCAGTATGCCTTTTTATCCTTGCAAGCTGTTCAAAGAATGTCAAATTCACTCCAGAGTTTATGGAGCAAACATCTGGTCGTTATTTATATAATGCAGACGATGTTATCGATGTATATTACAAGGACAACAAAATGTTCTTTAACTGGCGCGGAGGCGTCGTAGAGCCAGTTGTTTTAGACGACAACGTTATTTTCTTAAGTGAGTTGTATACAAAGCTCCACTTTGTTCAACATCCCGAAACCAAAGAGCAATACCTCTCAATCATTTCCAAGGAAGATGAAAGCCGCGTTACGTACGATTATCTCAAAGTAGATGATAATTACAAAACGCCAAGTACACACTTTAAAAACAAAGACTATAAAAAAGCTGCGGAAGCACTTTTAGCCATTAAAGCACAAGACTCTATGAGCTCTGTATTAGATGAAAGGCGATTCAATAGTATGGGATATAGATTACTTAGAAGAGAAGAGTACGACAATGCAATCGAAGTTTTTAAAATGAATGTTGCTTTATTTCCTGAAAGTGATAATGTTTACGATAGCTTAGGTGAAGCCTATTTAGAATCTGGTGATAGTATTCAAGCGTATAACAATTACAAAATAGCGCTGGAGATGAATCCACACAATATGAGAGCCCAGAAAATACTTGAAGCAATAGATAAGGGCAATGATTAATTAAGTTGGCTTGGTTCTATTAGCTTGAATCTTTTTTTAGCTAAATGCTCTTTTTCTAATTTGTTATTTACTAGCTCTAGAGCTTTGTCAATAGCTGTTAATGCTTCGGAATAGTTGCTATTCAATTTATGATAATCAGATAAGGCTCCATAATATAAGTAAGCTCTTTGCTCTAAGTCTTTGGATTCTAATTGATCTAGAAACTTCTTGGCATCTTTTAAGTTACTGTCTTGCATGCTTACTACAGCCATTGTCAACAAATGAATTGGCATAGGCTGAATATCATATAAGCATTGATACCATTCCAAAATTTTACTCCAGTTTGTATCCTCAAATGTTCTGGCTCGCAAATGTTCAGCAGCAATTGCAGCTTCATAATGGTAGCAAGAAAATGTATCGTCATCTACAGCTTTATTCATCATGGTATTTCCCAGAGCAACTAGAGGAAAATGCCACAAGCTTCTGTCTTGATGCTCTAAGTCCAGAATCTCATCTTCCGAATTGGTTTTTGCTTCTATTCTCGCAGAGTGAAAACACATTAAAGCAAAAAGTGCATAAGTTGCAGAAGAACGCGTATGCTCATTTTGAAGCAACATTTTGCACAAGCGCATTGCTTCACCACACAGCTCTTTTCTTATAAGTTTGTCTGACTTATTGGAGTGAAAACCTTCATTGAAGATAAGATATAGCACTTCCATCACACTTTCAAGCCGAAGTGGCAATGATTTCCCTTGCGGAATTTTGAATTGTAATTTTGACTTCTGAATAGACTTACGGGCTCTTGTGAGTCTTTTTTTGATCGTCTCCTCTTTAATAAGTAAAGCGGAGGCTATTTCTTTCGAACTAAAACCAGAAACAGTTTTTAAAGCAAAGGCAATACGATCCTTTGGATCTAGCTTAGGATGGCAAGCTGTGAAAATCATTCGCAACTGAGCATCTTTGATTTCGGAGTCTAGAAAGAGCTCATTTATGGCTATAGCGTCTGTGCCATAAGTTAATGTGGGAAGGTGTTTTTTCTCGGTATTGAGTTTTCTGAAAATGTCAATAACCCTATTCTTTGCAGCTCTGGTCAGCCAGGCTTCAGGGTTTTCGGGTTGTTTGTTTCGCCAGGCAAGGCTAGCTTTTATAAAAGTATCTTGGACTGCATCTTCAATAATATCTAAATGCTTAAGTCCAAAAACTCTGGTTAATACAGAGACCATCTTTCCGCTATGGTAACGAAAAAGATGGTCTATGTGTTTATTCTCCATTAATTATCAAATACCATAACTTCTCTAATCTCCACAGTACCACCAAGGTCATAATCTGGAAAATCTTGAGCAATTTTTTCTACAGCATCAAAGTCTTCAGCCTGAACGATGTAATAACCACCTACGATTTCTTTTACTTCTGCAGAAGTTAAATCTGTAACTGTGCGATTTTGACCAACGATTCTTCTCATTTGTGGATGTAAGGCATTGCCACTTTTTGAGATGCCAGCTTGTTCCATTTTGTTGCTCCAAGCAAACCATTTTCCCATGCGGTTTTGTAGTTCATCTGGAGATAGTCCAAGATCAGCGTAATCTGCGCCAATGAAAATCATCATAAATTCTTTCATAATTGTATGTTTTTTAATTGTTATATCTGTAAGACGTTTTACAAATATAAAAGAGGGACACTTTTTTAAAATTATTTAAACATATCCAGTCCAGGAATGTTTGGCATGCCTTCTTTTGCTACAGCCCCAAGCTCGGCTTCATTGATTTCAGTAGCACGTTCTATGGCTTTATTTAGTGTAAGCACAAGGTAATCTTCCAGCATCTCTTTATCAGACAATAATTCATCATCAACAGAAATAGCCTTTACTGTTCTATTTGCCGTAACAGTCACTTTTAGTTTGTTATCGCTACTGCTTTCGTCTATTAAAACAGTATCCAATCGTCTTTTAGTAGCTTCTACTTTTTCTTGGGTCTCTTTGAGCTTTTTCATCATACCCATCATATCTCCAAACATAGTTCTAGTTTTTAGTTCTACAAAATTAAGAATTAAGCGCATTTTTTGGCGACTTTAGATAAGAATTGAAAATGTTATTTTTGCTGTCTTATAGAAATAGAATTTACATGATTCTCCCTCCAAGAGCTAAGAAAGAGCCAAAGAAATTAGAAAAGCATAACGATGTCCGTATAGATGATTACTATTGGTTGAACGACAGAGAAAACCCTGATGTCATTGACTATTTAAATGATGAAAACGCTTTTTACAAAGACCAAACAAAGCATTTAAGACCATTTGAAGAAGCACTGTTTAAGGAAATGAAGGCCAGAATTAAGGAAGATGACGAAACGGTTCCTTATAAATATAACGGTTATTGGTATATCGTTAGATATGAAAAAGGTAAAAACTACCCGATTTACTTAAGGAAGAAGGAAACTTTAGAAGCTGAAGAAGAACTGCTTTTCGATTGTAATGCCATGGCAGAAGGTCATAGTTATTTCAAATTAGTAGGAATCAATGTTAGTCCAGATAATAAAAAAATTGCCTTTGGCTTGGATACAATAGGTAGAAGAGAATATGTGTTAAAAGTGAAAGATTTAGCTTCGGATGCTATCCTAGATGAAACTATTACCAATACAACAGGATCTTCTTCATGGGCTAATGATAATGAAACGTTGTTTTATACAAAGAAAGATGAGGTTACTTTAAGGTCTAATCGTATATACAAGCACAAACTAGGTAAAAATTCTTCTGAAGACCAGTTGATGTATGAAGAAACCGATGAAACCTTTGGCGCAACGGTTTATAAATCTAAGTCTAGAAAGTATATCATCATTGCTTCATATAGTACCATGACCAATGAGTACCGTTGTATTAAAGCAGATGAACCAGATTCTGATTTTAAAGTATTTCAAGAACGTATTAGAGGGTTGGAGTATAGCATTTCTCATTACGATGATCATTTCTACATAGTGACTAATGAAGGAGGCGCAGTTAACTTTAAGCTGATGAAAACCCCAGAGGACAATACGGAGATTAGTCACTGGGAAGAATTGATTGAACATAGAAATGATACGCTCTTAGAAGATATCGATATATTTAGTAAATATTTGGTTGTTAGTGAGCGACATAACGGACTCAATAAGATTCGTGTAATGGCTTGGGATCAATCTGAAGATTTCTATCTTCCTTTCGATAATGAAACGTATATGGCCTATACAGGCACTAATGTAGATTTTGATACTGAAGTTTTGCGCTATGGATACAATTCTTTGACGACACCAGCTTCTGTGATAGATTTCAATATGAAGACCAAGCAGAAAACCATCATGAAGGAACAGCAAGTCATGGGAGGTCAATTCAAAAAAGATGATTATACCTCTGAGCGTGTCTGGGCTGAAGCTGAAGACGGCGTTAAAGTCCCTATGTCCTTAGTTTATAAAAAAGGAATTGCAAAAGATGGGACTAATCCTTTGCTTCAATATGCTTATGGTTCCTATGGATCAACAATAGATCCTTATTTTTCTAGTATTAGACTGAGTTTATTGGATCGAGGATTTATTTTCGCTATCGCTCATGTAAGAGGCGGAGAATATTTGGGAAGAGATTGGTATGAAGACGGAAAGCTATTGTTCAAAAAGAACACCTTCACTGACTTCATTACATGTTCAAAATTTTTAATCGATAATAACTATACGTCTACAAAGCACTTATATGCTATGGGAGGCAGCGCAGGAGGATTGTTGATGGGAGCAATTATCAATCAGGCACCAGAATTGTATAATGGTGTTATTGCAGCAGTTCCATTTGTAGATGTCATTACCACAATGCTAGACGATTCTATCCCTTTAACCACAGGTGAATATGATGAATGGGGAAATCCGAACGATAAAGAATATTACGACTATATAAAGTCGTATTCCCCATACGATAATGTTTCAAATAAAGACTACCCAAATCTCTTAGTTACAGCTGGACTTCATGACTCACAAGTACAATATTGGGAGCCTGCAAAATGGGTTGCTAAGCTTAGAGAGCTAAAAACCGATGAAAATAAGCTATATTTAAAGACAAATATGGATGCTGGGCATGGTGGTGCTTCAGGTCGATTTGAAGCCCTCAAAGAGGATGCTCAGGAATATGCGTTTTTATTAGACTTAGAGGATATTTCTAGCTAATTCAAAAAAAACGTGTATTTTTGTCGGGTTTTAGGTTCAATTAATTTTGAAGCTGATAAATAGCATTTATGAAAGACAATCAAGTTTATGGTAATGTGCTGGAACTAATAGGGAAAACACCACTTATCAAATTGAACAAGATGACTGCTGGATTTGAAGGCGACTTTTATGCAAAAGTCGAAGCATTCAACCCAGGGCATTCCACGAAAGACCGCATTGCACTTCATATTATTGAAGAAGCAGAGCGACAAGGGATCTTAAAACCAGGTGATACTATTATCGAAACGACTTCTGGTAACACAGGATTTAGTATTGCAATGGTAAGTATCATTAAAGGCTATGAGTGTATTTTGGCTGTAAGTTCAAAATCTTCTGCTGATAAGATTGATATGCTAAAGTCTATGGGAGCACGTGTATATGTGTGTCCTGCTCACGTTAGCGCCGACGATCCAAGATCGTATTATCAGGTTGCTAAACGTCTTCACAACGAAATCAAAGGGTCTATCTATATTAATCAATATTTTAACCAATTAAATATTGATGCACATTATCACACTACTGGTCCAGAGCTTTGGAAGCAAACAGAAGGAGAAATAACTCATCTTATTGCTTGTAGTGGAACAGGTGGAACTATTTCTGGAACTTCAAAATACTTAAAAGAGCAGAACCCTAATATCAAAGTAATTGGAGTAGATGCTTATGGTTCAGTACTTAAGAAGTATCACGAGACTAGAGAATTTGATGATAAAGAGATTTATCCTTACAGAATAGAAGGTTTAGGGAAGAATTTAATCCCTACAGCTACAGATTTTGATATCATAGACAAGTTTGTAAAAGTAACTGACGAAGAAAGTGCCCACACTGCTAGAGAGATTTCAAAAACTGAAGGACTTTTTGTTGGATATACTAGTGGAGCAGCTATGCAAGCACTAAAACAACTGCAAGAAGAAGGTGAGTTTAAGGCAGGAGATAAGGTTGTTGTTATTTTCCCAGACCACGGATCGAGATATATGAGTAAAATCTATAGCGATAAGTGGATGGAAGCACAAGGATTCTTTGATAGCCAACGTGCTACAGTTGAAGAGATTCAGTATATAAAATAGAATTAAATAATTTATAAATAACCTATTGTGGATGCTAGGTTCACAATAGGTTTTTTTATGTTTAAAACTTAGTGGTATTAGTTAGTTCAAAAATTATGCAGTGATAATATAAATACCTAATTTTGTAACCACTAATTAGACTAATTATAGCTTAAGATGAAGGACTTATTTGAAAAGATCTATAGGGACAAAGGACCATTGGGGAAATGGGCTTCTCAAGCAGAAGGCTATTTCGTTTTTCCAAAATTAGAAGGTCAGATTTCCAATAGAATGAAGTTTCAAGGGAAAGAAGTTATTACCTGGAGTATTAACGATTACCTTGGTTTGGCTAATCATCCTGAAGTACGTAAAGTTGATGCTGAAGCTGCTGCTGAATACGGATCCGCTTATCCGATGGGAGCAAGAATGATGTCTGGTCATACTTCACTTCATGAGAAATTACAAGATGAGCTTGCAAAATTCGTTAGCAAAGAGGCCGCTTACCTTTTGAACTTTGGTTATCAAGGTATGGTATCTACAGTAGATGCTTTGGTTTCTAAAGACGATATCATTGTTTATGATGTTGATGCGCACGCTTGTATTATTGATGGTGTACGTTTGCACATGGGAAAACGCTTTACTTATCAACACAACGATGTAGAAAGCCTAGAAAAGAACCTTGAGCGTGCTACTAAGATGGCAGAGCAAACAGGAGGTGGTATCTTGGTTATTTCTGAAGGTGTTTTCGGAATGCGAGGCGAGCAAGGAAAACTTAAAGAGATCGTAGAGCTTAAGAAAAAGTTCAACTTTAGGTTATTTGTAGATGATGCTCATGGATTTGGTACTCTTGGAGCTACAGGAGCAGGAACAGGTGAGGAGCAAGGCGTACAGGATGAAATTGACGTGTATTTTGCAACATTCGCAAAATCTATGGCAAGCACAGGTGCTTTTATTGCAGCTGACCAAGAAATCATAGATTATTTAAAATATAATTTACGTTCTCAAATGTTTGCTAAATCGTTACAAATGCAACTTGTAATAGGTGCATTGAAACGTTTGGAGATGTTGAAGACCATGCCAGAGTTAAAGCAAAACCTTTGGAAGATTGTAGATGCATTACAGTCTGGCTTGAGAGAGCGAGGATTTGATCTTGGAACAACTCAAAGTTGTGTAACTCCAGTATACCTTAAAGGAAGTATTCCTGAAGCAATGGCTTTGGTGAAAGATCTGAGAGAAAATTATGGAATCTTCTGTTCTATAGTGGTTTATCCTGTAATACCTAAAGGATTAATTCTACTAAGAATGATTCCTACAGCTACGCATACATTAAAGGATGTTGAGGAAACATTGAATGCGTTTTCTGCTATTAGAGACCGATTACAAAACGGAACTTATAAGCGTTTGTCTGCTGCTGTCGCTGCGGCAATGGGAGAATAAGTTTTGTACGAATTTATAAATTGAAAAGCCTGATTTAAAATCAGGCTTTTTTTATATGGGTTTACTATAAGTACAGCGTCTTTTGTGAACTTGAGGATCAAAATGCTTCCAGATTTGATGTATGGCTGTATTATCTGCTAATTCTGGACCTCTAATACATTCTTCAACCTTCTTTTTGACAAATTCTTTATAGAACTCATTAAAGATAATCGCTGTGACACCTTTATTTTGATATTCTGGCAACACACCAATAAGATAGAATGTAACCGCTTTAGCGTGCTTTTTAGCCTTCAATATGTGCCTAAAACCAAATGGGAATAGTTTTCCTTTAGCTTTTTGCAGCGCTTCCGCATAAGAAGGCGTCACAATTGCAAAAGCAACCATTTTTCCATGTTCATCGACTATAAACTTGGTATACTCAGGATTTAAAAATGGTAAGAATTTCTTTTTGAAATATGCTTTTTGTTCATCATTAATAGCAACAAAAGAGGAAAGTTTTTCATGTGATGCTTCAAAGAGATCAAACATTTCATCTGCATAAGGCACTATTTCAGATGTCTTAGAGAAATTTACTTCCTTAAGCTTATACCGTCTTTTAATTAATGCCTGGATTTTAGTAAAAGTTTCAGGTTTTATATTATCGAATGGGAATTTACTCTCAATATATTTTTTTGCAACTTCAAATCCATTGGATTCATAATGCTTAACATAGTATGGGTGATTATACCAGGTAATCATAGTACCGATATGATCAAACCCTTCGGTCATTACACCTACTTTATCAAGATTAGAAAAGCCAACAGGACCTTCCATAATCTCTAAGCCATTTTCTTTCCCTATCGATTCAACCTTTTCTAATAGAGCTTTAGAAACTTCTAGATCATCTTCAAAATCAAACCACCCGAAGCGCATTTTCTTGATACCTTGTTCCTTTACTTCAATCCAGTTGATTATAGCAGCAACTCTACCAACAAGTTTATTGTCTTTATAAGCTAGAAAAAACCTTGCATCAGCATCGTGGAATACTGGGTTTTCGGATTTGTCAAAGGTTTTCATCTCCTGACTAATGATAGGAGGTACCCAATATTTAGAATCTTTATATAGCTGAAAAGGTAGCTTTACGAACTGTTTAAGCTGCTTTTTGGTTGTGACTTCAGTAATTTTGAGCATAAACGAACTTATTTTCTAACTACCACTTTTCATTTTCCTTTTTCTCATCACCATTCTCCTTGTCTTTCTTTTTCTTTTTTCCTTTTTTTCTAGACCTTCTTTTACCTTCTTCATTTGCCGAAGCACCATTTTCTGGATCTTGGTGGAAATCTAAACGGTACGAAACTCCAAAATTAAAATTAAATATCGAAGGCGTATCCTTTGTGTTGAATGCAATAGAAGCATCTAACTGTAAGTCTTTTGTCCATAAATAACCGCCACCAACTCTAAAAATATTATCAGAATAAAAGTCGCCTTTTATACCTTGAGTTTCCCCAAATATTGCCCATTGTGGATGAAATGAATGCGTTAATGTCAATATGTATTGAAAATCTGAGTAATCTGATCCTATTCTATCTTTAATAAGGTTCATCACAAACACCCAGCCTCCTGGAAGATTGTTTTGGGTGGCAACCATTACTTTAGGGCTAAACCCTTCAACATCCGGACCTGTATATGGATTGTTTTTGGTATCAAAATTTGCACCTGCATAGACGGAAACAGCAGGGATTAAATACTTCCATTTGAACTGTCTATTCGCTTTCCAGCTGTATAAATTTGGTTTTTCTTCACCTTCTTTTTTGTAAGGATCATAGACTAAGTATTTAGCACCTATGGTTAAACGCTTAAAATTAGCTCTACTATCTTCTGAAGTGATGGCAGAACGCATGTCTTTGAAGGTATCGTTCTGGTAAGTACCATCTAATTGAATCTCTAATTCTTCAAACAAAAGTCCATATCTAACTGCAAAATCTGCTCCGAAACCAGAGACTTCGTATCGTAAAGGTGTATGTTCTTCTTTGACCAAATATGGACCAACTTCAAACTGTAATACACTTTTACCAACCGCAAAAGCACTTTGGGAAGCACCTGGCCTGTTAGAATTGATGACATCAGTGTATTGCGCCGAAGCGAAAAATCCGAATAATAAAAGAAGGATTGTTAAGTTATTTCTTAGAGATATCATAAGATAGGTAGTTTAAGTTCAAATATATGATTTTATATTTTTTTTAAGTATTTATAACTCAATTTCACTACTTATAATTGTATTTTTGAATAAATATTATTTTAATGCTACAAACAGCATCGGTTATGGGCTTGCTAAGAACAATATTAATAATCTTACTAATATGGTATGGCGTAAAGATCTTATCTAGACTTTTTGCACCATATTTAGCACGCTATGTGGTTAAGAAAGCAGAGCAGCGATTTGGGCAGCAGTTTGGTGATTTTCAGAATCAAGCTAACCAAAAGCAGCAGAAAGAAGGTGAAACGGTAATCGATAAAATGCCAAACAACACTACTGCGTCCAACAAAAACGTTGGAGAATATATAGATTACGAAGAAATTGATTAATTTCCCGACTTACTGAAGTAATCGTATTTAGCACTATGCAAGCATCTTTAAAAAGATTTATTCCACACGTCTTGGTTATACTGGGATTTGTAATTGTTTCTTTAGCATATTTCAACCCAGTCCTTAAGGGAAAGGAAATTTTTCAGAGTGATATAAAGCATTACATAGGAATGTCCAAGCAGCAAAAGGATTTTAAAGTTGCTACAGGCGAAGAAACCTATTGGACCAATAGTGCTTTTGGAGGCATGCCAACCTATCAACTTGGCGCCAGGTATCCTCATAATTACATTAAGAAGCTAGATTCTGTATTACGATTTTTACCTAGACCAGCAGATTATTTGTTCTTGTATTTTATAGGATTCTATATTCTGTTTATGGCCTTAAAGGTTGATTACAAGATAGCTGCACTTGGTGCTTTAGCATTTGGTTTTTCTACTTATTTAATCATTATTCTTGGAGTTGGACATAACAGTAAAGCGCATGCTATTGCTTATATGCCAATGGTTTTAGCAGGAATAGTACTAACATTCAGGAAGCAATATATTTTTGGATTCTTACTAACAGCCATTGCTATGGCTTTAGAAATAGGAGCAAACCACTTCCAAATGACGTATTATCTAATGCTTTTAGTAATCGTTCTGGGAATAGCTTATCTAGTTGATGCTTATCAAAAGCAGCAATTGCCACATTATTTTAAGTCCGTTGGAATCTTAGTTGTTGCTGTAATACTATCGGTAGGTTTGAATGCCACAAACATTATGGCGACGCAAGAGTATGTGAAGGAAAGTACTAGAGGGCAAAGTGAATTGACTATCAATGCTGATGGTTCGCCAAAAGTTGCCACAAGCGGATTGGATAAAGATTATATTACTGAATACAGTTACGGAATCACTGAGAGTCTCAATTTATTCATCCCACGTTTTATGGGAGGAGGCACTTACGAAGACGTTGGTAAAAACTCAGAAACATATGATTTCTTTGTTGGTCTAGGTGCATCACCAATACAAGCACTCAATGAAGCTAAACAAACTCCGACGTATTGGGGTGATCAACCAATTGTGGAAGCACCAGCTTACATTGGGGCTGTCGTATTGTTCTTGTTTGTACTAGCACTATTCTTAGTTAAAGGACGCCTTAAATGGTGGCTGGTTGGTGGCGCAATTTTGTCATTATTACTCTCATGGGGAAAGAACCTAAATTTCCTTACAGACTTCTTCATTGATTATGTGCCGTTGTATGATAAGTTTAGAGCGGTAAGTTCTATTCAAGTGCTCTTAGAATTGTGTATACCTATTTTGGCAATGTTTGCTTTGGTAAGGTTATTTAATGATTTTCAGAAGGATGAAGAGAAATTAAAAGCTTTAAAGTTTGCTACATTGATTACTGGAGGCCTAGCATTATTAATATTAGTTGGACGCGCTATGTTCGATTTTGAAGGTGCTAGAGATCCACTATGGTTGCAACGTTATGGATTGGACTATTTAACTGCTGTTAGAGAAGACAGACAAGCATTCTATTCTGCTGATACAATTAGGACTCTAATATTGGTATTACTCTCGGCTGGTGTCATCTATTTCTTTTTGAAGAAGAAGCTTTCAGAGAAATTAGTAGTTCTAGCTTTAGGTGTTTTGATTGTTTTTGATTTGGTTGGTGTTGATAGACGTTATGTGAATAATGAAAACTTTGTGTCTTCAATTCAGGTGCAAAAACCATATAGAGCAAATCCTGCGGATACTGAAATCTTAAAGGATAAATCACATTACAGAGTTTTTGATATTTCTTCAAGTTCTGGAGGCGGACCAGCAAAAGCAGCTTACTTTCATAATTCGTTAACAGGTTATCATGCAGCAAAACTTGGGCGTTATAATGAGTTGTTAGACTTTCATATCTATAGAAACAACCTCAACGTGTTAAACATGCTTAACACGAAGTATATTATTGCTGATGACGAGCAAGGAAGACCATTTCCTTATGTCAATGAAGATGCTAACGGAAATGCTTGGTTTGTAGAAAACTTAGAGTCTGTTGAGTCTGCCAATGATGAAATTCAACGTTTGGACAGTTTGGATACCAAACGTGTAGCTATTTTTCCTGTATCTGACAGATTTATGCTGAGGACGATGAAGACAAGACATTTCTTTGATGTAGATTCTTTAGCATCAATTGAGCTAAAGGAATTCAAACCGAATTATTTGAAGTACGAATCCAATAATACTAATGATGGTTTTGCTGTCTTTTCTGAAATATATTATGGCAATGGTTGGAATGCCTATATCGACGGAGAATTTGCTCCTCACGACCGTGTAAATTACGTATTACGAGGTATGCCTATACCACGTGGGAATCATACTATAGAGTTTAAATTTGAGCCAGAAGTAGTTCAGAAGGGTAGCTCCATTGCTTTAGGAAGTTCTATAGCCTTACTGTTGCTACTTATTGGAGGTTTATATTGGGAATTAAAGAAACGATAATTGCCTAAGAAAGTACTTATTATCGCTTATTATTGGCCACCAGCCGGAGGCCCTGGTGTACAGCGCTGGTTGAAGTTTGTAAAGTATTTTCCAGATTTCGATATTGACCCCATTGTTTATATTCCAGAGAATCCCAATTATCCAATTATAGATGAGAGTATGGTTGCTGAAATACCGTCTGATGTTACTATCTTAAGGCAACCCATTAAAGAACCTTATAAGTTAGCCGCTCTGTTTTCGAAGCAGAAAACAAAGACCATCAGTAAAGGTATTATTAGTAATAAGGAAAGACAATCACTAATAGAACGTCTGCTACTTTTTATAAGAGGAAACTTCTTTATTCCAGATGCTAGAAAATCTTGGGTAAATCCATCAGTTAGTTATCTAAAGAAATACATTGTTGATCATAAAGTTGATACCATCATCACTACAGGTCCACCGCACAGTTTGCATCTTATAGGACTTAAATTAAATCAACTTTTAAACATTAGATGGCTAGCAGATTTTCGTGATCCATGGACTACTATTGGGTATCACAAGCGTTTAAAGCTTTTGCCATTTGCCAAAGCGAAACACAAAGCTCTTGAGAGCAAGGTGCTTAATGAGTCCGACCATATCGTTGTTACAAGCAATCATACCAAAACTGAATTTGCTTCAAAAACGGATACATCTATTTCAGTAATCACAAATGGTTTTGATAGGATAGGTGTTGAAAGACCAAAAAAGGATACAAAGTTTACCATGTCGCATATTGGGTCTTTGCTTTCAGAACGAAATCCGACAATACTTTGGAAAGTGCTTTCAGAATTAATCAATGAAGATGAAGCGTTTAAAGAAGCCTTTCAGCTTAATCTTTTCGGCGTAACTAGCGACGATGTTATTAGGTCTATAGAACAACACGGTTTAGGTAACTTCGTTATCAATCATGGCTATGTGAGTCATGATAATGCTTTAGTAGCTCAAATGGGATCGCAGATATTATTACTGATTGAGATAGATTCTGAAGACACTAAAGCAATCATTCCTGGGAAGTTATTTGAATATTTAGCTTCAGGAACACCAATTTTAGCCTTAGGCCCAAAAGATTCTGATGTTGAACGCATTGTGAAAACTACGAATACAGGATCTTATTTTACATATGATTCTTATTCAGAATTAAAAAAACAAATTTTATTGTATTTTGAAGCTTATAAAGCCAATAGTCTCCAAGTCAATGCCATTGGTGTTGAACAGTATAGTAGAAAATCATTGACTAAGCAATTGGCTAACATAATATTGCAAGCCTAGCGTTAATGGGAATAGTCATTAATCAATCTTTCAAAAACATGCTTAGCACCTATATTGGATTTGGTATAGGTGCCATTAATGTACTATTTCTGTATACTAACTTTCTTACCGATGAATATTACGGTTTAGTGAGTTTTGTCCTGTCAACGGCCAACATATTAATGCCATTGATGGCTTTTGGTGTACATAACACAGTCATAAAATTCTATTCTACTTATAAAACAAAACAATCTATCAGTAGCTTTTTAACCTTGATGCTGTTATTGCCATTAGTATTTATTATTCCGCTGGGACTAACTAGTTGCCTCTTTTATGATACTATAGCAGGTTTTTTAGCAAGGGAGAATACTATAGTTTATGATTATGTATGGCATATTTACATTGCTGCTGTTACGATGGCGTATTTTGAAATCTTCTACGCATGGACAAAAACACAGTTGAAATCTGTTTTTGGCAATTTCATGAAGGAAGTATTTCATAGAGTAGGTGTCATGCTATTATTATTTGCAGTGTTTTTGGATTGGTTATCGGCAGATCAATTTATATATGCTTTAATTGGTGTTTACATCTTACGCGTACTCGTGATGATGATCTATGCCTTGAGTTTTAGAGCTCCAAGGCTATCGATAAAGCGAATTGATAACCTGAAGGAAATAGTGACTTATGCTTTGCTAATTATTGTAGCAGCTTCAGTAGCTACAGTAGTATTAGATATAGACAAATTCATGATAGGAGAGATGCTGCAAATCGAAGAAGTGGCATACTATAGTGTAGCTGTATTTATTGCTACAGTAATTGCTGTCCCACAACGAGCGATGCACCAAATAATATCTCCATTAACTGCTCAATATTTGAATGACAATAGTGATAAAGCGTTAAAAGACCTTTACCAGAAAAGCTCATTAAACTTGATGATTATAGGAGGATTTATCTTCTTATTGATCTTGTTGAACATTAAACAACTCTATTTAATTATTCCTGAGGAATTCTCTAAAGGGCTATTTGTGGTTTTTCTTATAAGCATAGCAAAGTTTTATGATAACATCCTTGGGAGCAATAATGCTATTTTATTCAATAGTAATTATTATAAAATGATCTTAGTGTTTGGTGTTTTATTAGCTATTCTGGCTGTAGTATTGAACTTCATTTTTATTCCAATTTATGGTATTGAAGGCTCCGCAATAGCGACTTTTTTGGCGGTGTTGATTTATAATAGTATTAAAATATGGTTTGTGAATCGTAAGTTCAACATACTACCTTTTACAATGGGATCTTTAAAAACGGCACTGCTTATTGTTGCTTGTTTTTTAATATTCTATTTCTGGGACTTTGGATTCCATCCTATAGTGAATATGATCTTGAAATCTATACTTCTCTTACTAATTTATGGCACTTTACTTTTGAAACTCAATTGCTCTGAAGATATCAGTAATCTTATAAAACGCTACATGAAGTAAGTGTGTAAATCACACTATTACAGATAGTTTGAAAGTAAATCCCTAAATTTAACTATTGAAATAGTTCAACTTAAGTACTATGTGAACTTAGGTTGTAATAGTAAAGCATTATGATAAAAAAGATTCTAAAAGGGATATTGAAAATTCTTCTTGCTTTTGTAATTATTATGCTCATTTGGGGTGCTATAAAACAAAACAACTATAATTCTAAGGTATTTAAGGAGCATCAACCTATCGGGAAATTTGTAGACATAGGAACTAATAAAGTTCATTATGACTACTTTGGAGAAGGAGATATAACCTTTGTGCTTATTGCTGGCTTGGGAGAGACCATGCACACTTGGTCAAGGATAAGGGAAGAATTAGCAGGAAAAGGTCGCGTATTTATGTATGATAGGTCTGGTCTTGGACATAGCGAAGAAGGTGTATTACCAAGATCAGTTGATAATATTGCAAATGAGCTAAATACAGCATTAGAAAAGGAGAATATTCCAGGGCCATATGTGATAATTGGGCATTCTGCAGGTGGTTTCTCAGCACGATATTACGCGAAAAAGTATCCTGAAAACATTAAAGGACTTTTTATTATTGACCCTTATCAAGAAATGGGTAAAGAAGAATTTGGTGAGTGGCCTTTTAGTTACAAGGCAACAAATTGGTTATTCAGGAATATGTCTTGGAGTGGTATTCCATTTGCTTTATTGCCAGATCCTCCACATCCAACATATAAAACTTCTAAAGCAATCAAAACTTATGGTTATGAGGCATTTGCCGAAGATATTTCTTTGAAACAATTTGCAGAATTAGATGAAAAGAAATCAGAATTACCACTATATATCATAACTGCAGATAAGCCAAATAATAAGCATAATGAATTATTTCAAAAATGGAATCAAGAGATTTCAGAAAAATACACTCACGAAATAAGCAAACACCTCATCATTGAAAGCGGTCATCATATCCATGTAGAAAAACCTGAAGTGATTTTAGATGAGCTAGATGAGTTTATTAGCAGACTAAACGACTAGATATATAAAAAGGGAAAATCCCACAAGGTGCTTTGAGGCATACGTCTTGCAGGACTTTCCAACTAACCAACCAAAAAAATTATGTTTATGATCTAGAGCGTCTAGAGTTTCCTCGTTTGCTCTTTTGTTGCGTTCTCGTTGATGGTGACTTGGAGAACGACTTATTGCTTCTTTTATTTTGCGTCACTCTACTCTGAGATCTGCTTTTTGTATATGTACGGTTTTTAGTAACATTTGGTTTACTTACCGTTCTATTTTTTCTTGTCTTCACTGGTTTAGACACAGTAGTCCTAGGTTTGGTCACATATCTTGGTGTAGAAGTAACCTTAGTTTTTTGCTTTACAGTTCTAGGTTTGCTAACAGTTCTCGGCTTAGACGTTACAGATTTAGTCCTTGGTGTAGACGTTATAGATTTAGTTCTAGGCGTAGCCGTTACATTTCTACCTCTAGTTTTTGGACGTTCTATAGACGCGTTTGCATCTCTAGTCGAACTTCTTACAGTTCTGTCACGTCGAGGTTCAGGGTTTTGTATGTAACGATCACTAATACTATATCTAGTTGAATTACGTCTTCCTTCAGTCAATGCTGCATTTCCACGTCTACTATTTATTCTCACAGGCTGTCTGTAGTTGTTTCTGTAAGGTCTATAGTATACATGTCTTACTGGTCTATAATATTGTCTATAAGGTCTTGCACGAACAACACAGTAATCATAAGCAGGGACTACATAATATCTGTGCCATGGTCTGTATACATAAGCTCTATTGTAGATATTGATAAAACCTGTGCAGTGTGTGAACACTCTGTTTCTGTAGTGCACATATAATCCACCAACTCTAGAGATGCGACCAAATGCATTATAGAATATATTAACATTTCCAATTTGGGTTACTCTACCATAGTAATCATAAAATATAGGCGTGTTCTCAATTTGAACAATAGCCCCAAAATCATCATACTGAACATAAGGATTGTAATCATAACCACTGTTAAAGCTTAATGAAAAACCTGGTGAGTTAAACCCAACACTTACGTCTGGGCCATAGTTTGAAATGTAAAAATCGAACTGACCATCTGGAAACACAGAGAACTCAATTCCTGCATGTGTAAATATGAACGAATTGCCATAACCTCTCACAGCATTATGATGAAAATTCGTTGCATCTAAAGTTGTGTTGGTTGCGTTTGTTGTAGTTACCATTAGTAACATCATCGTAAAAAATAAAGCGATTCGTTTCATGATTGTATAGGTTTTTTGTTATACTCAATTCATTAGAAACAAACAGCGTGCCAAAAAATATTCTATACGTTAATCATCTGATAATGAGCTATTTATTTTATCCTCCTAAGAAAAGCATAGCCAAAGTGTTGGTAAACAAAACATTGCATAAAAAAGCCTATTTTAGTAAGGACATTAATTAACCACCAAAATATATTTACTAAAATGGGCAATCACACTACTGAGTCTGTGGAGTTCTCTAACATCTTTTCACTAAAATCTTTGTTATTAAAGCTAATTGGAGTTGTTGCAGCAACGATAGCCATTAAGGGATTTATGATTCCAAACCATTTCCTAGATGGTGGACTTCTGGGAATTTCTATACTCATCCATGAGATTTATCACATAGATGTATGGATGCCTTTACTCATACTCAATATTCCTTTTGTAGTTATTGGTTACAAAAAGATTGGGAAAAATTTTGCTGCACATGCATTGCTATCACTGATTTTATTAGGTATCGCTTTAAACGTTTTACCGATTCCTACTGTAACCAAAGATCATTTCTTGGTAGCTGCATTTGGTGGAGTATTTGTAGGCTTAGGCATCGGGTTTGTGATTAGAGGAGGTGGTGTTATTGATGGTCTCGAAGTCATAGCTGAATACACTAATAAGCAGTTCGGTTTGTCCACTGCAGAAATCATAATGGCGATCAATACAACAATTTTCTTGGTGATTGCTTTCTACCTTGGTCTTGAGAAAGCCATGTATTCTATCCTTACATTCTTTACAGCATTAAAAGTTTCTGACTATGTAGTAGATGGTTTCGAAAAGTTGATTTCCTTGACGATAATTTCACCTAATGACCAACTTATCAAGGATTTAGTTGTGAATAAATTCAATAAGCCAATTACAGTATACAAAGGTGAACGTGGCAACTTACCAGGAATTGAAACTATATCCCACGATTGTGATATCATTGTCACAGTTGTGACACGTTTAGAAGTACACAAAATGAAAAAAGCTATAGCCGAAGCAGATCCAAAAGCATTCATGTTTGTGCAGAATATCAAAGAAGTAAAAGGCGGCGTTATTAGTAGGCAAGTAGGGCATTAATGAAAACACCTTTTAAGATCATATTAAAGGATATTACTAAGCTTTTAGATACCAAGCTTCCAGATTATTTAACCTACCATGATACAGCACATACACTTTATGTACTCGATAAATCCATACATATCGCAAAAAAAGAAGGCGTTGGAACATCAGATTTAGAATTGTTGAAGGTTGCAGCACTGTTTCATGATATAGGTTTTACTGTGACACATAAAGAGCACGAAGAGGAAGGTTGTAAGATTGCCAAAACAGAACTAAAAAAGTATGGCTACTCTAATTCTGAAATTGAAACGATTTGCGGAATGATAATGGCTACCAAGATTCCTCAACGACCAAAGACGCTATTAGAGCAAATCTTGGCAGATGCAGATTTAGAATATCTTGCTACTTCAGGATTTTCTAGAAAAGCAAAAGATTTGTATAAAGAGCGTTTACATTTCAACCCTGATTTATCTTTAGACGAATGGAACGAAGTTCAGATAGAATTCATGAAAAACCATCGTTACCATACTAAGTATTGTAAGCATTACAAAACCTTTCGCAAGCAGCGAAATTTGAAGCAGATTTTAAGAACATAAGATTAAAGCTACTATTTTTTTATCTTTAGGGGTAAGCTATTAATCAACCAGTTATGAAAATAAGACTTCTCATACTCCTAAGTCTAGGAGTATATATGTTCTGTTTCTCGTACACCATACCAGAACAATATCAGAAGAAAAATGATCCGCTTTGGAATACATGGCAAAATGAAACTCTAGCAGATTCAACAAGATTAGAGTCTTTGAAGGAATTTATATGGAAACGCTACCTTTTTAGACAACCAGATTCGGCATTCTACTTTGCGCAACAGCAGTATGACTTTGCAGAAGAAAGAGGGTTAAAGCGTTTTATGGCTAATGCTTTAGATGTTCAAGGAATTTCATTCTCTATAAGGAGGCAAAACGATAATGCATTAATCCATTACCAAAAAGCCTTAAAGATTTTTGAAGAGGCAGATGATAAGCAAGGAATTGCAGATTGTCTTTCACATATTGGTACAGTATATTCTGATCGCGATAATAATTTAGAAGCTCTAGATTATCATCTTAGGAGTCTAAAACATAGTGAGGATATCAATTATTTAAAAGGAATTTCTAGAGCATCAGGAAATATTGGGTTGATATATCGTAATTCAAAAGATTATGATAAGGCTATAGAATATTATAATAAGGCATTACTGATTTCTGAAAAATTAGGAGACGAGAGAACCATAGGTAATAGTTACTTCAATATTGGTGTTGCTCATAGAAAATCTGGGGATTTAGAGAAGGCAATTGAAAATTTTCAAGAAGCTTCTGAAATTCAAGAAAGAATTGGAGATAGATTCTCATTAGCAAATACGATCAATAGTATTGGAAATGTCTATTTGAAACAAGAAGAATATGATGAAGCATTAAAGTATTACAAAAGGAGCATTAGAATAAATGAAGAAATTAATAATGTAGGAGGAACATTAAATGCAATTAACAACATAGGTGATATTTACTTGCTAAAAGAACAATATCGGAAGGCTATAACCAACTATAATAAAAGTGCAGTAATAGCAAAAGAATTAGGAGAAATTGACAAGCAATACGATGCTTATAGCAGTTTGTATGTAGCATATAAAAACTTGGGAAATGAAGATCAAGCATTGTATTATTTAGAAAAGACCATAATTGCAAAGGATAGTCTGAATGAAGTAGATACTGCCAAGAAACTACAACAGCACGAGTTTGATAAAGAGCGTTTACAAGACAGTTTGCAAAACGAGGAAGCCAAACTTAAAACAGAAATGGCGCATCAGGCAGAAGTGCGCAAAAAGGAAAAGAACAAAAACCTAGCTTTAGGAGCTGGTATTTTCTTTTTATTAGTTTCAGGAGGTTTATATGGAAGATGGCGCTATACTAAGAAGGCTAAGGCCGTAATTGAAAAAGAGAAAGATCGTTCCGAGAATTTATTATTGAATATTCTACCAGCCGAAGTTGCCGAAGAACTCAAAGAAAAAGGTGAAGCAGAAGCTCAAGATTTTGATATGGTTTCCATTTTGTTTTCAGACTTCAAAGGCTTTACAGGAATGTCGGAGAAAATGACAGCAAAAGATTTGGTTGCCAATATCAATGAATGTTTCAAGGCTTTCGATGCTACGATGCAGAAGTACAATATCGAAAAAATAAAAACCATTGGTGATGCCTACATGGCAGCAGGTGGCTTACCAGTAAAAACTAATGATTCGGTAAAGAATACAGTTTTGGCAGCATTAGAGATGCAAGACTTCATTATAAAACTTCACAAAGAAAAAGAAACCAAAGGAGAACATGCTTTTGAGATGCGTGTTGGCATTCACACAGGCCCAGTAGTGGCAGGTATTGTAGGTGTAAAGAAGTTTCAATACGATATTTGGGGCGATACGGTCAATACGGCATCACGAATGGAAAGCCATGGCGAGATTGGTAAAGTGAATATTTCAGAGGACACCTATAATTATATCAAAGACGAGCCAGAATTCATATTTGAAAGTAGAGGAAAGATTGAAGCCAAAGGAAAAGGCGAAGTGGAGATGTATTTTGTGAGTTTAAAATAGAGCAATACAATTTATTATGAAGCTTCGATTAATTATCATCACTACCTTATTATTTTCCTTTTGTTTCACATCTTTTGCACAAACGGAATTAGATTCGCTTTATAATATTTGGCAAGATGAAACCAAGGCAGATTCTACTAGAGTTATTTCATTGACAGCTTACATCAATGATAAATATTTATACAATCAACCAGACAGTGTTTTGGTTATGGTAGAAAGTTTAGAAAACTTTTCCAGAGAAAAGAATTACGATTTAGGCTTATTATATGCTTCAAAAATTAAAGGCGCGTATTACTTTCAAACGGCAGATTATCCACAATCAATTAAGTACATTGAAGAGAGTTTAGAATATTCCAGGTTACTCAACAGAAAGAGAGATATAGGAGGTAACCTAAATAATTTGGGAAATATATTGGCAAGTCAAGGTAATTATATGGTAGCCATAAATTATTATCAGGAATCTTTGATAGCCTACGAAGATGCAAATTTCAAGGATGGTGTTTCCAGTACATTACACAATATAGGTACACTATATGTAGATCAAGGTGAATTTGAGAAAGCTTTAGAGTATTATGAGAACAGTTTGGCACTTAGTAAAGAAACAGGAGACAAGTTTGGCATTTCTCATGCTACCGGAAACATTGGCTCAGTCTATGAAGAATTGGGTGATACTGATAAAGCGCTTCTACACTTTCAGGAAAGCCTAAAAATTAATAGAGAGATAGAAGATCTGAGCGGAGTTGCATATAGTCTGTATAGCATTGGTGGTATCTACGCAAAACGTAATGAGAATGATAAGGCTGAAGCCTATTTTGAAGAAAGTCTAGAGGTGAGTACATCCATAGATGACAAACGCGAAATGATTGCTGCTTTAATCATGATGGGTTTTAATCACCTAAAAACAGAACAATATAATAAGGCATTAATAAGATGTTCGGAAGCTTTGAATTTGGCAGAATCTGTTGGAGACCTTTTAAAACAAAAAGATTGTAACGAATGTATTTATAAAGTTTATAAGGCTTTAGGTGATTCAAAAAATGCGCTACATAATTTAGAAACCGACCAAACTCTAAACGATAGCCTTAATGAAGTTGAAACGGCCAAAAAAATACAACGCTTTGAGTTTGATAGAGAACGTTTAAAGGATAGCCTTCAAAATGAAGAAGTCAAACTAAAAACAGAAATGGCGCATCAGGCAGAAGTCCGTAAAAAAGACAAGAACAGAAATATAGCCTTAGGCGCAGGATTATTTTTCTTATTAGTTTCTGGAGGCTTATATGGGAGATGGCGTTATACGAAAAAGGCAAAGGCCGTCATCGAAAAAGAGAAAGACCGTTCCGAGAATTTACTATTGAATATTCTACCTGCCGAAGTTGCCGAAGAACTGAAAGAAAAAGGGGAAGCCGAAGCCCAAGATTTTGAAATGGTCTCCATTCTGTTTTCAGATTTCAAAGGCTTTACAGGCTTATCGGAAAAGATGTCAGCCAAGGATTTGGTTGCCAATATCAACGAATGTTTTAAAGCTTTTGATGCTACTATGGGCAAGTATAATATCGAAAAAATAAAAACCATTGGAGATGCCTACATGGCAGCAGGAGGTTTACCAGTAAAAGCAAACGACTCAGTAAAGAATACAGTTTTGGCAGCATTAGAGATGCAAGACTTTATCATAAAGCTTCATAAGGAAAAAGAAGCCAAAGGCGAACATGCTTTCGAGATGCGAGTTGGCATTCATACAGGTCCAGTAGTGGCAGGTATTGTTGGCGTAAAGAAGTTCCAGTATGATATTTGGGGAGATACGGTAAATACAGCATCACGAATGGAAAGTCATGGTGAGATTGGTAAGGTGAACATTTCAGAAGACACCTATAATTATATCAAAGGCGAACCAGAATTCACTTTTGAAAGCCGAGGAAAGATCGAAGCCAAAGGAAAAGGAGAAGTAGAAATGTACTTCGTTAGTCTAAAATAAGTTTGTAACTTTAAGAGTTCCATCTCATTAATAATAAATCAATTAACACATCCTCTTTATGAAAACTCTATTTTCAGCAATACTTTTTGTGCTTTTTTTAGTACAATCAGTCGCTTCACAATCTCATTCAGCTCTATATAATAAGATAGACAAGTTGATGCAGTACAGCTACGAGAATGAAATGTTTAATGGTACAATTCTAGTAACTCAAAATGGTGAGAAAGTATATACCAATGCATTTGGATATGCCGATAAAAATTCAAACCGCAAAATGAATGTTGGTACTTCAGTGTATTTAGCCTCGGTTTCAAAGCAATTTACTACCATGGCTATAATGATACTTAAGGAACGAGGTAAATTATCTTATGATGATAAGCTCTCTAAATATTTCCCAGAGTTCCCAGATTATGCCAATAAGGTTACCATCAGGCATTTAATGCATCATACCTCAGGAATTCCAGATCATTACAGATTAGGTGCCTATAAGCCAGGATTAAACAATCAGGATGTCTTTGACTTATTGATAAAGCAGCAATTAGATTTTCAACCAGGAGATAATTTTAGTTATAGTAATGGAGGCTATGTGTTGTTGTCTATGATTGTTGCCAAAGCTTCAGGAGTGCCATTTCATGAGTTTATGAAAGCCAACATCTTCGACCCTTTAGGCATGGAAAATACTTTAGTATATGATAAGTCTACACCAGAAATCAAAGACAGAGCGGTTGGTTATAATGCTAATGGTGATTTAAATGACTATGAAATCTTCACTACAGGAGCAGGAGGTATGTATTCAACTGTTGATGATTTACATCTATGGGATCAAGCTTTATATACAGAGAAATTAGTGTCAAAAGTTGCACTAGAAGAAGCATTTACACCTGCTAAATTGAATAATGGAGAACCAACACAGTATGGCTACGGCTGGGGAATTGGAGTCGTTGATGGTAAAAAAGTAGTGCAGCACTCGGGAGGTTTGAATGGTTATCGTACGTTTTTAAGAAGAAACCTCGATAATAATAGTGGTTACATCCTTCTTACCAATTATGGGAATGCCTCTAATAATGGAGCTATAATGAATGCTTTGGATGATATTCTAGAAGGAAAGCCTTATGAAATGCCCAAAGTGCCTATATCGAAGAAGCTTTCAAAACTCCTTAACAAGAAAGATATAGAATCAGCTATGACTAAGATAAATGAAGTTCTAAATACTAGTGGGAATAACTTTGTGGTGGACGAAAATGGAGTCAATTCATTAGGCTACGATTACTTAGGAAAAGGAGATGTAAAAACAGCATTAGCTATTTTTCAGTTTAATGTAGAAAGGAATCCTTCGGCTTTTAATCCTTATGATAGTTTAGGTGAAGCACAATTGGTTGCTGGAGATACCATTCAAGCCATTAAGAATTACAAAAAATCTTATGAACTAAATAAAAGTAATACCAATGCCATTAACGTACTCAATCGTATTGGAGTAGATACAAGCACAATGGTAAAAGATGTAAAAGTGCCTATAGATATGCTTGAGAGTTATGTAGGAGAATATGAGCTTCAACCTAGCTTCATCTTAACTATTACAAGAGAAGAGAATCGATTATTCGTTCAAGCGACAGGACAGCAGCGCATTGAAGCCTTTGCATCGTCTAATGATCGTTTTTATAGTAAAGTTGTTGATGCGCAGATTACATTCAATAAAGATGATAGCGGAAAAGTTACTGGGCTTACCTTGCATCAGAATGGAAATCATAATGCACCAAAAATTAAATAGAACGTATAACATCAAAATAAAAATCCCGAAGCTCCAAACTTCGGGATTTTTTGTAAATCAACTATCAATCAATCGGACTATTATAATCTAGTCATCGTAGCGTTTGGAGCGCTTATGTTTTTTCAATTTCTTCACTTTACCATCTCTTCTGTAGTAGTAGAAATCATCATCATCCCAATCGTCATTCCAATCGTTGTCGTACCAGTCATTATCAAAACCATTGTCGAGATAATAGTCAGTATCTCCACAAATACCAGAACCTTGGTTATTAAAGTTTACAAAGCCAGTCGTACCAATGATTTGTCCTCTTCTGTTGTACTGAATGTGTAGGCCACCAACTTGCTTCAGTAAGCCACGTCTATATCGCATGTATACAGAACCTGCACGTTTTATACGACCTTGTCTATCGTAGTTGATAAACACATTTCCGATACGTCTTACACGACCATAACTATCATGAGTTACAACGACACCTCTTGGTCTGCCATAGTTATGATAAACGGTTCCAGGAGCACCATGCGTTCTGTTGATATTGCCTCGTCTGGAGCGTCTATAATACACACTACCTTGAGCGTTTGGATTAAAATCAGTATTGAAGTCAAAACTTCCATCAGGAAAGATTAGGAACTCCACACCGCGTTCCACAAACAAAATAGGTTGTGTATAACGATAGCGTTTTGTAATATCTAAATCAGTTCCTTTGGTTGCAGTAGTTTCTGCTGCTGATACAGTTGTTAATCCCATTAACAAACCTGTAAAAAGTAATACTATTCGTTTCATAGTAATAAGGGTTTTAGATTGTGCCTACTCTTTAGCTTTTCGGCTTACGCTATTTGTTTTAGCAATTCCAATTAGCGTGCCAAAAACTGTAAAACACTAATAATCAAATTTTTGAATAAAAAAAGGAACTGCTCTTGCAATTCCTTCATAGCTATGATGATTTAGTATATTATTCAACAGGAACCCAAATCTCAGTTTTCAATTTAGATTCCTCTGTACGTTCTGGATTGTTTCTATACACTTCCCGAGGCGCTTCATCCCTTAACTTGTAATCACTGTTAAGAAGCCAGGTATTAAAAATGTAATCATACACTTCAGCAAACTTGCTGTAAGATCCTGTATAGTGAAACATCATAAACTTGCCACCTTTAAGAGTTTTTACACCAATATCACCATTGGGTTTAGCATCCTTATGAATCACCAAGCAGGCATCATATCTTATTTTCTCGGCATCAGTAACCGCAGGATCATCAAAAGATTGTCCTACATGTTCTATACCAGCAGTAAATAGTTTCTGAGCTTTTACTTCTTGCCAAAGCTTTCCCCAGGCGCCAGCATAGTCTAGAGTTTGGTAGGCACCATTAAGGCTTGTATAAATACAGTTTTTGTCTTCTACGTGAACAAGTTTCGGTTTTTTAATGTTGAGTGTTGTCGTTTCCATGTCATGTGGTTTTTTTAAATACGATTTGCCATTTTTGAATTCGGTAGGAGAGATGCCATACTGCTTTTTGAAAGCCTTAGATAACGACGAAGGTCTATCAAAACCAACACTGTAGGCAATTTGTTCCATGGATTGTTTGCCGTACAACATCAATTTTGAAGCAGTCTCTAGCCGAATACGATTAATGTACGAGCCAATGGGCTCATTGAGTAATGCACGACTGATACGATGAAAATGATACGGCGAAAAACACGATAACTCTGCTAAGGTCTCTATAGAAATTTTCTCATCCAGATGATTGTTAATGTACTCCTTAACTAAGTTGAGCTTCTCTAAGTAAAACGTTTTATTATCGTCTCCGTTTGTCATGCATTAATTAGTTTGTAGCAAATCTAAACCACACCCAAGATAAACACTTTTCCAATCTTGCGGAGTTGTTTTTTGATGTATAATTTATGGTAAAAAAAATATAAGTTTTTTGGATGCGAAAACCTTAGAAGGCTGACTCCATAAGGATAAAGTAGATTTTTTAAACTGTGAGTATACTTCTTCTAGTTGATTACAAATACTGTCGAAGTTATTGTTTTATAACTTTTACTGAATAACGTTTAGAACCATCTTGGATGGTAACTATATATAGGCCATTGATTAAACTCGACAAATCTATTTCTGTCTTATTTACAGTTTCATCTAATACAACTCTTCCAGAAATGTCGAGTACCTTTATTCTATAGTCATGAGAATATTGACTTTCAATATTAATAGAGCTTTCAGTTGGGTTCGGATGTATAGTGAACGATTCTAATTCTTCATCATTAATGGATAAGCTCGAACAGGCATCTAAAGTCTCAGCAGTGCTATTACACCCCACATTATTAGTCTCAATAAACCCACCGCCATTGCCTTCGAAGTGTGCACATACTGATTCTACATTGCAAGTGCTCAAAAGATCATTATATTGAATAACTAGAGATTGTGCGATATCAAGATTAGCAATGCCATCAATATTAACCAATAGCGGATTATCAGAAATTCTCAAATCACTTACTGTAGAAGTAATATTTTCTAATCCATTTAGATTAACAAGATCATCATTATAATTAATCACCAAAAAACCACCTGTTGAACTCATACTGCTAAAATCCTCAAAATTCACCAGTCCTGTACCGGAAAACTGAAAACCACCTGTTACTGATTCTAAATTGTTAAAACCAGACACGTCGATTAGACTTAGACAAATAGCAAAAACCAAATTGGACTCAAGGTTAACTAGATTATTAAACCCGCTTACAATTTCTAAACTAGCACTATTTGTGAAAAAGACTCCAGAATTTCCATCATTTTGGTTTATTGTAGTTAAACTATTGAATCCACTTATTTCAAATAATGCGTCATTGTGTGTGAAAAAGACAGTTTTATCTACCCATTCTAATCCTTGAAAACCACTGACATTAAGCAAGCTATCATTTGTGTCGAATCTCAATTCATTACCAACAGAAACTAATTGATTAAATCCACTGGTTTCTACTAATTGCATATTGTCTTGAATAATTAATGAACCTCCTATTGTAACTAAGTTATTAAATTCATCAAAAAGGGTAATGTTTTGATTATCAAAAATCCACATAGTACTTCCAACACTTGCTAAATTCTCAAACCCAGATAAAGATTGCATTGAGCTATTGGTTATTGAAAAATGACTTCCTACTTCCAATAAACTTTCAAAACCTGTTAAATCACTGAAACTACTAAAAGAAATATTGAATGAACCATTTATTTGACTAAGTTGATTAAAACCGACCAAAGCACTGGTACCGCTATTTTCAGTGATGAAGAAGCTTCCTTGAATTTCTTGTAGATTATCAAATCCATCAAAAGTATTAATAGAATTCAAACCCATATATAGATCTTCTCCAATAACTTCCAATGAGTTGAAGCCAGTGATATCATTTAAACTACTATTTCTAAAAATATAAAGATCCAAGCCTATTGATTCTAATTGGTTAAAGCCAGATATACTAAGCAACGAAGTATTGTTATCTATGAGCAATTCACCATTTAACTGACTAATTAAATTTATGCCATCAATTTGTGTTAAACTAGAGTTATTTATAATATTAATATTACCACCTAATGTTCCAACTGTATTAAAAATATTGATTTGACCTAGAGCAGTATTATTAACTATTAAATTTGATCCTATAGATGTCAATTGATCTAATGCAGGGATTGAGTTTAATTGAGGGTTGTCTATTATCCGAAAGTCTCCTGTTATTGTTCCTAGATTATTAAATCCATTTATGGAAATTACTTCCTCATTATCAGTTAATATAAAATTTTCACCTATGGATACTAGGCTAGTGAATCCACTGGCATCTAATAAATATTCATTTCTGTCCATCAAAAAATCACCACCAACAGATAGCAAATTTTCAAAACCTGTAATACTTTGACTATTATTTTGATCAAAAAACAACCCACCAGACACAGAGGTTAGATTCGGAAAACCACCTATTGTGGTTGCATGGTTTACTAGAAATTCAAGATCTCCTCCAATAGTTTGTAAATTATTAAAACCAGTTAAACTTGAACCGGAATTGAATTCAAATTCAAAATTACCACTTACTGTAATAAGATTATTAAGCCCACTTAAGTCCACTGATTCTTGAAGATTTCGGAGGTTAATATTCCCTACTACCGAAGTAATATTGTTTAAACCATCAACATTTAATATATCATTATTACTAGAACCACCTATTCTAAGATTACCAATAATTTCAGTACAGTTTGGGTAATCATTTATGAATGAATCAATGTCATCTTGTGAGTAAAAATCAGCAAGGGGAGGGCATTGAGCAAATACAGAGAATGAGAATAATATAAAAAGGAGAGTAATGTTGTTTTTCATGTTCTTTTTTGTAGCGAATATATAGATATTTTAATCGCTATGAAAGATAAACCTCAAGACAAACACCTTTCCAATCTTGCGGAGTTGTTTTCTGGGATAAAAACGTTAAGCTATACCCAAAGTCGGGTCGCATCAGTCGTTCACCTTTTCTTGTAGACAGTATAATGCAAATAGACTGTTGTATATGATGGGATTAATCATTTATTTTGAAAAGACTTTATCTCTGCCTAATGTGATTAAGAGGCTATGAAAAACAAAACCCAGTTAGAGCGTTACAAGAAACTGTTGTCATACATTGATGAAAACTTCAAGGAGGACATCAACATTGAGAAGGTTGAAGCCATCTGCCATTATTCCTATCGCAACATCAACAGGATTTTTGAAGCCATTCACAATGAAACCATTGGGAAATACATAAAACGCCTTCGTTTGGAGAAAGCGGCACAGTATCTAAAGTATACCTATGCAGACGTTTCAGATATTGCCTATGATGTAGGTTTTGAAGACCGAGCAGCATTCAGTAAGGCCTTCAAGAATAAGTATAAAGTATCGCCTTCAGCATTTCGGAATAACAATGAAGCCATCCGAGAAACATTGCAACAATCCATGTTGCCAGATGATGATACTGAACGCGAAACGCTTCAATATGAAATAGAATATTTACCAGATTTTGAATACCTCTTTTTAGAATATCGAGGCGACTATGAAGATGAAGCAGCTGTGAATAAAGCAATGGAAAGCTTGGCAACTTATGGTATTACAAAGCAACTTGTTTCCAAAGAATCTATATTTATGACTGAATTTTTGGACGATAACGAAATCAGCGACACGCTCAATTTTCGGTACAATCTGGCATTGATATTAGAACAACCACTGACCTTTAAACCTGAAGGCTTTTTCAGAACCAGAAGCCATAAACGACAGAAGTATGCCAAGTTTATGTACAAAGGCACTTTCGAAAAAGGCGTTGAATTTTATAAATCCATTTATGCCTTTTGGATTTTAGATGTCGCTCTAGAACTAGTTGACCTTCCAACCTTGGAGTTTTATCCAAACCACCACGAAAACTTACCCGAAGACGAGTTAATCACCGAGATTTACATTCCTGTACGATAATTGTCCAAAACGGACACACAGCATAGTTCCATATCCTATTACTTTGCTAACATCTAGAAATTATTCTGGGCATTAATGAGTTTTACAAAATCGTATGGAAGAATTAATTCAAAACATGGAAGACAATATAGGATTGGTAGTGTTAATCATATTTACATTTTCAATCGGATTGGCCATTGTGGAGTTTTGTTATGAATTGTATAAGAAGAAAATCAATAAGTGGCGCCTTGGTGAGATGTGGGCAAGCTTCTCGGTATTTATCGTGGCGCAACTCGTAGAGAAGTTAAGCGTTGTAGGCTTTGCAACGGGATTCTATTTTTTGGCAAAGTTCATTCCTTGGGACATCCCTGTGAATATATGGACGACTATAGGTTGTATTATTTTCGTAGATTTTTTGTATTACTTAGGCCATGTCGCTGAGCACAAAATACGAATCTTTTGGAGCTACCATAGCATACATCATAGTTCCCCTATTTTCAACTATACCACAGCACTAAGAGTACCTTTTATAGACTCGTTTATCGCATGGATATTTTACATCCCAGCAGTTTTGGTTGGCTTTCATCCTTATGTGGTGCTATTGTCTATTTTGTTGATGCTGACCTATCAGTTTTGGTTACATACCGAAATCATTGGCAAGCTCGGCTGGTTTGAAAAGATATTTGTAACGCCATCACAGCATCGTGTGCATCATGGCTCGGATCGCATTTATCTCGATAAAAACTATGGCGCCATATTCTGTATATGGGATCGTATGTTTGGGACCTTCCAAGAAGAGCAACACAGACCAACCTATGGACTCACAAAGCAAATCAATACCATCAATCCTATTAAGGTACATTTTATAGAATACGTCAATATTTTTAAGGATTTACGAAAAGCCAAAAGCTTTAAAGACGCTTGGGGCTATTTGGTAAAACCACCCGGCTGGAAACCAAAAACCAAAGATATCCTTCCATAAGTTTTGTGTTTATAAGGAAGACCACACCTAAGTTTAAGATTGAAAGATCTGGCTTGGGTGTTTTTTTATTGATAATTGTTTATAAGTTAGGATGTTATGAGGTTAATAAGGAAGTTTTAAAAGTTAATTTAGTTGTAAATTAGATGAATAATAATTGAAGGTTTTTTTAATCAATCATTAAATGAAACTTGAAAAAATTGATGAATGTATAATCAACAATATTTAGAGAAATTAATAAGTGACAAGAAGGAAGAAAGTTTGAATCTTGAATATAAATCCTCTCAGTCTTTAGATAGAGGTAATCAAAAAAAAATGAATGAGATTTCCAAAGATGTTTCTGCTTTTGCGAATGCTAATGGAGGCACATTAATCTATGGAATTATTGAACAAGAACATTTGCCTGAACGCATAGATCCTATTGACAGAAATGTTGTTGATAGAGAATGGTTAGAACAAAAAATTCAGGATAGTATAAGACCGAAAATTGAAGGCGTAATAATTCATCCTATTATGATTGATGAAGAAAATAGTAAAGTAGTCTATCTCATAGAAATTCCGCAAAGTACTACTGCTCATCAGGCTTTAGACAAAAAGTATTACAAGAGGCACAATTTCAATTCTATTCCAATGCACGATTATGAAATTCGAGATGTGATCAATAGAATAAAAACACCGAAAATAGATCTTTTATTTAAAATTCTTATACGTTCACAAAATATGAATGAAGGCTTAAATATACCAGGAGTTGGTCCCAAAAATGATATGATAACAACAGATTACATATTAAAAGTTTATGCAAAAAATATTGGAAAGGTATATGCAAATTATATAAATTGTGTTATCAAGATTCCTGAAGTAATATTACTTGATAATTTTGAATACGGAGACAGAGAAAAGAATGCAGAGTTCCTATTGGATAATAAAGTCCGTGATTTTATGGGAATAGAAGGCAATTACCCTTATCATAAAGAAAAATACGGACCGTTTAGATATGAGCCTATTCTTCCAACAAGAACTTTACGCATTGATAATGATTTACCATTTTTACACCATTATTATAGAGATTACTACGATAGAGAAATAAATTGGGTTGTTTACGCAGATAACTCCGAACCATTATCTGGAAAAATTAAAATTGAAGATATAGATATCGAATTTGAAAGGTTGTAGAAAATATTACAAACGATTTATAGATTATTTAGTTCTCTCAAGCTTCTTCGCAATCATCTTTGTTAATAATATCTTATATCTTATACTCAATTTAGTAAGCTATTGAATAAAACCTAACTTCGTTTAACGTTCGATAAACAAACATTAAAACGTTTTTTATTTGAGCATTATACATAAATAAAACAAAATGAAATGTCAGAAATTAAAGACCAAATAGATTGGAAAGTAATTGACCAACTTCATGCTGCAACAATTGAGTTTAGTAGAAATTGCTCGAACATCAAAAAGATATGCGTTACACTTCTAATTGCTACCTGTACATTATTGGCAAAGTTCAACGACAACTCTTTAGATCTTTCGTTTTTTGTAGCTGGATTTTTTATCCCCTTATTTTTCTGGGGACTTGATGCTTCTAGTTATTTCTATCAAGAAAGGTTAAGAGGAATAATCAATGGCAAGCTAAATGAAATACGAAACAGAAATCTAAATGATACAATTATAACTCCAATAGGTTATGTGCTTGAAATTGAAAGAAACAATGATAAGAGAATTTACCGTTCAATATTTAATTATTCAATGTTGCTCTATTACATCTTGTTATTGGGAGACTTGACTCTCTTTATTGTATACAAAATGGAATGGATATGAAAATTTTTATTAGTTATACAATGAGGGATGGTGAAATAAAAGAATCTTTATTAAGGGATATAAATAGTTTAAACCATCTAAATAATTTAGTCTTATTTATAGACAAATTGCACAATAACGATTCTAATCCGCAAAGTCGAATAAAAAAAGAAATTGAGAGTAGTGATATTTTACTTTTGTTAAGTTCGAAAAAGGTCTTTGAATCAAAATGGGTAAAAAAAGAAATTCTATTAGCACAAGAATTGTCTTTACCTATTCACTTTGCTAATCCAAAAAATATGAAAAGAATAATAAAATCTGTGCATAACAAAGTGCAAAACGACAAGTAAGGCTACGCGCTCACTTACGTTTGCGCCAGCCGTTAAGCATACCTCTTGGAAATCAGAATTTTCAAGACTTTATTTTTTCCTCGCAATCACCTCACGCATTGCTGGTGTAAAAATGGTTGCTCCTTGCATTTGTTCTAAGTCTGCAAAAGCCGCTAAAGCCTCGTCAACCTCTTGATGGGTGAGATAACCAGCATCCACCAACTTAGGAAAGTAAATATGAAAAAAGCTTTTTGGCCAATGCCATGTAAACTCTTGTGGTGTTGCCATTTTGGTCAATGGTCGTGTGCCAATAACTTCGTAACCACAGTCTTCAAAATAGATGGGTAAGTTGCGCCCAACATCGATATTGCCATTCTGCTCTCTAAAACTTTGCAAAGCTGCTGCAATGGCTTTATCTAAAGCTGGGATACGCGGTTCGGTTTGTAGTGTGGACCAATCAAAGTATTCTTGGGTGACCACAGTACCACCAACCTTTAAAGCTTTATGGAGTTTGGTCAACACATCTTTTGGGTTTGGGATCCATGCCAAAGCCCAACGATCATAGACGCCATCGAGGCTATTGTTGGCTAATTGCATGTCATCAAAATCACAACATTGCGTTTCGATATTCAAACTAAACTGTTCCGTAACCCTGTTGAGAAAGTCAATATAGTATTCCGATTTATCGACACCAATCACTTTGCCATGTTGCCCGACGATATAGGCTAATTCCGTAGTGCAGAATCCAGGACCGCAGCCCAAATCCAATAGGGTTTGTCCAGCGGTAAACCCAGCCAGTTCCCAACCTTTAATCGCTTCGCTAGACCATACTTGGTGTTGTAAGCCCAATCGATGGAGTTCGGCAGTTTCGGTACCTAAGATATAGGCATTAGATTCTTGTTGTGACATGGAGGTTAGTTATAAGTTTCTAAGGTATGAAATATCTTTCTATGTGTAACAAAGTGCAGGCTTTTGCTACCTATTATTTAGAGAAGTTGAACTTAAACATAAAATGAGATGATTCAGTATAAAGGCGCTTTGGTTTTAGGCGCATTAATAGGCGCAGCAGCAGGTGTGTTGCTAGCCCCAGATAAAGGCAGCGAAACAAGAAAAAAACTTAAGAAAGAAGGTGTCGCTGTTAAAGATAAGTTAGTAAGCGACTTTACCGAAGTCAAAGAGGATGTGTCTAAAGCAGCGAGTTCTGGTAAAGAAAAATTCAAAGAAGAATTTAGCGAATTTAAATCTAAAGCAAGCTATAAAGCAGAGAAAGCCATTACCTTTTTAGAAAAGCAATTGGCGATTTTAAAAGAAAAGAATAAGACCCTACAACATCCTGCGTAGATTTTTGGATTGTTAAATTCAATATAAAAACAGACAGACTTGTCTGTTTTTAAAATTATCTTTTATATTTGCAATGTGAAACATTCAGAAATAAAAGATCATATCGTTAAAACGGCATCGCAACTATTCTACAAGAACGGTTACAACCTTACTGGTATTAATGAGATCATTGCAGAAGCTGGCATTGCGAAGGCGACGCTATACAACCATTTCAAATCTAAAGAAGAGGTTTGCCTAGCGTATCTACAATACAAGAATGATACGTTCCTAAATGATATTGCTGAGTTTTGTAACGCAAAACGGAAGGGTAGTGGTCGGGTTTTAGGTATCTTCGATTTTCTGAAAGCCTTTTTTAAAGACAGTGATTTCAATGGCTGTTGGTGTATACGGACTGCTTCAGAAATTCCAAAGGATAAGGCAACGATACGCATAGAGATTCAAAAGCAAAAAGAAAATTTTATTCAGTTGATAGAAAGCTTTGTAGAGGACAATTTAGAGATTGACAACACCAAAGCAATAGCCAGACAATTATACGTACTATATGAAGGTGCTGTAGCCGAGAGTTACTTACACCAACAAGAATGGCCAATTACTGAAGCAAGATCTATTGCGAGTAAAATCATAGTTTAAAAAATTTTAAACATAAAAAGACAGACTTGTCTGTCTATATTTAATTTTAATACACAACAAGATGAGAGATTTTAAAAACAAAACCGCTTTAATCGTAGGAGGGACAAGCGGAATTGGTTGGGCAACAACCAAGCAACTATTAGACGAAGGTGCTACAGTACACATTGTAGGTCGTAATACTGGAAAGGTTCAAGACCATGACAATTTGGTAAAGCATAATGCGGACATTACCAATAAGCAAGATTTGGATGCTTTAATCAGTACCTTATCCAATCTAGAGTCTATTGATTATTTAGTCAATGCTTCAGGTATTTTTGGACCAAAGTCCTTTTTAGACCATACAGAAGCAGACTATAATTCGTATTTGGATTTAAACAGAGGGTTCTTCTTCTTAACGCAAGCTGTTGCTAAGAAGATGACAGCGAAAGGCGGTTCCATTGTTAATGTTGGTTCGATGTGGGCAAAGCAAGCTGTGAAAGCAACACCATCGTCCGCATACTCCATGCAGAAAGCAGGATTACATTCACTAACACAACATTTAGCGATGGAATTGGCTGAGTATAACATTCGTGTGAATGCAGTATCGCCTGCTGTGGTGAATACACCTGTATATCATAGCGTATTTGGAAATGAAGCTGCAGCGGAAGAAGCTTTAGAAGGCTTTCATAATTTTCACCCAATAGGACGAAATGGTACACCAGATGATGTCGCAAATAGCATCACGTTTTTGCTTTCGGATCAGGCGTCTTGGGTTACAGGAGCCATTTGGGATACTGATGGTGGCGTGATAGCTGGTAGAAATTAGAAGATATTATTTAAGCAACCTGATTAGCTATTGGGTTGCTTATTTAAAGCTTGAAAAGATTGTCGCTTTGATATTTGGCCACTCTTCTTTCAAAATGCCATAGCAACAGGTAGAACGTTTGAAGCCATCTTGCATTAAGGTATCTTTTCGTAGTATGCCTTCAAGTGTGCCACCAATCTTTTCGACAGCTTTACGTGAGCGACCATTGCGCTCATCAATTCGGAATTCAACCTTATCAAAGTCTAAGGTTTCAAACGCATATTGCAGCATCAAAAACTTCATGTGTTTGTTGATGCCACTGCCTTGAAACTCTTTACCAATCCAGGTCCAGCCAATATGTAGAACTTTGTTTTTCCAGTTGATCAGCCCAAATCTCGAGCTACCAGCATAGGCTTCTTTTGTCTTATCATAGATGATAAACGGAATCGTAGTTTTGTGATAATACCCATCGACAGCCGTTTGTACATAGGCTTTTAAATCTTCAGGTGTATCTATTTTGCTTGGTGAATACTGGATGAGATTCTCTTGCTGCGCAATAGGAATCAAATGCTCATAATTGCTGAGATCGAGTAAGGTTAGTTTTACGTATTCGTTTTCTAAGGTTGGTACTTTCATGAGGTTAAAAAAGAACTAATCATCTTTATACATTTCCTTATTGTCATAATACTCAGCAGCTAGTGCAAAGAGTATAGAAATTATGATCCAAATGATAAATCCAAGCATACTACAAAGTTACTGATTCTTGGATGACTATTAGCATTCTTTTTGGACACTTATTGTTGGACACTGAGCGGAGTCGAAGTGTTGCTAAATATAAACTGAGTATCACTCTGTAGGCACTCCGACTCCACTCAGTGCTCATGTGGAATCCAAGATAATGAGATCCTGAATCAAGTTCAGGATGACAACATTATTCCACTAAAGTATTTATAAACTCTACATTCACTTCGTGTTTGCCTTCAAAAGGTAACACGGTAATATTGTCTCCAAACAATTCATGAACGCGATTGGTTTCATACTGCATGCGCTCGTCATTCAAGTATTCATCTTCAATGCCATACACCAACGAGATTTTCGTATTCAAAAACTTAAAATCTTCCGCAGTTAATTCTTTTGGAATCCCTCCCGAATGAATCACTAATTGGTTGCATTGCAATTGTCGCCTTACCACATAGCGCATCGCTACGGAAACTCCTTGCGAATAGCCAAAAACAATAAGGTTTACATCATCCGGAATTTGCTCTGCTTCAAAAATGGCATCAAAATAATTCATGATGTTTCCTGTGCCTTGTTCCGTATTATCTCTGGTGAGCCAATTGGCACCAACATGAGACTTTGGCGGAATGTAATATTTACTCGGAGCCTGAGGAGCGATGATATAGTTTTCTTCAGGATTCAAACCCTTAAAATACTTCAAAAAATAACGGCTCAAGTAGCCCATGCCATGACACACAAACCAAACGGTTTTGGTCTTATCTGTCAGCGTATTTAAAGTAGAGTAGGAGTTGGTGGTGTTATAGTTGATTTCCTTTTCGGTAGCATTCATAATTTCGATTGCTTTCAGTACTTTTACATTTCGACATTAAAAATACAGTATTCTATGCAATTGTCTAAAGAAGAGATACTAAAGCGTGCCAACGCCATTACCAAAAACACATTGATGGAAACCTTGGAGATCGAAATGATCGATTTTGGTGATGATTTTGTAGTGGGTCGTATGCCAGTGAACAAGCGTGTATACCAACCAGATGGTGTATTGCATGGTGGTGCCACAGTAGCTTTGGCAGAGACTACGGGAAGTTTTGCAGCAGAATTATTGATAAATAGAGATGAAGTTTTTGTGCGTGGTATAGAAATATCTGCCAATCATCTGAAGAGTGTTAGGGAAGGCTATGTTTATGCTACCGCGAAGTTTGCACACAAAGGTAGAACTACACAGTTATTGAACATTCGCATCACGGACGATAACGATAACCTGATTTCGCTTTGTAAGCTTACTACGATTTCTTTACCTAAGACAAAGTAACCTAATGTCCGAAGCATCTTTTTTTGAATCCATACAACAACAATTTTCCGAGCAATTGCCTTTTGTGGTGTATCGTAAGCCACAAGACAATGTTGTAAAAGCATATTTGCAATCTGACGATACTCTTTATGAAACCAAGGATTTTTCAGAATCGGGTTTTGTGTTTTCACCTTTTAATCTTGAAGACAATAGTTCAGTACTCATTCCTTTGGAACATGCTAAGGTTTTAACTCTTGAAGTTGAAGCTGCGGCATTTGAAGCTAGTACTGAAGATTCGAGCGTAGCAATTACTGAAAGTAATGCAGCTCATATAGATTTGATTGAAAAAGGTATAGAAGCGATTCATCAAGAACAGTTTAAAAAGGTAGTATTATCGCGTTGTGCTGAAGCACCAATTCCTGAAACAAATCCTTTAGAACTCTTTAAAAGACTATTGACCAAATACCAAGATGCTTTTGTGTATTGCTGGTTTCACCCAAGAGTAGGCTTATGGCTTGGCGCAACACCAGAAACTTTGATGAAGGTGGAAGGACTTCGTTTGCAAACTATGGCCTTAGCAGGAACTCAGGCGTATAAAGGTACTATGGATGTAGAGTGGAATCTTAAAGAGCAAGAAGAACAGCAAATCGTTACTGATTTTATTGTAGATAAGTTGAAGTCCAATAGCAATTTAAGGATGTCTGAACCCAAGACAGTAAAAGCTGGGAGCTTACTCCATCTAAGAACCGATATTACTGCCAGTTACAGACCTGGTGACTTTAATCTATATGACGTAATAAAGGCTTTGCATCCTACACCAGCCGTGTCTGGATTGCCAAAAAATGCAGCGATACAATTCATTAAAGAGCATGAAGGTTATGACCGAGATTACTATACAGGCTTTCTTGGTGAGTTGAATTTGAAAGCCTCGCAATCCCGAAATGCTAACCGAAGAAATGTAGAGAACAATGCGTATAGAGCCGTGAAGAAAGTTTCAAACATGTTTGTAAACTTACGCTGCATGCAGCTAAAAGATGACAAGGCATTAATCTATGTTGGTGGTGGCATTACTAAAGATTCGATTCCGCAAAACGAATGGGAAGAGACGGTTAGAAAAGCGGAGACGATGACCGCGGTTCTGTAGTTAGAGATGCTAAGGCTGTCAGGTCGAGCGTAGTCGAGACCTTATGGTTAAAGCTACGTTTAATTACCTCTCGACTGCGCTCGAGGTGACAAAAATTAAATATAACTTTGGTTTTATAAATGCTTCACCTCACTTCCAAATAATGTTTTCCGGAATTCCTTTGGTTTCTTATCGTTCAATAGTTTTAAAGCGCCATGATTCTCGATAAGTTTTTGAAAATGTGTTTCGCGCTTATCGTATTGAGTTTGGTTCTTGTAAGTTGTTTTTAGAATGATTTGATAGTCTGATTCTGTATCAAAAACCAGCATCAATTCATAGGAGTCGATGTAACCATTTTTAATTGCTGATTTTCGCAGTTGCTCCCAATTATTGTGATAATAAAACAAGGTTTCTTCTGTATTATCTTCTAATACTTGGACAAATTCTAAGGTCGAAATTTTTTGATTGTCCTGAGACCATAAACTGATCGTAAAAAGTGATAGTGTAATGCTTAGGAATAAGGTTTTCATTTGCTTTCGTGTTAGATTTAAATGTACTCAAATTAGAAACAATCTGGTATTAAGGAAATGTTAGAATTAATCCAAAGCTGTTTTATAGACTTTTAAGCAGCGTTCCCTAGCAAACTTGTGATCTACCATTTCTCTAGGATAAGTAAGCTCCTGAAACTCTGGAACCCATTTTTTGATATAGGCTAAGTCCTTATCAAACTTTTGTATCTGAGTCGTCGGATTGAAAATTCTAAAATATGGAGCAGCATCGACGCCACAACCTGCGACCCATTGCCAATTACCAACATTACTAGCCATGTCGTAGTCGTGAAGCTTCTCTGCAAAATAGGCTTCGCCCAATCGCCAATCGATGAGTAAGTGCTTGCACAAAAAACTACCAACTAGCATTCGCACTCTATTGTGCATAAAACCTGTCTCGTTAAGTTGACGCATGCCAGCATCTACAAGAGGAAAACCTGTTTCGCCTTTGCACCAGCGTTCAAAGTCTTCTGGAGCATTGCGCCATTCGATACGGTCGTACTGAGGCTTAAAGGCTTTATCTACTGTATGCGGAAAATGCCAAAGGATTTGTATGAAGAATTCGCGCCAAATGAGTTCTTTTAAAAAGGTATTGTTGGATCGTTGACTAGCCATCATTACCATCTGCCTTGTGCTAGCGGTTCCAAATCGCAAGTGTGGTCCTAATCGGGATGTATTGTCTAAAGCAGGAAAGTTTCGTGTAGCTTCATAGGCATCAATCAACTTGGAATTGACTTCAAAGGGTGTGATTTTTATGCTAGAAGATTCAAACCCTAAAGTCGTTAAACTCGGGATTTCAGTATTGTGCTTATATAGGTTATCTAAATGCAATTCAGATTGAAAAACTTCTAGGCCTTTTTTAGAGAATTCGGCTAGCCACTTTCTGGAATAAGGTGTATAGACTTTGTAAGGTGTCCCATCATCTTTTACAATCTCATCCCTCTCAAAAATAACATGATCCTTATAAGTTTTGAAATCTATATCATGAGCATTCAGTAGCGTTTCTATACCCTGGTCTCGTTCGGTAGCATAAGGCTCGTAATCTCTGTTGGTAAATACGGTTTTAACAGTGTGATTTTTAATGAGCTCTTTGAAGACTTCCGAAGGAGTGCTATAAAAACAACGAATGCCTGATTTATGTGTTTTTAATGTCTTATTGATTTGAGTTAAAGATTCATGAATAAACGTTACTCTGGCATCATCTTTTGGTAATTTGTCCAAGATGTTTTTATCAAAAATAAAAATTGGTAGGGTAGGTGTCTTGGATTTTAAGGCATGATAAAATCCAGAATTATCATCTAATCGGAGGTCTCTTCTGAACCAAAAAATGTTTACAGTAGGTTTTGTCATGTAACTTGTCACTTTAATTCTGCAAAGATACGGCTTTGATTTTGCGAATTTGGTAAAAAAGCACCTATTAAAGTATTGAATTCTTAAAAAGAACACTTTAACTTTTTTTCCTAATAATTGGTATCTAATTTGCGTTAGTATATGCTCATTACAACCTAGCACTATGTTTGAAGTCACGCCAAAGAAAAAGAAGGCGATTTTATATTCTGAAGAGGACATAAAATTGCTCAACAAGAAGTATAAGCCATTATCGGCTAGAGAGCGAATTGCTGAACTCTACAAAGATTTTGATGTGAAAGAGGTGATGTTGACAAGCTCTTTCGCAGCGACATCTGCTTTCTTCTTGAAGCTTTTTGCTGAGGTGAATAACAAACAAGAGGTATTTTTTATTGATACTGGTTATCACTTTCCTGAAACTCTAGATTATCTCAAAGAGCTTACAGATTTGTATGGTCTTAATGTGAAGTCGATTAGAGCTCTTAAGGAAGAGCATGAGTTTACCACTAGAGATAAAACCTGGACTAAAAACCCAGATTTCTGTTGCTCCATTAATAAGGTTAAACCTTTAGATACTATAAAAAATGAATATAGTGTTTGGGCTTCTGGTTTAATGAAATGGCAGAGCGATCATAGAGCGACTCTAGATATTTTTGAAATGCGTGGCGAGATACTCAAATTTTATCCACTACTAGATATTACAAAAGCCCAACGCGATGCTTATATCGCTGAGCATAAGCTCCCTTTTCATCCTTTGGTAGCCAAAGGGTATCATTCTATTGGTTGTAGTCATTGTACGATTCCGGGAGAGGATAGAACAGGTCGTTGGAATAACAATCCTAAAACAGAGTGTGGATTGCATCTATAAAAAAAGCCTGTCTCTTCGACAGGCTTTAATCGTTTCATCTTTCATGCTACCTTGAAACCATCCTCAAAGGAAGTCTAAGAGGTTTATTTTTCTTTGCAAAATCGAAGTCTAATTTCTTGTAGTTTAAGCGAAGCTTTACCCAAGTTTCTACTTCGTAGTCATCTGATTCAACATTCAATACTACTAATTCATTATCACTATTAACGATTAAATATACACTAGTGTCAATGTCTCTCTTCAAGTTGAATTTTGGGTTTTCTAATAGTCTCCCAATAGATCTTTCAATAGTTTGAGCTTTTTTCTTTTTCTTCTTTTTTGGCGTCGTGGTTGCTGATGCACCTAAGCTAAATGCAAAGGCTACTAAAAGCAACGCTAGTTTAAAGGTTTTCATAATTTGTCCGTTTTTGATGAATGATTGTTACTATATAGACGCCGCAAAAAATGGAATGTTACGCTTTTTGTTACAGTATTAACATTTATTAACGTTGGTTAGAAGTAAGTTAACAGTGGCATAAACTAAAAAAGCTCTTCAAATTTGAAGAGCTTTCCTATGTATATAATTGAATATTGTCTTTAAGATAGTACGGCTTGTACCTTATCTGCAGCTTCTTGGAATTCTGTTGCACTAAGTACATCTAGTCCAGAATTATCAATCAACTCTTTAGCAATATCAGCATTAGTTCCTTGCAAACGAACAATGATAGGTACGTTGATGTTACCCATGTTTTTGTAAGCATCGATTACACCTTGTGCAACACGATCGCAACGAACAATACCTCCAAATATGTTGATTAAAATTGCTTTTACGTTAGGGTCTTTTAAGATAATCTTGAAAGCAGCTTCTACACGTGCAGCATCCGCAGTACCTCCAACATCTAGGAAGTTTGCAGGCTCACCACCAGCTTGCTTAATTAAATCCATAGTAGCCATTGCTAATCCAGCACCATTTACCATACAACCTACATTTCCATCTAGGTCTACATAGTTAAGCCCTTGCTCACCAGCTTCAACTTCAATAGGATTTTCTTCTCTTTTATCTCTTAGTTCTGCTAAGTCTTTATGTCTAAACAAAGCATTGTCGTCTAAAGTTACTTTAGAGTCTACTGCCATGATTTTATTATCACTAGTTTTTAAAACTGGATTGATTTCAAACAAAGAAGCATCAGATTCTACATAAGCTCTGTATAACGCAGACACAAATTTTGTCATCTCTTTGAACGCTACACCAGATAATCCTAGGTTAAACGCTACACGACGTGCCTGAAATGGTAATAGGCCCAATGCAGGATCAATTTCTTCAGTAAATATTAAATGTGGTGTTTCTTCTGCAACAGTTTCGATATCCATACCCCCTTCTGTAGAGTACATGATCATATTACGACCGTTTGAACGATTCAATAATACTGACATATAATACTCATCTGGCTCATTTTCTCCTGGATAGTAAACATCTTCTGCAATTAAAACTTGATGTACACGCTTACCTTCGGCAGATGTTTGAGGTGTTACTAGATCCATACCAATAATCTGGTCAGCTAAAGTTTTTACTTCATCTAAATTTTTGGCAAGTTTTACACCACCACCTTTACCACGTCCACCAGCATGAACTTGTGCTTTAATAACATGCCATCCAGTACCAGTTTCTTCAGTTAATTGTTTTGCAGCAGCTACTGCTTCGTCTGCGGTTTGAGCTACAATACCACGCTGAATGCGTACGCCAAAACTGCTTAATAATTCTTTTCCTTGATATTCGTGTAAATTCATTGTTTGAAATTTTGCACCGCAAAAATAATTAACCTTTATGGTTTAACCAATATTTTGAAAGTGATTATTTGGAGTGTTCATAATTTGTTAACCCAATGCGTGAAAGCTTATGGTAAAATCAAATTTTTGAACCGCTAAAAGTTATATTGAACAGACCCTTTAATAAAGAAAGGCGTACCTGGTGTGAAATGTATTTCTTCTACTGAATCTGCTTCATTTTGCAATCTAGATTCTGTTGCAAATTGAGTTTCGTTCCATTCGGTATCAAATAAATTCTGAACTTGAATGCCAAAGTCAAACTGTTCTAATCTATAACCAGCATTCAAGTCTACTACAATATAGCCTTCAGCAACAATTGAATTGTCTTCATTTGCAGGGCGATCTTTAATATAACGAACATTAGCACTGCTATAAAATCCGGAGTCGTGCTTAAAGTTAATGCCACTTGCAAGCGTTAAGTCTGGCGCTAATGGAATATAGTCTTCACCGTCTGGTTCGTCAATAGCTCTAGCAAGTGTGTAATTGATATCAAAGTTCCAAAATAGAGAAGGTATAGGTTGATATCTGCAGCTAAGTTCTACACCTTGTCGTCTCGTTTTGCCACTGGGCTCAACAATACCAGCATCACCTACATATACAAACTCTTGTTCTAAATACAAATACCAATACGCCATGTTTAATAGCATTTTTGGTGTTGGTTTCCAGATGTAACCAACGTCAAAACCATAAGCTGCTGGTATGGTGTTAAGATCATTTTGAGTAGTCGCTACTCTTGTATCGTTGGAATGGAATCCTTTACCTGTCTTTACATACACTTGCAAATTATCCGTTGGATTGTAAGCGATATTTAGTTTTGGGCTTACGATTGTTTTGGTAGTGGACTCTGTGCTATACGTAGTTTGTAATTGATCGTTGTATTTGAAGTTAAAATAATCGATTCGTAATGCTGGAGTTAATGTCCACTTATTGATATTGATTTTAGAACTTACATAAGCGCTAAAGTTAGTTTCATTGACATCACCAAATTGGATGCCTTCCAAAGTCTCTTGACGGTTTAGCGAACGCGACAATTCATTGTCGTTAACTCTATCGTTTCGCAATGCAATACCAGCATTCAATTCACCTTCAATAGTGTTTAGTGTATAGGATTTGGAGTAATCACTTTGTAAACCATAAATAATACGATCTTCTTTTTGTCTGATTTGATCACCATTAATAGGGTCTTCAAGAAAAAAGGTGAAGTTAGAATACAATTCAAAATCATAAGCGGAAACAAATAGCGTATTGTTCAAAGAAGAGGTCTCGTCAATGACTTTTTTATAATTGATAGCTGCATTGGTTCTACTGGTGGTACCACCTTCGGTGTCATCTATGGCGCCAAAACGACCAATAACACCGCTTGCAACAGCTCTATTTGGAATTTGACCTGAAGCATCCCAAGTACTAGTAAAGTGAGATGCGATAAAGCTAAGTCTATCTCTATTATTGATAGAGGTTGTGTATTTTCCAAAAATATTGATACGATCAAAATTCTGAGGACTATCAAACGGTCCGTCCGTTGCTATATATTCTGAAGCGATATATGCACTTTGATTGGGTTTGTCTAGTAGATTGAACAGACCTAGTAAGCGTTGAGTATCAAATTGCCCTAATTCCATTTTAATACTACTGTTTTTCAATCGGTTTTTAGTTTTGAAATCAACATACCCGGCAGTAGCAAAGTTTCCTTTATCGGCATCGTAAGGGCCTTTACCAAAATCTAGCGTTTCTATGGTTTCAGGAATAACAAAATGCAAATCGGAGTAGCCTTGTCCGTGAGCATGAGATACCATGTTTACAGGCAATCCATCTACAGTAAGACTGATATCTGTTCCATGATCAATATCAAAACCTCGTAAAAAAATCTGTTCAGCTTTACCGCCTCCAGCATGCTGGCCTATAAAAAGTCCGGGAACTTTTCTTAATACGTCTTGCGAAGAGTTAACAGGATTGATTTTAATGTCAATATCCGAAATCAACGAAAGTGTATTGTCTTTGCCTTTTATGACGATTTCATCTAGTGAAATGGATAGCTTTTCTAAACGAATATTGAGCTCCTCACCAAGCGATGTGATAACGTATGTAGCATTTTTATAAGCTATATGACTAAACTCCAAGGTATCGCCAACTTTGGTATTATAAATCTGAAACGAACCGTCCTCGTTGCTATGTGTGTGCTCATTGTTAGAAAGGTTGAGAATCTGAGCGGCAAAAATTGCATTGCCATTATCATCAGAGACTTTACCTTGAATAGTTTGACCAAATACACTAGACGTTATAGCAAGAAATAGTAATAAAGAAACGGGGAATTTCATTGGGTTTGGTGGGTTGTTTTTTGATTAGAGCGTAAAAGTAGTCAACTGCTAATTGCAACAAAAGTGCATTAACATTGCTTTAAGTTTTTTGTGATTTTGTTTGAAGGCTTAAAAGATGTATTCCTTGTTTTAGGGCTAATCCTTAAGATGTTTGATTACGGAAAACGCTTTGTCGACAATATGATCTTCTACCAATACTGTAAACTCATTTGTGGTGGAAATCACTTCATATAGTGTAACACCTTCCCAAGCTAACTTTTTGAATATATGATAGTAAAGCCCTACGACCTTGGAGTTTCCTTTGGGTAGGTTAATACTAATTGACGATAGGTTTTCTTGGAGACCAATTTGTACTTCATCTTTGAATTCATTGAGGACATGTTCTCTTTCAGAACTAGAAACAATGATATTACTTTCAAAGATACCTCGAGTAAACGCATAATAGATATGGTCCTTAGTGTCGATGTGTTCCAAAACTCTAGTATGACATTGGGTTAGGGTTTTAGAATTCTTGAATGTAAAATCGCTTAGTCCAGATTTTACGGTTATGTCTCCCAAATTGTTGAGTACTTTTTTAAGACGCAAAGAATTGTTTGTATTCAACGGTTGATTATAACGTCTTAAAGCCATCATAATAGCTCCAGTCTTTATATCCTTTCTAAGCATCTTAGAAATAGGCTCTTGCAAGTTGTTGGCCAATGCAGAAAAGTTAATAATCTGCTGATTTAATGCTTCTTCAATAAAGGGTTGGGAAGCGATGATGTCTTCAACACAGGATGCGATTGTTTTCATAAATGTTAATTATATAACAATTTGTGTAAAATTAGTAAAATTTGAATAACAATATGTTTTAGAAGGGTAGAAGCTATAGTTTTGATGAAGAATTTAGTGTTGTGGATGTCATTTCGATCTTAAGAGGAACGAGCTAAGGGATACTGGAAAGTTAGGTTCAGTTAAATCTTTTTGTGCCATGAATTTTAATACTCTCGTTCCTCGTTCGAAATGATATCGTAGTTTAAAAGGTTAATTAAAGGAGATGGAAAATGATACCTTATTAGAAATCGCAAAAGAATTTGGGAGTCCGGTTTATGTTTATGACGCGGATACGATAATCAATCAGTATGAACGCTTAACGAATGCTTTTAGTAGTGTTAATGAATTACGTATTCATTATGCTGTGAAGGCATTGTCCAATATTTCTGTTTTGAAATTGTTGAAATCTCTTGGTTCTGGATTGGATACCGTTTCTATACAAGAGGTGCAATTGGGACTTGAGGCTGGTTTTGATCCAGAGCAAATTATTTTCACGCCAAATGGTGTATCGTTTGAAGAGATAGAAATTGCCGCAAAGCTTGGTGTGCAAATCAATATCGATAATCTATCTATTCTCGAATCATTTGGAAGCAAGCATCCAGACGTTCCTGTATGTATACGCATTAATCCACATGTTATGGCAGGAGGGAACACCAATATTTCTGTTGGGCACATCGATAGTAAGTTTGGGATTTCGATTCACCAAATACCACATATTGTAAGAATTGTTGAGAACACTCAAATGACCATCAATGGTATTCATATGCATACCGGAAGTGATATTCTGGATGTGGATGTTTTCTTATATGCTAGTGAAATTTTGTTTGAGGCTGCTAAGAATTTTAAGAATTTGGAGTTCATAGATTTTGGATCTGGGTTTAAAGTACCTTACAAGGATGGCGATATAGAAACCAATGTAGAAGAGTTTGGAGAAAAGCTTAGTGAACGTTTTAATACATTCTGTGAGCAGTACGGGAAGGATTTAGCTTTAGCTTTTGAACCTGGTAAGTTTCTCGTAAGTGAAGCTGGTCAGTTTCTGGCTAGTGTTAATGTAGTAAAACAAACGACTTCTACAGTGTTTGCACAGATCGATTCAGGATTTAACCACTTCATAAGACCAATGCTTTACGGTTCTCAACATGGCATAAGAAATATCTCTAATCCTAAAGGGAGAGCACGCTTTTACTCTGTTGTAGGTTACATTTGTGAGACGGATACATTTGCTAATAACAGACGTATTTCTGAAATACGTGAAGGCGATATACTGGCTTTTAGTAATGCAGGTGCTTATTGCTTTACAATGGCGAGTAATTATAATTCTAGATACCGACCAGCTGAGATCCTATGGTATAATGGTAAAGCACACCTGATAAGAAAGCGCGAAACTTTTGACGATATTCTCAAAAATCAGATTGAGATTGAATTGTTTGATAATGCTTACGCCGAAGCTTTGATTTAAATTTTCTTCTGAAGCTTTGCCGTATCGGTAAACTTGTTTATCGTTATTTTGGGTTCGCCATAGAGATAAATCTGCGAACTGCCTGAAGCATCTATGATAATACCTTCTGTAACCGTCATTGTAGTACTGCTTTTACCTTCAGCAAGCAAATCGCAAGTAACTGAAGTAAAGTTTTTTCCTTTGAATGTTGTAGAATTATCTAGTCTGAATGTAGATACTTCGGTGTCACCTTCTATAACTGCATCTGATCGTTGATAGAGATCCATCTTCATGCTCTTGGAATTAATGAGCGCATCTAGTTTGCTAGTGCCACTTAGCTCAACATAAGTGGAATCCGCTGTAAGATTGAGACGAGATTTAGCTTTATCGTAGCTATTGAATGTGAAATTTGCGGTTCTAATATTTAGGTAAGCGCGAGAGTTCCCAGAAGTTCTTAACGTGGCATTCTGCAATTCCATAGATGTAAGAGAACGCAATTCTGCATCATCTTTTAGCTCTATACTATTCAGAATATTAGTATAGTATACAGTGATCATCATTTTTTTCTTGGTCGTAATGCGTTTTGAAGCCGTAAACGTGAGAACGCCATTTTCTACAGAATAATTAATCACATCATGCAAGTTATCGTCAGTTTCAATTTCTACAGAAGGTTTTTCGTTGTATGCAATTTCTATAGAAAAGTCACTGGTGACAACAATCTTTTCAAATGGATCGATGTAGGATTGTTTGATGGTAACATCTCTATTACCCTTTATTTTTTCCTTGCTTTGAGCATTGGTGAATGCCAAAGTACCAAGGCAAAAAATGAATATTAAAAACGATTTAGGCATAGTAATATTTGTTAGCAATTATAACAAATATATACAAAAACCATCCCAAACTCTAATTGAGCTTGAAATGGTTTACGATTGGTTAGATGTCAATATATAAAGATTGATTGACTAGGTTGGTTGTTTTTTGATTGATTAGAAATGATTGGTTTTTACTCTTTTATTTCATTATTTGATGCTTTAAGGTGTTTTCTACTCTTGGCGCATGGCTAGCTCCCATAGTGATAAAGACAGTTTCTCCTTTGCCGACTTGTTCCAGAATAATCTTTACCATGTGTTCATCTCTGTAAAGATTGGAACTGTTCCAAATTTCATGGAAGGAACCTGGCCAACCATAACCAGTATTATATGTTCTCCAGTCTATATCTGGGAATTCGCTGTTCCAAATTTCATCGATTTCTTCCCAAGATGTAATGGCACCAGCAACTTCTGGATAATCGGTCCTGTCTTTTATAAGCGATTGCAACATGTCCTCTGCATTTTCTTTTCTAGAATCTGGATGATGACCGAAAAAAGGTCTCAGTACATAGAATGCTGCTAATTGTTTGGTATCATATTTTTTCGCTAATGCTGAAACTTCATTGTGTCGTTCTGGTTCCCAAGAATAGAGTGGTACATTACTCTTTTTAGCTAAAGACGCTGTTAAACCAGATTCTCCGTAAGATTCAATAGGGTCTTGAAACCAACTGAAGTAAAATCCTAATCTGCCTTCAACCAGAGCTACTGTAGGGTTATTGTCTTTCCAATGTTGTCTTATGGCTTCAAATTGTGGGTGCGTTTTGTCACTACGATGTTCTACACCGAGAACGACGACCTTCCCGTTATTATTAGGTGATTCAACTTCAAAAATATAAGGTCTTTCATGGTCTTTTAAATCAGTGTCCATATAGGCTTTCATATCTACAATAGGAACTTCTAAAGCAATATCCTGTTCTAGAGTATAATAGCTAGGAGATCTCCATATCACATTGAAGTAAAACAATGCTACTATTAAGACTACAAACGTTAAAAGACCTATGAATAACCTTCTTCGCATGATTCTTTGTTAGTTTCTCTTTCTTATACTTCCAGAAACACCATCAGATTTGTTTACTTTTTCTGGGTTTCCGTAGTATTTAATGTCACCTCCACTAGAAGCTTTTGCTGTAAGTTCTTTAGAAGTATTTACTGTGACATCTGCACCGCTAGAGGCTTTTACTTGTGTAGAAACAGCTTCTAGGTTTCCAGCTTTGATATCACTTCCGCTACTTGCTTCAGCATATAATTTATCTGTCTTACCAGACAAACGCATATCACTTCCGCTAGATGAGCTGCAATCTACTGTTGTAGCATTGATATCTAATCTCATGTCTGCTCCGCTAGATGTTTCTAAAGTCAACTCGTCTGCTGTGATTGTGTTATCACCAACGACATCACTTCCGCTAGTAGCTTTAATCATCCTTACATTTTCAAAGCTTACCATTACTTTCTGCGCTTTTGAACGTGCTATGTTTTCGTCTGCATAGATTCTTAATACGCCATCTTCAACTTCTGTCATAATGATTTCATGAAGGTTTTCGTCAGCTTCTACCGTAATAGCGTCTTCTCCTGTTTGTGTTAGGAATACATCGATACCTCTACTTACTTTGATGACATCGAATTCGCCTTCTACAGATCTAGTTTCTGTTGTTACAATTCCATTTCCTTTTACTCCAGGGTTAAAGTTCATGTCGAAATTGCAGGACATCATCAACAATCCTAAGATGGTTGATACAATGAGTTTTGTTAGTGTTGCCATGATTCTAATTTTTTTGATTGATATGTGTAATTAATTTGTTGTTATTGCGATTTATGATCGTAACTGATTACGCGTTTTACAAGCCAGTTACCATTTTCTTTAATCCATAGGTGCGAAAACTTAGCAATGCTGCCTTTAGTTTCTGGATTATCTCCAAGCTTTTCAAAGAATCGATGTGATCCATTTTGAAGCGCACCATAGAGTTTACCGTTTTCATACAGCGGAAATACTTCCAGACTACCTGCTACTAATTCTCTTCTAGATGTAGTAGGATTATCTGGGTTGCAAATTCCGTTTTTCATTACGTCCATGAACTTAGATTTTGAATTTGTAATACCACCTTGATCGTGATAAAACTCTAAATCTTCAGCGATTAAACTTTCAAGAACTTGAGTATTACAAGTATTGAAGGCTACATCAAACAATAAGCTGTCTTTGGATTTTAAGGTTCTGAATAATTCAGAATATGTGCTTACCTGAGCTTCAGCAGACATTATAAATGTGCTTATTGCTACTATTAGGCTTACTGTTATTTTAATCACTTTATCCATTGGTAAAAGTATTAGCTAAGCAATTCATATAGAATTAATAAGTACTCAACTGTAATTTTTATAGGCTGAACTGTTAATTGTTGTTCCCTGTTGATATTTGAACACCTGTACTGTCATCAACTTTTACATTAACACCATTCTGAGATGTTTTAATTCCAACAGCTTTTGTTTCTACTGTTACGCTATCTGTTTGTATAGTTACACCTTCACTTTTTAGGTTTGTTGGTGCAGTTGTTTCCTTAATGGTATCATCACAATCTAGACATATAACATCGTTACTGATAACTTTTAGATAATGCTCTTCCATACCATTGTCCAAAATATCGTTGTAATAGGATGAGTTACGGTGGAAACTATATGTGTTTCTATCTGCTTTTAGAATAGTACCTTCTGGCAAGTACAGAATTACTTGAATTTCCTGATCATTAAACTTATTGTTATAATCGGTAACATGAAAAGCATCTAGGACTAAATCTGAACCGTCAAAAGCATAATTGTAATTAATATTCTCAGCACGTTCTTTAGCATCGCTGTAATCTCGACCTCTCGCATTCTTTTCAATAACTATTGAAGCTTGTGCATCTTTAGTAGAACGAACGATTAATCTTAAATCAGTAGAATAAATAACTTTATTGCCATTGTCGTCATAAGCAATGTCAAAACCATCACTTCTGTACAAGCTATTAGTGTTGTAGACTCTACTGTAATCATTACTGCCAGCCATTCTAAGATTTACCGTATCGTTAGCCACAATATTGAGTTGCTCTTTATCTGTAACACTAGCTTCAAAAGCATGTTCTGTAATTTGTCTTACACCGATTACTGACAATCCTATAATAGATAGTAACCAAAGCCCTAGCAATGTGAATTTTGCAACATTTCCTATAGACTTAAGGTTGTTTACTAGGATTCGTAATCCTATATAGAATATAAAGAAGAACGGAATGGCTACAGCAAAGAATGTTAACATTGAGACTAACCATACTGGTGTATTTGCTGCATTGGCGGCCTCCACAAAATCAAATCCTGGAATATGTACAGCTTCTAAAATACCCACCGTAAAGAATCCAATAATCATGGATATTAGTGTTGCAGCACCAGTAATGATTAATATGATGGCAATGAATTTTGCTAATATCTTCAAGAAAAAGACGATGATATCTCCTAAACTTCCAAAGAAGCTCTTTGAGTTAGACTTTAAACTATCACCTTTCTTCTGAAAATCGATTTGCTTTACAGAATCTGTAATGCTGTCGGTAACACTATCTATTTCCTCTCTAAGCTTGTCACCATGTTTTTGAAGATCAATATTTTTGGCAGTATCTACAACACTTTCAATACTGTCTTTAATTTTTTTTTCAATGTTAGAGATCGTTACCGGATCTCCTGTCATGGTTAGCTTTTCTGAAGTTGTAGTCGCTTCTGGCACCAATGCCCAGAATACTAAATAGATAAATATAAATGTACCTCCAGATCCAAGCGCTAGTAAAATCCATAAGAGTCTTACCCAAACGGCATCGATTCCAAGATAATGTCCAAGACCACCAGCGACACCTCCTATATAAGAGTTATCCGTATCTCTGTATAATTTCTTTGTTGATTTGCTAGAGGAAGCTTGTTTCTTCTTTGGTTGAGGTTCGTCTTCAAAGATTTCGTCATCTACTAAGTAATCTTCTGGTTGTCCCATTATAGAGATTACATCATCTACATGCTTAATAGAGACTACTTGCTTATCGTTTTCAACACGCTCACTAAACAGCTCTGCAATTCTTGCTTCGATATCAGCGATAATCTCAGAACGACCTTGAGAGTCAGTAAATGAACGTCTTATAGCCTCAAGATAGCGCTGTAACTTTTTGTATGCATCTTCATCGATATGAAAAAATATACCTGCTAAATTTATATTGACTGTTTTATTCATTTTTTTGTTGTTTTTTGGCTTGTTACTAGATTAACTGCATGTTGTAATTCACTCCAAGTAGTGTTTAATTCTTTAAGGAATAATTTTCCTGTTTCAGTAAGACCATAGTATTTTCTTGGTGGTCCAGAGGTAGACTCTTCCCATCTATAATTGAGAAGTCCGGCGTTTTTCAAACGTGTCAATAGGGGATAAATGGTTCCTTCTACGACAAGCATCTTTGCATCTTTTAAGGTGCCAAGGATTTCTGCTACATAAGCATCATCATCCTTAAGGATAGATAAGATGCAGTACTCCAGAACACCTTTTCGCATTTGTGCTTTTGTGTTTTCTATCTTCATATTGCTAATGCGTTTTTAAAGTTTTAGAACTGTTCATTTTTTGATTGATTATTGATGATTGATGATTGATTGATGACTGATGATTATTTGATGAACTTTATTGTTAATGGGTAATCGTATGGTTCACCCTCTTTGGCTGTTAGACTAGCTTTTATGATGAATACCATCTCTAAAAGAAAACCAACAAAAGCCAACATACCGAGACCACCTGTGATATACAGTAGAGGAGAAGGCTTACCAATATTGATATGAAAATCATAAAACCCATTAAAGTTTATAAAATCGATACCATCAAATACATTGAAAATAAAAAACGGAATCGTTAATGTTCCTATAATAATGGCATATAGCAGAATACTAATCTGAAAGTTAATAGCCTGCTTTCCGTGTCTATCCACAAATTCTGATTTCTCCTTATTAGACATCCACAGGACTAATGGACCTAGGAAGTTTCCAAAAGGAATAAAGAACCTCGTAAAGGTTGATAAATGGATAAAAGTTGCAATGTTTTTTTGATGATTGTCGATCATGATATTAAAACATATAATAGTTTCTTATGCAAATATATATCCAAAAAAAGGTATTATGCAAAACATAGTACCTAAAATTAACATAATATTAACAATTAGAATTCATCATTATTTGTTTATTTTTAAGGTGAAAAATTATCAGATATGACCATCACGCCTAGTAAACTCAATACCTATTTAATGTTCAAGTTACCAGCAGCTTACTTTACAGGAGTAAGAGCTAAATCGATTAATGATACGTCGTGTGTAGTCACTGTAAAGCATCGTTGGATCAATCAAAATCCTTTTAAATCTATGTTTTGGGCAGTGCAAGGTATGGCTGCAGAATTAACAACAGGTGCCTTAGTGATGTCCAAGATTAGATCGAGCGGGAAAAGAGTATCTATGTTGGTTGCCAATAATAATGCAACGTTTACTAAGAAGGCTACTGGTCGAATTCATTTTGAATGCGTTGAAGGACACAAAATAGATGAAGCACTCCAAAAAGCTATTGAAACCAATGAAGGACAAACCGTGTGGCTGAATGCTAAAGGAATCAATAAGGATGGGGTGGAAGTCTCTGATTTTAATTTTGAATGGACTTTAAAAGTAAAGGGATAAAAACTTTGTAACAAAATCATACTTGATTCAACTAATCTTTGAATCAATAAAAAAACGAAACATACAATGGAACAACTACCAGATTTTTCTCAGCGTAATGCTCACGAAATAGATTATCGCATTTATGGCGAAGAAATGCAATATGTAGAAATAGAACTCGATCCGGATGAAGGCGTTATTGCAGAATCAGGAAGTTTTATGATGATGGATGATGGCATTAAAATGGAAACCATTTTTGGAGATGGTTCTAAAAAAGATCAAGGCTTTTTAGGAAAAATACTTGGCGCAGGGAAGCGTATCCTTACAGGTGAGAGCTTATTTATGATAGCATTTTATAATAACCTTACTGGGAAACGCAATGTATCTTTTGCTTCGCCTTACCCAGGAAAGATAACGGCTATAGACCTTTTGGAATATGAAGGCAAATTCATTTGCCAGAAGGATGCATTTTTGTGTGCTGCGAAAGGCGTTAGTGTAGGGATTGAATTTTCTAAGAAGCTAGGAAGAGGTTTATTTGGAGGTGAAGGCTTTATCATGCAAAAGTTAGAAGGTGATGGAATGGCGTTCGTTCATGCTTGTGGTACCATGGCAAAACGTGAGCTAGCTCCAGGTGAAGTTCTTCGTGTAGATACAGGTTGTATTGTTGGATTTACCCAAGATGTAGATTACGATATTGAGTTTGTAGGAGGTTTTAAGAATACCATATTTGGTGGAGAAGGATTATTCTTTGCTAAGCTTACGGGACCAGGTACAGTCTATATACAATCCTTACCATTCAGTCGTTTGGCTGGTCGCGTTTTAAAGTCTGTTCCTCGCGGAGGAAATAGTAAAGGAGAAGGCAGTATTCTTGGTGGTTTAGGCGATTTGTTAGATGGTGATAATCGGTTCTAGATTTCTATGAAGTTGGCTCTGAATATCTGTTAAACTTATGTTTAAATCCGTTAAACAGACAATTTTTTAGTATATTTAGGAGTTAATTCTTTAAATCCATTGCCAATAGAAAAAAACTACCTAATCTAAACCTAAATCTAAAATCACTATGGCGAGAGCAATGTTCGAGTACACCAAAACTGTACTACGTAAAGTAAGTTTTGATGCTACTTTGTTCTGTAAAGAAGTTGAAAAGGCGGTAAAGAGATTACTACCTTATGAGATAGAAGAGTTAAGGATTTTTATTAACTCTATGATACAACAGAACCCAGAATTAAATCAATGTTTAATTTATTTAAAAGCATAGTAAGAAGCGACTGAAAAGTCGCTTTTTTTAATACCCTATTTTACCAAATGCATTCCTAAGAACACCGCCAAAAAGCCTATAATAAAACTTCCAATAGTATATAATGCGAAACTGGTAAAATCACCAGATTTTAAGAATACATGATTTTCGTAAGCAAAGGTTGAGAACGTCGTGAACCCTCCACAAAATCCTGTTGCTAAGAGAAGCGTTTGATTTTGAGTAAGGCTATCATTCTTGGCAGCGAACCCCAGAATAATACCAATAAGCAAACTTCCAAGGATATTTGCGGCAAACGTACCATAAGGAATTCCCGTTTCAGAACTGTTGAGCCATTTTCCTATGGCGTATCTTAAAACGCTTCCAAAACCACCACCAAGAAAAACTAAAGCTAATTGTTTCATAAAAAAAGAAGCCTGTTAGTCATAGACTAGCAGGCTCTATAGATTTTAAAAAAATCTAGTTACCCTTTACAGGATAATAGATGTCTGTTTGTATTTCGATTTCTTTTACTTGGGTAGGATCATTAACATACATTTCCCAAACAGGACCATTTTGTGTGAAATTATGCTCTTTTAAATAAGCATCAATAGCCATATGAGCCTTTTCATCACCAGTTCCATATTGTCCAAATTTTGAGACCATTACAGTTTTTCCAGCAGGTAAAGTCATGCTTTGCATGGCACCATCAGGAGCAAGGTCTTTATTAAGGACAAGTCCAATCATAAACTCAACTTCTCCTTTTTCTTCATCCCAATTAGTAAACACCGCTGCAGGCGTAAATTCTCCATATTCAAGATGTTGCATAGCATAGGCACCAGCTTTTGGTAAGGATTCCATAAATAAATTGGTCATCACCTCATGATCCATTTTTGCTTTGTGAGGGTAACCAATAAATTTTTGCTCTTGCATGTCCATTTCTTTAATGTCTCCAATTTTGAAAGCATTAGCCATTTTCTCTTCATAGGCTTTTACTTCTAGTTGCATAACACTATCCATTTTTACTAAGCCTCTTTCCATCATAGGGCCAAGCATATTATCCATACCGCCACTTAGTACGCCAAAGAATTTAAACATAAATGGAACTTCATCAGCTTTCATTTGCCAAGTTACATTGGTACCTTCAGGTGTTTCTTCAAAACGCCAAAACGTATCTGTTGGCTCATAATCTGCAAATTGTAGCTTTTGTGCAATCATCTTATTTTTTTCAACACCTACAGTCTTCATATTACCAGGTCCATCTTTACTTGTCCAGCTATAAGATGCCCCTTCACCAGAGGTGTTTTCAGGATATGTAGTTTCAATCGTTGGATCATCATCGTACCAAGGTCCCCAAGATTCCCAATTTTTAAAATCATTTACATTATTGAAAACTAAATCAGTTGGTGCTTTAATAAGTTGTGTTCGTTTTACATCGTATTCATTGGGTTGCACAGCAGTGTAAATACCTAATGCAATGACTACGATAAGAAGTAATAATAAAATGTACTTTAATGCTTTCATTTGTTTTAAGTTAAGTGTTAACCCAAAGATAATCATTTTTAACTATTGCTATTAAATATTACATTTGTGTGCATTACAATTAAATCATATCAAAATGAAATTAAAAACTATGTTGAGCCTTGCGCTACTAGCGGCTTTTTTATGGTCCTGTAAGACTGATAAAGATGAACCAATAGTTGCTGAGGAAACAAAAAAAGAAGCTGGCGCATTTGACTACAATGTTGAGCAGTTTGCAGATTTAAAGATATTACGATATCAAATAAATGGTTGGGATAAACTGACTTTGAAAGAGCAAAAACTAGTGTATTATCTTACCCAAGCTGGTTTGGCTGGTAGAGACATGATGTGGGATCAAAACTATAGACACAATCTTAAGATTAGAAATGCTCTAGAAAAGATTTATACAAGCTATGAAGGCGATAAGTCTACTGATGATTGGAAAGCATTCGAGGTCTATTTAAAGCGTGTTTGGTTTAGCAATGGGATTCACCATCATTACAGTAACGATAAGATTAAACCAGACTTTTCTTCAGATTATTTAAATGAATTATTGATAGCTACTAATACAACATTAGCTGGAGACGCATTTAGTGTAATTTTTAATGATGAGGATTCAAAAAAGGTAAATCAGGCAAAAGGTGTAGATAATGTATTACTTTCAGCAGTAAACTTTTATGGACCAAATGTTACAAACAAGGATGTTGAAGATTTTTATGCTAAAAAACAATCTCCAAATCCAGATAGACCATTGTCTTTTGGGTTAAATTCTCAATTGGTTAAAGAAGATGGTGTTGTAAAAGAACGTGTATACAAATCAGGTGGATTATATGGATCAGCAATCGATGAAGTTGTAAAGTGGTTAGAGAAAGCTCAAGGTGTTGCGGAGAACAAAGCTCAAGGAGATGCTCTAGGTTTACTTATTGAATACTATAAGACTGGAGATCTTCAAATTTGGGATGACTATAACGTAGCGTGGACAGCAGCAACAGATGGTAATGTAGACTATATCAATAGTTTTATTGAAGTATACAACGATCCATTAGGATATAGAGGATCCTATGAAAACATTGTGGAAATCAACGATTTTGACATGTCTCAAAAGATGAAGGTGTTATCGGATAATGCACAATGGTTTGAAGATAACTCACCTTTGATGGACGAGCATAAAAAGAAAAATGTCGTTGGTGTTACTTATAAGGTTGTGACTGTTGCTGGAGAAGCAGGAGACGCGTCGCCTAGTACTCCAATTGGTGTTAATTTGCCAAATGCTAACTGGATTAGAAAAGAAGTTGGTAGTAAGTCTGTATCATTAGGAAATATCATCCAGGCTTATAATAATTCTGGGAGCTCAGGAAGATTGAAAGAGTTCGTTCACGATGATGAAGAGTACAACTTAGAAAAAGAACATGGGCAATTGGCTGACAAGTTACATACTGCACTACATGAGGTTATTGGACATGCTTCTGGTCAATTAAACCCAGGAGTTGGAGAAACCAAAGAAACTTTAAAGAACTATGCATCTACTTTGGAAGAAGGACGTGCTGACTTGGTTGGACTTTACTATTTATACGATTCTAAGCTACAAGAACTAGGTTTAGTTGAAGATTGGAAAGAAGTTGGTATGGCTGCTTACGATGGTTACATTAGAAACGGTCTTATGACTCAGCTAATTCGCTTAAATCTTGGTGATGATGTAGAAGAAGCTCATATGAGAAACAGACAATGGGTGTCTGCTTGGGTATTTGAAAAAGGAGCGGCAGATAATGTTATTGAAAAGGTTACAAAGGATGGGAAAACCTATTTCAATATTAACGACTATGACAAATTACATGAACTTTTTGGTGAGCTATTAAGAGAGACACAGCGTATTAAGTCTGAAGGTGATTTCGAAGCTTGTGAAGCTTTAGTTGAAGGTTATGGAGTGAAAGTTGACCAAGCTATTCATGCTGAAGTGTTGGAAAGAAACAAACAGTTTACTTCTGCACCATATAGCGGTTTTGTAAATCCTGTTTTAGTTCCAGAAATGGATGAAAATGGTGAAATTACTGCAATAAAAGTGACGCAACCAGCTGGCTTCCCAGAGCAAATGTTAGACTACAGTAAGAACTATAGCTTCTTACCTGAGGTAAACTAAAAAATAAATATATCATAAAGGAAATGGCCATTCTATAAGAATGGTCATTTTTGTTTTGCCTTGGTTTTATTGACACTAAATTTCAATAGAAGTCCATTAATGCACAGAAGGATGATAAGTACTAACACGATTAATAGTTTTATGTATAATAACATCGAAGTATTATAGAAATGTCATCTAATGGTAAATCATATTAAATAAAAATCCCTAGTGAAGAAATTTGTTTCTATAACGAAGTGAAGATTTTAACTCGATATTTTTTGTTAAGGTTTAAAAAGCAAAAAATATAAATTAATACTTTTATAAAAAAAATGGAACAAGAAATATACAAAGCATCTTTTACCACTTGGACTTCTGTTTTCCTTTTATTTAGTATTAGCGGGTTTGTTCTTAGCTTTATATTATTTAAAGATAAAAAGGGTAGAGAACTTAATCGCCCAATAGCTTTTCTTGTTTTAGCCTTTTCAATTATATTATTCCAATATGTTTTTCAATGGGCTGGTTATCAGAATATTTATCCTTACTTGTATTTTTTCGATCATAGTATTTATTTACTGTTTGGTCCTTTACTATATACTTATTTGGTAAATTTTAGAACGAAGACCACACAAATAAGTTTTTATCATTTTCTTCCTGCACTAATCTCATTCTCAATAAATGCCTATTACCATTTTGCCTCTGATGCATTTGTAAACATCAAGGATTTTAGGGATGATACGATGATATATTTTTTGTGGAAGTCTAGGTCTTCTTGGATATCTTCTATGTCTTTCTTGGCGTATTTCTTCGTGATGCTAGATTTTATAAAACGCGATAAAGGGAATAAAGGCAATACTCAATATGCTAAGATATATAGGCGATGGACACGTGCGTTATTAGTTTCGTTCTCAGTATTTATTTTTTCATACATCAGCTATTTTGTGCTGTATAGATTCGCCTTTTTTAATCAAAACTGGGATTACATGATATCTTTATCCATGTCTATTTCTATATACTTAATTGGCTATTTTGTATATAAAGAACCAGAAATATTCAATGGTCAATTGTTTTCCAATTTATTTTTGAAAGCAAATTCCAATTACGCCTTATCCGAAGCAACTAAAACAGAGTTTTATGAAAAACTCTTGGATCACATCACAGTTAATGAGTCTTACAAGAGCAATGATATAAGGCTGGTTACATTAGCTGATGAAATTGGACTTTCTAGGCATGTCCTTTCTCAAATAATTAACGAAAAATCACAGACAAATTTTAATCAATTCATAAACGGGTTTCGGTTAATTGCTGCTGAAAAACTATTGGTAAGTGATCCCGATCTTAGTATCAAAAGTATCTACTTTGGTGTAGGTTTTAATAATAAGGCTACTTTCAATAAAGTTTTTAAAATGAAACATAATTGTACACCATCAGAATACAGAGACCAAAAGTTAAATAACGTCTAGTTTTATAATTATACACTCACAATAGAGTCCACTTATCGATTTTTAGCGTGTAACAAAATAATAAACACGCTTATGAAAAATTTTACCCTCCTTTACTTACTTTTTTTTACATGTATAAGTAGTACACTTAGCCAGAATATTGAGATTTATGTCAGTGATGGCGGTAATTTCAGCATTCCACCATGGCAAATCTTAAAGTTCGATGAAAATGGTGATAACCCAGAAGTTTTCATCAATACCAATTTAGCATGGCCTCAAGATATTTTGTTTTTAGAAGACCAAAATGTAGTATTAATATCCAATCTCAATTCAGGAACCATAGCTAAGTTCGATTCAAGTACAGGTGCTTTTGTTGGTAATTTTGCATCGGGAATAGGCGGTCCAACCAGAATGAAAATTGGTCCAGATGGTCTTTTATACGTGCTGCAATGGAGTGGAAATGGAAGAGTATTGAGATATGAATTAGATGGTACTTTCCTTGGCGCATTTACGTCTACTGGTGTAACTAATAGTATTGGACTAGATTGGGATAATGCAGGGAATCTCTATGTTTCTTCATACAGCACTGATAATATTAGACGCTATAATAGTTCTGGAACTGATATGGGGAATTTTGTGAACTCTAATCTGGTAGGTCCAACAAATATTGTTTTTGACGATGCTGGCAATTTAATCGTATTAGATTATGATGGAGATACTGTAAAACGGTTTGATGCCAATGGGAATTATCTTGGAGTTTTTATATCTGGAGTAGACCAATCTGAGGGAATAGATTTTATGCCCAATGGTGATATTTTAATAGGAAATGGTGGGACAAGTGCTGTAAAAAGATATACCAGTAGTGGCGTCTTTATTGAAGATTTTGTAGCTTCAGGATCAGGCAATTTATTGTTGCCAAACGCCGTAAGAATTAGAGATTTGAGTTTATCTGTTCCCGATTTTGAATTTGAGGAGAATACAGTGTTTTTAAAATCAAATGTTGGAAATAAATTTATTATTAAATCAGATGTTCAAAGTAACAGAGCATCTAAAAAAGTATACAATATTTTTGGAGCTCTTATCGAACAAGGAGAGATTACAACATCACTTGTTTGGGACGCCGAAAGTGCTTCTGAAGGATTGTATTTTATTAAGATTGAACTCGACAATGGCAGACAGCTAACACAAAAAGTAGTTGTCGTCAACTAAAAGTCATAAAAGCAATAAAAAAAGACCGCTTATTTCTAAGCGGTCTTTTTTTGTAGCGTGGGGGAGATTTGAACTCCCGACCTCCGGGTTATGAATCCGACGCTCTAACCAACTGAGCTACCACGCCAAATGAGGCTGCAAATATAAAAACAAATTCAATCGTAGCAAACATTCCGTCATTAAAAATATTTTTTTGAAATAAGTTTTAAACTAAACAATTAATGTATATATTGAGCGAACTAATATGAGGATTTATGGATGATAAAATAAAATTTGAACTTGAGTTTCCAATACATGCTTCACCGCAATTAATATATCAATATATCTCTACGCCATCTGGTTTATCTGAGTGGTATGCCGACAATGTTAACTCCAGAGGAGAGCTATATACCTTTATTTGGGACGATAGTGAAGAGCAAGCAAAATTGCTTAGCAAAAAAAGTAGCGAACGTGTAAAATTTCGTTGGTTAGATGATGAAGAAGATAATCCATCAAGCTATTTTGAGATTAGAATTCAAGTTGACGAAATAACAAAAGATGTATCATTAATTGTTACAGATTTTGCTGAAGAAGATGAAGTTGAAGAAACCAAGATGCTTTGGGAAAATCAAATAGCAGATCTAAAGCAAGTTTTAGGTTCTGCATAATAAAAAGATTGTTTAATGATTTATATTTGTCCCGATTTTTTATCGGGATTTTTTTATGGTAAATTTTAATGGAAAACTTCTAAGTGAAACGACTTTTATTTCAATTCACAATCGTGGCTATAAATATGGTGACGCTCTTTTTGAAACACTTAAAGTTGTAGACAACAACATATTATTTTGGGAAGACCATTATTTTAGACTAATGGCATCCATGCGTATACTACGTATGGAAATTCCGATGAGTTTTACCATGGAGTTTTTAGAAGAAGAAATTCTGAAAACAGTTGAAGCAAATGCACTTTCAGGAGAAAATACAAGAGTAAGATTTAATGTAGATAGAGGCGAAGGAGGAACGTATATGCCAATGCAAGATTCTATCAATTACAGTATAGTTGTTGAATCTTTAGAGCATTCAGCCTATAGTTTTAATGACACTGAAAATTATAGAGTAGATCTGTTTAAAGATCATTATGTAAATGCAGGAATGCTTTCTAACTTAAAGTCTAATTCTAAAGTTATTAATGTGCTTGCCAACATTTATGCTAAAGAAAACGAATTGGATAATTGTATTCTTCTGAATAATAACAAAGGTGTTGTTGAAGCAACCCAAGGCAATCTGTTTTTCGTACAAGGAAATACTATAAAAACTCCAACCTTATCTGACGGTGCTCTAAAAGGTATCATGAGAAAACAAATCATGGAACTCATCAAGGAATATGAAGACTATTCTATAGAAGAAGTGTCAATTTCACCTTTCGAGATTCAGAAATCGGACGAGGTATTTATTACAAATGTCATTACAGGGATTCAATCTGTAACGCACTACAGAAAAAAGGAATTCAAGTGTACAGTTGCTAAACAACTGTTAGAAAAATTGAATGAAAAATTAGGATTGACTAGTTAGTTATAACTAGGATTTTCTGGAGCATTAGACCAAATACTGTATTCACCTCCAAGTTCGAGCATTTTTTCTTTCCAAAAGGTTTCACAGCATTTATCAATAAGACCTTCTTTGTATACATTTTCGGTAACAACCCAAGCATTAGATTCCAACTCGGATTCTAATTGCTCTGGTTCCCAACCAGAATACCCTAAAAAGAAACGAATATCTTTAGTTTCGAGCTTTCCGTTTTTGAGCAATTCTAAAACAACTTCAAAATCGCCGCCCCAATATATACCCAAAGAGATTTCTATACTGCCTGGGATTAATTCAGGAACTTTATGGATAAAGTATAGATTATCTTGCTCAACAGGACCGCCGTTAAATATTTGGAAATCAGAATCTGTATCTGCTATAAGATCACTTAATGTAAAATCTAGAGGTTTGTTTAAAATAAAGCCAATAGAACCTTGTGCAGAATGGTCGGCTAGCAATATTACCGATCTATTGAATGATAGATCGCCTATAATTGATGGTTCTGCAATAAGTAGGTTACCTTTATTTGGCTGAATTGTAATCATAGATTGGTATGATTTATGAATAAATCTAACACATATTTGTTAAATAACCAACAAATATTGGGCTAATTATCCCAGTTCTTCTAACGTTATGAATAAAAAAAGCCTGCTAATTAGCAGGCTTATATCTTTTTGAATTAAATCAATTAGTTTACTGCGTTGCTTAAATCAGAACCTGCTTTAAACTTAACAACATTTTTAGCTTTGATTTTTATAGTTTTTCCAGTCTGAGGGTTTCTTCCATCTCTTGCCGCTCTTCTAGAAACTGACCAAGATCCAAATCCTACTAAAGATACTCTGTTACCTTTTTGTAAAGCTCCTTCAATATCGATTAATAAAGAATCTAATGCTTTCTTAGCAGCAGCTTTAGTAATCCCAGCATTTTCTGCCATTCCATTGATTAAATCTGTTTTGTTCATAAAATTTTAATTTTAATTATTAAATATTGGGTTAAACGTTATTGTTAAATCCTCGTACAAATTTATACGGATAATTCATCTACGCAAGTAATAGCAAGGGAAATCAGCGTTTTTGTTAATAACTTGAAGCATTTGTTAATAAAGGGTATGTATTTCGTCGGATATTTTGCAAATCCAAGAAATATAAGCACTTAGCAGAGTTTTGCGTCTTTAGAAAATTCAAAACCGTTTAAAAGAGATTTCACATCCATTTTGCGCTTTCCAGGAAGTTGTAATTCTTTAATATTTATATATCCACCTTTTGCAGCTACTTTCATTTCCTTAGAATCTATAATTATTGTACCATTTTCATGTGTATGTGCTTCGTACATCTTTTCAATATCAAACAATTTCACGCTAGATATTATATCATTATTATGCAATTCGGACCAAGCAGAAGGAAAAGGATTTAGTCCTCTAATCTTATTATATATATTGTCTAGTGAATCATTCCAATCTATCTTGCAGTTTTCCTTATTAAGTTTGTATGCTGTTTTAAGATCGGCAATCTTTGGTTGGATTGTAGTCGTAACATTTCCAGATTCAATAAGCTTCACTGTATCGATAACTAATTCACTTCCTAATGTCATAAGCTTATCATGAAGGCTTCCTACGGTTTCATCATCATCTATACTTATATCTTTCCAGTCGATTATAGCACCAGTGTCAATCTTTTCATCAATAAAAAATGTTGTAACACCAGTAGTGCTTTCACCATTAATTATTGCCCAATGAATTGGAGCTGCACCTCTATATTGTGGCAATAATGATGCGTGTAGGTTAAAAGTGCCATATTGAGGCATCGCCCAAACGACTTCAGGTAGCATCCTAAAAGCAACTACAACCTGGAGGTTAGCATTAAGGCTTTTTAACTCATGTATAAAGTCTTCAGATTTTAAATTAGTAGGCTGCATGATTTTGAGACCTTTGTCCTTTGCGTATTTTTTTACAGCAGATTCATTTAGCTTTCGACCACGACCAGCAGGTTTATCTGGAGCAGTAATAACACCGACAACATTATAACCACTAGTTACTAAGGCATCTAGTGTGGCTACTGCAAAATCTGGTGTTCCCATAAAAACTATTCTCAATGTGTCTTTCATGCTTTTAATCTATATCTATTTGTTGTTGTTATTTCTATTGTGTTGTCTTCTAATAATTCTCTCAAACAATTAATGATTTCATCTTCAGAATAATTGCTTTTTTCAACCAATTCCCTAGACGATAATGATTTGGTTTTCAATAATTCTAGTACCAGTGATTTTATACCTGAATGTTTGACTCCTTTTATTTTACTGCTACATACAGAGCACTGGCCACATGCTTCAGAATTATACTCATCAAAGTAATTCAGTAATTGAACACTTTTGCAAATTTCCGTATTATTTACATAATCTAGAACAGACTTAATTTGATCTTCTTTAATCCGATGTTGCTGTTCAATAGTTCTTACGATAGGATTAATGGTTTTTTCATCTTCTCTTGGTACTAGGAATGTAATTTCCGCATCTGTATTTGATGTTTGAAACTCAATAATATTATCATTTTGCAACTGATTGAGCGCATTAATGATTTCTTTTTCCTTTACATTAATCTTATTTGCAATGAGAAAGGTGTTAATCTTGGTCATGTGATCAAAAACGCCACCATAAGTTCTCAAGATGACCTTAATATATTGACCAATGTCTTTGAACTTTTCAATATAACTAAACAATTGTTCATTAGTTATTATAAACTGTAGCTTGGTTTGATAACTGAACTGCTGCGATAACCCTATAATACTATTCCTATCGAGAATTTTTAAGGCATTATAGGTAAGCGTTTTGTTAAGTTCGTAAGTATTGCAGAACAAGTTAAAATTGAGTTGGTGACTTGTATGCTCACCTTCACCATAAGATATTTGAAAATAATTATTTAGTTTCTTGTATACTAGTTTTATAAAATCAACACTCGGTAATGTTTTTAAAAATTGACCTTTCAGTTGGTCTTCATCTGCATTTTGTTTCAAAATAACTGCAAATGAAGTATCACCATTTCTACCAGCACGCCCAGCTTCTTGATAATAGCTTTCTAGACTTTCAGGTAAATTGATATGAACAACTGTTTTTACGTTAGGCTTATCAATTCCCATGCCAAATGCAGTGGTCGCAACCATGATGGTTTTCTGGTCATGAAGCCATTGATTTAAACGATTTTGCTTTTCATCTGAATCGATACCACCATGATAAAATGTACTTGAAAATCCTTTTGCTCTCAAGTGTTTGTCTATATCTTCTGAAGCATTTCTACTTCTTACATAAATTATAGAAGACCCATCGTATTTCTTTAGAATCTGTTCCAAAGTATATAATTTGTCTTCAGAATGCAGTACATGATATGCAATATTCGGCCGCCTAAACGATCCTTTGTATATTTTCGGAGCCACACAGTCTAAACGCTCTAAAGTCTCTTCTATAACTTTAGATTTGGCTGTAGCAGTAAGCGCAATAACATTAACATGAGGATGAAGTTCTCTGAGTGATGTTATGTTGAGATAAGCAGGTCTGAAATCATTTCCCCATTGACTGATGCAGTGCGCTTCATCAACAGCAATTAGATTGACATTCATTTGCTGAATACGCTCCTTAACTATAGATTGTTGCAGTCGTTCTGGCGAGAGGTACAGAAATTTATAATTACCATAAATACAATTATCCAATAACTGATCTAATTCAGAATATGAAATCCCGCTGGTAAGTGCAATTGCTTTGATACCTTTAGCATTGAGGTTGCTCACTTGGTCTTTCATTAAAGCAACTAAAGGAGAAATAACAATACAAATGCCTTCTCTTATAAGTGCTGGAATTTGAAAACAAATAGATTTTCCTCCACCAGTAGGTAACAAAGCAAAAGTATCTTCATTATCTAAAACTGACGAGATAATGTCTTCTTGTAAAGGTCTAAAAGAAGTAAAATTCCAATAACGCTCTAATACTTCAATAGGATGCTGCATTATTGCAAATGTAAGGTGTCTAGAATAAAATCTGTTCTAAAATCGACACTTCCAAAAGGAACATCTATAAGTTTATAATCAAAACGCGTGTAGGTTTTTAGTAAATACTCATGAATCTCGATAGCTTGTTCAAAGTTTTCGTAACGCTCACTATCACTCACGAAGATTTCCTGCCAAGGAGCTAGGATAAAAACATAATCGTACTTATGATTTTCGCAAGCAGAAACAAACTCGTCTGGATATGTGTCACCTATATAATCCATATATGCCAAAACGTCTGGCAGACCTCGATCCAAAAATACTACAGAACTTTCATGTGCTTTGGCATCTAAAAATTGCTGCTTTCTGCCTTCAAGAAGCATTTCACTAAACAATAAAGGATTAGTTAGAAATAGCTGCTCTATCCCTTGTTCTCTGGCTTTAAGAGTAACCTGTCTAGAGATTTCTTCAAAGCAAACAAAGCCTCTTTGCTCAAGATTATTAATGATGGAAGTTTTTCCAGTACCAGGACCTCCCGCTATGACAATTTTTTTTGTGCTCAATTTGGCAAGATTTTGGCAGTAAAAATCGTGAATTTCATTTCAAATAAAAAATGTAAAGATAAATGTATCTTTACGCACTTAAAAAGAGACTATGAACGCATTCGAAAAATCGGAAGAATTTTATAAAAAACTAAGAGAACAATTATACGATACGGCATCTTGGCCATCTGAATATTTATATAAGTTTATTGTGAAATCAGACTCACAAAAAATTGCAGAAGTCGAAGCACTTTTCAATAACCTTGGCGCAGTTATCAATACTACAGAATCAAAGAAAGGAAGCTACACTAGTATCTCTATAAATGTATTGATGAAGGACCCAGATGCAGTTATAGCAAAATACAAGGAAGTAGCAGAAAATGTAGAAGGCGTTATTTCTTTATAAATAGAGATTCTATATTCTTTTTTTTTGTACTTTGCGATTGTACAAGTACTACGTACATAATATTTTTTTGACTACACACTTTTTTTATTTTGATAGAAGATTTAGAATACAATACAGAACGAGAACATTTGATTATTCCTGAATATGGAAGACATATTCAAAAAATGATTAATCATGCTAAAACTCGTGAAGATAAAGAAGAACGAAACAAACTGGCAAAAGCAATCATCTCTGTAATGGGGAATTTGCAACCGCATCTTAGAGATGTGCCAGACTTTCAGCATAAACTCTGGGATCAGTTATTTATAATGTCCAATTTCGAATTGGATGCAGACTCACCATACGAGAAACCTTCAAAAGAACTTTTAGAAGAACGTCCAGAACCTTTGGAATATCCTCAAAACCATCCTAAGTATCGTTTTTATGGCAACAATATAAAGACGATGATAGACGTTGCTGTAACATGGGAAGAAGGAGAGTTGAAAGAAGCTTTGGTGTATACCATAGCAAACCACATGAAGAAGTGTTTTTTGAACTGGAATAAAGACACTGTAGAAGATGACGTAATCTTCGACCATTTGTTTGAACTGTCTAAAGGGCAAATTAATCTCAAAAACTCTGAAGAAGATTTAACAGACTCTAGTAGTCTAATGCGAAATAGAAAGAAGCATTCTAAGAACCAAAAAAGTAACAAAAAGAATAACAGAAACAGAAAACGTTATTAATACGAATGGGAACATTTAAGATTGAAGGAGGACACCAGTTAAAAGGTGAAATCCAACCTCAAGGCGCAAAGAATGAAGCACTACAAATTCTATGTGCTGTTCTTCTCACACCAGAAAAAGTTACAATACACAATATACCAGACATCGTAGACGTCAATAAACTCATTAAGTTATTACAGAGTTTGGGCGTTAAAGTTGAAAAGCTTTCCAATAATTCGTATTCGTTTCAAGCCGATGAAGTAGATCTAGATTACCTAGAGACACAACAATTCAAGATAGATGGAAGCGGCCTTAGAGGCTCTATAATGATTGTTGGGCCGTTATTAGCACGTTTTGGAAAAGGTTATATTCCCAAGCCTGGAGGTGATAAAATAGGCCGTAGAAGGTTAGATACACATTTCGAAGGATTTATTAATCTAGGCGCTAAGTTTAGATACAACAGAGAAGATTATTTCTATGGCGTAGAAGCAGAAGAACTAAAAGGGACATATATGCTTTTGGACGAAGCTTCTGTAACTGGAACTGCCAATATTGTGATGGCAGCAGTTTTAGCCAAAGGAACTACAACAATATACAATGCAGCTTGTGAGCCATACTTACAACAACTTTGTAAGATGCTCAACAGAATGGGCGCCAAAATATCTGGTATAGGTTCCAACATGTTGATTATAGAAGGTGTAGACAGTTTAGGCGGAACAGAGCACACGATGTTACCAGACATGATCGAAATCGGAAGTTGGATTGGCTTAGCAGCAATGACTAAAAGTGAACTCACGATTAAGAACGTTAGCTGGGACGATTTAGGACAAATTCCTTCGGTATTTGGTAAACTAGGAATTACTGTAGAGCGCAGAGGCGATGATATTTACATTCCAGCTCATGTAGATGGATATGAAATTCAGAATTATATAGATGGTTCTATCCTTACTATAGCAGATGCACCATGGCCTGGGTTTACACCAGACTTACTTAGTATAGTATTAGTTGTAGCCACGCAGTCTAGAGGAGAAGTAGTGATTCATCAAAAAATGTTTGAAAGCCGCTTATTCTTTGTTGATAAACTTATAGATATGGGCGCCAAGATTATACTTTGCGATCCACATAGAGCAACAGTAATAGGTTATGACTTCAAGAGTCAATTGAAAGCAACGACAATGGTATCACCAGACATTAGAGCAGGTATTTCATTGTTAATCGCTGCCCTTTCAGCAAAGGGAACATCAACAATCCACAATATCGAGCAAATTGATAGAGGATATGAAAATATAGACGAGCGCCTTAGAGCAATTGGTGCTAGGATAGAGCGAGTATAGCATTATTTCCCTTCTCTTTCTATAGTTCTAAAAAGTCTGTATATAAAAGAGTTTATCAGGTTGTCTCTGACTTTGGTCATATTTACAGGTTGTCTCTGACTTTGGTCATATTTATATTCTCATTAGAATTAGCACCAAGCACACCGTTTATAAGTAACGATTCTCTGGGTTCTGAACTAAATTCATAGCTTTTTTCAACCCGCTTTGTATTATTTTCATAGCGTAGATTGGCAACAATTTTGAGTACAACATGGTATGCGATGTCGTCTTCTTCAGTACAATCACTCATAGACACGGTCTGAATTTCGGAATATTCAGATAACATAATGTAGTCAATAGTTAATTGTGGATACACATCGGGATGATAAGTATCAAAAATAATGTTAGTCTTTTTTGCCTTTTCAGTTAAAAGCGTATTGAATTTTTTGATGTACAAAGGATCTTTATGATAATCTTGAAAGAATTTTGTACTATCAGAAACATAAGTAATTACTTCTGGGTTAAATAAGTAATTAATATGCTTTGGAGTTTTAAACTTCTTATTTCTAATGAGATGGTTGTTCCCAACATTTCTTACGTTGAATAAAGAGCATGAAGTAACTAAAGAAAATAGAAGGAAGTATATTATTTTTGTTTTCAAAAGGATAGTTTTGTGACAGGTATCAAATATTATACCATGTCCATATTAATTGATGTATGAAATACCCAAAAATTCCTCTGGCACAGACAGTCGTGTCACTATGCAAAGCAAAAAACATAGAGCATATTGTTATTTCTCCTGGGAGTAGGAATGCACCTCTAACAATTGGGTTTACACACGATCCGTTTTTTAAATGCTATAGCATCGTTGATGAGCGTTGTGCTGCTTTTTTTGCTTTAGGGATAGCACAAAAAACTAAACATCCTGTTGCTCTTGTTTGTACTTCAGGAAGTGCGTTGCTTAATTACTTTCCGGCTGTAGCCGAAGCTTATTATAGTGATATACCATTAGTAGTATTGTCAGCAGATAGACCAAAGTACTTGGTTGGTATCGGAGATGGTCAAACCATAGACCAAAAAGATGTGTACGGGACTCATGCATTATATTCTGCAAACTTAAAACAGGACATTAAACCAGAGAATCTTGAACAAGAAGATGATATTCCGCTGATGAAGAGTATCGAGAATAAGTTTGAAAAGTTCCTCGGTCTGCAAAAATCTATAGAACAAGAAAATTCAGAAGCAATAAATAAAGCTTTGAATGTATCTATTACAGGTAAAGGACCAGTTCATATTAATGTTCCTTTTGAAGAACCATTGTATGAATTAATCGAAGCACCTACAGTATCTCCTGAAGTTATTCCTACTGAAGAAAAAGCAGTACCTCTGAATGTTGAAACTTTAAGTGAGTTAAGTAACATTTGGAATAATTCAGCACGTAAGATGGTACTGGTTGGTGTGAATGCTCCAAATGAAATTGAGCAACAATGGCTGAGTCATTTAGCAGAGGATGATAGCGTTTTGGTATTTACCGAAACGACATCTAATCTACATCATACGGACTTTTTTCCGAGCATAGATCAAATTATTGCACCACTAGATGATGAAGGGTTTAAAGCATTGCGACCCGAAGTGCTTTTAACTTTTGGAGGTATGGTCGTTTCTAAGAAAGTAAAAGCGTTTTTAAGGAAGTATAAACCGAAACACCATTGGCACGTAGATGCCAAAAAAGCTAATGATACATTTTTCTGTTTGAATGAACATATCGTTACACACCCAAATAGTTTTTTTGAGCATTTTCTACCAGATACAGTTAGAAAAGAAAGTACGTATAGGCAATACTGGAAAGAGGTAAAAAACCATAGACTTCAAGCACATAAAGGCTATCTAGAAAGCATGCCTTTTTGTGACTTTAAAGTATTTGATCACGTTTTAAAATCAATTCCCAACAATTCTGTTCTCCAAGTTGGTAATAGCTCAGCTATTCGCTATACACAGCTATTTTCTTTAACCCCAACAGTACAAGTGTATTGTAATAGAGGCACTAGTGGAATAGATGGTAGTACAAGTACAGCGATAGGATACGCTTCAGCTTCAGAAGCACCTACAGTCTTTATCACAGGAGATCTAAGTTTCTTCTACGACAGTAATGCACTTTGGAGTAATTACGTCCCGAATACTTTCAGAATAATTCTAATAAACAATGGAGGAGGAGGAATATTCAGGATTTTGCCAGGACATAAAAACACTGAAAATTTTGATAGATATTTTGAAACGAAACATCAATTAAATGCTGAGAATCTTTGCAATATGTATAACATCGAATATAATTCGGTGAGAGATGAGCGGGCTTTAGTTGAGGCTTTGAATTCTTTCTACAATGAAAGTAGTCAGCCAAAATTACTTGAGATTTTCACACCTTCAGAATTGAACGATGAGATACTTCTGAATTACTTTAAGGTGATAGCTTAATTTTTTTGGTGTAACTTTTTTTAAATACTTTAGTCTAACATATGGAAATTACTCCAACTAACTTAAAACCTTTTTAGAATGAACAAGCGAGATGAACTTATCGTTAAATACGCAGAAGATTTAAAAGATAAATGTAGTATAGATCCAGATATGGATTTACTCACTAAAGTAACTATTGGCTGCGGACCTGCGATTTATAATAGAGATTCTGCTACAGTATCTGCTTCAGATGAAAAGGAACTAGAAACAGTAAAAGAAAATTTTATAAAGAATAAATTAGGTATAGACGATGAAACTGTGGCTGATGCTGCACTCAATAAAGCTATGGACATCTATGGACGTTCTACAAAAAATAAATTTAGAGCAGTAGTATACTATTTAATTACTAAAGAGCTCAACAAAGAATCAATATATAACTAGAAGAAGTTATAATTCTTATAATTAGAAGCGTTAATGATTAATTAGCGCTTTTTTTATGCCTATTTTTGCCGCATGATTAAGATTGGATCCTATAACACACTAACAATTCTTAGAGATAGAGAACCTGGACTATTTTTGGGTGATACAGAAGATAATGAAGTGCTTTTACCTAATAGATATGTACCAGAAGATTTTGAGATAGGAGATACGATAGATGTCTTTGTGTATTTAGATAACGAAGAGCGACCAGTTGCTACAACTGACAAGCCATATATTACCGTTGGCGATTTTGCATTACTGAGATGCAATCAGGTGAATAAGTATGGTGCATTTCTAGATTGGGGAATGGTAAAGCAATTATTTTGCCCTTTCAAAGAACAAGCCTTCAAGATGAGAGAAGGGCAGTGGTACCTAGTGCATTGCTATTTAGATGAAGAATCACAGCGACTAGTAGCCTCAAGTAAAACCAATCGATTTTTAGATAATAAAGAGCTTACCGTGTCTATGTTTGATGAAGTAGATATCATCATTTCGCACCCTTCAGAAATAGGCATGAATGTTATTGTAAATAAAAAACACGCTGGCCTCATCTATAAGGACACTATTTTTCAGGATTTGAATATCGGTGATACTTTCAAAGGTATCGTGAAAAAAGTAAGGCACAACAACAAACTCGATATTGTTATAGGACAAATCGGCTATAGAAACATAGAACCAAATGCTCAAAAGATCCTTCAGGAACTAGAAGATAATAGTGGATACTTAGAATTCACCGACAAGTCTAGTCCTGAAGACATCAAAGAAGCTTTCCAAATGAGCAAAAAGAGCTTCAAGAAAGCAATAGGGTCACTTTACAAAGATCGAGCTATAGAAATAAAACCAGATGGCATTTATTTAAAGTAAAGCCTCGGCTTTCAACTGCATTTCTGTCCAAGTAATAGCATCATCTACATTCGAAAATAATTCTCTGTTGAATTTGAAAAAGTGATTTTCAATTTCGAAAATCTTTTTCGTGATAGTTCTTTCGGTTACAATGGCGTATGCTTTAAGATTTGGGTAAGCTTTATTAAATTGCTCAGCATCTGGAAGTATTATAGAATATGAGTTAATTCTATTGGCTATAAACCCAAAGGGTCTATCGTCAAAGTACTGTTTAATAAGTTTATGGGCTTCATAAAAGTTATCAAAACCAATATTCTCTCCTTCATTAAATTCTGCTATAACAAATGTGTCAAAAAAGTATAGCTTACCAATATTTATCTCATGCATATTCTGTACCAGAGTAAATAGTGGGGATTTCTCTACGGTCATATATGAGTTAAAAAAATAAGCGTCAAAAATAGTATGCTTGCATAAGAAATTCAAATAAAATTTTGCAAGTAAAAATTTTTGCAAAATGCGTACTTTAGCACTCTGATAATTGTTAATTATGAATGAAATTAACTGGAAAACTGCAAAAACTTACGAGGATATTACCTATAAGAAATGTGACGGTGTCGCAAGAATAGCTTTTAATCGTCCAAATGTAAGAAACGCCTTTAGACCAAAGACAACTTCCGAACTATATGATGCATTTTACGATGCAGGTGAAGACACCTCAATAGGCGTCATTTTATTATCTGCTGAAGGACCTTCAACCAAAGATGGTATTTGGAGCTTCTGCTCAGGAGGTGACCAAAAAGCACGTGGCCACCAAGGTTATGTTGGCGACGATGGTTACCATAGATTGAACATCTTAGAAGTGCAGCGCTTAATACGATTTATGCCAAAGGCAGTTATTGCTGTTGTACCAGGTTGGGCAGTAGGAGGAGGTCACAGTTTACATGTTGTTTGTGATCTTACGTTGGCGAGTAAGGAACATGCAATTTTTAAGCAGACAGATGCAGATGTAACCAGCTTTGATGGTGGTTATGGCTCGGCATATTTAGCTAAAATGGTTGGTCAGAAAAAAGCTCGTGAAATATTCTTTTTAGGACGAAATTATTCTGCAGATGAAGCTTACGAAATGGGTATGGTCAATGCAGTCATTCCACATGAAGAGTTAGAAGATACCGCTTATCAATGGGCACAAGAGATACTAGCGAAATCACCAATATCAATAAAAATGCTGAAATTTGCGATGAACCTTACCGATGATGGAATGGTTGGCCAACAAGTATTTGCTGGTGAAGCTACTAGATTAGCCTATATGACTGATGAAGCTATTGAAGGACGAAACGCATTCCTTGAAAAGCGTAAGCCTAACTTCGATAAGAAATGGATTCCTTAATCTATGAAAGATAAAATCAAACCTTGGCTTTCTGCCATGCGATTACGAACGCTTCCCTTGTCGGTTTCGGGAATCATTATCGGAACTAGCCTAGCGTACTACAATGGATTCTTCAATGTTTGGGTTTTTGTATTTGCTATACTTACGACAATAAGCTTACAAGTATTGTCTAATCTTGCTAACGATTATGGTGATGGAATTAAAGGCACCGATAATGAAGATCGAATAGGACCGCAACGCGCTATTCAAAGTGGAGAGATTACGCCGCACCAAATGTTTGAAGGGATAAAGATCAATATCTTACTGGTTATTCTATTTACATTCTTGCTTATTTGGAATGCCTTTGGCAGTTCTAACGTACTATATGCCTTTTTGTTTTTAGGACTTGGAGCAGTGGCTGTATATTCTGCAATGAGCTATACTATTGGGGATTCACCATATGGTTATAGAGCCTTAGGTGATATCTATGTATTTGTGTTTTTTGGCATCGTAAGTGTTGTAGGAAGTTACTTTTTATATACCATTCGTTTAGATCATGTATTGGTGTTACCTGCAATTTCCTTAGGATTGCTTAGTGTCGGAGTGTTGAACCTAAATAACATGAGAGACATAGAATCCGATAAAAAGTCGAGCAAGATTACTTTGGCTGTAAAGCTAGGAAGTAATAAAGCTAAGCAATATCATATATTTCTTGTTACGGCTGCTATGGTGGTTTCAATAGTGTTCTCTATTCTATATTATTCATCGCCTTATAATTTCATATTCTACATTGCTTTTATTCCATTATTTAGGCATATTGTTACCATTTCAAAGATTACTGAACCAAAACAATATGACGGTCAGCTTAAAGTTTTAGCATTATCGACCTTTTTATTTGCGATATTATTAGCACTGGGTCAGGTTATTTATTGATTTGTAAAAAGTTATTACTACAAGAAGGTACGTCTTAGTTTTTTTTATAATTTCCCATAAAATTATAATTCAACTAACGATGAAGATTACATTTTTAGGCCACGCTTCTTTAGCTATAGAAACCAATGGAAAGCATCTTATTGTAGATCCATTTATTACTGGCAATGAAAAGGCCTCAAATATCAATATAGACGATTTAAAAGCAGATTATATTCTTTTAACGCATGCACACCAAGATCATATCTTGGATGTTGAAGCTATTGCAAATCGAACAGGAGCAAAGATAATTTCTAACTATGAAATTGTGATGCACTATGGTGCAAAAGGTATAGAAGGACACCCTCTGAATCATGGAGGTTCTTGGGAATTTGACTTCGGAACTGTGAAATATGTCAATGCAATACACACTTCATCCTTCCCAGATGGAAGCTATGGTGGACAACCAGGAGGTTTTGTAATTAAGGCAGATAAGACTATTTATATAGCAGGAGACACAGCACTTACCTATGATATGAAGCTTATTCCTAAAGCTTTCGATTTGGATTTATCAATACTGCCAATCGGAGATAATTTTACTATGGATTATGAAGACGCTTTAATTGCTACTCAATTTTTAAAGTGTGATAGAATCTTAGGATATCACTATGATACATTTGGATATATTGAGATTGATAAGGTTAAAGCAAAAGCGAAATTTGATGCTAGAGGGAAATCACTTAGGCTATTGGAAATAGGAGAGAGTATGGAGGTTTAGTAAAATCACTTCACCTTACTCCTCAATACCATGTGGTGAATCAATCGTGGTGATAAGCGTTTAACATACACGCCAAATTTTTCAAACTTACCGATGTAGGCCTCAAACTTTTGCTTACGGATGGCTTTGATCATCTTTTTTGCAAATGTATTGACTTCTAAACCATTTTGTGTCATGTCATCCTGGTAACCTTGTTGGCTTCCATCAGCAGTCAAAGCATTTCTAGCCACATTGGTATTGACAAAACCTGGGCAGATCATAGTAACCTTTACATTGTCTTTGTGATGCTCTAAGCGTAAGGCATCAAAGAAGCCGTGTAAGGCATGTTTAGCACCACAGTAAGCCGATCGGTAGGAAGAACTGAATTTCCCCATGAGACTCGAAACTACGACGTAGTGTCCAGATCGATTGGCAACAAAGTGCGGTAGCAATGCTTTACTCAAAGCTACAGTACCTAAATAATCAATCTCAATGAGCTTGCGATCTACATCTATAGTTGTTTCTATAATTGGAGAACGTTGGCTAATACCACCATTATTTATGAGGATATCTATAGTGCCAAAAATGGCAATAGCATTTTTAACAACATCTGGCATGCCATCAGTATTAGCTAAATCCAATGGAAGAACAGCAATATGTTCTTGGTTAGTACATTTAGCTTTTACCGCTACAAGGACATCTTTTCTACGAGAGGATAAAATAAGCTTACAGTTGTAGTTAGAGAATTGTAATGCAAGAGCCTCACCAATACCACTAGAAGCACCAGTTATCCAAATCACTTTGTTGTCGAAGAATTTCATCTAGGATTTATTATTAGTTGATTGTAGCCATTCCTTTCTTAGATCATCACTTATTTTTCCAGATCCATCATGTTTCCAACCAGGAGGTTTCATAAGATACAGCAATCTATTTTTGAAAGATTTTTTGCCTGTAAACGAATCTCTAAACATGTTCACCCATTCAATAAAAGCAATCTTTACAGGATTATAGGTGTTTATGTTCTTCACTAAACCATAGACAACTTTTTCTTCTTTAATTTCTGGTTGGAAGGTTCCAAATAATTTATCCCAGATAATAAGGATGCCAGCATGATTTCTATCAAGATATAACGGGTTGCTACCATGGTGAACACGATGATGAGAAGGCGTATTCATAACAGCTTCAAACCACTTAGGCATTTTGTCAATAGCTTCAGTATGTATCCAAAATTGATAGAGCAAACTAATAGACATCTGTAGCATAATCATTCCTGGGTGAAAACCAATAAGTGGTAGCCATAGCCAGAATATAAAACTGTAAAACCCACCAGACCATGTTTGCCTCAATGCAGTACTAAGATTATAATGCTGAGAAGAGTGATGTACTACATGCGAAGCCCAAAATAAACGACATTCGTGCGAGATACGATGAAACCAATAGTATGAAATATCGTCAGCAAAAAAGATTAAAATAAAGCTCCACCAAGCAATAGGAATTGTAAACAGCCTAAAGTTTTCATAAATCAACATAAATGCCCACAGCACAACAACCTTACTAAAAAACCCTAAAAATACATTCCCCAATCCCATGGCGATAGACGCAAAAGCATCTTTAGGCTCATATCCTTTGACATGCTTTAGTTGCTCACGAGTAGTGACATACAATTCCAAGATCATAGAAATGATAAAAAATGGAATAGCAAAAAGAATAATATTAGGAAACTCAGGGTCTTGCATCTTTGCAACTTTAAAGCTCCTAAAATACGAATAGTATTGTTATTTTTGAAATTCTAATGACAGCGACTTATCACAAGTATATTCTCGACTTTAAGCGACCTAGCGGTACTTCTAGAGGAGTTATGACCACTAAAGAAACATGGTTTATTATTCTTGACGCTAATGGCAAGAGAGGTATTGGCGAATGCGGAATTTTGCGTGGCCTCAGCTTTGATGATAGACCAGATTATGAAGACAAACTAAAATGGGTATGTAAGCATATAGATCTTGGTTTGAATACACTTTTGGGCGAATTAACCGAGTTTCCAAGTATTCAGTTTGGTTTGGAAATAGCTTTTAAATCTCTTGAAGGAGCAACCGAATTTGATTTATTCCCTTCAAACTTTACCAGAGGAGAAGCTAGTATTCCAATTAATGGATTGATTTGGATGGGAGATGAAAGTTTCATGAAAACGCAGATTAAACAAAAGATTGAAGCGGGTTTTTCTTGTATAAAAATGAAGATAGGAGCTATCGATTTTGAAACCGAATTGAGCTTGCTGAAGTCAATCAGAAAAGAATTTTCACCATCAGATATAGAATTGCGTGTCGATGCCAATGGCGCATTTAGTCCAGATGATGCATTGCGTAAACTTGAAAGATTATCAGAATTCAAGCTTCATTCTATAGAACAACCCATAAAGCAAGGACAGTTTGTAGCCATGGCTAAGCTATGTGAACAAACCCCTTTACCAATTGCTTTAGATGAAGAATTAATTGGTGTTTTTGATGTAACAAAAAAGCAGGAATTGCTACAAATCATCAAACCGCAATATATCATTTTGAAACCTAGTTTGGTTGGTGGATTTAAAGGAAGTAATGAATGGATCAGCTTAGCTGAACAACTAAATATAGGTTGGTGGATCACTAGTGCTCTAGAGAGTAATATAGGACTCAATGCAATAGCACAGTGGACCTATACTTTAGACAGTAAAATGCCGCAAGGCTTAGGAACAGGAAGTTTGTTTACTAATAACTTTGATTCGCCTTTGAAAGTAAAAAATGGTACATTGCAATATGATAAGTCCATGACTTGGAATATAGAATTGTTAACTCAAAATTTATAAGATGTATATAGCACAAGTGTTTAATGTGTTACACGATTGGTGGCGTTATTTGATAGGTGTAATTTTAATAATTACAGCAGTAGTAGTAGGTCAAATTCCTTTTACTGCGGCAGTTTTTGTTGAAGCGAATAAACAAGACATGAATCTTTTCAGTCTAGATGAGACAACAATGATGACACTATTAGAACCCAATCTAAATCTATTTTTAATGTTATTATCATTTGCTGCTGGTTTAGTGGGCGTTATAATGGTAGCAAAGTTTCTACACAGGCAGTCACTTACTCATTTGACAACAGCAAGAGAAAAGATAGATTGGAAGCGTGTTTGGTTCGCATTTATTTTTTGGGGTGTAGTATCTACAGGGCTAATGCTTATTGACATTCTTGGTAATCCTGAAGCTTATCAATGGAACTTTAATCTTGTGCCATTTATAATTCTTGTCGTAATTGCTATTGTAATGATTCCATTGCAAACGAGTTTTGAAGAATATTTATTTAGAGGATATCTAATGCAGGGCATAGGTGCTTTGGTAAAGAATAAATGGGTTCCTCTTCTATTCACTTCTGCTGTTTTTGGGTTATTGCACATCGCTAATCCTGAAGTTGAACAACTAGGACCAGCGATTATGATTTATTACATAGGTACAGGATTGTTTTTGGGAATTATCACATTAATGGACGAAGGCTTAGAACTAGCACTAGGTTTTCATGCGGCAAATAACTTGTTTACAGCATTGTTAGTCACTGCAGATTGGACAGCATTCCAAACGCATTCATTATACAAAGACTTTTCTGATCCTACAGAGATAGGATTCATGGAAATTATAGTGCCAGTCTTCATAATTTTTCCTATTTTACTGTTCATATTTGCTAAGAAGTATAAATGGACTGATTGGTCCGGAAAATTACTCGGCAAAGTACACGAACCACTAAAAGAAAATTATAAAGTAATAGAATAACCATTGACTCCCCACTACAGTAAAATACACAATAGGTTCAGGCTTGATGGACGCTATTTTAACCACGATGCTTTAAAGGAAGTAGCGTATAGTTTTGTGAAAGAAGGTTTGCCTTATGAGGTGAACATAGGAGACTTTCTTATCGACTGGTTAAACGACAAATCCTATGTTGAGGTTAAGACTTCTGGTTCTACAGGAGCTTCTAAAACTATTAGACTTAACAAGCAGTTTATGGTCAATTCTGCAATAGCTACAGGAGATTTCTTCGGTTTGGAGCCAGGACAAAAAGCACTGTTGTGCCTACCTTCCAACTTCATTGCAGGAAAAATGATGTTGGTACGTGCTATGATTCTAGGGTTGGAAATTGATACAGTTGAACCTACAACACTTCCAGTTTTTAATCATGGTAAGCATTATGACTTTTGTGCTATGATTCCTATGCAACTCAGTAATACGATAAATCATTTGCAAAACATAAGTACTGTAATAGTTGGAGGCGCCAAGGTTTCTGCTAAACTATCGGAAGCGATTCAAACGTGTCCTTCGAGGGTCTATGAGACCTATGGCATGACAGAGACTATTACTCACGTAGCAGTAAAGCGACTCAATGGTAATAGCGATACGTATTTCAATATACTTCCAAATGTTAGCATATCATTAGATGAAAGACAATGTCTAAAGATTGATGCACCACATTTGTGTACAGAAACTATAGTTACAAACGATGTGGTTGAATTACATTCTAATACTGAATTCGAATTATTAGGACGTTTTGATAATGTTATCAATTCCGGAGGATTAAAAATTAATCCAGAACAGATCGAACAACAACTAGAATCAAAAATTGAAGATAACTTTTTTGTGTCGTCATTACCAGATGAGACCCTTGGTGAGAAACTCGTACTAGTGTTAGAGTCAGAAGATAATACATTAGATGCGTCAGTTTTTGAGCGCTTAGAGAAGCACCATGTACCAAAGGAGGTGATATGCATACCTAAGTTCGTCTACACAGCTTCGGGCAAAGTACAACGCTCAAAAACTATGGCTCAGGAAGTTGAAGCCTAGTTTACTCACTCAAACTTCTACTTTACTCATTTTCTGTTTTATATAGAATAAGACGGTTATAGTTTTACTCCAGAATCTTAAAAATCTGGAAATTATGAGACTACTAACCACACTCTTATTAATGATGACATTTTTCTGTGAAGCACAGAAAAAGAACATCGCTACACATTCTGTTGCACTACAAGATTTTATAACATTTGTAGTTGATTCTTATCCTACAGTTAGTGGAGAATTACAAAAACCTAAGCACATTAATTTCTTACTACAAGTAGGAGAAGAGGGGTATAATTCAGAAGATAGAATTATTATTCAGCAAGCATTCAAATTGCTTTCTAACCGTCTGACAGAGGGTGATGTGGTTTCTATTTCTACATATTCCCAAATGAATGGAATTGCTTTAAAAGAAGGTGATCCAAAGGATATTAAAGGGCTGCTTTATACTTTGGATAATTTGAAATCCAGTATCAAAGAGTTTCATGATGATGGTATATCCATGGCTTATAAATATATGGAAGATCATTTCTCTGAAGAATTAGAACATTCCATAGTCATTGTTAGAAATCCAAACGCATCCACAAAAGGCGCAATGGTCTCTTCAGAAAACCAAAAAAAGAAAACCAAACAAAAAAATAATGCTGTTGTACTGACTGCTATCGCTTTGTTACCAGAGCTAATAGCAGTGATTAAAGATTAATGGAAAAAATTAAAAACTATAATTATGAGAACACTTATTACACTTATTGCATTACTTACTGTCTGTAATAGTAAAGCACAAACAACTGAATTCGTATTAAATATTGACAATATAGACACACAACTTTTTCTAGAGGAAGATTGTGTAGACTATAGGTATTATTATAAAGTATTAAATAAGGCAAATAGTGCTGGTGCAGTAGTCGAGTTGACGCCAGAAGATATTGGACAAAGACCAATAGTTAATATTGCTGAATTGCTAGAGGGAAGAGTCGCAGGACTAAATGTGAATTCAGTTTTCGGACAATTGCGAGGATTGACAAGCATCAGTATTAGGGGTAGTATGGGCAATCCGTTAATTCTACTAGATGGTATCCCGATACAGCAAGATACGTTATGGGCACTAAATCCGAACGATGTAGATACGATCTCGGTACTCAAAGATGCTGGTTCAACAGCAGTTTATGGAATCCGAGGAGGAAACGGAGTCATTGTTATTACTACAAAAAGAATCTAACACTTTACTAAATATATTTATTATGAAAACAGTTTTAAATTTTTGCTTGATAATGCTATTGTCATTATCTGCAATTGGCCAGGAAAAAACAATAACAGGAGTAGTTACATCAGCTGCTGATGGATTACCATTACCAGGTGCAAACATTATTATAAAAGGCACTTCAAATGGAACGCAATCAGACTTTGATGGAAAGTACGAGATTAAGGCAAAAAAGGGAGATGTTTTAGTCTACAGTTTTGTTGGGTTGAAGACTGAAGAAGTCGTTGTTAGAAAATCCAATATTATTAATGTAGCAATGGAGGAGGATGCTCAGTTAGAGGAAGTCGTGGTGGTAGCGTATGGCTATACTACAAGTAGTAGCAGTACGAATAGTGTAACGAGGCTCAGAGATGTAACAAATAAGAAAAGAGGTCGAAACAAGTTATCCGCTTTGAATGGGCGAGTGGCTGGATTACGTATTAATGGGCAACCAGGTACAAATAATAATGTCATTATAAGGGGTAATGGTAGTGTTTCTGGAGGTAATGAACCATTGTATATCCTCAATGGTAAACCAGTATCTGAAAAGAAAATTAATGGATTAAACACTAAGCGTATTAAGCATATTGAAGTACTTAAAGGTGCTCAAGGTACAGCTGTTTATGGTAATCAAGGTGCTAATGGAGTCATCGTTATTAGAACTAAAGGAAAGAAGAATAATACCGATGTATCTATCCTTAATCAATTCTACGAAGAATTAAATAATGAGTCTTATGCAGAAATTACTGAAAATAAATTTGAGCGTACCCAGTTATCACCTTTGTCAACATTTTCTATCGATGTCGATAAAGCATCTTACAGTAATGTAAGACGATTATTAAATAATGGTCAAAGAGTTTTGCCAGATGCCGTGAAGATAGAGGAGATGATAAACTATTTCGATTATGATTATCCTCAGCCAACAGGCAAGCATCCTTTTTCAATTAATTCCGAAGTGTCTTCTACACCTTGGAACCCTACGACCAAATTGGTGAAAATCGGATTGCAAGGAAAAACATATAAAGATGATGAGTTGCCGCCTTCTAACCTTACATTTCTTATAGATGTTTCCGGATCGATGAGCTCTTCTAATAAACTAGGCTTATTAAAGCCAGCATTCAAACTTTTAGTTAATCAACTGAGAGAACAAGATAACGTATCTATAGTGGTTTATGCAGGCGCTGCAGGTGTAGTTTTAGAGCCAACTTCTGGAAATCAAAAAGAAAAGATACTGAACGCTTTAGATGGACTGAGAGCAGGAGGTTCAACAGCTGGTGGAGAAGGTATAAAATTGGCATACAAATTAGCTCAAGAAAATTTTAAGAAGAACGGAAACAATAGAGTGATATTAGCAACTGATGGCGATTTTAACGTTGGTCCTTCTAGTGATAAGGATATGGAGAAACTTATTGAAGAAAAGAGAAAATCAGGAGTGTTTCTATCAGTTCTTGGATTTGGATATGGAAACTATAAGGATTCTAAGCTCGAAACCTTAGCTGATAAAGGCAATGGAAATCACGCTTATATTGACACAATGCAAGAAGCACGTAAAGTATTTGGAAAAGAGTTTGGAGGTACATTATATACTATTGCAAAAGACGTTAAAATTCAGGTTGAATTCAATCCTAATGTTGTTCAGGCTTACAGACTCATTGGGTATGAAAATAGATTATTGGCAGATGAAGACTTTATTGATGATACAAAAGATGCAGGAGAATTGGGAAGTGGACATAAAGTAACAGCATTATACGAATTGATTCCTGTTGGAATAAAAAGTTCATATTTAGAAAAGGTGCATGATTTGAAGTATACGGATAAAACCAAATCAGATGCATATTCAGATGAACTATTTACAGTAAAGTTTCGTTACAAAAAACCAGATGGCAAGAAGAGTATAGAAATGGTTCATACTCAAGATAATAAAACTAAGGAAATGTCCAAAGATCTTAAGTTTTCTTCTGCGGTAGCTTTATTTGGAATGCAATTAAGAAAATCTAAATATTACAACGGAGCCACGTTAGATAAAGTTGTAGCCTTGGCCAAAGAAGGTAAAGGTTTGGATAAAGATGGATATCGTTCAGAATTTATTCGATTGGTCGAATCTTATAATGGCTCAAAATAAATATGCTCGTTGTTAAAGAAAAGTTATAACAAGATAAAACAAGGTCTCATGTTTAGTTTTTTTGTAATTTATAAAGTTGAAAAATCTTAAGTATGAGATCTTTATTTATACTCTTCTTTTCCCTGTTCTTCATTTATAATTCGTTTTCACAAAAGCAAACACAAATACTTTGGGATGTCTCTTTATCAATGAAAGATAGAGATATTGAAAAAGATTTAGACTTTTTAAATAATTACTTCAAGAAGTACAATGATGTTGAAGTCGCTTTAGTATTATTTAATTACAGATTTATTGATAAGAAAATTTATAAAGTTACTGAAGGAGATTGGTCTAGTATCAAAGATTATTTGCAAAAAGTAAAGTATGATGGAGCTACTTCTTTTGAAGGAATAGAGATTGGAGAAACTGATAATGATATACTATTGTTCACGGATGGTAAAGAGAAAATATTCCTGTCTAACAGCACTATAAAAGGAAATCTTTATGTCATTAATAGTAGTAAAAATTTTGATAAACATAAGCTCAGTTATTTAGCCTTTACCAATTCGGGAAAACTTATAAATCTATCGAAAAATTATAGTTTTTCGCAATCTAACGAAGCACAAAAAATCTATCAAGGTAAATTGTACCACGATGATCCTACTATTGATAAAGTAGAAGTTTACATCAAAGAACAAGATAAGATTGTGATTAATCCGAAGATTGATAACTCTTACGAAATAAAAGGAAAACCTGGTGACTCATTGATTTTGAAAATTGATAACCAAAAAGAGATAGTAAAAGTGCTAGGAGAGAATAACAATCTTAATATCTGGTTAGAAGAAGGAAACATTAGATTAGATGAGGTTTTAGTCGATGCTAAGACAACAAACAATGTAGATGAAGATAAAGTGAAGACAGCCTATGGAAATCAAAATAAAGATGGTGTAGGGTATAGAGTAAAGTCTGTAGATGGAGATGATTTACTCAAAGGCGGTACCACTGATGTGTCTTCTGCTGTCAGGGGAAAATTCGCTTCGCTAAATTCTTCAAGTTCCGAAGATTTGAGCCAAACGATTATAAGAGGGCCATCATCATTCTTGCTAAATAATTACGCATTAATAGTTGTAGATGGTACACCTATAACCAGTTCGGATTCTAGTTCTGGTCAGTTCTTTAGACCAGGTTTGCAAACCACATCCTATTTAGACCCGAATAACATTGCTGACGTAACAGTGCTTAATGGGTTAGCAGCGACAAACAGATTTGGAAGTAGAGGTGCAAACGGTGTTATCCTTATTACTACAAAAACTGCAGCAGGAGCTGGTCTCAAAAGTAAACAGGAAGATTTAGCATTGGTTAAAAATAATATCTATGATGAAAACACTTTGTCAACCATTCAAGCTAAAATTCCCTATATAAAGACTCTAAAGAAGGCAAAAACAATTGAGGAAGCTTTTGATGCCTATTTGGAGCAAAGAGATAAATTTTCAAATAAACCAGAATATTTTATCGATGTCTATGACTTTTTTAGACCGACCAACAGATCATTAGCCTATCAGGTATTGTCAAATATTTTAGAATTAGATCAGCCTACAGCAGCACAATTGAGAGTTGTGAGGTTTAAAGCACTATCAGATGCTAACAATAAGTTTGCTTTAGAAGCAGCACTGAAGATGTTGGAGTTGTACCCAAACAAGGTTCAATCGTATCTTGATTTGGCTGAAACATATCGTGACACTCAGAACCATCAAAAGGCACTTGATTTGTACCTTAAAATTGATGATGGTACTATTAATCCAAAGCTAAATTTTTCAGGAGTAAATAAAATTGTGGATGCTGAAATAAGAAACTTAGTATTTCACCATAAATCAAAACTAAATACGAGTAGGATTAGACCAGAATATTTAAATAATATTACATACAACGCAAGACTTGTTTTTGAATGGAGTAGCGAAGATGCGCCTTTTGAAATACAATTCGTGAACCCACAGAAACGATTCTTTAATTGGGAATACAGTTTAGAGAAGCGCAAGGATAGATATAAAGACGGTATAGATCAAGGATTCGGAAAAGAACAGTTTGAAGTCTATGATGATGGAATAGGGGAATGGTTAATTAATGCCAAAAGCCTCGCAAAACAATCAAAGAACAAATCTCCAATCTTTTTAATGTGCACTGTTTACAATAATTATGGCTCACCAACGCAAAAAGCAAAGCGATACACCCTAAGGTTAGACAGTAAATCTGGCAGTCAACAACTGGCAAAAATTAAAGTAAACTAATTGAGATTAGCTTACTAAGTTTTCTATTTCTGCATTTTAAAATAGTAATCGCAAGAACGCTTACCAGAACCGTAAAATAGAAAGAAAAGACTAACCACTAAAACAATCAAAGCAATTAATGACTCTGTAGTGTTGTCTTCCATTCCGAAATTAATAATGACTGCACCAATTAAAATTGGCAATTGAGCAATTACTGCCCATCTCGTTAATAGACCAAAAATGATAAGCAAGCCTCCAATAAAGTGTGCAGGAGCCACGTAATGAAGTAAAACAACATTACCAGCTATACTCTGAAAAGGTTTTGCTAAATCTGCAAGTACTTCAATGTTTCCCATGAACTGGAATCCTTTGTAAAATAGGAAAGCACCCAAAGCTATACGAAGTAAATCGATAGGAAGATACGTGTGTCTATTGGCCCATTTGTTTAATGATTTAATAGTACCCATAATATGTTCCATTTATGTGTCCCTATAAAATACTGAAAAATAACGAGATAAGAAAATAGAGATTATGTATTAGCGTCTAGATCTAGTTATTCTGTAAAACCAAACTGAAGCCAGAACACCAACAAGACTGAACGCTGTAAGGACTAAAAATGCATGCTGTAAGCCAAGAACTTTATCAGGATTATCAACTAAAATACCGAACATTGGCCCAGAAAAAATATCTGGTGTATAACCGATTATAGACACTAAACCTACGGCAGTACCAGTTAGAGCGATAGGGATTTTGGCTTCTTCAAGCGTGGCAAAGTATAACACTCTACAAGAATAAATACCAATAGCAATTAATAAGATATTGATTACAAATAAAACTGTGGTACTATCGTCAATAATTCCAATAGCAAATAGTATACTCGATAAGGTCGTTAATAAGAACCCGATGATTAGCCATAGTGACGCCCTAGTTCTATCTGCCATAAAGCCTATAGCAACACCGATAATTGGTCTTATATACAACAATGAAGTACCAACACCTGCAGATTTTATAGCATCGTAATGCATAACATCTGTTGCGTAGAGTGTGAATAAATCACTTGCTTTGTAACCTGTATAAGCACATAGAATAATCACCATCAGTAATCTGATGGAAGGAATTTCCAAAAGGATTTTGAAGCTTGAAACATCAAAGGTGTTTACTACAGATTCATTGTTATCAGCATTTTGGGATGGTTTCAAAAATAAATAAACCAAAACAGCAATAACACCAACAATAGCTGAGCAAGTAAGTATCACTTGCTTGAACGCATACTGACGTTCCACCAACGAAGTTTCAGAAATATCAACATCAATAAAAAGCGAAAATATAACGACGCCAATAGAGCCAAAAGCAGCAGCTACTAAGCCACGACCACCATCTAAAAAACCAAAAGCAATGCCTTGTTTGTTCGCTCCACCCCAAAGACGTGTAGCCTTAATCATTGCAGCCCAAAACAGAAATATGGTTGTAAAACCCCAATAGCCATAGAGGTATTTTAAGTTAGTATATTCAGGATAGGTTGAAAAATACAATCCTCCTAAAGCAGTTAACAAAAGGGCAGAAGCCATTAAGTTTTTTGGATGAAACTTATCTGCTAATGGACCACCAAATAAATATGAAAATAATGCTACAATCCCATAAATGGAAAAGCAATAACCAAGCTGTTCATTATTAACCGCAAAGGTTTCAAGGAAAGTAGGTCTAAAAATACGCTGTAAAACAAAAGGTAAAATAAACACAGCTTCTGCTGCTAATATCAGTAATATTATAACAAAAATTGATTGCTTATTAGAGTCCTTTTGTTGCATATTACACTTGCAACACGCCCAAATTAAAAGGCTTTTCAATAGGAGCGTGGTTTGCAGCTTCAATACCCATAGAAACCCATGTACGAGTTTCTAAAGGATCTATAATGCCATCTGTCCAAAGTCTTGCAGCTGCATAATATGGAGATACTTGGTTGTCATATCTCGACTTTATCTTATCAAATAGTTCTTTTTCTTTTTCAGGAGTAATAGTTTCACCTTGTTTTTCAAGCGAAGCTTTTTCTATTTGAAGTAAAACTTTTGCTGCAGAATTACCACTCATTACTGCTAACTCAGCACTTGGCCAGGCAACAATAAGTCTTGGATCATAAGCTTTTCCGCACATGGCATAATTTCCTGCACCATAGCTATTACCAATAACAATAGTAAACTTAGGCACTACTGAATTACTTACTGCATTCACCATTTTAGCACCATCCTTTATGATGCCACCATGTTCACTTTTGCTACCAACCATAAAGCCTGTAACATCTTGTAGGAACACCAAAGGAATTTTCTTTTGATTACAATTGGCAATAAATCGTGTGGCTTTATCGGCACTATCATTATATATGACTCCGCCGAATTGCATTTCGCTAGGCTTTGTTTTTGCACCTTTAGTTTTAACGATATGACGTTGGTTAGCCACAATACCAACAGCCCAACCATCAATTCTGGCATATGCTGTTATTATAGTCTTTCCATAACCTGCTTTATATTCGTCATATTCTGAATTGTCAACCAATCGCTTTATGATTTCATACATGTCGTATTGATCTGCACGAGATTTAGGCACAATACCATAGATGTCATCCTGATTTTCAGAAGGTTTTTGAGGTTTTGTTCTGTTGAAGCCAGCCTTATCATAATCCCCAATTTTATCCACTAAGTTTTTAATAGTGTCTAATGCGTCTTTATCATCTTTGGCTTTGTAATCCGTAACACCAGAAATTTCGCAATGCGTTGTTGCGCCACCAAGCGTTTCATTATCAATTGATTCTCCAATAGCTGCCTTTACTAAATAACTACCAGCCAAGAAAATACTTCCCGTTTTATCGACGATCAATGCTTCATCACTCATTATCGGTAGGTAAGCACCACCAGCAACACAGCTTCCCATTACAGCAGCAATTTGCGTAATACCCATACTGCTCATTACCGCATTATTTCTAAAAATTCTTCCGAAGTGTTCTTTATCAGGAAAGATTTCATCTTGCATAGGAAGATACACACCAGCGCTATCCACTAAATAGATAATGGGTAAACGGTTTTCAATGGCAATCTCCTGTGCACGAAGGTTCTTTTTTCCTGTCATTGGGAACCAAGCACCAGCTTTCACAGTAGCATCATTGGCAACAACAATACATTGTTTGCCTTTTATGTAGCCAATCTTTACAACAACACCAGCCGAAGGGCAACCACCATGCTCGTGATACATATCTTCAGCGGCAAAAGCACCAATTTCTATGCTTTTGGCTTTACTATCTAAGAGGTAATCTATGCGCTCTCTTGCGGTTAATTTGCCTTTTGCATGATGCTTGTCAATGCGTTTTTGTCCACCGCCAAGCTTAACTTTGGCTAAGCGCTTTTTTAATTCTGAAACTAATAATTTATTGTGATCTTCGTTTTTGTTGAAGTTTAAATCCATGTAAGCATTCTTTGACGCTAAAATACGAAACCAAAAATTCCCACGAAAGTGGGAATTGAAGGAGTTTTAAAGTATGTTGATTGATTTAGTTTAAGACTGCTTCTACAGTATAGCCTTGCTTTCGTAAAAGATTAATGACTCCGTTTTCTCCACCGAGGTGTCCAGCACCTACACCAAAGAAGGTAGGTGTTTCCTCAGCAATACTTTCAATTTTTGAAATCCAATTCTTATTACGTTTTTCAAGAAGTTTATCGCTGTGCTTCGAGCTTATCAAATAGTTTTCATCTTCCATGATATCCATAAGCTTGTTTAAGTCTTCTTTATTATAGGCCTTCAACATTTCTGCAAAGAATTTTTTATCAAATTCCAGATTGTCCTTTGCGGAGCGCAATAAATCTTTTAGTTGATCCTCATAAGGAATAGCATCAAAAACGGCCAATTGTTCTTTTACGGTTTCTAGACCTAGAATTTCTTCATTCTGAGTTTTGGTCACTTTCATAAGTTCACCTTCAAAAGATTCTACAGGGCAATCTAGCATTTTTGGATAAAACATCGCATTGATGAAGAAGGGCTTCATAGAATTAAACATCTCTAAAGGCATCCCCATTTCATTGGTCATAAACGTATTGAGCATGTTATACTCTTCTTTAGTAAGCATACTTTTTAAAGTTTTACCATCTTTCATCATTACATCGCTCATCATATCCATTTGCAAGCTGGGATCATCCATATCCAGTTCTAGAACAAGTTGAGATGTTTCTTCTAATGCTTGCAAAACCTTTGTGCTTAGTGAAGCATCACATGTGATATGTACTGTGCCATACAAGTAGGAAGATTGTTCCAGATCATTTCCTGAAATTTTCCAGAGTAAAGAATTTTCTAATTTTTGAGCTTGGGCTTGCGAGAAACAAAGTATAGTGATAAAAAGCGCTTTGAGAATAAATTTCATGGAAGTTTTGATTTTCTATTGGTATGAAAGTTAAGTGAATTGTTACACAAAAAATGTTTTTTTACAAAGAAGGCCTCTTTAAATATAAAGAAGCCTTCCAAATTAACTAGCACCACTTCTGATGCTCCTAAAATGAATCGTTATAATTTTACTGCAGCCTGTTTTATAGACTTCATACGGTCTTCAAAGTTTAATGTATCCACAGGATTTTGAATTGCTGAGAAAAGATTCATGAAATCCTCAGTATGAATTTCTCTTTGCTGTTTCAGAAGGTTAAAATGCACAAAACTACTCCACAAGATTGCCTTGAGCTGGCTTTTATCTTCATTATACATGCGCATTTCTACGTAAAGTTCACTATCAGTATAATGCAAAAGTTGCGATTGCATAGTCACTTTTTCCATTAGAAAAGCAGGTTTTAAATAAGCGATTTGACTAGTGCCTACAACCCAGCTTTTACCTTCTTTTCTGGCCATTTTGTATATATCTATGTCGTACACCTCTATAAGCATATCCTCTCTGTGATTCATAAAATAGTTGAGATAACTAGAATTATTGAGGTGGTTAAATGGATCGCAATCTTGAAACCTGATAATAGCTTTACTTTCTAAGACTTTTGGTAATGAATTCATTGATTTGTTTTGTTAGTAAAATATACCAAAAGGTATATTCTTGATTAAAAAAATATTATTTACTCATTTCGTTTGTAATTATAGCGTCAATTTGGTCCGTAGCATCTTTTAAATAAAACTCATCATCCATAGTATAAGTCATGAATATTGCGCCTTGTATTATGCTATCGATTCTTTTGGCATAGGTCATGGCATTAATTTTTGAAGTAATCTCACCAGCCTCAATGCCTTTTTCAATTAAAGCAGCTACCTGATCTTGAATTTTTTCAATGGTTTGGCGCACTTTCTTCAACAATAATGTATTCTGGTTGTTAGCATCTACACCAATATTGAGTACAGGACATCCACCTAATCGCTTACTATAATTGTAATAGTTTCTATAAAAATCTGAAATCAAATAAAGCTTTTGCTTTGGCGAATCACTTTGTTCCAGGTGATCGCCTATCTGCTTCATCAATTTTTTAATAGTGTGTCTAAATGCAGCAATAGCCAGCTGTTCTTTATTTTCGAAATTACCATAAATAGCACCTTTAGTGAGACCAGTAGCATCTGTAATATCTTTCATGCTAGTAGCTGCATAACCATTCTGATTAAAAATAGGAGCAACGGTCTCTAAGATATACTGCGTTGTAAGTTCAGCTTTTGTTTGCATAGGGTAAATATATAAAAAATATACCAAACGGTATATTTTTTATATATCAAAAACGGAAAGCAACACATTATTGTTGAACCTACGCGTCGATATCAACATGTGTTGCTTCCTCTAACCAATCATTTATAAGACTGTTTATTTAAATTATTGTTACAGTGAAAACTTCGATTTTAGCCTATTTTAACTAAAACTCTTCACTAACAAGATCACTTTGGTTTCTAAATACCAGTTTATCATCAAAAGAATCTAGTAAAATGATACTATCTGTAGTCACTTTTCCAGCTAGGATTTCTTTGCTTAATGCATTCAATACTTCTTTCTGAATGACACGTTTCACTGGTCTGGCTCCATATTCTGGATTGAAACCTTTATCTGCCAAATATGCGATAGCTTCTTTTGTAGCGTCAAATGTAATGCCTTGCTGAGCAATCATTTTAGTTACAGATTTTAACTGAAGCTCAACAATGTCCACAATATTACTTTTGGTTAATGGTGTGAACATGATAGTGTCATCAATTCTGTTCAAGAATTCTGGACGCACACTTTGTTTCAGAAGACCAAGTACTTCAACTTTTGCAGCTTCAACAGCGGTGTCCATATCTTTTACAGATTCGAACTTCTCCTGAATGATATGACTACCCATATTTGAGGTCATGATGATAATCGTATTTTTAAAATCAGCAATACGACCTTTATTGTCCGTTAATCGACCTTCATCAAGTACTTGAAGAAGAATATTGAAGGTGTCTGGATGCGCTTTTTCAATTTCGTCCAGTAATACTACAGAATATGGTTTGCGTCTCACAGCTTCGGTTAACTGACCGCCTTCATCATAGCCTACATAACCTGGAGGCGCTCCAACCAATCTACTCACTGCATGACGTTCTTGATATTCGCTCATATCTATTCTAGTCATGGCGTTTTCATCATCGAACAGATATTCGGCTAATGCTTTTGCTAATTCTGTTTTACCAACTCCAGTTGTACCTAGGAACAAGAATGTACCTATTGGTTTTTGTGGATTTTGTAAACCAGCTCTAGAGCGTCTCACGGCATCACTGACAGCGACGATAGCTTCTTCTTGCCCTACTACACGCTTGTGTAATTCGTCTTCTAAACGCAATAGCTTTTCGCGTTCACTCTGAATCATTTTAGTGACAGGAATTCCTGTCCATTTTGCTACAACTTCTGCAATGTCTTCATAAGTCACTTCCTCTTTAATCAATGCATTTTCTTGTTGCGCTTGTAATTGCTTTTGAAAACCTTCAAGTTGTTCTTGAGCATTCTTTATTTTTCCATAGCGCAATTCGGCTACTTCGCCATAGTTACCTTCGCGTTCCGCACGTTCGGCTTCAAGCTTATAGTTTTCTATGTCTTGTTTTATATTCTGAATATTATCAACGACTTCTTTTTCAGATTTCCACTTCGCATTAATCTCGTTTCGTTCTTCTTTGAGATTCGCTAAATCTGAACGTAATGTTTTTAACTTAGACTCATCCTTTTCGCGCTTAATGGCTTCAATCTCAATTTCTAATTGCATGATCTTTCTATCCAAAACATCTAATTCTTCTGGCTTAGAATTGATTTCCATACGTAGCTTAGAAGCAGCTTCATCCATTAAGTCAATTGCTTTGTCTGGCAAGAAACGGTTGGTGATATAGCGATTAGATAGTTCTACCGCACCAATAATCGCTTCATCTTTAATGCGAACCTTGTGGTGCGTTTCATATTTTTCTTTGATACCTCTTAGGATAGAAATCGCACTTTCTGTATCTGGCTCATTGACCATCACTTTTTGAAAACGTCTTTCTAGAGCTTTATCCTTTTCAAAATACTTTTGGTATTCATCTAGAGTTGTTGCACCAATGGCTCTGAGCTCACCTCTTGCTAAAGCAGGCTTTAAGATATTAGCTGCATCCATGGCACCTTGTCCGCCACCAGCACCAACAAGCGTGTGTATTTCGTCAATGAATAATACGATATCTCCTTCACTAGTGGTTACTTCTTTAATGACTGCTTTTAAGCGCTCTTCGAATTCACCTTTGAACTTGGCACCAGCGATCAAGGCTCCCATATCTAGGGCAAAGATTTGCTTGTCCTTAAGATTCTCTGGAATATCGCCATCTATAATTCTATGTGCCAAACCTTCTGCAATGGCAGTTTTTCCAGTTCCAGGTTCACCAACCAAAATAGGGTTGTTCTTAGTGCGTCTAGACAATATTTGAAGAATGCGTCTTATCTCTTCGTCGCGTCCTATTACTGGATCTAACTTACCGTCTCTGGCTAGCTGATTAAGGTTTTTGGCATATTTGTTTAAGGAGTTGTATGTTTCTTCTTGACTTTGTGACGTCACACGATCTCCTTTGCGCAATTCCTCAATGGCCGCTTTTAGTTCTTTTTCAGTGACGCTCTGGTCCTTTAAGATTTGAGCAATCTTACTTTTAGATTTGAATATCGCCAATATCAAATGCTCGATAGAGACGAAATCATCATTCATGTTTTTGGCAATGATTGAGGCTTCATTTAGCGATTTGCCAGCTTCTCTAGACAACATCAGTTCTGCTCCAGAAACTTTAGGTAAGCTGCTCAGTTCTTTATCTAGAATTTGTTCTAAAAGAGACACATTCACATTCAACTTTTTTAAGAGGAATGGAATAACGTTTTCATCTACAGACATTATGGCTTTGAACAGGTGTTCGTTCTCGATCTGTTGATGACTCAAGCCTTGAGCAATTTGTTGTGCTTGCTGTATGGCTTCTTGTGATTTTATGGTGAAATTATTAAAGTTCATATATACTGTAATGTTTTATTTTCACAGTTTTACTTTCAATTTCCTTACCATTAGAACAAGAACGACAAAATGTCTGCAAATCATTGATTATTAGTGACGTTTTGTCGCTTAGCGATGATGTTGAATCATTAAAAAAGCGAGTGTAAAACTCGCTTTTTAATTAATTGCTTTTATCGTTTTTGTACTTTTCTGAATATCGTTTCCAGAGTTTGGTTTGATGTGATTCCAAACTGATTTGTCGACCATCTATAAAGGCATGTGTCAATAGATTGGTACGCATATCCAAAGCATCTCCTTCACTGATAAAAAGTGTTGCGCTTTTTCCTGTTTCGAGTGAACCATAGTTATCATCAATACCTAAAATTTTTGCTGTATTAGATGTTATAAGTTGCAATGCTTGTTCTTTAGTTAAACCATACGCGACAGTGGTTCCTGCGTAGAAGGGTAGGTTTCTAGAGTTCATGCGTTCCATCTGACCGCTGGTTTCCAAACCTACTAAAACTCCTTTATCTACTAATAGCTTTGCTAAGCGGAATGGTAAATCATAATCTGCATCTTCACCATTTGGTCTTGTATGGACACGTCTCAATAGAACAGGAATGTTATTTTCTACCAGTAAATCAGTGACTTTATATGCATCATAACCACCAACAATTACTGGATGTTTTATGCCATTGGCTTTAGAAAAATTAATAGCATCAATGATGCCCTTTTCATCATTGGCATGAATGTAAAATTTCTTAGAACCATCAAAGAGACCAGCAAGGGCTTCAAAAGGTAAATTGGTTTCACTTTTATCTCCTTGACTATAAACTTTGCTATTATTGAAATAGTCGGCTAATTCGTCTAACTGCTTTGAATAGTTTTTGTTGGGTTTCAAAGCTGGGTCTTCGCCAAGCCACCAACGTCCTCTAGTGAAGCTATTTGGCCAGTTGATATGAATGCCTTCATCTACTTTTATTGCTGCGTCTTCCCAGTTCCAGGCATCAAACTGTACAATAGAGGAGGAGCCAGAAATACGACCACCTCTTGGTGTAATCTGCCCTAATAAGACTCCATTTGGTCTCATGCTTTCAGTGATTTTTGACTCGGCATTGTAAGCAATGATACTACGAATATGCGGATTGTATAATCCAACTTCTGCATCGTCATCTGTAGCTCTAACGGCACTAATTTCTACAAGACCATGTGTTGCATTAGCAACAATGAATCCCGGATAGACATGTTTTCCATTTGCAGAGATAACCTCCATGCCTTTAAGGTCCATTTTTACTACCGTACCATCCACGATGGTTTCAATCTTCCCATCTTTAAGAATGATAAGTGCATTATCAATAACGTTGCCATTACCAATATGAGCAGTAGCTCCAATGATAGCTATTGGAGTCGTTTGTTTAGCAGCTGGTGTTTGCTGTGCATTACCAACTAAACAAATTGCAAAAACTAATAAGAATCTATATATATGTTTCATGATCTTAGTATTAATGTTGATGATATTGATGATCTTCATAATCGCAATGCATTACTGCTTTCTCTTTTTTCTTGATAGGCTGAGTTTTTAATCCCTTGTTCTTAGCCTTCATCATCATATTGATAAGCTCACTTTTGTCTTTCTGTACTTGGGCTCTCATTCGTTTGTCTTTTTCAATATCGAAGTAAGTGACACCTTCAATAATCGTTTTTTCTGCCTTTGCATAAATTGACAAAGGATTATCGGACCATAGTACAAGATCGGCTTGCTTACCTACTTTTATACTTCCTACTTTATCATCGATATGTAATAGTTTTGCTGGGTTTAGTGTTACGAACTTCCACGCATCTTCTTCGCTGACACCACCATACTTTACAGACTTTGCTGCTTCTTGGTTTAAACGTCTCGACATCTCAGCATCATCACTATTTATAGCAGTAACGACACCCTGATTATGCATAATCGCTGCATTATAAGGAATAGCGTCGTTAACTTCATATTTATAAGCCCACCAATCGCTAAAAGTTGAGCCACCTGCACCGTGAACCCTCATTTTATCTGCTAGTTTATAGCCTTCAAGAATGTGCGTAAATGTGTTAATACTGAAATTAAATCGCTCTGCTACTTTCATGAGCATATTGATTTCACTCTGAACATAAGAATGACAACTTATAAATCGCTCCTTGTTGATGATTTCAGCTAGCACTTCAAGCTCTATATCCTTACGATAAGGTTTGCCGCTTTTCTTTGCTTTATCATAGGCTTTGGCTCTATTGAAGTAGTCCATGTAGACTTGTTCTACACCCATTCGAGTTTGTGGGAAACGTATCCTCTGGTTATCGCCCCAGTTACTTTGCTTAACGTTTTCACCCAAAGCAAACTTTATAAATTTAGGTGCGCCATCAAATACCAAATCGTCCGCAGGATGGCCCCATTTTAGTTTAATAATCGCAGAGCGACCACCAATAGGGTTGGCTGAACCATGAAGTATTTGAATTGTCGTAACACCTCCTGCTAGGTTTCTGTAGATGTCAATGTCTTCGGCATCTAACACGTCTTCTATAGATACTTCTGCAGAGGAGTTGTGTCCAGATTCGTTTATTGATGTTGCTGCAATATGTGAGTGTTCATCAACAATACCAGAAGTGAGATGTTTACCTGTGGCATCAATGACTTTAGCATTAGAGTCTGAAAGGTTTGAGCCGATTTTAGAAATCTTTCCATTCTTAATGAGAACATCTGTACTCTCCATAATACCATCAGATTCATTTGTCCAAACTGTAGCGTTTTTGAATAATAATGTTTCTGCTTTTGGTAAAGTGGTAGAACCATAGGCCATGTTTGGATAGGTCACAGGAAATATCTTTGGAGTTTCAGAACCTTTATCTTCTGGCTTGGTGTCTTCATCCTTGGATTCAGGGACATCTTTCTTAGCTCTAAATATGGTCTCATTTCCGTTTGGGAAAATAGCTTTGCCTTTCAAATTTCCAGAGTCTAAAACATTGGCTGTAACTCGGATGAATTTCTGAGTGGTTGTGTCTTTTTCAGTAAACGAAAGATTGACCCAGTCATTGGCATAAGTGAGTTTACTTCCTCGCTTAGCATTACCGCTTGTAACTTCAGACTTTGGCTTGGAAAGTTCTCCACTAATGGATAATTCATAGGATTGATTTCCTATATTGAAAGCGTACTTACCTCTGATATCCTTAACATTCATATCCTGAATCACGTGCTTCTGTCCTTGAACCCAGTTTTCGTAAAGCTTGGTTTTCTTATCAAAAATATCTCCAGACGTAATTAAGAAGTTTGCATAAGAACCATTTTTTAAGCTCCCAATTTCATTAGACTTTCCTAGTATTCCTGCAGGAACAGTAGTCAGAGCTTCTAAGGCTTTGGTTTTATCCAAACCATGAGCAATAGCATCCATGAGTTTAGATTTAAAATCTTTAGCAGACTTTAAGGAGTGCGTTGTCAATGCAAACGTTACGTTATTGTCGGCTAATACTTTTGGATTGGTTGGTTCCTGATTCCAGGCTTTCATATCGCTAAGTGATAATGAAGCTGTTAAGAATGCATTTTCAACATCATAAGCTTTTCTAAAGTTGATAGGAATAATAAACTTAGCGTTAGTAGCCTTAATTTCATCGATACGTTCATATTCGTCTCCACCACCTAAAAGCACATACTGAACACCGCTTTCATCGCCAACATTGTCGGCACGTATAGCAGTAATCTTGCTTCCTGCAGCAAAGATTTGCGGTAAGGTTTTGTTGTCTATCAATGCCTCCAGAGACATATCTTTTGTCTTAGATGCTCCTGTTGCATACCAATCCGCGTCTAAATACATTTGTCTTAGGAGTGCTATACTTCCCATTTGGGATGTAGGATAGGATTGCCTTGAGGCTAAACTTTTTCTAAAGGATAGGTACTGCGCAGAATGATCATCAAGAATTCTATCAGCATTTTTACCAGAAGAATTTAGAGCTACTAAAACTCCCGATCCTCTCACGATACCATCTTGCATGTGTGTGTTCACAACGCCAAAGCCTTGCTTTCTCATTGCTTCAGCTTTTTTGGAATCGTACTTAAAACTTTTTATACCTCTTTGCTCAGGCATTATGTGGTCGTTCCAATAATAGCCTGAACGACTTGCATCATACTGAGGTGTATTGCCAGTTGCGCGTTTTGGTTTTTCTATTCCAAAATCTGTGAATACATCTATAAATGAAGGATAGATACTTTTACCTGAAAGGTCTACAATGTTGGAATTTTTTGGAATGTTGATGTCGGCACCAGAGTTAACGACTTTACCATCTTTGATTAATAAAGTACCATTCTCAATAGTTTGTGAAGGTGAGACATGGATTGTGGCATTGGTTAGTGCAGTGTAGTTGCTATTTTGTGTTTTTACTCCAGTGTTATTAGGAAAATAATCCTGCGAGTAACTATTTAAACACCATAAGAAAAGAACTGCAATTGCTAAAAGTCTTTGCATATAGGTTAGTATTGAGTTAAAACTCTAAAGATAAACAATAGCAGGCAGTAAAAGAGGAGGGTGAGGAGTTTTAACTATTTTTCAAATGGGTATTCTTTGAAATAGTTAACATACAATGCAACGACATAACTATAACTTTCAATTCCGCCAGATTGGTTATTTGCTTTTAAGAATCCACTATAAGTATTTCTAAACAAAGGTTCTAAAGGATTTTCATAACTGTTCCAAAACGCTCTTACTTCTTGGTAATTCCTAACAACACCAATGTTAAGTGTATCTACAATAGATTCGTATAGCTTAGGTTCTCGTTTGTATACTTCACCTAAACAGTGTCTTAGAATAAAGGCATAACCTGAGTATTGAAAATAAGCATCTGGATGATGTATGGACGCCATACTTCCTATAAAGTTGGCTTCGTTTTCTGCGGCATAGCCCAATTGATGAGCAACCTCATGACTAGCAGTTGTTGGGTATTTAAACTTAGGAAGCAAACCATCTATTTGGGCTTCATTAGTAAAAGGATTCAAATATCCTGAGAATCCCATGTATGTTAACTGTAAGCTATAGATAGATTTCTTGATGCTTCTTTTAGGATATTTAAAATGCTCATATTTTTTAGACAACTCATCATAACCATCAGGGACCATATCTATGAGTTCATTTTTGGTGTAAGGAAACTCAATTTTGAGAGTATCATTAGTACTTAGCACAGCATGAGCCTCATTGGTTTTTGCAATCAATTGATGTGTAACTTCCAGGAGTTCTTCTGTAGAATACTCATGACCAATTTCTAATGACTCATGGAGTGGGAGTCTATAGTAATTGAATGCCCAAAGGATGTGAAACGCAAAGTATGCTATTGAGACGGCGGCTAGCACATCCACAATCCAACTACGAGTATCCTTAATAATCCGTTTTCGATTTTTGACTAGCCACTTTAAGGCTAAGAGAATAATGATAGTATAAAAAATATCTCCAAAAGAAAACGGCAGCCAGCCGAAGGCATAGTGCATTAGTAGGGCAATGAATTTGTAGATACCATTGCTGTAAACCTGCTCTACAAATTCAGGAAAGTAGGATAATAGTTTTATAACTATAATTTGAATTGGCAGCGCAAGAACTATAATAGACTTTGGTTTCATTATCACCAAAAGTAAAAAAGTAAATGAACATGAGCATTATTCATGGATAACATAATAGGTTTAATTACTTTTGTTGAGCTAAAAAATAAAATATGAATTCAGATATAAGAGAATTAGAGCCAGTATCACTTTGGAATAAGTTTGCTGACCTTAATGCAGTGCCTAGAGCTTCGAAAAAAGAAGAGCGCGTCATTCAGTTTATGGTTGATTTTGGAACTAAACTTGGTTTAGAAACCATTACAGATGCAGTTGGTAACGTTATTATTAGAAAGCCTGCTACCGAAGGTATGGAAGACCGTAAAATGATTGTTATGCAATCGCATTTGGACATGGTGCACCAAAAAAATAACGACACTGTTTTCGATTTTGATACGCAAGGGATAGACATGTTTATTGAAGGTGATTGGGTGAAAGCCAAAGGCACTACTCTTGGAGCAGATAATGGTCTTGGTGTAGCAACGATTATGGCAATTCTGGAAAGTAATAATATTGAACATCCTGCCATTGAAGCTTTATTTACCATTGATGAAGAAACTGGGATGACAGGAGCCATGGGGCTTGAAGGTGGTGTGCTGCAAGGTGAAATATTACTGAATTTAGATACTGAAGAAGATGATGAAATTGGCGTAGGATGCGCTGGTGGAATTGATGTTACTGCAACAAGATCTTATGCTGAAGAAGATACACCTGAAATAAAGACAGGATATAAGATTGAGGTTAAAGGATTACAAGGCGGACATTCTGGAATGCAAATTCATGAAGGTTTGGGTAATGCCAATAAGATCATGAACAGATTGTTGTTTGATGGGTTTGAAAACTTCGGGTTGCGTATTTCCGAGATTGATGGTGGAAGCCTTCGTAATGCAATTCCACGCGAAAGTGTAGCGATGGTCGCTATTGACAGTGTTCATGAAGAAGCGTTTGTCCATGAAATGAATCTTTTGGCTTCAAGCATTAAAAAAGAATTAAAAACGATGGAACCAGAGTTGGAAATAGAGTTCTCCGAAATTGAAACACCTCAGAGTATTATGGATCTTGGGGTGCAAGAAGGGCTTACTAGAGCAATTTATGCGGCAACCAATGGTGTTTATAGAATGAGTGCTGATATTCCAGATTTGGTCGAAACTTCAAATAACATTGCCAGAGTCATCGTTAAGGATGGTCAAATAAAAATAGGTTGTCTTACGCGTTCTTCTGTAGAAAGTTCTAAGATGGATTTGGCAAATGCCTTAAGAGCTACTTTTGAGCTTACAGGCTGCGAAGTAGAATTTTCGGGAAGTTATCCTGGATGGACACCAAATATGGATTCTGCTATATTGAAGGTTATGGTAGATATTTATAAGCAACAGAACAATGGAGAAGAACCTCATGTTGCCGCTTGCCACGCTGGATTAGAGTGTGGTATTCTTGGTACCAATTATCCTGAAATGGATATGATTAGTTTCGGTCCAAATATTAAAGGCGCACATTCTCCTGACGAGCGTGCACAGATTTCTTCAGTACAAAAGTATTGGAAGTTTGTCTTAGAGATTTTGAAAAATATTCCTAAAGCATAAGCATAAAAAAACCAGCTCATCGAGCTGGTTTTTTTTATTTAGTTTGTGCCGTCTACAATTTCGACCATCTCTAATACAAATACTAAATCTGTATTAGGAGGAATGAAGCCACCACCAGCTCCGCGTTCGCCATAGGCTAGGTGAGATGGTAAATAAAAATAGGCTTTATCACCAACCTTCATTTGCATTAATCCTTCTCTAAAGCCTGGAACTAAACGTGCATTTGGAGATACCAACATCTTTGAAGGCTTGTATAAGTCTCTAGCAACCTTTGCAGGGTTCAGTTTTCCGTAATGTCTCATTTCAACATCTTCGATATTACTGTCGAATAATCTACCATCGGTAAAGTGTCCTTGATAATTAACCAAAACATTCTGACCTATATTTGGCTTAGGGCCTTCACCTCTTTTGATGTAATGTATCTTTAATCCAGATGCTAGTGTTTCAACATCTTTATTGTATTCATCAAACTCAGCTTTCATAGGAACTCCTGCTTCAATGTTTCTTTCTTCACGTTCCTTTGCTTCAGCTTCAGCTTTTAATTTTTGTTCTTCTCTGATTTTGTTTAGAGACTCTTCAACTTTTGGCATTTCTTCTTCAAAAACCTTAGGTGCATTAAATGATTTTGCAGCAGATCCTTTTCGGATGATGTTCATTTTAGTAATCACAACATCTTCTACAGGCTTGTTTCTTGCGCCTACTTTTACATTAGATATTGAATCTTGTATTTCGATTCCCTGAACCAATTCACCAAAAACAGAGTGGCAGCTTACTCTTGGTTGATCACAAGGTTTTAAGTTACCTTCTGCATCAAAAGCATCTAAGCTAGGGTAAGGTACTTCTGTAATAAAGAATTGACTGCTATTGGTATTGAATCCACCACTGTTTGCCATTGATAGCATTCCAGGTTTATCGTGTTTTAATTCAGCATCAAAATCCGCTGCAAAACGATACCCAGGATTTCCACCACCAGTAGCTGTATGGTCTCCACCTTGAATCATGAATTGATCCATTACTCTGTGGAATGTGATACTATCGTAATAAGGTTTTCCTTTAAACTTCTCATCTACCATTGGATGATCTCCTTCTGCTAAGGCTACAAAATTGGCAACGGTTACAGGTACTTTGTCATAATATAGTTTTGCAATCATTGTACCTTTTGTAGTAATAATTTCTGCATACAAGCCATCTTCTAAATCTGGATATTGTGCTTTGCATGAAGTCATGAAGGTTAAGAAACCTATTAGCGCTATTGTCAATAGTCTATTCATCATCTTTGTTTTGAGTTATAGTGTTTAAAGTTACTTTACAAATTAGTGGAATATTAGTGCCTATTTTCTTGGTGTCACCATAATAACCATAGGCTTTCTGGGATGGGAAGAAAAAGGTAATAGTTTCAGAAGGTTTCATGAGTTTGAGTCCTTCTCTCAATCCTGTGAAGATTTCTTCCTGATCCATTGCATAGCTCTGTGGGCCTAATTCTTCTTCAGAATAAATAAGATTACCATCTAGGTCTTTAATGTTATAATTGAAATTGAGAACGTCACCAAAGTCAGCTGTAATAGTGTCTTGCTCTACTTTATTGTGGTAATAGTACCAAAACCCACTTTCAGAAGCGATATACTCATTCTCAGAGTCATTATCTATAATCTGCTTTATGCGTTTGTGTTCTCGTTCATTTAGTTTCTTGTTGCGCTCTATAGATTCTTTATAGAAAGAACCCGATGACACTGTTTCTGGTAAACGTGCTTCAGGGGATTTACAGCTAAAAAATATCAGTGAAATAAAAAGAAAGATAGTAAGCTGCTTCATAGACTCAAGGCATTTTTATAGTTTGGTAAGATACTAATAAATTTTTCAACGGTATCTTGTAATGATAAATCACTACGCCCACCAGCTGCATTAGTATGACCACCACCATTAAAGTGTGCTCTCGAAAATTCATTTACAGAGAAATCTCCTTTACTGCGTAAGGATATTTTCACAATATCTTCTTGACGATTTTCAATAAAAATAGCAGCAAATATGATTCCTTTTAAAGATAGCCCATAGTTGACAACACCTTCTGTATCACCTTTTTGAAAGTTGTATGTGTCTAGCTCTTCTTGACTTAAGGTAATGTATGCTGTACGTAATTCTGGAATCACTTTTAGGTTTTTTAAAGCACAACCTAATAACTGTAAACGTTCATAACTATTGTTGTCATATATACTATTATGAATTTGTGCATTATTAGCACCTTTTTCAATGAGACTAGCAACAATATGATGTGTTTTATTGGACGTTGAAGGGAATCTAAAAGACCCTGTGTCAGTCATGATTCCTGCATAAAGACATGTCGCTATATCTGAATTAATCTTATCAGAATCACCAAGCATATCAATAAAGTTGTACACCATTTCACATGTAGAAGACATATCTACATCAGAATAGACAAACTTAGCATAGTCGTCTGGTTGCTGATGATGATCAATCATTACATAAGTAGCATTGGCATCTTTCAGGCTATGAACCATATCTCCAGCTCTAAACAGTGCATTAAAATCTAGTGTGAAAATTAAGTCAGCATCAGATATAAGTGTATCTGCTTCATCTTTAGATGTATCATAATGCAGAATATCACTTTCGTTCGGCATCCACTTCAGAAAACCTGGGTAATCATTTGGCGCAATTACTTTAGCATTATGATCATTCAAAAGTAAATAATGATATAACGCTAGCGTAGAGCCTATCGCATCACCATCAGGATTTTTGTGAGGCACAATAATTATGGATTTAGGTGCGCTTAGAAGTGTTTTTAATTCTGAAATTTCCTTAGCCGTCATAGAGGACGAATATACAATTTTTTAATATTGAATAGCGTGGTTTTTTTAGAAGAAATACATTACTTTTGCAACCGATTTTTAAAACAAAACCATGGCAACGAATAGAACATTTACAATGCTTAAGCCAGATGCTGTTGAAAAAGGACACATTGGCGCAATATTAGAAAAAATTACAGCTTCAGGATTTAGAATTGTGGCAATGAAGTTGACTCAAATGACAAAGGCAGATGCTCAAGAATTTTATGCAATCCATAAAGAGCGTCCATTCTTCGGAGAATTAGTAGAGTACATGACAAGAGGACCAATAGTAGCTGCTATCTTAGAAAAAGATAATGCAGTTGAAGATTTTAGAACTTTAATTGGTGCTACAAACCCTGCTGAGGCTGCAGAAGGAACTATCCGTAAGTTATATGCTGCTTCAATTGGTGAGAACGCTGTGCATGGTAGTGATAGCGACGAGAATGCTGCAATAGAAGGAAACTTCCATTTTTCTGGTAGAGAGCAGTTCTAAACTTGTTAATACTTATTATACTAAAGCAGCTTTAAAAGCTGCTTTTTTTATGCTTGTATTTATTGAGCTGGTAAATAGAAAAAACCGCTAAAATCATCTCACCAAATAACCCAATAATAAAGGGTAAAGATGGTACACCATCTAAAATAAAGCTTAATATTCTACCTAAGGCTAATCCACTCATAAAGGCAATATTCAGAATTGTTGCCGTAAACCAAAAACGCGATTTCAAGATTCCAAATAACCAAATGATAGCTATACATAAGTATAAAAACATTATAGCTCTAAATATATTGGAGAGGTCTATGGTTTTGACTTCGAAGTCGAAATAGTAATGAAGTATACTTGCAGGATTTATGCCATAAGCAAATGCTACGGGTACAACTATTATCGTAGAGATAATTAGATGAAGGTTCTCAAGTATGTTCAGCTTTTGTTTCATTTACTCTAATACGATACGTTCAATAAGTAGCTCAAAATCTTCAGATTTTTTATTTCCAATCAAAACACCAACTTCTGCAAGTCGTTGTCCAGTAAAGTTTGGTAAATTTAGTTTATGCCCTCTTAAAAACGGTATCATTGTATTGAAAGGAATTTCTATAGTTTGCCATTGACCAGAGGTAATAAAATAAGCGATATAAGAGTGACGGTCGTTAGTATTGTATTTTGCTCTTAGCTGATATCGTTTACCATCGCCCCTTACTCTTAACTTTAATACAGTGTATTTAGATCCGTCGATGGTATCAAAGCGATATCGAATCAATGAAAATCCGCCATTATTTTCAAGTGATATAGTACCATAAAACTTAAGAAAGTTGTCTGAAGTTAACACTGGCTTGCCTTTTGAAAGTCCACCCATGACACCATCATTTACAATTACCCAATAGTTGATAGGTTGATTTTCAGTGGAATCGTAAATTACCATAACGTTTAAGAATAAAATAAAAATTACAGCTATTGTTGTTTAGAAGCTTCATTAATAAATCACCTCAATACAAGTTTATTTATTAAGGGTTTGCCCAGAGATTCATTGAGCATTTTTATAATTTTCTCTTTGCCATAGCTTAATTCTTCTCTCAATACAGAAGAACTCAACTGCACATACAAGGTATCTCTTTGCAACTGCACATCTGTAGTATAACTATTAACGCCATTTCCCATAAGTTTTATCCAAGCCTCTCTGACATTGACTTTGTCTAAGCCAGTTTGCAGATTGTTAGTATCCACAAATTCTTTGAGAATGTCTTGTATAGACTGATTATCGTTATTACGTTTGCTCATGGGTTATATTGAGAGGTTCGTAGCGTTTATAAATATAGGTAGTATTTGCATCATTTTTTAAATGCAACACATTTTCTTCAGCTTTTAGTACACGTTCAGTCCAGGTGCTTAGTGCTGTGGTATATTCAATCAACAGCTTATTATCTACAGTTTTGAGTTCAAGGGATTCAATATCGTCAGAGGCTTCGTAAGAACCGTCCAAATTTGGCTTTAGCTTTTTTCTGAACCCTTTCAAGCTATCATTAATACTTATATAGTCAATCGTTAAGCTAATACTATATGTTCTCTCAGTGCCATCGGGAAGTACGACTTTTTCTATCTCCCAATACCCTGAAAGATTTGGAATCATGTCTTCTGGAGAATCAGAACACTGAAACAAAAACACAAAAAGCAAATAATACCATCGTTTCATAGCTTGAACATTTTATAGGATTGGTGCGTTTCTTTGACCACGTTCTCTGTACGTTCTGGATGCGTGTCGCTAATAAACAATTGTCCAAAGTGTGAATCGTCTACCATTTTAATAATCTGAGAGACTCGGTTTTCATCTAGTTTATCAAAAACATCATCCAAAAGTAGGATAGGAGATACACCACTGAGCTCTTTTACAAAATCAAATTGTGCCAGCTTCAAAGCAATTAAAAATGATTTTTGCTGACCTTGACTTCCAAACTTTTTTATTGGATGTTCATCTATCAAAAAGTTGAGGTCATCCTTGTGTATACCTACACTAGAGTATTGCAAGGCTCTGTCTTTGGCAAGGCTATTTTCAAAAAGTGTTATTAAATCATCATTAAATAAATCACTCTTATAGCTAAGTGTGACTTGTTCCTTATCATTACTAATGGCAGTATAGTGCTTATTAAAAATAGGCTCGAAAGCTTTTATGAAAGCATCTCTCACTTCAAATATAGCTGTGCCATATTCACTCAGTTGCGCATTATAGACAGATAAGGTTTCGGCATTAAATGTATTATTGAGTGCAAAATATTTGAGCAAAGCGTTTCGCTGAGAAAGTACTTTGTTATAATTGATGAGGTTGCTTAAATAAGTTTTATCATTCTGGGCAATAACACTATCTATGAACTTTCGCCGCGTTTCGCTGCCTTCAATAATAAGGTCTCTATCCGCTGGAGAAATAATAACCAAAGGAATAAACCCAATATGGTCACTAAAGCGATCATAAGGCTTGCCATTACGCTTAATGATTTTTTTTTGCCCTCGTTTTAGAGAGACAATAATCTTTTCATCTTCATTAGACTTTTCAAAAATTCCATCAACAACAAAGAAGGCTTCACCATGTTTTATATTCTGACTGGATATAGGATTGAAGTAACTTTTTCCGAAGGCCAAATGATATATAGCATCCAAAATATTGGTCTTCCCTATACCGTTTTCACCTACAAAACAATTGATCTTACTATCGAAAGTAAACGACTTGCTTTCAAAATTTTTGTAGTTGATCAAGGATAGTTCTTTGAGTTTCATTAACTAAGGGTATGTAGGAAATTGACAGAATTAAACCTGCAAATTATCGAAAAATAACAAATAAATAGCCTTTTATTTACCAATAAAAATTTTATTTTTGCGGCGCACAAATTGAGAATATATGGCAACGTATAAGAAAAGAGGATACAAAAAACCAACACCAAAGGTTAAGAAAGATAAGGACGAAGAACTTTTTGAAGGAGAATCGGCAACTAAAGAGGTGTTTAATACCTTAGACGAAACAGCAAATAAAACTGAAGAGTGGGTTGCTAAGAACCAAAAGGCAATTTTTACTGTTGTTGGAGTTATCGCTGTAGTAGTATTGGGATACTTAGGATACGATAAATACATTGCAGCACCTAAGAACCAAGAAGCAATGAACGAAATGTTCAAAGCACAACAATATTTTGACCAAGCTGTTAATGGTGTAGAAAAGGATTCTTTATACACACTTTCGTTGCACGGAGGAGAAGGAAAGCTTGGTATGATTGATATTGCAGACCAATATAGTGGAACAGATGCTGGAAATCTAGCAAATTACTACGCTGGTATGGCTTACCTTAATCTTAAAGACTACCAAAACGCAATTACGTATTTGAGCGATTTTTCTAGTAATGATGAAATGCTTGCGCCAATTGCAAAAGGTGGAATCGGAGATGCATTCGTTCAGTTAAATCAACCACAGGATGCATTAGGGTATTATGAAGAGGCTGCCAAAATGAAGAGCAATGACTTTACAACACCTATGTACTTATTAAAAGCAGCTAATGTTGCTATGAGTCTAGGTGATAATGCTAAAGCTTTAGGTTACTTAAAACAAATCAAAGACGAATTTCCTAAATCTAGCGAAGCTACTCAAGTAGAAGTGCTAATAGGAAAGGCGGAAGCTAGCTTATAATCATGGCTACTGAAAATCATAATTTATCAAATTACGATAAATCTACAATCCCAAACGCGAAACACCTTCGGTTTGGGATTGTTGTTTCTGAATGGAATGATACCATTACAGAAGGACTATACAATGGTGCCCATGACACACTGATTGATTGCGGAGCTCAACCAGAAAACATTACTAGATGGAATGTGCCGGGAAGTTTTGAGTTGATCTATGGCAGTAAAAAAATGCAAGAGCAAGATGTAGATGTTGTTATTGCGATAGGTTGTGTCATTCAAGGAGAGACCAAGCATTTCGATTTTGTTTGCGAAGGCGTTACTCAAGGAATTAAAGACCTAAACCTCAAAGGTGATAAGCCAGTAATCTTTTGCGTATTAACAGACAATACCATGCAGCAATCCATTGAGCGCTCTGGAGGAAAGCATGGTAATAAAGGAGTAGAAGCTGCCATCACTGCTATAAAAATGGCAACACTAGGATCTTAGTCTTATCTCAGTATTTTCATAATTAACCAGTTCTAGATTGTGTTAACAATTTTTAGCAAGCTCAGTTCTTGGGTTTGCTGTATTTTGAGTACATTTGAGTTAATCAATCCAACGGTATATAATGCCCTTGTTTAAGCAGCGAAAACCGAGACAGTTTCAATATAAATCCCGTTTCAATAACGATGGCGAAAACCATAAAGAGAGTTTTCAATCACAATGGGAAGCAGCTAGAAATAGCTCAAAACGAAGAGGCGGAAAGCTGACAGTATTGCCTATTCTAATTGTTTTATTGATTATGGTATTAATTTTGTTGTATATTCTGAAAGGTTACGAATAATCAAGATATGGGACTCTTTAGACTTAGAAAGAATAAAAAATTCAGTTATACACCTCGCCACTATAAAGGTGAAGCAAATCCTTATGAAATTAAACATCGATTTGATGAGTTTAGGACAACTGTAGGAAGTAATTCTGGATTAAAGAACAAGTTCAGTAAAGCTATTGATGATTATAAACATAATCCAGATAAATCGGCTAATCGCAGGGTTTTAATAATTGTTGGCGTTTTAATTTTAATTTTCTTATTTATCATAGACTTTGACTTGTCTATATTCTTTGCAGGACGCTAATGACAGACATCATACAATTATTACCAGATCATGTTGCTAATCAAATTGCCGCAGGAGAAGTTGTGCAACGACCAGCTTCAGTAGTTAAAGAGCTTTTAGAGAACGCAATAGATGCTGATGCCACATCCATAAAACTTATCGTAAAAGACGCAGGAAAAACGCTTATTCAGGTTATCGATGATGGTAAAGGAATGACCACAACAGATGCGCGATTGAGTTTTGAGCGTCATGCAACATCCAAAATAAAATCTGCTGAAGATTTATTTCAGCTCAATACCAAAGGTTTCAGAGGAGAAGCTTTAGCGAGTATTGCTGCTATTGCGCACGTATCGCTTAAAACAAAAACAGAAGATGCAGAATTGGGAACTGAGATTATCATCGAAGGCAGTAGTGTGAAATCCCAAGATGCCATAGTAACACCCAAAGGAACTTCAGTTGCTGTCAAAAACCTGTTTTATAATATTCCAGCCAGACGAAATTTCTTGAAATCCGATGCTGTTGAATTACGACATGTCATTGACGAATTTCATAGAGTCGCTTTGGTGCATCAGGACATTGGGTTTCTAATGTATCATAATGGCAATGAACTCTTCAATTTACCAAAGAGTAATTACAGACAGCGCATTGTTAATGTTCTAGGAGGGAAGACTAATGAAAAACTAGTGCCAGTTGAAGAGGAAACAGAAGTATTAAAACTACAAGGTTTTGTAGGTAAACCTCAGTTTGCTAAGAAGACTAAAGCAGAGCAATTCTTCTTTGTGAATAATCGTTTCATTAAAAGTGCGTATTTAAATCATGCCGTGAACTCTGCTTTTGAAGGCTTGATGAAAGATGGCTATCATCCTACATACTTTTTGAAACTAACGGTAGATCCAAAATCTATTGATATAAATATTCATCCAACTAAGACTGAAATTAAATTCGATGATGAGCATACCTTGTATGCGATAATGCGATCGGCTATAAAGCATAGCTTGGGACAGTTTAATGTTGCACCTGTATTAGATTTTGATAGAGATGCAAATCTTGATACACCGTACAACTATCAGGATAAAAGAGCAGCTGTGCCTTCAATTGAGGTAGACCGTTCGTTTAATCCTTTTAAGGATGAGGTTAGTACTAGCAAAAAAGAGTCATTTTCTTACCATAAAAAAGATAATACAGCACAATGGGAAAGTCTGTATGTTGGATTGGATAGGCAAGAGCCGTCTGGATTGAAGAATATCGAATTTGAAAGTGATTCGTCCACAGATTCTATGTTCAAGGATGAAGATTCTAAACATGGGCAAACCACGTTTCAGCTTCAAAAGAAATATATCGTAAGTACTATAAAGTCTGGGTTATTGGTGATTAACCAGAATAGAGCGCATCAGCGTATCTTATATGAAGGATTATTGAAGAGCATTACCGTAGATGAGTCTGTGAGTCAGCAGTTGTTGTTTCCTTTAAAATTGACATATTCTACGACTGACTTTGAGATTGTGAAACAATTGAAAGGCGATTTGGAATGCATTGGTTTCGTATTCGATGAATTATCGGATAATGATATTACAATCAGTGGGGTTCCTGTTAATCTTACCGAAGGAGAGGTGTCTATTGTTTTAGAAGAACTTATTGCAGATGTGCAACAAGAAGTGCCGGACGATAATTTTAGCATTACCGATTTAATGGCAAAGTCTTTAGCTAAGAGTATGGCGATAAAAAGTGGACAACCATTAACCGTTGAAGAACAGGAGCATATACTCAATAGTTTGTTTGCCTGTAAAGAACCATCAGTAACACCAACTAATAAAGTAACATTTATAACTATGAGCTCTGAGGAGCTAGATAAGAAGTTTGTATAGGGTATGAGACAAGGAATAACTGATACAGTAAAACATTTACTTATAATTAATGTGATTATGTTCATAGGAACATATGCATTAAAAAATCAAGATCTTTTTCTTAGTTTATTTGCGTTATACTTTCCAAAGAGTGATTTATTTCAGCCATGGCAGATTATAACGCATATGTTTATGCATGGTAATCTGATGCATATCTTGTTTAATATGCTGGCCTTGTGGATGTTCGGAACAGCAGTGGAGCAAGTTTTTGGAAAAAAGAAATTCATATTCTTATATTTTTCTGCAGGATTAGGAGCAGTATTGTTGACCTTTATCGTGTATTATATTCAAGTTACGCCTTTACTAAGTCAAGTTTCAGAATTAGGGTATCCACCAGAACTGATTAATAAAATAATTAATCTTGACATAGTTAGTGATGGGTTGTATCAAGGTAAAATTTTGGGAGCTAAAATGGAACCTTTACTCGCAGAATATAATGTGAATGCAGAACTTTTAAACCAAGAGACGTTTAGAGCATTTTTTGATTTGAATGTTAAGACAAATGGTTCAATGGTAGGAGCATCAGGAGCTATAATGGGAGTTTTAGTAGCATTCGGAATGTTGTTCCCTGAATCAAAATTAATGCTGATATTTTTACCTATTCCTATTAAGGCTAAATACTTTATTCCAGGTATAATCATACTAGATTTTATTTCAGCTACAACGGGACAATCATTCTTTAGCCCAAGTAATACGGCTTATGTAGCTCACCTTGGTGGAGCATTAACTGGATTTATAATTATGTGGTTTTGGAGGAAAAATTCAATGAATAAATATCGTTGGAACTAGATGACAACATTGACTCAAGACATAAAAGACAAACTTTCTCGCCTCAACATTTTAGAAAAAATCATTGTTGTTAATCTCATTATTTATGTCGTTGGTTTTCTGTTGAGGAAACTTGCAAATATTGAGAATAGTCTCTATTGGTTAGAGCTACCTAAAGATGCTTTCGATGCCTTATTGAAACCATGGAGCATTATCACTTATGGATTTACGCACTATGACTTTTGGCATATATTCTTTAATATGCTCATACTGTATTTTGTTGCCAGGTTGTTCTTGAATTTATTCAACACTAAACTAGCATTAAATGTATACTTCTTGGGAATCATATTTGGGGCGCTTACGTTTTTGTTAGTTTACAATATTGTACCAGATGGAGTTTTAAAGCCAGCTACAGCACTTGTTGGTGCATCTGCCGGAGTAAGAGCAGTACTTATCTTTTTGTGCGCTTATATGCCAAATACAGAAGTAAAGATTTTTACTTTTAATGTTAAACTGAAGCATATAGGCATCTTCTTAGTAGTTATTGATATTCTTGGGTTATTTAGCGAAAATCAAGGAGGTCATATAGCGCATCTTGGTGGCGTATTATTAGGATATTTGTACGCGACTCAGTTGCACAAAGGAAATGATATTGGGAAAGGGTTTGAGCGTTTTATGGACAGAATAGCCTCAATCTTTAAACCTTCTTCTAAGCCATCCCCACTGAGAACAGTGCATAAAAGGAAAAAGAGTGAGCAGTTTGCAGGTCATAATAAAAAAGAATTCGACGAGTTTAATAAACAGAAACAGATTGATCTTATTCTAGATAAAATAAGTAAAAGCGGATACGAAAGCTTAACACAAAGCGAAAAAGAATTTCTGTTTAGGGAAGGAAAGAATTAGCTACATATGAAACGACTAAGAGGGTTAGATAAGTTGATGTTCTTTATCAACAGTCTCGCAGCAACAATGTTATTGCTCTCTTACATTCTGCCTTATATTCCACCAAAAAAATTTGCATTTCTATCGGTATTGAGTTTAGCAGTACCAATTCTGATTATCATCAATATACTATTCGTAATCTACTGGCTGCTAAAGGTAAAGCGACAATTATTATTGTCTTTGATAGTTTTGATTTTGGGTTATAGTTATGTGTTTTCACTATATAAGTTCTCATCTTCCAAGCAAGTTGATTCCGAAAAGAATATCTCAGTAATGAGCTATAATGTGAGGCTGTTTAATCTTTTCAATTGGATAGAAGATGTAGATGTGAAGGAAGAGTTTGTGAAATTTATTTCTCTCGAGCAACCAGATGTATTAAGCCTGCAAGAGCATTATCTAAAAAGCAAGATTGATCTTGAAGGATATTATAAGTTTGAAGCGGCTTCAACTGAAAAGGCAACAACTGGTCAAGCTATATTTTCAAAATTTCCTATAGTGAATTCAGGGTCTATCGAATTTCCTGAGACTTCAAATAATGCCATTTTTGTAGATATTGTAAAGCATAATGACACCATAAGAATATATAACTTGCATCTACAGTCTTCAGGAATTAATACAGATGTAGAAGAACTGAAAAAAGAGAGTTCTCAGAATTTATTCAAGCGTGTAGGGAATACTTTCAAAACACAACAGTTACAGACAGAATTGTTTTTAAAACACAAGCAGAAATGTCCTTATAAAATGATTATCTGTGGCGATTTCAATAATACTGCGTATTCATATGTGTATAAAGAAATTAAAGGCGAATTAGTGGATGCTTTTGAAGAAGCTGGTAATGGATTTGGAAAGACCTTCGACTTTAAACTATTTCCTGTAAGAATAGATTTTATTCTGGCAGATGAGGCTTTTGAGATTAATGGATTTAAGAACTATAATAAGAAATTGTCTGATCACTTTCCCATCATGAGTCAGGTAGCATTACCTTAATTAACTATATGTTGTTGCTCTAAGTAATTCAATGCATTTGGACCTTCGTTGAATAGCAAATCCAAAATACTGAGATTGTCAATAAAACCATGCTTATCGCTAAATACTTGTGTATAAGACTGTAGATTTTGACTCACCTCTTTTTTACAATGAATTAATGATCTATAATCTAACATGTCAATAGAGTCCTTTTTGAATGTTTCCGTAAGTGTGTAGTTCAAATCCAATTGTAGGCAATCAGCAATCACATTCAAGCATTTAAAATTAAAATCCATCAAGAATTCAGCCTTAGTTTCAAATAAAGGGCTTAATTCATCTTCATAGTATTCATAGAAAGGTGAGGTACGATAAGCAGATTGTAAAGATTTAAGATGCTGGCTTTGCCATTTGGTATCATTAGCGATTCTCACATCTTTATACAATTGGCGTTCTTTTTGAGAATGATTTACTGGGATGTTTAACTGAAGCTTTCCATTGGCACCATAAATACATGCTCTATTTCGATAAGTCTGTTTGGTATACGTATCGCAAACTTCAAAATTAATAGCATCCGATTGCACCATTGACGCAAAATGTGCGATGTTTGGAAAGTAAGCTAAGTGAAGTAACATGATTACTTTGCTTTTCTACGCTTTCGTATTCTATTGAATACAGACCAGCCAAGGATTACCACCAAAAATGGAATTAAATACGACACACGTTTCCCAGATCCATGTACAGTAGTAAAGATACGGTCCCAACGGAATTTCCAGTTTTTAATACCATCATTAAAGTTGTCGATACTCATCCAAATGAATACTGGTTTTCCAACGACATGGTTATAAGGTACGAAGCCCCAACGCCTTGCATCAATTGAGTTATGACGATTATCTCCCATCATCCAATAATAATCTTGTTTGAAGGTGTATGAGGTAGCTGGGCTTCCGTTAATGAGTATTTGGTTACCATTAACATTAAGTGTATTGCCTTCGTATTCCGTAATCAATCTTTTATAAATTGGAAGATTCTCAATCGTTAATGGTGTTGTTGTACCAGCTTTTGGGATGTATAATGGCCCAAAGAAATCGGTATTCCAATTGTAATTAGGGTCGCTAGGGAAAACGTCTCTATCCCATTCTCCTTTTTCGGCTTTTCTAGTGCTTACCGAAGCTATATCAGGGTGATTTCTAAGTTTGGCGATTTCATCCTCAGTAGCAGCAGCTATAAAGTATTCTTGGCGTTTTTGATCTAGACCTATGCCATCATTAATACCATATCTCTTAAGGATTCTATATATGTCTTGACCACTTAACTGCCTTTTGAACTGTACATAATAAGAGAACTGCAATTGTGTTCTATCTGGCAGTTCATTTTGTTTCCCGTTGATATAGACGTAGCCGTCTCTAATCTCTAAAGTATCACCAGCTATACCAACACAGCGCTTTACAAGATTGGTTTTCTTATCAATAGGCTTGTAATAATTACGATCTGGTGTGAAATCGTTCATGTCCTGCAAAGTATCAGCAGGCTGATTGAACACTACAATTTCATTACGCTCAATCTTATCCCAGCCAGGAAGGCGCATATAAGGCAACTGTAATTTATTCTTCCATGAGGTTTCTCGTTTGTCATACTCATCGCTAAACAAATAAGACTTTTTCTTAAGTAAAGGAATTGTATCATGTACCATAGGTGCTGCTACTGTAGACATCGGCACTCTGGCACCATAATGCATTTTGCTTACGACAAGAAAGTCTCCTACCAATAAAGACTTTTCTAACGATGAGGATGGTATTACATAAGGTTGAAAAAAGTAGGTATGTACTATGGTTGCAGCTACAACAGCAAATAAGATAGAGCTTATCCAATCCCCAGCAGATGTTTGTGGTTTGAGGTCTCTATTTTCTATATACTTAGCATCTGTAGCATAACTAATATAGTAACTGTAAAAACCAAGGGTAACAATGGCCAAAATAGTATCCGTTAGACTATTTTTTCCAAAGCTTCTTGCAGTTTCTACCCATACAGAAGGCAACATAATTAAATTTACAATTGGCAAGAAGAGGAGGATAGTCCACCACCAAGGTCTATTAATAATCTTCATTAAGATCACAGCGTTGTACACTGGTACAAAGGCTTCCCAGGCTTTTCTTCCTGCTTTAACATAGAGTTTCCATGTGCCTAAGCCATGAATTACTTGAATAATCAATAAAAAGATTAACCATCCGGTCCAAGTCATAATTCTTTAAAATGATAATTGTCAAATGACAATTGATTAATTATTAAGGTTCAAATTTGCAGTTTTTCTAGATGAAATAAAAATCCTAGTCAATTCGTCTGCTTCATTTAACAAAGATTTACAGTTTTCTAATGAAGAAAGCTTTTCATCTACAATGAACTCCAACCAAAAGCAACTCTCGTCTATCCTTTAGATCATTCTTCATTAATCATTCAACATTAAGAATTAATATTAAGCACATCCTTCATCGAAAATACGCCTTTTTTGTCAACAATCCACTCAGCAGCAATTACTGCGCCTAATGCAAATCCTAAGCGATTGTGAGCTGTATGCTTTATCTCAATGGAGTCAATTTCGGATGTATATTCTATGATGTGTGTGCCTGGAACATCTTCGATACGTTTAGCGGTAATACCTATCTCGTCACTTTTAGGAGTATTTAATGTCCAATTTTTATGATCAGTTTCTTTAATAATATCGTTAGCTAAAGAAATAGCAGTGCCACTAGGAGCATCTAACTTTTGTGTATGATGAATTTCTTCTAATGCAATATCATATTGCTGAAAATCTTTCATTAGCTTACTCAAATAGGTGTTGAGTTCAAAAAAAAGATTGACACCAAGACTAAAGTTCGAGGCATATAAAAACGCACCGTTTTCAGACTTACAAAGTTCAACTATATCATTATATTTATTTAACCAACCTGTTGTTCCTGAAATAGTTGGGATACCTGATTTGATGCTTTTGTTTATATTCTTAAAAGCACTCTCAGGAATGCTAAAGTCTATAGCAACATCGACATTTTCGAATGAATAGTCTTCAGTTTTACTCGTAGTTTTTAAAGTAATGGTATGACCTCTTTGTAAAGCTATTTGCTCTATAGTTTGTCCCATTTTTCCGTAACCTAGTAAAGCTATATTCATCTAAAACTTAAAGTTAAGTGTGAGCCCTAAATCTGAAGAGTTTTCCCATTGATTGTATTGAAAATGGGGTTTAATAGCTAGGTTTTCATCTACATTATACTGTAGTAGGTGAGCATCTACGTTAGCATCTATGATATTGAGCGCATACATACCTATGGCAATGAGTATAGAAAGCTCTCTGTTTCGTTTTAATTGCTGTTGGGCTCTAATTAAACCGTCGTCACTTACCAAAGGCGTAGAGCCTTCTCCAAAAAATTCATCGTCAGTAAAACCTGCTAAGCGTCTTTTGTATGCATTTCTATAACGCTTAAATTCTCTATTATTATCAATATAGAAATATACAGGTATTCCTATTGCTGCATATACTATTGGAATTTTCCAGTACTTCTTATTATAGGCCTGACCAAGTCCAGGCAATACTGCCGAATAGAAAGCTGCTTTAGAGGGTGTTAGAGGATCTATAGGCTTTCGAGCAATGGTATCGTTAGTGACAACTAACCTTTTGTCAATCTGCACATTAAGACTGTCATTTTTTTGTTGAGAATAATTGAATTCAAAACAAAAAATGGTAATTAATAAAACAATATATTTTAAATTATTTGGCACTGCGTAAAAGCTTTTTGATGCGGTTAAAATCTTCTTCGGAATGAAAAGGAATCGTAATTTTTCCACTTCCATTTTTTGATACTTTAACGTCTATTTTGTGCCCAAAGTATTCAGAAAATTCTTTTATGCCTTTTTTAATATGTTTAGGAACTTCTGGAAGTTCAGCCTTAGTGGTTTCTTCAGGATTTTGAAAATTCCTTACCAAACTTTCTGTCTGGCGAACAGATAATTTATTGGTAATAATCTTCTCGTAAATATCTAACTGCTCGCTTTGGTTTTCTATAGCTAAAAGTGCTCTACCATGACCCATAGAGATAAAACCATCTCTCATTCCTGTTTGAATGATAGGATCTAACTTGAGGAGACGAAGATAATTGGCTATCGTAGAGCGCTTCTTACCAACGCGCTCACTCATTTGCTCTTGAGTTAGCTTAATTTCATCAATAAGTCGTTGATAGGAGAGTGCTATTTCTATAGGATCTAAGTCTTGTCTCTGGATGTTCTCCACCAAAGCCATTTCTAGTGACTCCTGATCATTGGCGATTCTGATGTAAGCAGGAATTGTTTCCAGTCCAATAAGCTTAGAAGCTCTAAAGCGTCGTTCACCAGAAACCAGCTGGTATTTATTGAAGCCAAGCTTTCGTACCGTTATAGGCTGTATAACTCCAAGTTCTTTAATAGAACTTGCAAGCTCTCGCAAGGTTTCTTCATTAAAACTGGTTCTAGGTTGAAACGGGTTCACCTCAATACTACCAAGTTCTAGCTCAACAATATTGCCTATAACCTTGTCTGCGTTTTTATCCTGTACGGATTTTATATCGTTTTCTGGATCTTTAAGAAGTGCGGAAAGTCCTCTTCCTAGTGCTTGTTTCTTTGTCGCCTTCGCCATTACATCTCATTTTTAGTGATGATTTCCTTTGCCAAACTTAAGTAATTTGCTGCACCTTTACTACCTACATCGTAATTAATAATGCTTTCACCAAAACTTGGTGCTTCACCAAGACGCACATTACGCTGTATGATCGTATCAAACACCATATCATTGAAGTGTTTCTGAACTTCTTCAACGACTTGGTTAGAGAGACGTAAGCGCGAATCGTACATCGTTAGTAACATGCCTTCAATGTCTAAGTTCTGATTGTGTATCTTTTGTACACTTTTAATTGTGTTCAGTAATTTCCCAAGACCTTCAAGTGCGAAATATTCACATTGAATAGGAATGATTACTGCGTCAGAAGCTGTTAGTGCATTGAGCGTTAATAAGCCTAATGAAGGTGCACAATCGATAAGGATATAATCGTAAGAGGCCTTGAGGTCTTCAATAGCTTTCTTGAGCATATACTCACGCTCGTCCTTGTCTACTAATTCTATTTCAATCGCAACCAAATCTATATGCGAGGGAATTATATCGACATTGGGAGAATTTGAATTCACGATACAATCGTTAACACTTGCAGTGTGTTCTAAAAGCTGATAGGTACCAATTTCGACACTATCTACATCAATACCCAAACCAGATGTTGCATTGGCTTGTGGATCGGCATCGATAAGTAAGACTTTTTTTTCCAGAACACCTAAAGAAGCTGCTAGGTTAACTGATGTAGTGGTTTTGCCAACACCGCCTTTTTGATTGGCAATTGCAATGATTTTACCCATTAAAGTGATTTGGTTTTTCTTAGGGTAAAAATACAATTATTTACGAGTAATTAAAGGAGAACTTGTTAACAACTGGTCAACATTAACGTATCGTTATGACTTAGTCTTTTTTGCTCTTATCATAGCTTCCAATTGGTCCCACATTTCGGTTGGAATATCTTCTAATAGATTAAACTCACCAGCACCTTTTAGCCATTCGCCACCATCTATCGTTATGACTTCACCATTGACATAAGCTGAAAAATCTGATACCAAATACGCTGCAAGGTTTGCAAGTTCTTGATGCTCACCGACACGTTGTAATGGCACCTTCTTAGCCATGTCGAATTTGTCTTTCAGATTTCCTGGCAGCAATCTGTCCCATGCACCTTTAGTTGGGAATGGCCCCGGAGCAATGGCATTAAAGCGCATGCCGTATTTTGCCCATTCTACAGCCAAACTTCTAGTCATAGCCAATACGCCTGCTTTTGCTGCAGCACTAGGAACTACATAACCAGAACCTGTCCAGGCATAAGTGGTAACGATATTCAATACAGATGTATTGGTTTGTTTAGCATCAATCCAATGTTTGCCAAAAGCGAGTGTGCAGTTTTTGGTTCCCTTCAGGACTATATCTATAATCACATCAAAGGCATTTGCAGATAAACGTTCTGTAGGTGAAATAAAATTTCCTGCAGCATTATTCAAAAGAACATCTACAGTTCCAAAAGCATCAATAACGTTTTTATGCATGGCTTCAACTTCAGCATAATGTCTTACATCGCATTGTAATGGTAAGCAAGTTCCGCCAGTTTCTTGCTCTAGTTCTTTTGCAGTGTTTTCAAGCTTTTCCAAATTTCGAGATGTAATGGCAACCTTGGCGCCAAGTTCTAAGAAATATTTGGTCATTGCTTTACCAAGACCGCTTCCGCCACCAGTGACTACAATAGATTTTCCTTCTAAAGCATTATCGCGAAGCATTTTTTGTGTATAGGACATAAATAAGGGTTTAGTGCTAAAGATAGCCAATTAAATAATTAAGAATCAACATTTTTTTAACACAAAAGTCCATTCTAAATCTCTAAATTTATAGCTATCATTAAAATTCCCTTACATGAAAACAAACATTCGCGCTGCCATTTTAGTATTAATGGCACTCTGCTTGTCAGTTACTCTGCAAGCACAACCAAAACAAACTGCTTCTGTTGAAGGTATTACTGAATACATGCTGGACAATGGTCTTAAAGTACTATTGTTTCCAGATAATTCTTCACAAACCATCACAGTTAATATTACATACAGAGTAGGTTCTAGACATGAGGGTTACGGAGAAAAAGGTATGGCTCACTTATTAGAGCACTTAGTGTTTAAGGGCACGCCTAATCATCCAGACATCCCAAAAGAATTGACAGCTCATGGAGCAAGACCAAATGGAACTACGTGGTACGATCGTACAAACTACTTTGAAACATTCAATGCTACTGACGAGAATCTCGACTGGGCTTTGGACTTAGAAGCAGACCGTATGGTTAACTCTTACATTGCTAAGAAAGATTTAGAATCTGAATTTTCAGTTGTAAGAAACGAGTTCGAATCTGGAGAGAATTCGCCAACTGGCGTATTAATGCAAAAGGTAATTAGTTCTGCATTCTTATGGCATAACTATGGACAATCTACTATCGGAAACAAATCTGATATAGAGCGTGTACCTATTGAAAACCTAAAAGCATTCTACAAAAAGTATTATAGACCAGATAATGCCGTGTTAATGGTTACTGGTAAGTTTAATACTGAAAAGACTTTAGCCTTAATCCAAAAGAAGTTTGGAGGTCTCAAAAATCCTGACACACCTTTAATAGATGTGCCAACTATTGAGCCACCACAAGATGGAGAAAAGCGTGTAGAGCTTAGTAGAGTAGGAGACTTACAGTTAGTGTCTGCATTATACCATACACCAGCAGGATCTCATGTAGATTATGCACCGTTAGCTATTGTTGAAAACATTTTAACTGATCAACCTTCAGGTAGATTGTATAAGGCTTTGGTTGAAAGCAAGAAAGCATCGTCGCTTTGGAGTTTTTCACCATTCACTAAAGAGCCTGGCTTTATGTACTTCAATGTAGATGTACCTTCGGATAAATCTCTAGCTGAAGCTGAAGAAACATTATTAAGCATCTTTGATGGTCTTAGAGACAATCCGATTACAGAGGAAGAACTAAAAAGAGCTAAGGCAAATTTAGCGAAGCAAATAGACCAAATGAGTCGTAACTCTTCGTTCTTAGGAACGTTTACTAGTGAGTTTATTGGGGCAGGAGACTGGAGATTAATGTTTATCCACAGAGATCGTGTCGAAGCTGCAACATTAGAGCAAGTAAACGATGTGTTGAGTCGTTACTTCATTAAGACCAATAGAACTGTTGGAAACTTCTTGCCAACAAAACAGCCTATGCGTATAGAGATACCTCATACTGAAGGTTTAGAGGAGTTGGTAACCAACTACAAAGGAAAAGAAGGATTCGGAGCAGGTGAAGCGTTTGATGTGTCTTATGAGAACATCCAAAACAGATTTGACTCTGGAATGCTTGGAGGAACCAACATTGAATATGGTTTCATCAAAAAGGACAATCGTGGAGAAACTGTAAATGTAAACTTCGCATTTAGAAATGGAACCGTTGATGATTTAATGAACAAAGGAAGTGTTGCAGGCTACACTGCTAGGATGTTGAACAAAGGGACCAAGTCCAAGTCGAGACAAGATATTGAGGACAGATTGAGTGAATTGAAGTCTTCAGTAAGTTTCAGTGGGTCTAACGGAAGAACCTTTGCTTATGTAACGTCTACTAAGGAGCACTTAATGGAAACCTTAAAGTTAATGGCAGAAATGCTAAAAACACCTGCATTTGACGCTGCTGAACTGGAAAAACTAAAAACTCAGGATATTGCTAACATTGAGCGTAACAAAACTGAGCCACAGTTCTTGGTGCAGAAGCGACTAGGAGAGATTAACCAAAAGTACAAAAAAGGACATCCTCTTTACAACATGAGTTTAGAAGAGCAAGTAGCATCTATCAATAATGTTACTACTGCTGATCTACAAGCGTATTATGATGATTTCTACGGAATCTCAAACAATGCCACATTAATTGCGATTGGTAATATTGACGAGCAAGAGTTAAAGTCTTTCTTTGAAAAAGAGTTTGCAGACTTTAAATCGGATTTACCATATTCTGAGATTAAAGATCCTTATGCGGTAAACAATCCAACTAACGAAAAGATAAAGACTCCAGACAAGAAGAATGCCTTTACGCTTGGGTTCTTAAACTTTGAGTGTAGTCAGTACGATGATGACTATGCGGCGTTACAAGTTGCTGGTTCTGTATTTGGAGGTGGTTTCTTGAACTCTCGTATTGCAACCAGATTACGTCAGCAAGATGGTGTCAGCTATGGTGCTGGTGGAGGTGTTAATGTAGATAGTGACAAAGTTGACAAAAACTCAGCGATGTATATCTACGCGATTTACGCACCAGAAAATGAAGCTAAAGTTCAGAAAGGATTTAAGGAAGAAATTGACCGTTTCATTAAAGATGGCATCACACAGCAAGAGTTAGATGATGCTGTTAAAGGTTGGGTACAAGCGCAGAGTGTATCTAGAGCTAAGGACAATGAATTGGCAAGTACATTAAACAATAACTTGTATTATGACAGAGACATGATGTTCCAAAAAGGCATCGAAGAAAAGGTGAAGAACCTTACTGTTGAAGATGTAAACAAGGCGATTAAAACGTACTTTAAGAATTTTGAAGAGTGGTCTGTAGTCAATGCTGGAGATTACGAAAACTTCGAAATCAAGAATAAAGACGAAAAGGTTGATGATTAATCATCATCATTGTTGAAATAAAAAGGCCCTTCAATCTGAAGGGCCTTTTTTTAGTTATATGGCAACATGTTTACCATGTCATTTTATTGAACCAATAGCGATCTCTAGCTTTTGTCATGTAATATACCATACCGTAATTTTTTACCTCTCTTACTGTTTGTGGTAATATATAAGGGAGCTTGGCTTGCCCATGCTCATAAGGAATAACTCTGGTAGGGTAAAATTTACCAGGGTTTTCTGTAAAATAAGTGCTTAATGCTAGATGACTATTATTGTTATGAAATACTCTAAGTCCGTTTTCTAAGAACAAAGCCGTCATGGAGCCTTTTTCTTTTTCATAGTTTTTATACTGTTTAGAACTAAATAAAGGAGTAAAACTTTTTAAAGTCCCTTTAGTGTCCATATTTACAATAACGCTAGATCCATAAGTATAGAAATAATCCATTTCAGTTGATGTCGTACCACCAGTTTTTCTAAACTCACTTTTTTTCAGTTGTTTTTCTCCAATGATATAAATATCATCATTTACAACTTTTGCATCAACAACATGAAGGCTTTTAAGATCATCAGATTTTAATGATTCACTCCATTCATGGATACCAATCAGGTTATTAGAATCTAGATCATATAAGAAAGCACCATCGTTATCATTGCCTTCTTTACTATTGATTTTTATTATTGCTTTTTTTCCATTCCAGAAAAATCCAGTAAGCATAGACTTTCCATTAACATCAATTAATGTCATCTCCATTGGTAAGAAACCAGCAGACGAAAAAGTTTGATCTTCAACACTGTTCCCATTGAAGCTTAATAATTGGGTTTTTCGGCTCTTCTTATAAGCATCAATAACTTTGCTCATTACTACTACACCAGAATTCTGCACGAATACCTCTTCCTGATAGGCTCTTTCGCTTGGGTAACTTAGAGTTTCACTTTGTTCCCAGAGTAAATTTAACTGATTATCATAAACCCAAACTTTTACCTTTTCTTTTGTCTTTTTTACGAAAGGCATGTTTGCAACAATTGCAATTTTTGATTGGTCTGGAGAAATGGCAATGTCATAAAATCCAGATTTAGAATACTTTTCAATTGGAAAAGAAGACAAAGTAATATGATCTCCTACAGTATTTTCTTTTTGAGAATATACTTGTGCATTTATTTGATTTACGCCAGACTTTTTATCCATTACATTAGATAGAAAAATTAGCTGACCTTCTAATTCGATAACATCTAATAGATCTGAAGGACGGAGATTCAATTTAGGTAAATTGAAAGACATCGATTCTATTGAGTTCATTTCCTGATCATATTTAGTCAACACCATGGTTTTCTTAATATCCATAAAGACATTGTCTAGATGATGTAAAGTCATAAAACCATAAGCAGAAGGAAATACAATCTTGTAGATGTCTTTTTCACTTTCTTTGGTGAAATATGAACTCTTTTCAGTTTTAAACTCTTGTGCAAAACCTGATAAAAAGGTTAAACAAGCTAGAGAGAGGAGTAGTGTCTTTTTTATCATAATTAATCCATATTATAGACTTGTTCTTCTAAACGCGTGAATCTAGCCTTTTCGTCGTAATTTAAATCTAGATCAATACGTCTTTCTTGCATCATGTTAAGCGTTTCTTCGGCCTGAGTTTTATCTTTCAAGCTAATGTCTACACGCATTAAGTTGAAAAAAATCATTTTTGCAACTTGCTTATTCATAACTGCCTTTTTGTCTTTGTAATCCACTTTAGCAAGTTCAGATTTCCAAATGTCTCTAACTGCCTCTAGCTCTGATTTTGAGCGTGCTCTGGTATCAAAAGAAGCGTCCTTTCTAAGTTTTCTATAAGCAGAAATAGCTTTTATTTTAGCATTTTCCAGAATATCGTATTCACGCTTTCTGTTTTTTGGATATTCAATTTTTATTGAAGAAGCTACAGGAATATATCCAAATTCTTCGTTGATATATTGAGATATCTCTTTCATAATTTTATTCACGTTATTTTTCTCATAACGGTCTAGATTTATGGTATTGCTAGAAGATGAAGTTAAAAATTTGAATTCTTCATCAAAGTTCTTTTCAGCAATAGTTTCAGCACCTTTAAGTACTTTTAGGCTAGTTGGCTGACTATAAAAAGTTTGCCCACCATTATCCTGAAAAACCATTTTAGAGATATTGATTATAAAGAGAATGTCACTACCTTTTTCATATCCCAATAGCTCAACACCATCTGCCAATACTTGATTGTCAAAAATTAGGTGGTCGTCCAAGTTCGGCTTTACGTATACTGGTTCCCTAGGCTTTACATAAGTTGGTTTTGCAGGTACTTTAAGTTTAGGTTTCTTGCCTTGATCTGTAAGTGCTAAACGTTCTAAAAGTGAGAGCTCCTTAAAGTCTTTCATTTCCTTATCATAACGAGCCTCAGCTTTTTTTACATCATCATCATAGCTAGCCAGACGTTCTTCATATTCTTTTTCACTTTCAGCCACCACATTTGCATAGTTTTCTTTTTCTTTTTCAAAATCTTCAAGAGATTTTGCATTTAACTCTTCTACAGTTAACGTATAAGGCGTTTCTACGATAACCTTATAAGTCTTTATTGATTCGTCTAAAGGATTGTTTGGTGTTCTTAAACTAAAATAGTCTACCTTTTCAGATAATGCTCTTTGAGCTTGGATACCAGCACAAGAGAGTATTGTTACTAAAACAAAAACAAAAGTTCTTTTCATGATTAAATTTTTAAAGAGCGCTAATTTACGATTTTATTTTTGGAAGTTTTTACTTACATACCATTAAGAAAAAGCTAAAAAATTGATGATTAATCATTAACACTGTTGAAATGAAAAGCCCTTCAAAATTGAAGGGCTTTTTTATTTTACTATTCTTAATTGGTGTTTTTTGTGGTAGAATTATATAAGTTAATCGCAGCAAAAAATAAGAATATGATTCCCATTATTTCAATGAACCATATATGTTTTCCATCCATTATACCATAAACTAAGAAGACGATTCCCATGAGACCATGCAATAATGCACCTCTGCGATAAGAACCAGCAACCGAATTTCTAGATCTTACATTTTTACTAATTAACTCATTCACTAATTTCAATTCTTCAACACATGAACTTGTACAAGCAATACCATTTGGTATTTCAGTTAAACATTCAGGGCAAATTCCTTTATTGCAATTTTTACAAATGCCAACAGCTTCTACATTAGTATGATTATAACATTTCATAAGTTAAATGAATTCTTATTTAGATTAATCAATCAAAATCTCCAGAATCTTAATTGCAGCATCACTGATTTTTGTACCAGGACCGAAGACTGCAACTGCGCCAGCATCGAATAAGTATTGATAATCTTGCTTAGGAATCACGCCGCCAACAATAACCATGATGTCATCACGACCATAGTTTTTGAGTTCTTCAATCACTTGTGGTACTAAAGTTTTGTGCCCTGCCGCTAATGATGAGACACCAAGAATATGTACATCATTTTCTACAGCTTGTTTTGCAGCTTCTTGTGGCGTTTGAAAGAGTGGGCCAATATCCACATCGAAACCAACATCTGCATAACCAGTCGCGACTACTTTGGCACCACGATCGTGACCATCTTGTCCCATTTTGGCAATCATGATACGAGGTCTACGACCATCTTGTTCCGCAAAGGTATCTGCTAGTTCTCTAGCTTTTTTGAAGGAATCATCGTCTTTTATTTCTTTGCTATACACGCCTGAAAATGATTTTATTTGTGCTTTATAACGTCCAAACTCAGCTTCAAGAGCATCGCTAATTTCACCAAGAGTTGCACGCGCTCTAGCTGCTTCAACAGCTAAAGCTAGTAAATTTTCTTCACCCGATTTTGCAGCTTCAGTCAATTTGGCTAATGCTATTTCTACAGCTTCAGAATTTCTGGTAGATTTAATATGATTGAGACGTTCGATTTGTTGATTGCGAACCGTTTGGTTATCCACTTCTAGAATGTGTAATGGATCTTCTTCTTCTAAACGATATTTATTCACACCAACAATAATATCCTGTCCAGAGTCGATACGTGCTTGCTTACGCGCAGCAGCTTCTTCGATACGAAGTTTTGGAATACCAGCTTCAATGGCTTTGGTCATGCCTCCAAGGTTTTCAACCTCTTCTATCAATTGCCATGCTTTCTGAGCGATATCATGTGTGAGTTTTTCAACATAATAACTTCCCGCCCAGGGATCAACGGTTTTCGTAATATGCGTTTCTTCTTGAAGGAATATCTGTGTATTTCTGGCTATTCTGGCAGAGAAATCTGTTGGTAATGCAATCGCTTCATCTAAAGCATTTGTGTGCAACGACTGTGTACCTCCAAAGGCAGCTGCAGCAGCTTCGATGGTTGTGCGCGCAACATTATTGAAAGGGTCTTGCTCTGTTAAACTCCAACCAGAGGTTTGGCAATGTGTTCGTAGCGCTAAAGATTTTGGATTCTTAGGATTAAACTGTTTTACCAGCTTAGCCCAAAGCATTCTAGCAGCTCTCATCTTAGCGATTTCCATGAAATGATTCATACCAATAGCCCAAAAGAATGATAGGCGAGGCGCAAAGGTATCTATATCCATTCCAGCTTCTAAGCCTTTTCTAATGTACTCTAAACCATCTGCCAAGGTGTAAGCCAATTCAATGTCACAAGTAGCACCAGCTTCCTGCATATGATAACCAGAAATACTAATACTATTGAATTTTGGCATATTCTGACTCGTATACTTAAAGATATCCGAGATAATCTTCATCGATGGTGTAGGCGGATAGATATATGTATTCCTCACCATGAATTCCTTAAGAATGTCATTTTGTATGGTTCCTGCCAATAACTCGGAAGATACACCTTGTTCTTCGGCAGCGACAATATAAAATGCCATGATTGGTAACACAGCACCATTCATGGTCATGGATACAGACATTTTATCTAAAGGAATCTGATCGAATAGAATCTTCATGTCCTCAACAGAATCAATAGCTACACCAGCTTTTCCAACGTCACCAACAACACGTTCATGATCGGAGTCGTAACCTCTGTGCGTTGCCAAGTCGAATGCTACTGATAAGCCTTTTTGACCAGCAGCAAGGTTTCGTCTGTAGAAGGCATTACTTTCTTCAGCAGTACTAAAACCAGCATATTGACGTATGGTCCAAGGTCTACGGACGTACATTGTAGAATAAGGACCTCTGAGGTTTGGCGCTATACCAGCAACAAAGTTGAGGTGCTCACAGTCTTTGATATCATCCTTAGAATAAGATGACTTCACAGGAATGTCCTCAGCAGTCATAAAGGACTCTGAATCTTTAGTCTTTTGACTGTCGCCTTCTACCTTTAGGTTAATATGTTGAACGTTCTTCCTAGACATTATAAAATGATCTTTTTTAGGTAAGGGTCAAAGTTTACTTCGTTACCTGTAATCAGTTTAATAAAGAATGTTTTATCGTTTGAGCTTACAAAATAATTGGTTTGGTAAGACTCCTTTTTTTCACTAGGATTTTTTACTTTAAATATTGCTTTGAACACCTGTACACTAGCAGCTTCGCTATAACTAGCTGTCACCTTTTTATACGATAGCTTGGTATCCTTTATTAACTCCTCGTATGATTGTCTCATGATACCTAATAACTGCTGTGCATCTTCTTTACGTAAAGGCATGTATTCTAGAGTGTTTACTGTAAGTGACGAAAAGCTTTCAGGTTCAAAATAGATATAGAAATTACCATCCATATCCCTCAGTTCTTTGAGCCTTTTCTTTTCTACTTCAATATTTTCCTTACTTACTATAGAATCGAGTACTTTTTCATAGTCTACTGCTGAATAACGTTCGAATACCTTTGGCAAGAATACCTTGATACCATCATTCTCTAAAAAATGATAAGTGCCTTCAAGGTTATCGCCTTCATTGACATCTGCCATCCATCCTTGTGCTCCTTTAGAAATGTCATTACAGGAGCATACTAAAATGCCGATTAAGGCAAAAAATGCTATTTGTTTTATTCTTTTATTCATCTTTCAATCGCTCTTTTTCTGTGGTTTCACTCAATCGCTTTTCTATGATCGGTTCTATGAGTGTTTTTCTTTTTGTTTTTTGAAGGAATGGATCGATCTCCAAATTATCCTTCATCTTATCGTTAGTATTTGGATGTTTGTTTGTGCCTAGTAGGACAAGGGTTCCATCGTTGAATTGTTCTTGCTCTTTTGCAGCACTTTCTTTTATTTTTCGTTGTATTGTACCTTCTTTCAATTGTGATAGAAAGCCTCCATTACTTTCTATGTCTTTGAAAAGTTCTAACGCTTTATTTGCTAATTGTTCTGTAAGGCTTTCGATATAATAAGCACCATCTGATGCATTTTCAACCTTATCAAAATAGCTTTCTCGTTTCAATACCAATAGCTGGTTTCTACTGATGCGATCTCCAAATTCATTTGGATTATGATAGATAGCATCGTAAGGTAAATTATACACTTCATCGGCACCACCAAGAATTGCACTCATGCACTCAGTAGTGGTTCTTAGCATGTTAGTGTTGTAGTCGTATATGGTTTTATTACGTTTGGAAGGCTGCGCAATAATTTTACAGCTTGAATTGATATTATATTCTGAAGCTAGAGATTGCCACAATAATCGTAATGCTCTTAGCTTGGCAATTTCGAAAAAGTAGTTAGTACCAACTGAAACCTTGAACACATAAGTTAGCGTGCTTTTAGATTTTTCGTCTAAACGGGTTTCAAAATGATTTAAGTATTCATTTGCATGTGCTAATGCATAGGCAAGTTGCTGTATAATGGTAGCACCTGCATTTTGATATAGCGTTGCATCAACAGTAATCTGATTTGTCGATTTCACAATAGCTTCAAAACTAAGGTGATCTTTTTTTAAGTTTGAATACCAATTCCCAGATTTGGCTAGGTTGTGAATGATGTCAGTGTTGAAGTACAAATGAGACTTCTCGATAGCACTTCGACTTGGCTCAGTGTCCATACTCGAAGTAACAAACTTATCTGAAAGAAATGTGGTTTCTAAATGAACAGGAATTGCATCTAAATCTATTCCCTTGAGAAGTTGCTGAATATCAATATCGCTTTGAGTAATAACAAATGTTAAAGCTTCTGTGCCTCTTTGTAGACTATCAATAGCTTTAGAATTGGCTTCTACGGCTGTATCTACTATAATGGTTTCTCCAATTTTCCAAGTAGTCTTGGTTTTTGGGATGGTATTAAATTCATCGAATTCATCAGAATGGTAGAATGGCTTTACATCAATACCTTCATTGGTATTCCAAATCAGCGTATCGTTATAATCCGCACCTTTAAGATCTACTTGAATTTTTTGTTTCCATTGTTTTGAAGATACTTCTGGAAACTCATTAAACAATGGCTTAGTCATTCTTCTTTTTCTTTTGTTTAGCGATACTATCTTCGTATTCTATGATGTAAATCTCTTCGTTTTCTTTCTTCATGTAATATTGTTCGCGAGCCAGTTTTTCTATGCCTTCTTCTGTACTTAGCTCTTTTATGCCTTGACTATCTTTCTTGATCTCTTGTTTGTAATACTCCTTTTCATTCTCTAGCTGGTCGATGTCAGCATTGAGCTCACGATGAATAAACAAAGAATGTGCATCGAAGAATAGCATCCATATCGCAAAGATTATGAAAATGATTGCGTATACATTCTTCATTGGTTTTATGATGCGCTTTGTTTTCTTCTGGTCTGGCATTTAGAGTCTTTCGTTAATAATAGTTCTCACAATATCAACTGCAACGGTGTTGTATTTATTATTTGGTATAATAATGTCTGCATACTCTTTCATAGGCTCAATGAATTGCTCATGCATTGGCTTAAGAGTATTCTGGTAGCGTGATAAAACTTCGTTTATATCTCTTCCACGTTCTGTAATATCCCTTTTCAATCGTCTTATTAATCGCTCGTCACTGTCGGCATGCACAAAAATCTTTATATCGAACATATCTCGCAACTCTGGATTAGACATCACTAAAATACCTTCTACAATCATAACCTTTCTTGGTAGTGTATGAATAGTATCTCCTGTACGATTGTGCTGAACAAACGAGTATACAGGCTGATCGATTGGTTTTCCTTGTTTTAGCTCTTTGAGATGTTGCACAAGAAGATCAAAATCTATGGATCTTGGGTGATCAAAATTTATTTGTACACGTTCTTCAAACGATAGGTGAGACGTGTCGTTATAATAGGAGTCCTGTGAGATGACACTAACTTCACCTTCAGGGAGTTCATTAAGTATTTGATTTACTACTGTAGTTTTACCGCAACCAGTACCACCAGCAATTCCAATGATTAGCATAAAAAATCGATTATCAACAGGGCAAAAATACGTATTTACATGAGAATTTAAGGCTGAACTTTTGAAACTTCTTCAACGGTTATGAACGTTCCGTAATCATTACCCCAAGAATTGTTTATGTAGTTCATAACATCTGCCACTTCTTTATCGGTAAGCCCTTGTTTTGCCATATTACCTTTATACACAATGCCATTTACAGTGATTTCTTTGTGCATACCATATTTGATGCCTTTAATACTTTCAATTTGGTTGTTTTCTAAGTAATCGGAATCAGCTAGTGGAGGGAAGGCTTTTAAAACACCTTTTCCGTTATCTAAATGGCAATTAATACAAAGATCCTGATAGACTTGCTTTCCAGAATTATAACTCGATTTGAAGTCTACTTGTGCTACTTCTTTTGTTTCAGTTTTACAAGAGAAAACCACGAATGCGAGGCATGTTATTTTTAATAGAGATTTAATCATTGGGGAAGAAGTTTTACTATTCCTAGATTTTCAATACCAACATAAATATAACCATCAGGTCCTTCTTCAAAGGAACGAACTCTGCCCAAGCCTTCCAGAATAGGTTCTTCTTTTGTCACTTTGTTATTTTGAATTGTACATAGGCTTACATATCTAAACTTAAGCGAGCCAACCAGTAATTTACCTTTCCAATCTCCATAAATATCGCTTGAAATGAAGACCATACCACTAGGCGCAATGGAAGGTGTCCAGTGATGTAATGGTTGCTCCATTCCTGGTAATGCTGTATGTTCAGTGAACTTAGTGCCACTATAGTTAATGCCATAACTTATTTTTGGCCAACCATAGTTTTTGCCTGCTTCGATGATGTTTATTTCATCTCCACCTTTTGGGCCATGTTCGTGTGTCCAGATGTCTCCAGTTTCAGGATGTAATGTCATGCCTTGTGGATTTCGATGTCCATAAGAATAGATGGCTTTCTTAGCTTTGTTTGTATCCACAAAAGGATTGTCGCTAGGAATACTGCCATCATCATTTATGCGATAGACTTTTCCACAATCTCTGGTAATATCCTGAGGATTAACATCTCTATTGCCTCGGTCACCAATCGTGAAATATAGATAACCATCATTATCAAATACAACTCTCGATCCAAAATGAACGCCTCGCCTTGAGTTTGGACTTGCTTTATAGAGTACTTCTTTATCAGTCAAACTATTTCCAGAAAGTTTTGCTCTCATAATAGACGTATTTCCACCGCTTCCTTGTCCTTGTTCAGAAGCATACGAGAAATATAACCAACCGTTGTTTTCATAGTCGGGATGTAAAGTAATATCCATCAATCCGCCTTGTCCTCTTACATAAATCTCGGGAAGTCCTTGTATAGTTGTTTTCTTTCCGTTTTTGAAATGAATAAGTTGACCAGTTTTTTCAGTGATAAGTATCGAGTCATCAGGTAAGAATGTAAAACCCCATGGAATGTCTAAACCTGAAACTACAACCTCATAAGATTTTTGATCTGCCTTTTCAGATTTCTTTTGCGCGCAAGTCAATAATACTGCGACAATAATAAGAAAAGACAATTTGTATTTGAAGGCCATAATTAAAAGTAAGAAAGTTGTTTAAAAATAAATAAATATTCTTTTGAGAACAAAGAATTATCATATATTTGCACTCCTGTTTTGATAACCAATTTCGGGGTGTAGCGTAGCCCGGTTATCGCGCCGCGTTTGGGACGCGGAGGTCGCAGGTTCGAATCCTGCCACCCCGACTAAAAGAATGCTATAGAAAACAAAAACCTTGTAAGTCATATGATTTACAGGGTTTTTTTGGTTTTTATATTGTTGTAAGAAATTAAATCTTATGAATTAATTCGGTCTATACTATTTTACATCTAAAAATAATCCTGCCGAGAAGGATGGATTGGCAGCTACAATTCGGCCGCTTATTGCAGAAGTGTAATTAAATGATATTCCTATTTTTTGATTGATATAGTAAGCAATTTCGCCACCTAGGTTAACATACTCTATATTGTTTGCAAAGATGTTACCTTGAGCATTAGTAGCATCAATACTGCCATTGTTTAGGGATTGGTTGACATCAAATTTTGCAACAAGCCATAATTTATCTCTCCATGGCTGTGCTCCAATCTCTAATCCTGTTTTTATTTCATCAGAAAAATTATTAGTTCTGTTATTAAATCCAAGATATAGTTTAGAATACACAGGTAAGTTAGAGATAGAAAAAGATTTACCCAGGTTGAGCTGTATTAGTTGATTGAACTCGCCATCACCTGTTTGGAAACTACCATCGGATCCTCCAGAGTCATTTCCTGTTGGAATGCCAAGCTTCAAAGTAGAAGATAAAGCCCAAGAATTTTTATTGAGAATCCCATAAGTTATTCCCAGTTCTATGTCACCAATAGAATTTATCGCTTCTCCTTCTCTTAATACTTGACCAGTAGTACCTGATAGAATATCGTTTTGAGTGGTTCTGCTAAAAAAAGGAATATAAGCAATGGCGTTCCATTTTTTTGAAATACCATATTCTCCATAAAAGTTTAAGTTAAAATAACTTCGGGTTGCATTAGGATCAATATCTCCAGAGCCAGTATAATGTTGGTCTGTATTAAGGTACCATGCCGAAAGTTTGTAATAACCTTTCCCTTTTTCTTTTGTCCATTGCGAATATGTGAATTGAATACAGAATAAGGCAATTAACAAGACTCCATATCTTTTTATTTTGTTCATCGTTGCTGAGTGTTGTTTAGTTTGTGAGGATTAATCTTCTATAGTTCCGTCGCCTACTTTTACAGAAAAAGGCTCGCACCAATACAGTAAGTGGCTAAAATCGTTTATTCCAGTATTAGGAATTACGTATTGATGTTGACCATTAAAAATATTAACTGGTCCTAAGCTTTGGGCATTGGCGATTGAAGACGGATTATTGGTTAGATAAACATACAAGCCAGGCAATGCTGTGTCTGCTTGATAGTCATCTTCAAAACTAAGTAATAGATCGTTAGAGTCTTCTAACTCACTTAAAGTAAATGAGCCTTGTAGTAGATAACTGCTAGTAGTTGCAATCGTACCAGATTTAACAATAGGTTGTTGTGTATTATCTGGTTCTGTGGTTACAGTTATTGGGAAACTTTCTTCAATGGTTTGATCCGCTATAGTTGTAGAAGCTGTTATAATGGTATTGCCTTCTGTAATAGACATTAGAAGACCATTGGAATCAATCGTAGCTACACTTGTATTGGAACTGGTCCAATCGATATCTGCATTCTCTTCTTGACCGATATTATTAAAATACACAATGTCAAATTGATAACTTTCTGAGATAGCAATCTCAGTTATTGGATTGGTAATGCGAAGTTCGGGCTCAATGAAATCTGCTATAATGTCTTCTCCAATACAGCTTGCAATAATAAGAGGTAGTATAAAAACCCAGTATCTTTTTTTAATGTTCATTAGGTTGATTTTAATTTGAAACACCTAATGAGTCTGATTGAATGAGCGTTCTTTACAAAAACTTTCACAAAAAATTAATTCTATTGATTTGGAGCGTGTTACGGAGTTTTGGATTGGTTGTTTTTTAGCGTAGTACTTTATAGTTATTACTTTACTTTAATACTTTTTCTATTTTTTGGTTTAAATTTAATGGCATTAAAAGCTACCTTTTTGTCTTTATGAAGCGTACCATCATAATTTTTGGAAGTATTTCTGTCATCATTGTGCTATTATTTCAGGTTAGTAAATTTTCGTTAATGAGTACACAAAGCCTCAATGATGTATTTCTCATTATTTCTGGTGTTTTGTTTATTGCCTTGGGTTATTTCATTACGCGGTTGTTTCACACTAAAAAAAACATAGATGATATAAAAGAAATAGACTTAGAACGCTTGAAGGAATTAAACATTAGCAAGCAAGAGCATAAGGTTTTGGGCTTAATGTCCGATGGGTTGTCTAATAGTCAAATTGCAGAAACATTATTTATTACCGAGAACACCGTTAAAACCCATGTCTCAAAGATTCTGTCTAAACTCAATGCCAAGCGTAGAACCGAAGCGGTTAAGATAGGTCGCGATTTGAATATCATATAAGCGTAAACCGGCAGTTTTACCAATCATACTTTCGAGTGAGTTTCTTGTTTTTACCAAAAATCATACTTTCGAGTGAGCCCTAATAACCTCGTATCCGATACTTTTATGAAAAAATAAACACAGTAGATTATGAAAAAATTTGTTTTACGATATGGTATTATTGGAGCAAGCATATCGATAGTATTAGGGCTACTAAATTGGTTCTTTATTGCTCCAGCTTATGGACCCAATCTTTCGGAATCTATAGGTTATTTGTCTATAACGGTGTCCTTGCTTACTATTCCTCTTGGGATAAAATATTTTAGAGACAAGCTAAACAGTGGTATTGTTTCATTTAATGAAGGCATTAAAATAGGATTTGGAATCACCTTGATTTCTTCATTATTGATGGCGATATATGGTATGCTGTTTTTTGTTATTGAAGGAGATGATTTTAGAGCATGGCAACAAAAGTGGTTTACTGAGGCTGAGCTACAAGAAGCTCAAGTACACATGGCTACTATGCCAGAGTATATGCAATCGCCAGCTTTTCAGGGTGTGATTATGTTTTTAATGGTGTTTTTAATTGGGACTATCATCAATCTGATAAGTACATTGGCTTTGAGAAGTTCTAATAAAACGCTTGCGAGATAAATCATAATAGTCTATCCATGGCAAAGAAAAAAACTTGGCGAGAAAAAGTAAATGAGGTAGAGGAGAAGATACATACCATAACTCCAGAATGGGAAGAGCGTTTGGGGAAAGGAAGAATACTTATTCCTAATGCTTTAGATATCGAAGCGGTTATCTGCAAAACCAAAAAAGGAGAGCTCATTACAAATGACATCATTAGAGAAGTTTTGGCTAACCAAAAGGGAGTCCAAGTTACTGCAGCTATTCCAACAGGAGTATATCTAAAGTATGTTGCTTTGGCAGCGGAAGAAGAGAGAACAACAAAAGCTATGATAACACCGTATTGGCGCGTTCTTAGACCTGACGGTTCCATAAATATAAAGTTTCCTGGAGGTTCGAAGTTACAGTCAAAACTTCTTAAAGATGAAGGCTTTACTATTGAACCTGGAAAAGGAAAAAAACCGCCTAAAGTATCTAACTATAAACAGTATTTAAAAACGTATTAATATCATGAAGACGATAAACCCAATTGTAAAAAAATGGATCGAGTGTTGGTCTAATGGAAATATTGAAGACCTACCCATTACAGAAGATTTTAGTCATACAAGCCCATTTGGCACGATAACACCCAAATCAAAATATATGGACATTGTATTAAAGAATAGAGAAGATTTTCTGGATAATACGCTTACTGTGATAAAACAGATCGAAGAAGGGAATAATGTGTGTGTTCAGTTTGAACAAAAAAATGCGAATACAGGCTTAGAAATGTCAGTTTGCGAATGGTATAGTATTGAAGGAAACCTTATTAAGGAAATACGATCGTATTATAATATTGGCAATGCTGTGATTAAGGGATGATTACAGCATGAGGATTAGCTTAAATCAATCCTCTTGCTTTTATTTCCAGATATTTGTTGATGGTATTAATTGTAAGCTTTTCTGGAGGCGTGAGGATAGTTTGGATACCGTGTTTTTGTAGCTCTTTCACCATCAGGCGTTTTTCAAAAGCAAACTTTTCTGCGATAGTTTTGTGGTAGATGTCTTGTAGGTTTTCGGCATCTTGTGAAGTTATTTCTTCTAACTCAGTATTTTCGAAAAGTACTACAACAAGCAAATGTTTTTTGGATATACCTTGTAAGTAAGGCATTTGTCGCTTTAGGGCACTGATATGCTCAAAATTGGTATACAGTAGTATTAGACTTCGGTGAGTTACTTTTCGCTTTATTTGCGCGTATAACAATCCAAAATCACTGTCGTTGAACTTAGTGTCAATATTGTAAAGTGTCTCTAATATTTTGTTGAGGTATGTTGGCTTAAGTAGAGCAGGTAAAAAACTTTCAATGCTTTTAGAAAATGTCATGAGTCCAACTTTATCATGCTTTTTTAAAGCAACATTACTGAAAGCAAGTGCAGAATTAATGGCGTAATCTAAAAGCTTCAAGCCATTAAAAGGCATCTTCATAACGCGACCTGTATCTATCACAGAATATATGGGTTGCGACTTTTCATCTTGATACTGATTTACCATTAGCTCAGCACGTTTGGCCGTCGCTTTCCAGTTCACAGTTCTAAAATCATCACCAGAAACATATTCTTTTATTTGTTCAAACTCAGAGGTATTTCCAATACGACGTATTTTCTTTAAACCTACTGCTGAAAGGGAATTGCTTATGGCCAGAAAATCGTATTTCTGCATTTGAATAATGGATGGATATACCATAACCATTTTATTGCTTTCAAATTGAAAACGACGTTTAACAACTTTAAATACCGAAGAGCAAAACACGTTAATGCTTCCAAAGAAATATTCTCCTCGATCTACTGGATATACTGAATACTCAAAGCTATGCTTCTCATAAGGTTTAATAGCAGTGGAATACAAAAAATCTCTCTTTTGAAACTGTACAGGAAGTTCATCTATAACATCGATATAGATTGTGTGCCTAAAATCGTGTTCCAACATAATGGACACAGGATTTATATCACCATTAGAAAACTTATCTGGCAATATTCTATATGCCTTTACATTATTTTTTCTATTGAATAAAATAAGGATATCTACAAGGAACAATACACCAATAATAATGAATAGAATCCATGCAATACTATAGAGCATATCGATCCAATACGATAGTAAAAAACAGACTGATACTATGGTAAGATAGACATAGAGTTGATTATGTACATAAAGAGATTTAAAGAACTTCTTCATTATAGCAGTCTACAATTAACTATCTCGGAATCTCCACAGATTGTACGATCATCTCAATGACATTTTCTGTGGTCATACCTTCCATTTCTCTTTCTGGAGTTAATATAATACGATGATTCAGTACAGGATTTAGCACCCCTTTTACATCTTCAGGAATCACAAAATCTCTACCATTACATGCAGCTATGGCTTTAGAAGCATTAAGAATAGCTATAGAAGCTCTTGGTGAAGCTCCTAGATATAGATGAGGATGATTTCTGGTTTTAGAAATTATTTCAGCTATGTATTTAATAATCTTTTCTTCTATGATAACGTTCTGAACCTTGTCTCTGTACTCAGCAATTTTTGCGCTATTTAGTACTGCATTGATGCGTGTCATAGGTGCTTCACGTTTTCTGTTATGGTGGGTTTCTATGATTTTGACTTCTTCTTCGAGAGAAGGATAGTCTATTTTTATTTTGAAAATAAAGCGATCTAGTTGAGCTTCAGGTAAGGCATACGTTCCTTCTTGTTCTATAGGGTTTTGAGTTGCCAAAACCATAAACGGTGGATCAAACTTATAGGTGACTCCATCTACTGTAGCTTGACGTTCTTCCATAGTTTCAAAAAGTGCTGCTTGCGTTTTTGCTGGAGCTCTATTGATTTCATCAATTAAAACAATATTAGAAAAGATAGGTCCTCTTTTGAATTCGAATTCTGAAGTCTTCATATTGAAAACTGACGTCCCTAGAATATCACTTGGCATTAAATCTGGTGTGAATTGGATACGACTAAAGTTTGTCTTTAAAGTTCCAGAAAAGAGCTTGGCCGTTATTGTTTTTGCAATTCCTGGCACACCTTCTATAATAACATGACCATCTGCTAACAATGCAATGATGAGTAGTTCTACAAATTTTTCCTGGCCAATGATAACCTTTCCTATCTCTTCTTTAATAGAATCTACGCCTTTCTTTAAGTCTTCTAAAGGAATTCTATTGTCAAAATTTAAGTTGTCATTGTTTACGTCTTCGTTTTCCATTGGTTATTGGATTTAAAATTTTCTATGAGATTATTTAATCTTTCTAATCTAGTTGCACTGACTTCTTCTTGATTTTCTATAGCCTTAATGGCTTCAAAAAGGGCAGTGGTATCTTCTATAGTATTATTGCTTCTCGAAGCTAAATTTGTAACAAAAGTATTGTCTATAATCGAGGTTTGTAAATGCCAATGATTTCTGATATACTCTAAGAAATGCTGAATTTTGTGATGCACAATATCTTTGTGTTTACCATTTTCATAATACATATTCGAAATAGTCCTCGTGAAATCTACGGTCTGATTTTTTAGTGGCTGTACGATAGGAATCATTCGCTGCTTGCGTTTGCCTTCAAAAATGATATAAATCAAAGCGCCTATGATTACGATGTAATATGCCCATTTTAAAGACTTTGTATTTAAGAATAAATACATTGGTGAGCTGTATATGGTCTTACCAGATTTATAATATTGGTCAACGTATAGCGGTCGATCAAAGTCTATATATGACATTAAATCTGAAGTGTAATCTTTGCCGTTATCTTTTAAGATGAAATAATTAGTAAATGCTTGCGGAAATGTAGACAATATGATTTCACCATCTCCAAAAGGTTGTCTAATGACATTTGCTAGTAATTCTTCCTCATCGATATCGCTTTCCGAGTCTTGATTTTTGATAACGCCTAGAACCTTAGTAGATACAGAATCAATTCTATTGAAGTAGAACATTACTGGGTCTTTTTCAAAAGTGTAAACCGATCTGTCATCTAGGTTTGGATTTACCAACTTTAATTCAAAATCACCACTAAAATTACTGAAAGTATTAATGGATCTTGTATTCAGGTTGAGTGTATCCAGTAGTTTTTCTTCAAAATCTGAAGCAGATATAAATAGTTTATTCCCATCGTCAACCCAGTCCAGAAGTCTATACAATTCATCCTCTCCAAAATAAATGTTATCGTTTATAAATAGATAGGTACCATCCATGGAGGCATCTGAACCTAAATACTCAAAAGGAGGACGTTCATTGTTATTGATTGTAGTACTATGTTTTTCTAATAGGTCTTGGAAGACATAAGTTCCATAAGGTATTTTATGATGCGTAGCATAAGATGGAAACCAATTAACGCTTTTTGCTTTTGTCATTTCTAAGAAGACAATAACAATGACCGTGAGGATGAGCAATATGATATATACCTTTCCTTTTCTACTCATTGTTTTGTTTTAAAGCATTATTGAAAGTTTCGAAAGGTTGTTTTAGCGTTTCAAATTTCAAATCACTCACATTAAACTCACCATACCACACATAATCATAGATTCTGGTGATATTTTTAAACCCAGTTTTAATGTCCTCTTTATCGAGTTCATTTAAATAATCTTTATTTGTCTTTTGAGGCATCCAGTCAATACTGTCAGTATCAGTAAGAAGCTTCAGCGTCATCAAGTAATAATATCGTATTGCTAATCTGTAGTTTTTCTGTTTTATGGCTGCGTTAATCAATTGTGGAATGTCTTCACTCTTAATGATTCGTTCTTCCTCATTGAGTATTACGTTAGCAGCTTCTTTTTGCTTCGCTATAATAGCATTGGAATTTACTTTCAAAAAGAATCGAATAAGCAGATACAAAAGAACTGCAAGAAGTATATAAGGCAATACTCTAAACATAAAATAGATAAAGCCAGAAGCGGTGCCAACACCAAATATAGACTCCCAAAACTTACGTAAGAGGTTATTTAACCAGTTGCCAAAACGCTCTAGAAAATTTTCTTCATCTTCTTCAACTTCTGTGTAATCAAAATCCTTATCCGAAGTGTATGGCTCTAGGTCTTCATTGCTTATTGGCTTCTGTTCTACTGTAACATCGTCATAATAATCCTGTATTTCTTCTTGAAAAGCAAAGCTATTCAAGCTGAAACAAAAGCATAAAAGTATGATACCTAGTCTAAGAGGCATTTAGATTGTGTTATTGTTTTCGCCTATTTCACTAATACGCTCATAAGTTCCGGTGAAATTTTTCTTCTCATTTAGGTGAAAGTAGATGACTGCTCCACCAATTACTAGTATCAGATTCAATAGGTATTGTACTATCTGACTTAGTACATTGAGAAAGATATAAACAGGATCTACAAGAGTATCAAAGCTTGAAGGATCGATTTCACCTGAAAACACACCCATTTTTGCATAAGTGTAGATTACAGCAGGCAACGAAAATACCATATTGATTATGTAGAACAGTATCCCTAAAATGATAAAAGCTCCAAAGGCTATCCAAAAATCCTGATTTACTAAATTGAAGCTTTTTGAGTAGGCATCAGTGGCAGATTGTCTTGTTTCAAATACATAAATACTAAATACCACTGCCATAGGAATCATAGCATAAAACACAGGTAGAACGCATATCAAAATGGCCAAAAATATTGTAATTCCTTTAAGAATACTTAAGCCCAAGAATCCCCAAAATGTTCTCATAACATCTTGGCGTATTTCTTTGATATTTGTCTCTCCTTTATTTTGAATGTAAGATTTTATGTAATGGAGTGCAGAGGAGATTAATAAGATATAGGCTGCAATAGCAGCAATTAAGTATATGATCAGTACAATAAATATGGTAAAGCCATTAAATTGATTATAACCCATTGAAGATAATCCAAAATCGAACGAATCACCTATGACATAGTTGTATAAGGCTAGAGTTACTACAAAAACAAATAGAGCAGGACCTGCTATTGTGAAAACAGTTCTGAAAAAAGGTTTGAACTCGTGTCTTAAAAAACCAAAGGTATCGGATAATATTTCACCAAGGTCGCGTTGCTTTTTAAATTCGATATAAGGTTTCATTCTGTGATATTTAAAGTAATTTGGTTAGATGATTTATTGATTTCTTCTGCTTTCATTTTCCGATGTAAATAGATCGGATAGTAAACATAATAAAATAGTATAAGTGCTAAAGAAGATGCAATAATAAAAATGGCAAGCCAATCTGGCATTTCCGTATGACGGGTTACAAAGCCTTCGAGGAAACCAGCTATTATAAAGAAAGGGATTGTACTTATTAGAATTTTCAGCCCATTGATAACGCCTCTGGTAAATGCAGTGAGTCTAGGTAGTGTTCCTGTGAATAACATTCCATTACCAAGCACAAGACCAGAGCAACCTGCAATTATGATTACAGAAATTTCTATAGTACCATGAATCCAGATTGTCCTCATAGACTCCCATAACAATCCTTGATCGTAGAAAAAGTATTGAAAGCTACCAAGCATAATGCCATTTCTCAGCATAATGAACAAAGAACCAATGCCAAACATAATGCCATAGCCAAAGGCGAATAGCGCCACCTTTATGTTATTAATCGTAATCCCAAGGAACATATGAAATTCTCCTTGCTGCTTATATACAGCCATAGGATCGCCTTTTTCAATGTTTTCCAAAGTCATGTTTACATAGCCATCTCCTAGAAAAGAACGCACAAAATCTCCATCATTAGCAGCAGAATAAGCGCCGACAATTACAAAAAGTGAAAAGGTTAAAAATGAAATAAGGAGTTCTCTATGGTGATGATAAAACATCAATGGGAACTCTGTTTTGAAAAAAGAAATTAAGCGATTCTTGGATTCTTTTTTGGTTCTGTATATCGTTTGATGCGCCTTAGAGGCTATCTGATTAAGGTATTGCTCGGTGTTACTATTTGGATAAAATGTCTGAGCATAACTTAGATGATCAGTAATTTCAATATATAAGTCTGATAATTGATTAGGATCCAAATTGGTTTTATTTGAAAGAAGGCTTTCAAATTTTAACCATTTATCTTTATTTTGCTTCACAAAAGCGGCTTCGCGCATACATCATCCATTGAGGTTTTCAAAGAAAAGAAAATATGAATGAATTTCAAATAGAAACGGCACAAAATGTAGGGATTGCAAAGAATGTAGCACACATTGGTGATCGTATGCTTGGGTACATCATAGATAGTGTTATTATTGTCTTTTATTCAATATTAGTCATCCTTCTATTGGTGTCATTGGATTTAGATTTTGGCGATTTATGGGCTATATATCTGCTTATGGGGTTACCAGCATTCCTATATTACGTTCTGCTTGAAACATTTTGGAACGGTAAGACAGTTGGTAAATACATAGTAAAAACCAGAGTCGTTAAGATTGATGGCTCTAGACCAAGTTTTTCTAATTATTTTGTTCGATGGATATTACGCATTGTTGATGTTGTCTTGACTAGTGGAGGATTAGCTGTATTAACAATCTTGATAAAGGGTAATGGACAACGAGTAGGCGATATCGCGGCAAAGACTACAGTGATTAGCGAGAAACAAAAATTCTCTATAAAGGATACAATAATTAGAGATTTACCTAATGACTATGTGCCAAAATACAGCCAGGTTTTAGTACTATCTGATAAAGATATGCAGACTGTGAAAACATTATACGATGATGCTGTAAGAAAAGGCAATCATAACATTATTTTGAATTTGAATAATCGACTGGTAGAGCTTATGGATGTGGTACCAAATGAAAAGCCTGTTGATTTTATAGCCATTGTTATTAAAGATTATAACTACTACACACAAAACATGTAATGTTTTTTCAGGTAATTGACATCTTAGGAACTATAGCTTTCGCAATTTCTGGAGTGCTAATAGCATTAAACAAACGCATGGATGCTTTTGGGGTGTTGATTATTGGTTTTGTAACTGCAGTTGGTGGCGGTACACTTAGGGATGTGCTTATTGGACAAACACCAGTATTTTGGATGAAGAATATGACATTTATCTACGTCATCCTTGCCACGACGTTAATCACAGTTATTATTCAAAAACATATTAGTTATCTAAGAAGCTCATTATTTTTATTTGATACTATTGGTATAGGATTGTATACTGTTGTTGGTATAGAAAAAGGATTAGAAATAGGCTTGCACCCAATTATTTGTATCGCTTTAGGGACTATGTCTGCTAGCTTTGGTGGTGTAATACGCGATATTTTGTGTAATGAAATACCGGTGATTTTTAGGAAAGAGATTTATGCAACAGCCTGTATTGCTGGTGGAATAGTTTATTTCTTGCTAAGAAAATTACCTGTAGACAATAATCTAATTTTTATTATTTCTGGCTTGGTAGTTATTGCAATTAGGTTGGTTGCAGTGAAATTCAAGATTAGTTTACCTACAATTTATAAAGATTCGGATTGATTAATAACGACTACTTTTCTGATGTAAACATTTTTTAAAGGCCATTCAGAATTATCAGTTTTCACACTATTTATCTTGTCAACTACGTCCATGCCTTTTGTGACTTTTCCAAAAGCAGTGTATTGACCGTCCAAATGATAAGCACCGTTTGGATTTTGGACAATAAAAAACTCATAAGGTGAAGCAAGCTTGTACGCATTTTCAATCTCGCTACTTGGTACAGAAATAACACCTCTATGGTGTCTAAACCCTCTTTTTGTATCTGGCGGAAGTAGATACTTCCCAATATGACGTCTGCGTTTTCCAATTTTTGGGTCATCAGTGCTTCCACCTTGTATGATAAAGTTCTTTACAACACGATGAAACTGTGTACCATCAAAGTAGCCCTGCTTGGCTAAGAATATAAAGTTGGCACGATGAAACTTTGTAATCTCATAAAACTCAATATCGATATCGCCAAAATCGGTTGTGATTCGGACTTTATTTTCTTTGTTGGTTTTTTCATATTCCAAGAAGAAGTCCATAGCATTCTTACTATTGAGTTTTGGAAATTCTCTTTCAGGCTTTTTTGGAGTCTCCTTCTTTTTAGCCTTTGGAGCGCTAATGGTATCTGTTTTTGCCACAGTAGTATTTTTTGAAGTTTGCTTATCTTCACACCCTGAAAAAATCCCTAGACACAAAAGAAAAATTACAATCCGCATTAATGACATTTGATACCTTCTTAGAATTAGCCTCAAAAATAAAAAATCTAGAACTTCCTGGAGAAGCTTCACAAATAAAGATGTCTCCTCCTTATCGATTGGAGCTGATGGAACTTCAAAAGGAAAAAATGAAAACAGCAAAAAAATCCGCTGTTTTAGCATTAATTTATCCAGATGTCAATCATGAAGCCAATATTGTTCTCATCCTCAGGAACACCTACAAAGGTGTACATTCTGCGCAGGTTGGGTTTCCAGGAGGGAAGCACGAAGATGAAGATGAAACTTTGCTTGCTACAGCTCTCAGAGAGACAGAAGAAGAGATCGGTATTTCTAAAGGCGATGTTATGCTTGTTAAGGAAATGACCCCAATGTATATTCCTCCGAGCAATTTTTCTGTTCAGCCCTTTCTAGGATTTGTAGAGCAAGTGCCAACTTTTATTAAAGACGATACTGAGGTAGAACTAGTGATTGAGATTAAGCTTTCTGAATTAATGGACGACACTAATGCCATACAAACTACAGTACCAACGTCTTATAAGGTTAATGTACAGGTTCCTGCCTTAAAATTACAGGGTCATATCGTTTGGGGAGCCACAGCAATGATGCTTAGCGAACTAAAAGACATGTTAAAACGTACTTAAGCACAATTCTGTTTTCTTACATTTGTAGCTACCACTAACTAAAACTAATTATGGGATTATTCAAAAAAAACCCTTTTGGACACATCCTCTTTGTAAAAAAATGGCTCATAAGAATTCTTGGACTTTTAACCCATAGAAGGTTTAGAGGATTTAATGAGTTACAGATTGAAGGTTCGGAGATTTTAAAGAATCTACCAGATACTAATGTCCTTTTTATTTCTAACCACCAAACCTATTTTGCAGATGTTATTGCCATGTTCCATGTGTTTAATGCGAGCTTAAGCGGTCGCTTAGACAGTATAAAAAATGTGGGTTACCTCTGGAATCCTAAACTCAATATCTATTACGTGGCGGCAAAAGAGACGATGAAGTCTGGGCTTATTCCAAAGATATTTGCATATACAGGATCTATAAGTATTGAACGTACTTGGAGAGCAGCAGGACAGGATGTCAATCGACAAGTAAAGATGAGTGATATTACCAACATCAAGAAGGCACTAGATGATGGTTGGGTAATTACATTTCCGCAAGGAACTACAACGCCTTTTAAGCCTATTAGAAAAGGAACGGCTCATATTATAAAGCGACACAAGCCTATTGTGGTTCCAATCGTCATAGATGGCTTTAGACGTTCTTTTGATAAGAAAGGATTACGTGTTAAAAAGAAGAATATTTATCAATCTTTTGAGGTGAAACAACCGTTAGAGATCGATTACGATAATGAGACTATTCCAGAAATTGTTGAGAAGATAGAATATGCTATAGAACAGCATCCATCATTCTTGAAGGTAATTCCTCAAAAAGAATTATTAGCTAGAGAGGAAATGAACAAACAGCGAGAGTGGTAGTTAATGTCTACTCTTGTTCAATCTTTTTTAATTCTCTATAATTTCTGTTCAGGCGCTTCAGTAAAATTCCATAGATAAGCCAGTAAAATAATAGAAGTATTCCTATGACTATAGCTAATCCTATGATTGTAGTTATAATGATTACGGCGTAATACTTGAAGGCTTCACCATTCGCAGCAGCTTCTTGAGCCTGAGCTATCATTACTTGATCTTGGTCTAGTTGAATGTAAAGCACAACAATTGTAGAGATTACAAGGAAAATAAGGTTAAAGGCAACATACTGTTTTACTGTGCGTCTGGTGCGAAGTATATTTTCCATTAAGTTTTTAATGGAAGCTGTGGTAGATATGCGTTTGTAGTTACGGAAGAATAGATAGAAGAAATAGGCTAAGACAGCATAACCAGCAATGGTTAACGTAAGAGTGATGCCTTCCATGTTATAGCTTCTGAAGCGTTCCATAGATTCGGCATCTTTAAGGAAGAAAGATAAAAAAGTCCATAAAGCAAATTCTAAGATGCTTATGATGAATATCCATTTTACAATGTTAGATGATTTAGAGTGGATCATCTTATAAATCTCATTGTAGGACAGTGTAGGATAATTATGCTCCTTATTCTGCCAGTCTTTTTTCAGTAAATCTAATTCATCCATAATATCACGGATTTAGTATGTTCCTTAATTTGGTTTTCACCCTATTCATTTTTACTCTAGCGTTAACTTCGGTAATACCCAAGGTTTCACTAATTTCTCTGTAGTCTTTATCCTCGAGGTATAAAAACACTAAAGCTTTTTCAATATCATTCAATTGATGTACAGCTTTATAAAGCATTTTTAACTGCTCTTCTTCTGTATCATCATAATCTTCAGCTTTTATTTTAAACTGAAGCGAATCCAATTCATAAGTCTTTAATCTACGCTTAGACTTACGATAAAGAGTAATAGCCGTATTCAAACCAACTCGGTACATCCATGTACTAAATTTTGAGTCTCCTCTAAATTTAGGAAATGCACGCCATAACTGTATGGTAATCTCCTGAAACAGATCATTATGCGCTTCTTGGTTATTAGTGTACAATCTACACACTTTGTGCACGATGTTTTGATGCTGCTCTAAGAGTTCAACAAAATTATGTTCGAGTTCTTTGTTCAAGTTCTATTGGTTAGTCACCTATTTGTAGTAAATAAAATTAAAATGTTACACGTGAGTTAAAGAATATTCAAAAATAGTTTAAACATCCCATATGTTGTATCTTTGTACTAGTCATTTTTAATGATCACTTATGAACATACCAGAGTCCGAATTACCAAGAATAGTTATTGTTGGTGGAGGTTTCGCAGGAGTTAGTTTAGTTAAAATGCTGGCTAACAAAAACCTACAAGTTGTACTTCTCGATAAACACAATTATCACACATTTCAACCTTTATTATATCAAGTATCTTCAGCAGGATTAGAACCAGATTCTATTGCGTATCCTTTGCGGAAAATCATTAAAAACCATAAGAATTCGTTCTTTAGGTTAGCAGAAGTAAAAGCAATTAATGCTGAAGAAAAACGTATTGAAACCAATATAGGAGCATTGCATTACGATTATTTGGTACTTGCAACAGGAACGAAAACCAATTTCTTTGGCAATAAAACTATAGAAGATTATAGTATGCCTATGAAGAAAGTTCCTCAGGCATTGAATATTCGTAGTTTGATGTTGCAAAATTTTGAAAAGGCAACCATAGCCAACACGTCAGAAGAACGAAAAGCATTACTGACGTTTGTTATTGTAGGTGCCGGACCAACTGGAGTTGAGTTAGCAGGTGCAATTGCTGAATTGAAAAATCACATTGTACCTCGCGATTATCCAGATTTGGATACTCAGGATATGCAAATTCATCTGTTGGAAGGTAATGATAGAGTATTACCAGTAATGAGTGAACATGCTTCAAAAAAAGCAGAAGAGTTTTTGAAGAAGCTAGGCGTAGAGGTGCACTGCAATACTTTCGTTACGGAATACAATGGAAAGTCCGTTGCAACCAATGGAGCATTACATTTAGAATCTGAGACGTTGATTTGGGCAGCAGGAGTTACAGGAGCTCCAGTTGATGGGTTAGATGCAAATAGTCTTTTAGACAGAGCTAACCGTTATAAAGTGGATCGATACAATAGAGTAGAAGGCTACGATTCCATCTTTGCCCTCGGTGATATTGCTTATATGGAAACGGAGGCATATCCTAAAGGACATCCACAAGTGGCGCAACCAGCAATTCAGCAAGGAAAACTTTTAGGAAAGAACCTGTTGAGATTAGTCAAGAATAAACCTCTAAAACCATTTACTTACAAAGACAAAGGCTCTATGGCTACGATTGGTCGTAACAAAGCTGTTGTGGACTTAAAACACTTTAAGTTCGCTGGTTTTTTCGCATGGTTCGTTTGGATGTTTATTCACCTCATGGCTTTAGTAGGCTTTAGGAACAGAGTTATTGTATTCTTTAATTGGACATACAACTATATCAATTTTGATAAGGCAGCCAGACTTATCATTAGGCCTTTCAAGAAGTAATCTAAGAAGTCTTATTCTTTATAATTCCGAATACGATAAGGTATTGTGCTGAGGCATAAGTGAGCATTATACTTATGTTCGAAAGTGGTAGTGGGTTATAAAACTTATTTAGGGCTAAAAGACTATCCGATAGCATAAAACATAATGCGCCAATAAATACCAAGTTATAGCTTAGCGTAGACACATTGCCTTTTCTCTTATATGCTGAAACTGCCATAGATAGTATCACAAGCATATACAAAATCACAGGAATAAGCATAGCACCAAGATTGTCCTTGATGAGGTAGAAAAGTAAGGCTGCATAAACCAGCAGTATCGCTGCGAAAGCAATAATGCTTCTCTTTGTGTTTCTATGTTTCAGAAAAGTTATAATATATACTACATGAGCTAACAGAAAGGCTGCTAAACCTGCAGTAAAGAAATGCGGAGAGTTATCTACAAACATTAAGAGTATATCACCAATAACTGAAAGCACTAAGGCAGAAATCGTCAATCTTTTGATTGTAGCGTTTTCAATAGTTCCTTTAAAAACCACATAAGTAATTAGTGATATCACTATTGCTGGCTTAGCAATGTAGTGGAGCTGTGATAGGCTTTCAAGACTTCCGGAAATCAATTCAGCGAGTACAATAAATACGAATAGAATTGAGAAGAGTTTTTCGGTTTTAGTGAGCATAATAGTTGGTAATAAGTTCAAATATATTCAATTCATCTTTCATTTTTGACAATTCGGAATTTTTCAATTTTAAGAAAGCGATTACGATATAATATTTGCCTTGTCAATCAAAAACGAACAGAACAAATATTATGAAACAGATCGCACTAACCATCGCATTATTGATTCTTAATCTTGTGAATTCACAAACCACAATTAGTGGAAAAGTCACTGATACCAAGGGTAATCCTATCGAAGGTGCTAATGTTTATCTAGAAGGTACTTACGATGGTGCTACAAGTGATGCATTAGGTGAATTTTCTTTTACCACTGAAGAAGAAGGAACACAAGTATTGATTATCTCTTTTTTATCCTATGAAACCCGAACTATTGCCAATGACGTTTCACTACTCAATAATTTAGATGTAAAACTACGAGAAGATGTAAGTACACTAGATGCTGTAGTAATCTCTGCAGGAACTTTTGAAGCCAATGATAACAGTAAGGTTTCTGTGCTCAAGCCTTTGGATGTAGTCACAACCGCTAGTGCTTTGGGAGATTTTGTTGGTGCGTTACAAACCTTACCAGGCACAACCACTGTAGCCGAAGATGGACGTTTGTTTGTAAGGGGAGGAGATGCTAACGAAACACAGATATTTATTGATGGTATTAGAGTATTTACACCATACTCGCCAACGACGAACAATATTCCAACACGGGGACGCTATTCACCATTTTTATTTGATGGGATTACATTTTCTACTGGAGGTTATTCTGCGGAATATGGTCAGGCACTATCGAGTGTGTTATTGCTAAATACTATCGACGAGCCAGACCAAGAGAAAACAGACATTGGTATTATGAGTGTTGGTGGCGCAGTAGGGAATACACAAAAATGGGATAAGACCTCATTGAGCATCAATGTATCTTACATCAATTTGGCACCATATATTGAATTATTCCCAGACCGAAACGATTGGGAGAAGCCTTATAGAGGTGCTCAAGGTGAAGCAGTCTTTAGACAAAAACTAGAGTCTGGAATGTTGAAATTCTATGCAGCATTTGATGTTTCCGATTTTGAACTAACCCAAGAAGACATCAACCTTACAGAAGGATTGTACTTCAAACTGAACAATACAAACTTTTACACCAATACATCTTACCAAGGCGTCTTAGGTAGTGGCTGGTCAATGAATACAGGAGTGAGTTACACCAACTCTAACACAAAGGTGAATATCATAACTAGTGATATTAAGAATGTGGAGAATTCTGTTCATGCAAAGTTCAAACTAAAAAAGCGTTTCAGTAGTCGTTTCAAAGTGAATTTTGGTGCAGATCATTTCATCACAGATTTTCAAGAGCGATTCATTGATTCGGATTTTAACTTAAATGAGCGTTATGGGTTTACCAATCATTTATCGTCTGGATTTGTTGAAACGGATATCATATTCAGCAAAAAACTAGCATTAAAAGCGGGTCTTAGAGCAGATTATTATGATTTGTTCAGCGATTGGACTATTGCACCACGATTATCTATCGCTTATAAATCTTCTGAAAATGGACAGTTCTCCTTAGCCTATGGCGATTTTTATCAAAGACCAAATAACAACACATTAAAGTTTCAACAAGACTTAATAGCACAACGCGCTCAGCATTTCATATTAAATTATCAGTATGTGAATAATGGCAAGATTTTTAGAGCAGAAGCCTTTAGAAAAGTATATGACGATTTGGTGAAGTTTGATACTGAACTTGAAGGTTTCGACAGCAGCTTCAACAATTCTGGCGATGGTTTTGCACAAGGTATTGACTTGTTCTGGAGGGATAATAAGAGCATTAAAAATATGGATTATTGGTTGAGCTATTCTTACTTGGATACTGAGCGTAATTACCGAAACTTTGTAGAGTCCGCTAGACCAAGCTTTGCCAATGAGCACAATCTTTCTGTAGTTGCCAAATATTGGGTAAATAGCTGGAAGAGTCAGCTTGGGTTGAGTTATTCTTACGGTTCCGGTCGTCCGTACACTAACCCAAATACCGATCAGTTTTTGTCTGAGCAAACTAAGAGCTTCAATAGCCTAAGCTTTAACTGGGCATATTTGTTGAGCCAACAGAAGATATTATACTTTTCAGTAAACAATGTTTTTGGATTCAATAATATCAATGGCTATCAGTATGCGAATACAGCTAATGCAAATGGAACTTTCGATAGAAGAGCGCTTACACCAGCAGCTGACCAGTTCTTTTTCATTGGGTTTTTCTGGACGATAAGTGATGATGGTACGGATAATCAGCTGGATAATCTATAAGCCGAGAAAGGATTATTTCAATTTTAGCCTAAAGCCAAAGAACTGTAGTTTAAATAGTTATCAGGTATTAGAATCGAATGTAGGGTTATTCAATAGAAGTACGATATCCCAAGCTTTGCAAATCTATATCTGTAAGATTGCTAGTCAATGTATTGGACGTTTCAAACTTGTTTGAAGCCCAAGCTGCTATCTCTTTTCTGAACCGTTCTTTTAGTCTTTCGTTGTAGCGCTTTGGGAATATTCTGTTCAATACGGATTTGGTCCTTAAGGCAATTAGTTTTAGGCGATATAATCGCTTCCCAGAACTAGAATTTAACGAAGAGGAAGAGTTTGTGTAATTATTTAACCATCTAAACTTGTAGTTGACGTAGTGGTTATCTTTTAAGTTATACTGCTTGTCAAATTTTTCTTTTGGTAGTTTGATATCTGCATTTACAAATTCACCAAGCGATTTTGTAAACAGGTCTTTGTCTCTTATGAGAAGCTCATAAGGTAACACGAGAACATTGTCTTTACCAAAGCGGTTTTGGTAGCCTTCGATAATATGATGATACTTCAAGTAGTTTAGAGAGAAACCTGGAATTCTTCCGTCGTAAGAGGTATGTAAGTACTTTTTTAAGCTCAGAGTACCACCTTCTTTTAAGTATTGAAAATAGTTGGAGAGCAACCATGACTGCTGTTCTCTTATCATGATCAATATTTTACCATTAGGAAATATCTTGTGAATTCTTCTTGCTATGATCGAAGCATCGAAGGCAGAACTACTAGGATATCCAGAGAGTCTTTCGTGAGACATTACCCAGATTTTGTTGTTATTGGCTTTGCTATCTAAGATAGCTTTAAGTTCACGTTTTATTTGTGCTTCATTATCATCAAAAGAATTGAGAAGGTTTAGGTCATTATCAAAGACAAAATCTTTAGCTAATGTGCTATGTTTTCTAAATTTTCCTGGAGGCGATAGTGGTTCAAAAATGTCACTGTCAGAGGCAAATACTTCGTTTTGTAGCCAGGTAGTGCCAGTTTTATGTAATCCTATATGTATAAGTACATTTTCAGGTTTCAAGATGTGGTGATAATAGCTTAAGTGTTGAGATAAAGATAAGGAAAAGTAATTGCCAGACAACTAATTCCAGGAGACCATTATGAGCCTTTTTAACCAAGGCAATTTTATCATGCTTATTGACCAAGGTAATGTGCTAAGTAAGATGTCCATTGCTCTGGATTCCACCATAATTTTATAAGTCTCATCATCAATTTCTAATAGTCCATCTCTGTTCAAAAAAGTTTCTCTTAATCCTTCTGGGCTAGTGTTCTTTAAACTTTGCCAATGTGAGATAATGGCTTTGATAAGTTCCTGCGCTTCGTTTCTTTCTTTATCAGATAATGAAACATTTTGTTTTATGGTTGAATCCATTTGAAGTCCACAAATAAGCTTTGGTAGGTCAAGGCTTTGTTCTTCAACATAGCTTAACTTTCCTGTGGCGATATAATGAAGCAGAAGTATAGCACGAGTTTTAGAGTCTTCGTCTTTGAATTGATTGTCGCTATTTAAATACTCTAATCTTTTGAATAATGTAGTTATAAATGGATGACAGAGTACTAATCCAGCATTTTCAATGTGGTATTTGGAGTTGTTAGTATCTGCCATAAGTTCTAAGATTAATTATAAAAGGTGTCTTCATCGACCACTATTGTCGTAAGCTCTACTTTATGCCCATCTGGGTCTTTAGTGTATATAGAGTGAAAATAATGATGATCTTGAAAGTCAAATTCTATATCTAGTTTGGAATAATGTTGTTTAGCTTTCTCAAAGTTTTCATTGGTGACATTAAACGCAAAATGATCAATTTTTATGTTTCTTGAATTGGAATCTAACTTTGGATCATTTAGGTCAGCAGGAAATAGTGCTACGCCAGATTTACCTGAAAGCATAAAGATTGGAAACGCTCCCCATTCTGGTAGCTGATAGCGTTTCAAGCCTAAAACTTTTTCATACCAATTTGCAGAAATTTCTAGATCTGCTACTCTAATAGCTACGTGGTCCAGAAACTCTAATTGTAAGTCATTATCTTCGGTACTCATGTTCTTTTTAATTTAATCCATCATGGCTACAACCCTTGCAGGAGCTGCAGAAGCGCCAACAATTTTTAGTGGAAATACAGCGACTTTAAAACCAGAGTAAGGAAGTGCGTCTAAGTTGACAAGCTGTTCCATGTGGCAATACTCCTTATCTCTTCCGACTAAATGAGCTTCCCAGAAAAATTCTGAGTTTCCTATTTCTTTGGCTTTTTTCAGCATATAGGGTAAGGGTAAATCCCAACCCCAAGAATCTATTCCCATAACTTTAATGCCATTGTCTATAAGCCATTCTGTCGCTTTGGCACTCATACCTGTACCAACTTTATGAAAGTCTTTTGTGCCATTAAATTTATCTCTTCCGGTTTTGATAAGGACAATCATTCCAGGCTTTAGTTGTAAATCATGTTCTGATAAAAAACCTTCAATATCTGCTACTGTAATAGCATCAAAATCTGCTTTGTGTTTCATGTCTATTACAATACCATCTCCAAAACACCAATCTAATGGGACTTCATCTATGGTTTTAGATTTTTTGCCTCCTGTGGTCGGCGAATAATGCCAAGGTGCGTCAATATGGGTCGTAGAATGCACACCCATTTTTTTAATGGTATCGTCAGCCCAACCTTCAAAACCTTTAGGAAATAGTTTGAAGGGTAAACCCAAAAATCGAATTAACCATTTTGCCTTTCGATGCGGTTTATGCTTTATTTTCACTTTCATAAACCAAGGGTCAGACTTATTGTACTTAATGGGCTTTGATAGGTCTATTATTTTCATAATAGTCTAAATTGAATTTGTTAGTAAATATAAAGGGGTAGTTTATAAGACTTAAAGATATTCAATTTATGGCTCGCCTATATCTTCATTCCATAAATTAGGATTCTTGGTAATAAAATCTTCCATAAGATCAATGCATCTTTGATCGTTCAATACAACTACTTCAACACCATGGTCTCTTAGTAGTTTTTCTGATCCTAGAAAGGTTTTGTTTTCACCTATAATCACTTTTGGGATGCCATACAGTAAAATGGCTCCTGTACACATTGGGCAAGGGGATAGGGTAGTATACAGAACACTATTTTGGTATACGCTTGCTGGTTGTCGCCCAGCATTTTCAAGAGCATCCATTTCACCATGGAGAACAACGCTGCCTTGCTGAATTCGTTTGTTGTGGCCTCTACCGATGATTTCACCATCATGTACTACAACAGATCCGATAGGAATTCCGCCTTCATTCAATCCTTGTTCAGCTTCATTTACACATTCATCAAAAAAGATATCCATAGTCGATGTATTTAAATTACGGTTACTTGGTTGAGAAGCTATTCTCAATCTTTTCAAAACCTTCTTGGTTAGATGCCTTATCCTCAACAGCGCCTTGGAGTATAATAGCATAGGTTTTATCTTCACTACTGAAGGCATATATGGTGCCTTCGTGTTTTACGCCTAATGCACTGAAGTTAAATGTCGAACTACGCGACGTCATAGTATTAAACGAGCTATCGGTTATTGGGTTAGCATTAAAGTTATCGAACAAACTATTGCTAAAAAGTTCTTCAATATTGATGTTTATGATATCATCCAATTCTACAATATCATTGAATGATGAAATAGTCACTAAACCACTAGAATCGAATCCCTTTTTTTCAACTGCCAAATAGTGGTACCCATCAGCAATCGACCCTTCGTCGTCCGTTACTTTCCAATCTGCAGGACAACTAAAAGCAAAACTATTTCTGTCTACGCTGTTATCCGTTTTTGCATCAACTTTTGACGAAGTTGATTGCTTACATGCAGTTAATGAACTTAAAGTGATGAATAAGACTAGTAATTTTTTCATAGTAAGTAGGTGTAATTGATTAGATATAGTACTAAAATACAAAGTATCCTTTAGTAATGATTGATTTTCATTTCGTTTTCAACGTGTTTCAACAAATCTAGTATTGTATCAGTTTTTTCTAAATGTCTTTCAGCATCTGGATTAATTTTTTTTAGATCTGATAACTTAAGGTATTCAGGATGATATATTTCAGTAATTGTTGCATAGTTGTAGGACTTGTTATCCTTTTCTATGAGAAAATCATAAGTATATACAGCTAGAGTTGTAGGTGTAATGTCTCCCATGAGCTTGTATACCTGTTCATAATCTTTTGATGGTGCAATCTCACCAAAGTAGAGGTTTTTCTTTTTGATACCCCATTGTGCTTTCTTGAAAACGCGACCGATAGACTGACCTTCTAATATTTTTTGGTGCTCTTTTAAAAACATGCTGTCGATTGTTGTCGCATATGCAACTACAGCAAAAGTTCTGGTAATCTTGTTTTTATCATGAAAGCTATAGAGATTGGACACTCTTGTTGTCGAATCTTGCTTTAGAACCTTGACGGCGTAAGTCCCAAATTTTAAAGCTATACGCTCACTATTGAGCAGTTTGGGAGATAAAATGGAGTCATGTGTGATTGACGACTGTTCAAGTTGATGAACCTCCTTCTTGCAACTACTGAAGCTAAAAATTAAGCCAATACATAGAAAAAGGACTAGAGCGTTGCGTTGATTTTTCATTGTAGAGGAAAGGTAATTAATACAATTGAATTTTAGCCAGAAAGGATTATACACTTTTTGTTTTTCCTGAAATTATAACATATCCAGCATCTAACGTTGATTGATTCAATATCGATTGATTGACATCAAACCAAGCTTTGCTTTCTATATCCGATTCTAGCTGTTTCAGGCCTTTTGAGATGTCATTGAGTTTTGAAAAACTTGATATTGAATTTCTGACAGACTCATCAAGATAAGCTGAAGGTCTTTTCCAGTAAGCTGCCAAAAATCCGTCAATACAGTCTTCAGGAATTAATAAAGGTTCTATCTCTACATCATCAAAATAATCGTGAATCTCATTTACATCCGGAAATATGGTTCTGTCCCATTCAATGATTTCTGGAAAATAATCCCTTGTTAACCAAAAGGGTTCAGATTCTGGATCCCATGACACAGCAACGAATCGTTCTGTGGCTACTCTATTGATTTCCTTAAAAGCCAGTGCTCTGTTTTCCCAATGGTGCATGGATAATATTGTTAATGCATGTGTAAAACTGTGGTCTGGGAAAGGCAGTGATTCTGCAGAGCCTTGCACCACTGGGTGTGCATTAGCGCCACGCTGATTTATCATTTCTAAAGAAGGCTCTACTGCTACGAGATCCATGTTACTTGGCTCATAAGATCCAGCGCCAGCACCAATATTGACAATACGTTGTGCACCGTCTAGCTTGTTTAAAATCTGTGCCGCTATCCTTGGGTCACTTTTACGTTTTTGTGCATAATTAATGCCTATGGTATCATATTTTGCTTTCACGTGTTCTTGTTTTTTAATTGTGTGTTGCGTATTTGATGTTTCAATACATTTACATAGTAGCAGCAAGCTATCCTAGTTCGAACGTGGTTATCCCATATACTTTATTCATATTTATTTTTGGGGATGCTCCGTAATACATTCTTGCACATTCAAAAATATATTTGGCCTTGTATTTCTTCACTAGTCCAACGGCTCCTTTGTTAATTACTGGTATATCAAGATATACAGATTCTCCTACGGCCGAATTTAGACAAGCTTCATATAATGCTTCTGCTGTGTCGTCGTCGTCAGCGAAAAGAGGCCCTATCTTAAACCCAGAATTAACTTTTCGGATCACTGCAAAGCCATTAAGCTTACCGTTTCTTGAAAACTTGAAAGCTTTACTATCTGGAATGACTAACCAGTTCTTTAAAAATTCTTTCCTTTTGTAACCAAAACATTCTAAATCGTAATCAAACAGCTTTTCAAAATCATGTGATTCAATGACCGATATAGCATTATGGATTGATATTTTTTGACCAATGCACTCATATCGTTCATCTCTGAAGGCGATGCTAAAACCACCTTTTTCATAAAATGGCTGCATTTCCACTACACCATCCATGCCAATGGTAGCACCATTCTTTAGCCTACTAAGCAATAGGTCTCTCCTTAGGTACCATAGTTTTTTACCAATACCTTGACCTCGGAAATTTGGATGAACAATAAACAACCCCATGAATCCAAATTCATTATTGTATGAGATTATTGCACCTCCTGCAATTAATTCATTTTCAGAGTAGAATCCGTAATATCCATCTGGATCGGTTTTCCAAAATACATCAAAATCATTTTCTCCAGGATTCCAGCCTTCTTTTTTTGCCCAACCGACCAAAGTCTTCAATCCATCTTTGTTGAGCTTTTTTAGTTCTAAGTTTTCTGGTTGTATCAACTATACTTAGTTTTATTGGTTCAATAATCTTCTAAAGAGATTCCGAGTTTATAACCTTCAATAAGCAAAGGTAGTGTATCAGTTGCCGATTCGAAAAAAGGGAGTTCTCCTGTATCGAGTTTTTTGTCCAGTTCCTCCTTGGGTAAAAAATGATTAGCACGGTCTAAATAGGTTCCTTTCATCAAATGCCTGTATTCGTGCTGAAATATTACCGCGGCAAATCCATCTAACTTGCCACGCTGAATTTCACCTTTTTGATTTTGACACTCATATTCTATCCATTCGAAACTTGCTACATTTCCTCTTTTTTCGCCGTGAGCACTGAGGCATCCATGCCAAAAGTTTTTGCGAGCCTTGGACACTTTTGTGATTATTGGATTGATAAAAACCTGCTTTTCAACGGGGCCTAATACTTGGTACCTTGGATTATCTACCTTAGCTTCAATCATAAATATTTGCAATCGTTTCCCTAGTTGATTTGCTGCAATCCCAACGCCAGCTTTTCTGATCATTACTGCATACATACTATCTATAAGCGTATTAAGTTCGGGAGTATTAAATTCTTTTGGCTTTATGCTTCTAGGGCTTAAGTACAGTGTATTTTGATCTCTTCCTTCTGCATCTGCGGGAATATGCTGTACGACTTCAAATCCGTCTTCAGGTATTTGTAAGGTTAGTGAAGCATCTTCTGAGCAACCTGTTTGCAATAGTCCTGTCATAAGTATCATGGTATAAATAAAACATCGTCGTATCATAGTAAAGTATATACGTTTAAAGCCGTAGTGTTATCTACGTGCTTTTATTTCTAGATAAATAATAAAGGGGATAATAAAAGGTAAAGATAAGAACAATTGGCAAATTACTTCTTTTATTTCCGTAATTGTATTTGGGTCTTCAACCCTTGTATTTCATAATTATACTTGGTTACATATAACTCGAATTTACTATAAGTAAAAATATAGTGTAGGTCAAAAATAGAATCAACAACGTGCTAAGTATACTACGAACCAATGTTGAACCTTTTGAGTAAGTGCCCATTTTTGAAAAAAACTGATTGAATACCCAGATTGAATACGCAATTTTTAAAACTTCTACCACAATCGTTAACAGTCCTGTTTCGGCTTTCGAATGTATAACCAAAAACCCTAGAGGATATAGTAGGTCGATGAATAACAACGCTCCAGCTATATAGCTGGATATGATAAGGTGTTCGCTATAGTTTAACTTACTTTTTCTAAAGATTAAGAAGCTAACTGCAGCCTGTAAGGGAATGACTCCAAGGGTGATAATTTTGGTATTTTCTTTAATGAAAACATCAACCTTCGCTACGGTATCGTTGTTGTAGATTGAGTTAAAGTCATCATAATTAAAAGATCCTAAAATCCCTATTACTTTGTTGGTTAAAACAGCAATAATGATAAACGTAAAAAAATGAAAGTGTTTCTTTCTCTGTCCTTCTAAGAACTCTGCAATGGCGTGTCCGGGTCTTCTTGAAAGTTCTTTAAGTGTATAGGGTAAACCATGGTTGATGTGGAATATCCCATGTGAAATATCATGCTTGACTATATATCTTAAGGAGTATCTGGTGACATCAGATTGTTGACCACAGTTGGAGCAATACTTCCCACTTACCTCACTTTCACAGTTCAGACATTTAATATCTGATTTCAGATTTTCGCTCAATGATTCTTCATTTATCATATTCAGTGATTTGGGAGATTTAGTCCAACTGTAGTGTATTCTTAAAATGGCATGCTACGTTCCGCTAAACGCTGAATTCAATTTAACGGACTCAACTATGATTTGTACCTACAAAGTAAATACAGGTTCTATAAAAAAGAAAGGACGGAGTAATAAGTGGTAGTTTCTGTGTAATATTCGGTACTAAATATGAATTATAGCCATTATTGAGTACAGTGATTTTTACTCCAATTCTACTTTATTCTCTACAATTTTTGTCCGAAACGGGCTCCCAAATTTAGAAGGATTCCATCCTAATTCTAAAGCTTGTTTAATCCAATTCGAAATATCAGAAGGTTTTATTGGGTTTACTATTTCAGTTTCTATATCATTAGGATGGTTTCGGTCTGTATGGATAAGTAAACTTGTTTTTGGATTTTCTTCCAATTCAACAGCAACGTGTAATTTTCCAATTCCATAAACAGATTGAGTATAGGTAGCCTTTTTTCGAATCAGCCATCTAAATTTCAATTCATTAACCGATATTTTCCGTGTTCCTTTTTTTGGTATTGACATTTCTATATATTGTACACAACGGTCTCGACTATGATTAGTTGCGCGTTTCTGAAACTAAATTAGCAAATACAAACTGAATAGAAAATCCGCGAGGATTTTCAGAAGCGATGACCTGAGCCTGTCGAAGGCTAGGCGAGTTCTAGTAATGAATTATACACGTTGTTTTGCAGTTTAATTATTAGCTTTTGAAAATTTCTCTAAAATTCCATGGGTTTTAGTAAGAAGATCTAGATGTTCTAAATTCTCATTATTATTTAATTTCAGGCAATTTTTTAATGCAATATTCAAGGATTTTAGGGCTGCTATTTCATCATTATTTGGTGGTTTCTCATCAAAGTTAAATTCTGTAAAACTCTGAAAATCTTTGATAACAGCATTGTAGTAAACCAGTGCAGTTCGAGTATCACCAGATTTTTCTTTCATTTCTGCAGCGGCAATCATTGAAGGACCTACCATATGATGATAGTGAGAACATACACTTAAGGTACTTTCTGCCCATAAATCCGCAAAACGTTCTGTTTCAGAATCCATCGCAGTTGTTCTAAAATATTCGTAGAGGGATTTAGTATTTTCAATAAGTCCAAATCCATCCATCCAAACCTTGGCGTTGATAGAATTATTTGGATAGCCATTGGCTTGTTTTTTAACCGTCTGCAATACCTTAGAAATTGTCCGTATCAGCTGCTTAATATCATCTTGGTATTTGTACAATTCCCTTTTATCAATTTTGAGAAAATTGTCAACCAAAACTTTTACATCTTCTGCAGTAGGTTGCTTATTAAATAAGGAAGTTAAAAATTTCACAAGATTCAGTTATAATTATTATGCCCAATGATCTCATATAACCGCAAGTTGCGGTTATACTTTGTTACCAAACGTACTTTTTTATAATGTTCCGCCATCTGGCCAGTTTTTCCAATGGTTATTAGGTTTATTAGTTGGTTCGTAAAATTCAGTTTTTCCAGTTTCCAATACTTTGGCTATTTGTTTAAAAGTTTCATTTTTACTCGGAAGTTCCGAATCAGCACAATCTGGATGATACCATTCAGTCAGTTCCATAATTTTTGGTAAATCAGATGGAATTCGTCCCCTTATTTCCTTTTCAGTCGCCTCTAATTCATTGTTATATTCAGGCTCCAAACCTCTCATAAATTCCCAAACGAAAATTTTGTCTTCCTCTTCGAGTTCAATTCCTTTATTCAGATAAAATTCTCTATTGTGATTAATACTCAATTCTTTTCCGCGCAAAAGCATAGTTTTCGCCTGTGGATTTAGACTTTCCAAATATTCTTCGTCAAAAGTCGAGTTGTCAGTACTATTATCCGTTATGTATAAAAAGTTTGCGTTGTCAGTTCCAGGCTTTGTGTCTATGCAGTTACCAAAAATGTGCAGACAATTGGAAATTCCATCGTGTCCTCCACCACGATAATTAAATCCGATTACTTCTATTATTAATGCCCATCGTTTTTCATCTCGGTAAGCACTCATCTTTGAGTGAATCGGATAAACGAAGCCATTGTCCAACATCGGAAAGGTAAAATCTTCAGCACATTTATCAAGTTGCTTTAGTATTTCCTTTGCTGAATATTCCTGTTTTTTCTTAAATCCGAAGATGTTCATTCGTATGTTTAGTAACGGTTTTGGCTATGATTAGTTGCGCGTTTCTGAAACTAAATTAGCAAATACAAACTGAATAGAAAATCTGTGAGGGTTTTAGAAGTGATGGCCTGAGCTTGTCGAAGGCTAGGCGAGTTCTAGCAATTACTTATAGCAATTGTTGGCAGTCGTTTTATTCTATTAAATCAACCTTAGTATTTATAGGGTCTTCTTTCAAAAGTTCAATATAATTAATAGTTTTAATTTTGTAAAAGAGCGTTCCTTTTTCATTTGTGCCTGATGCAACATCTTTTACAATACTATCTTTTGCATCTATAAATCTAGCGTTAGAAATCATGATTAGTTTATCAGACTTTGTATTGTCTTTTAAAAAATTTAAGTGTTCTTGAGAAATTTCTCCATAAACAGCATCGTTATTTGAATCTTCTTCTGACCCCATTTCAATGTAAACCCACGATTTAATTTCCTTAGAACTTTCTTTTTTTTCACTTTTACATGAAATTAATGTGCTCAAAATAATTAGGCTAAGTATTTTTTTCATTACATATTTTATTTTCAAATTACTACCAACGGTTTCGGCTATGAGTAGTTGCTTAAAGAACTAAAGATAGCAAAAAGTCATAGCGTGAGGAGTATTCGGAGAATATTCCAATTGGCACATACCAGACTCAAGCAATTACTTATAGCCATTGTTATGTGCAGATTTTTAAAATCCTTCATATTCAGAAAGCTCACATTCAAAGAGTATTTTCATAATTGTTTGGTCTTTTTCTAATCCATTGGATGTTTTAGTAAAATACTCTTCTGAGGTCAAAATTATTTTTCCTTTTAAGAAAGAGCCAAGTTTGAATTCAGGGTCATTGTAAAATCGAATATCTTGACTCTTACTAGAAAGATAGAGCTCTTTAATAAATTCCCCATCATTGTTTTTCTTATGAGTTTTCGAGTCAGATGCAATAATAATTTGTCCGTCAAATTCATTTTTGGTCATTTTTATTTGATATCCAATTCCACCACCATAAAATATCCCACCAGTAACTTTTATTGTATCATTTTTGAATTGACAGTGACAAACATTGGGAAGTAGGGTATTTGTAGTGTCAATCATTTTTTTAAAATCAAAGTCAGATGGTTTATTTTCATCTGTCATTTTCTCCATTTTACTATTGGAAAAAATAAAATACGATAAATTTCCAGTTCCAAATTTGCTCATTTTGTCTGCCTCTTTATTAATCTTCAAATCATTTTCAATCGACTTATCTATTCTATAAAACCGTTCCTGTTTATTGCAAGAAAAAATAAATAGAGAAATGAATATGAGGTAAATTACTTTCATCGTAAGTTGTTCAATTTACACAAAACGGATTAGTGTATGATTTCGTTGCGTGTTTAAGCACTAATAGCAAATAAATCACAGACAGAAAGTCCGCAAGGACTTTCGTATGTATGCTTTAACTAGCAATGAATTATACACATTGTTACCTCCAGTTTTAATTCCACATTTTTTCAAATAACTTCGGACAAATCGCTTTCATAGTTTCAGGCTCTTCTTCTTTCCAAGTGAACTCAAAATTCGGGTAATTTCCTTCACTAGTTTTGAAATCGTCAGCAATATAGTCGTATAACTCTTTTCCTGTTTTATTCTCAAATGCTGTTAGCGCAACATACCAAAAACCTTCGAAGTCATAAAATTCTTCGCCTTCTATAAATTCCGAAATCAATGTGTCGGGGTTTTTTTTAGCATTGTAATAAGTGTCTTTTCCTCTCGATATTATCCAATTCCTAAAATATTCAAATCCATCATCAGAACAACCTCCATTCATTATATATCCTGCACACCACATTTCAGAATTATAAGTGTCGTAAAGTAGTTTGTCAGTTCTCAATCGAAATCCAATCATTTGTTTTGGTGTCAATTTTTCAATTTCTTTCACTAAAAACCTTTCTTGTGCATCCTGATTTTTAGTGTTCTTTACTGAAGAGTTAACTATATTCCAAAATATTGTTTCATCTAGCATTTCACTAGTTTTTTCAATTTCTTGATTGTATGTTTTTGATGTTTCATTTTTGGCTTGTTCTTTTTTTCCAAAAAGTTTGTCAAATATTCCCATTTGGTTATTCGTTTTTGTGTTACAACTTAATATCAAAAATGTAGTAATTATTATTGTCGTGAGTTTCATCGTACAAATTGGTGGTAACGTAAATATATACCCAATATTAACAATTTTGTACCAATAATCTATTAACAAAAGAAGGTTAGATTTAACCTTTCTGATTTTAAAAGAAACATTACAAAATATGGAAAGCCCTTGGAGTTAAGATATAAGTGTTTTAAACTACTCCGTAACTTCTTCCATGGTATGGTAGACGTTCTGTACGTCGTCGTCTTCCTCGATTTTTTCAAGAAGCTTTTCAACGTCAGCCATTTGCTCTGCGCCAAGAGCCTTAGTAACTTGAGGGATACGCTCAAAACCTGAGCTAAGGATTTCTATCTCACGTTTTTCAAGCTCAGCTTGGATATCGCCAAAGCTTTCAAAAGGACCGTAAAGTAGTATGCCATCGTCATCAACAAAGACTTCTTCAACACCAAAGTCAATGAATTCTAGTTCTAATTCTTCAGCATCTTGCCCTTCAGGATTAATTCTAAAATTACAAGTATGGTCAAACATAAAAGATACAGAACCTTGTGTTCCTAGGCTACCATCGCATTTATTGAAGTAAGAGCGTATGTTGGCAACGGTTCTGGTATTGTTATCTGTAGCAGTTTCTACTAAGATTGCAATGCCATGTGGTGCATAACCTTCAAAAAGAACTTCTTTAAAATCGCCTTGGTTTTTATCGCTAGCGCGCTTTATAGCACGCTCGATGTTGTCCTTTGGCATGTTTACAGCCTTGGCGTTTTGTATAACAGCTCTTAGTCGTGCATTACTATCTGGGTCTGGACCGCCTTCTTTTACAGCGATAACAATATCTTTTCCAATGCGTGTAAAGGCTTTACTCATTGCAGCCCAACGCTTCATTTTTCGTGCTTTACGGAATTCAAAAGCTCTTCCCATATCTTAAGTAAGAATTATAAAATTGTCAGTTATGGCAAATTTAAAAAGGTAAGTGGCAAAAACAAATTATTCTTCTTGCAGTTCTACAATTGCTTCTATAGCTTCTGCAAGTTTAAAATCCTTTTCAGTTACACCATTGGCATCGTGTGTGGATAGCGATATGGTAAGTACATTGTAAACATTGCTCCACGACGGATGATGATTTTGTGCTTCGCACTCAAAAGCAATACGACTCATAGCACTAAAACAATCCTTGAAATTGTCGAATTCAAATTCGGCCCAAAGCGCATTGTCATAGTATTCCCAATCTGGGAAGTGTAGTAGTTTTTTTTCGATTAAGTCTTCAGATAAAGGTGTCATAAATGTGTATTAATAATCCGTATTAAATGTAATGAAAATTACTGGATTTTTAACCTATTTGTTTAGCTCTTCGAGGACTTTTTCGCTAGTAATCTGTAAATGCTTAGGCAGCTTATTGTATTTTGGTAAAACGGCCAGATAGCGATCCTCGTTTGTGGTATACACATGTTTGTATTTAGCACGTTTGTCTGTAATAAGAGCTATGATTTCTTTAATAAAATCATCGTGGTGTACTAAGTCTGTGCTTCCTAGATGAAACACACCATGTTTATTTCTATTGATAATATAATGAACCTGCTGTGTAATCTTAGTGTCTATGGTCACATTCATAATGAGATTAGGAAAGATTTCAACAGCTTCATTGTCTTTGAGATTGGTTTTTATCTCCTGTATTCTTGGACATTGAATACCAAATACCATAGGCAATCTGATGACTACCACTTGCCTTTTTGGCAAACGCAGTAGCATATTTTCAATTTTTATTTTGAAGTGCCCATAGATGCTATGGCTAAGGGTTTTGTCTAATTCGTAGCTAGGATATTTACTATAGGCATCAAAGGCATTGGCAGAGGAGAGGAATATGATTTTACAATCGTTCTGCGATACATATTCTGCTATGTGTTGATGGGCTATAGTTTGCGCATGAAAATCACCTCTTAATGCTGAAATGATTATAGAGGGTCTTGTAGCGTTTAAAATTTCGTATACATCGTCTTCTTCAACATTGTATTGAAAGAAGTGCTGATTGTCTTCAAATTCTTTTCTAGGTGTGAAATACGTACCGAAGGTTTTGAAGTAGGAGCAAAGCTCTCTGTAAATGGCATTACCCAAAAAGCCACTCGCACCGAGTATTAATATTCTATGTTTCTGTTCGTGCTGCTTCATTAATCAATCTTCATTACAACATGATGCACCTATTTTTTGTAAAACGGTAATTTTACTACAGTAGCCGGAATCGCTTTTTTACGGACCTGAATATTGATCTTACTTCCAACTTCTGAAAATACTGTAGGTACATATCCCAAACCAATACCTTTCCCAAGGCTAGGACTCATAGTACCAGAGGTTACATTACCAATAGTTTTTCCGGAGTTATCAACGATATCATATCCTTGACGCGGAATACCTCTATCATCCAATTCGAATGCTACAAGCTTGCGTTCTGGAGTTCTACGCTTTTCATCTTCTAAAGCTTCAGAATTAGTAAAGGATTTATTGAATTTGCATATCCAGCTTAGACCTGCTTCAATAGGAGAGGTAGTGTCGTCAATATCGTTACCGTATAAGCAATATCCCATTTCTAATCGTAAGGTGTCTCTAGCAGCCAAACCAATAGGCTTGATACCATAATCTGCACCTGCTTCTAGTACTTTATCCCAAATCTGTTTTACTTCGGAATTCTTGCAATAAATTTCAAAACCACCACTTCCTGTATATCCAGTTGCTGAAATAATAACGTGCTCTATACCTGCAAAATCACCAACCACAAAGTTGTAGAACTTAATCTCTGATAGGTCATGAGAACTCAAACTTTGCATAGCTTCAACAGCCTTTGGACCTTGTATTGCTAATAGTGAAAAATCTTCTGAGATATCTCGCATTTCTGCGCCAACATCATTTTTGGAAGAAATCCAATTCCAGTCTTTTTCAATATTACTTGCATTAACTACCAATAAATACGTTTCATCTTTAACTCTGTATACAATAAGGTCATCTACAACACCACCAGTATCATTTGGCAGGCAACTATACTGTGCTTTACCCACTGTAAGCTTGCTAGCATCGTTGCTACATACTTTTTGTATCAGTTCAAGAGCATTTGGACCTTCTATGAGGAATTCGCCCATGTGACTAACATCAAATACACCTACAGCGTTTCTTACAGTTTCGTGTTCTATGTTAACACCTTCGTATTGAACAGGCATATTATAACCAGCAAATGGTACCATTTTGGCACCCAATGCTTCGTGTGTGGAAGTTAAAGCAGTATTTTTCATTAGGTATGCAGTAAATTTTGATGCGCAAATCTACACAAATTTTAAACGATTTTGGTTATCAAAGTTCTGTTAAAACGTAAAGAGAAGCATCTTATTTTTATGTATTTTTAAAATCGAAGTGTTATACCGTAAACAAAATATGACACCTGTTCTAAACCTTAAAGAATATGTCCAAAACTAGTTTTAATAAATTCAATAAGTGGCTCAATAACAATTGGATTATTACCATTTTCTCTACCATGTTTGGTATTATCGCTGGTCTATATATCAACGATTATTTTCAAAATAAAGCATTATTAGAGTCTAAGCAAGACGCTATGGTTCAGGTTCTTAGAGAGTTGGACGATAATCATTCTGCTTTGGAGGATTATCACAATACGCTGAAAACCAAATATGAAGCTTTTGATGTTGTGATTAATTACATCAGTAATGATTTGGAGCTTTTAGTGCCTGCAGATACTTTAGACGCTTTTCTCAGTCAAGTTAAACCGATATTTACTTTAGAAGCACAGGAACCTTTGCCCGGTGATTTGTTGAGGTTAAGAGGGGATATGGACATGAATATAACATCGAAGTTGGTCGCTGCGCGTCTAACGGATATCATTTGGAATTCTTTTAAAGAAACCAATTATATGAGTGTTACAAGTTTTGAATGTTTAACGGGAATTGAATCCATTTACCATGCCCAAGACGAGGTTAATAAAATAAATGCTGAATGGAAGAGTGTTTTTTTTAGGGGTGAATTTCTTACCAATCCAACACTGACCAAAAGCTTTATGAGCCAGTGGAATGATTTACTCTTGAAACAAGGTTTGTTATTGAAGATGTATGAACTGAGAGAAAGCTTTATAATTAATTGTGAATGATTAGTGTACAGCTTTATTGAAACAGTATAATATAAAGAACGTCAAGCAAAAGCTTGACGTTCTAGATTTAAGCAATCATGCCTTCAGCGATGTTTGCTGGAACAGGTTTATAAGCATGCATTTGTAAGCTTACAGTTCCTCTACCACTAGTTAATGTTCTTACTGTAGAAATATAACCAAAGGTCTCTTTTAAAGGAACTTCGGCAATTACTTTTTGTTTGTTATCACTGTCTTCTATAGAATTTATGATACCACGACGTCTGTTGACATCTCCAGTAATTTTGCCTAAGAATTCTTCAGGACAAATGATTTCAGCAATCATTATTGGTTCTAATAATTCTATACCAGCTTCCATAGCAGCAACTTTAAAACCTTTTTCAGCAGCTGTTTCAAAATCGTATCCATGAGAATCTGTTGCATGAGTTCCTCCGTCGAACAAAGTAACTTTCATGCCTTTTACAGGATAACCTAGTAAAACTCCAGATACCATAGCCTTTTGAAATCCTTTTTCAACATTAGGTATGAACTCCCTAGGAATGACTCCACCTTTTATATTATTAATAAATAGTAGGCCTTCCTCGTTATCATCTCTAGGACCAATTTCAAATGAAATATCTGCATATTGTCCATCACCACCAGATTGCTTTTTAAAAAGTTCTCTGTGGGTAACGGTTTTAACCAATTGCTCCATGTAAGATACTTTTGGTTCACCTTTATTGACTTCAATACCAAATTGACTTCTTAGGGTTTCCAAACGTACCTCTAGATGTAATTCACCCATTCCTAAAAATAATGTTTGACCTGTCTGCTGATCGACCTTAACATGCAACGAAGGATCTTCACTTGCTAGCTTTGATAAGGCATCGGCAAACTTCTTTTCGTCATTTCTATACTTAGGCTCAATCGCTAAGCTTATCACTGGATTTGGGAATTGAATCGCTTCTAAAACAAAAGGCGAATTCAATTCGGATAATGTATCTCCAGTGGTTACGCTTTTTACACCCACCAAACCACAAATATCTCCTGCTTCGGCTTGTTCCATCTCTATCATCTTATCTGCTTGGATTCTAATGATTCTACTTACTCTTTCTTTTTGTTGAGTACGAGAATTAATGAATGAATCCCCAGGTTTGATAATACCAGAATACAAGCGTACCATTGCTAGTTTTCCAATGTATTTGTCTGTCAAGACCTTGAAAACAAAAGCTGTACGTGTCTCTGTGCTTAGTCTCTTACGTATTTGTACAGTTTCTTGTATAGGATCAAATCCTTCAATTGCATCAAGATCTAAAGGTGAAGGCAAATACAAGCCAACCGCATTTAATAACGGCTGTACACCAATATTCTTGAATGCTGAACCACACAAAATAGGAACAGCCTTTCTCAGAAGTGTTATTCTACGAATAGCTTCATTGATAGCTTCCTGCGAAAAATCTTTGTCTTCAAGATATAACTGCATGAAGATATCGTCTTGTTCAGCTATTTGTTCTAATAACCTGCTCCTACGTACTTGGACAATATTCAGATAGTCTTCAGGAATCTGCGTTTCGTTCCATGTGCGTCCAGAATCTGCTTTATTCCAATACAAAGCCTTCCGAGAAATCAGGTCAATAACACCCTCAAAATCATCACCACTTCCAATAGGAATTTGTAGCAATAGAGTTTGTACACCAAAAGTATATTCTATTTGATCTACAGTTTTAAAGAAATCTGCTCCAATACGATCCATTTTATTTATGAATCCAATCTTTGGAACTTCATATTTATCAGACTGTGACCAAACAGATTCTGACTGAGATTGTACACCAGAAGCGGCACAAAAAACAGCTACAGCGCCATCCAATATTCTTAATGAGCGTTCTACTTCTATAGCAAAATCAACGTGTCCAGGAGTATCAATAATATTGATATCATACATTTTAGCATCGAATTGCCATTTGGTAGATACTGCAGAAGAAGAAATTGTGATGCCTCGTTTCGCTTCTTGAGGATCGCTATCTGTTACAGTATTTCCATCGTCTACGTTTCCTAACTTATGTATAAGACCAGTATAATACAACATACGTTCTGTTACAGTTGTTTTACCAGCATCGACATGAGCTATGATTCCTATATTTCTAAGATTTAATATTCGTTTCATTTTTATAAGTTTTAAAAGTAATAAAAAAGCCTCCCAAAAAGAGAGGCCATTAATGTTTGAGTAAAGACAATAGCTACCTCTCCCGAATCTCTCGGATTAATAAAAACAGTATTGATAATAGTAGCTTCATAAGATTTTTTGTCTGTACAATAAATTTTTGGGTGACGAAAGTTGGTAGTACAAAAAAACCTCTCTAAACGAGAGGCCTTATATAACTTATAAAGATGGTCTTCGCTTAGATTCGTTGTCTCATACTACCAAAATACACAGCTCTAATTGCTCTGTTTAAGGCAGTTACATTGATATGTTTAACGAATAATGTCATTGTGTTTAATCTAATGATGTGTGCAAATGTAAAAAAATATTACAATTAGTCAACCGGTAGATTGGTTTCACCACCACACGACAAAGAGTTTTAGTGTTTCGCCATTGGGTCGTTTCACCCAACAGAGAGGAGCACTTTTTTCTGCTAGGAATTCGTTTAGTTTTATTCTGAAAGCTTCAAAAGTGAGCCAATCAATATGTATTGGTATGTCCATTAACCAATCTAACTTTTTTGGAATATAGAATTTACAATCTTTAAATTCTGAAAGTTGACTAGGTGTCAAATAATAACCTTGAATACAAGTTTGGTTTAGAGGAGTAATGTCTATGTCTTTATCTGCATAAGGCAGAAATAGTTGCGCCTTAAAACAAACTAGTTGACCAAACTTTTCAGAATGATAACCTAGAGATTTTACCCATGATTTAGTAATAGGATGGTGGAGTAGTGGAAGTTGTTTTTCTTTGAGTTTATTTAACTTTTTCACCAGGCTATCTCTGCGATTTGGTCCAATCCAGTGATCTAAAATAGTAGTTCCAACTGAAGCATCATAGAGATAAAATTTGTATACGATCTCTAAATGAATTGGTATGTTTTTCAAAAGTAATAAGCAATCCAATTCACCAAGGGTTAATGTGCCATCTTGTACTTGATGATTTTCGGAAATAATCGAAATATGAGAACGTTGCTGCAGCTCATGAATCAAAAAACGCTCTACTAACTTACCCAGCCTTAAAGGCTTATTGTATGTGTGTTTGTAAGGCTTGCCAGAAGGTTCTATATGAAATTGTGGTAGTCCATATACCTCATCATTTTCCCAAAGATTAGGAGTGTTTATAAAACCTTGAAACCGATAAGAATTATTGAGCGTTTGCATTGATACAAAGATAAATGCTAGGCTAGTTTTTTGAGAGTAAAAAACCTTTTAACTCTTCATAATTACTGATCTTTATAGAAGCTTTTTCTTTGTCCATCACAGCTTGTATTTGCTTTGGTAGTGGCTGCTTTTCCTCAACAACCTCTTCAACTACATCTAGAAACTTTACAGGATGTGCCGTTTCTAAAAAGACGCAATGGGCATTAGGATTAGTCTTTAAATAGTCTTTGCAACCCAAATAACCTACAGCTCCATGAGGATCGGCAACGTAATTATGATTTTTATACAGTTCAAGCATTGCCGTTTTGGTAGCATCGTCTGTAAAGTGATAGGAGGTAAGGTTAGCTTTTAGCGTTTCAAAATCATTCTTGTAAATCTCTTGAATGCGCACAAAATTGCTAGGATTTCCAACATCCATAGCATTGCTTATTGTTGGCGTTGTAGGTTGCGGATTATATTCTTGAGTTTGCAAATAAGTAGTTACTACATGGTTGGCATTATTTGCTGCAACGAAATGTTTCACAGGAAGCCCTAATTGCTGTGCCATCATACCAGCACAAATGTTTCCAAAATTACCGCTAGGAACCGTAAATACTATATCATTGTGCTTGTTGTGCAACTGCTTGTATGCAAACATAAAATAAAACAATTGCGGTAACCAACGCGCTACATTAATGGAATTGGCTGAGGTTAACTGCATTTGACTAGTCAAAGCATCGTCCAGAAAAGCACGCTTTACCATATCTTGGCAATCATCAAAAACACCATCCACTTCCAAGGCTGTAATATTCTGTCCCAAAGTGGTCAACTGTTTTTCTTGAATATCACTTACTTTTCCTGAAGGGTAAAGGATAACTACATTAACACCTTTAACACCCAAAAATCCATTGGCTACGGCACCTCCAGTGTCACCAGATGTCGCTACTAAAACCGTCACTTCTTCGGTATTAGCCTTATTAAAATAGCCTAAGCAACGCGCCATAAAACGTGCACCAACGTCTTTGAATGCCATCGTAGGACCGTGAAATAGCTCCAAAGTAGAAATGTTCTCAGTAAGTTCTACTACAGGGAAATCAAAAGATAGTGTTTCTTCAATGATGCGTTTCAGCTGATCTTCAGGGATTTCGGGTACAATGAATTGTTTGATGGCTTCAAAGGCAATTTCTGAATAGCTTAAGGCATCAATATTGTCAAAAAAGGATTTTGGTAACGGCGTAATAGATTCAGGAAAATACAATCCTTTATCTGGCGCTAATCCTCTAATTACGGCTTCTCTGAATGATGCATCTGGAGCCTGTCTGTTTAAGCTGTAGTAATTCATATAATTTGAACTCCTGAAGTATTTATTTCTGAATTAAAAATATTGAAAGGAATCTCTTTTCCTTCATATACGCTTTGCATAGCATTTTTCACGTTCTCTGATGTTTCCTTTCCTTTTGAAAGTGCAAAAATTGTAGGGCCTGCACCAGATATTCCAGAACCTAGCGCACCAACATTCATGGCAGCAGCTTTTACCGCATCGAAATGAGGAATCAAGCGTTTTCTAGCAGGTTCCACGATATGATCTTGTAATGATCTGCTTATAAGCTCATAGTCATTTTGATACAAACCGCTTATAAAACCACCAACATTTGCCCATTGGTAAATAGCTGTTTTTAATGGCACTTCTTTGGGCAAAATATTTCTGGCATCTTCTGTTTTTATTTCAATCTGAGGGTGAAGCGCAGTGACATATAAATCATCTGGAACAGGTAAGCTTACGATTTCTAATGGCTCATAACTTCTTACCAAAACAAAGCCACCATAAATAGCCGCAGATACGTTATCTGCGATCTGTGATCCGCAAGCAGCTTCTTCTCCTAGCATGGCAAACTTTGTAAGCTCTAAGTTTGAAAATGGATTTCCTAATAGGTGATTTACAGCAACAGCTGTACCTGCTGCACTTGCAGCACTCGATCCCAAGCCACTTCCTGGTTTAAAACCTTTATAGATTTCTATATCTATTCCAAGATCAACATTAGCCTCAGCTAGCATAGCCTTGGCTACGGTTCCTACTAAATTATCATCAATATCGTATGGAAGATTAGCACCTTCAATCTTGGTAATTTTTAATTCACCAGAATCTGTTTTGGTAAAAACCATTTCATCACCTTTTCCAGCTAAAGCAAGAGCGAGAGCATCAAATCCACATGATAGGTTTGCCACTGTGGCAGGCGCAAATATTTTGATCGAATCTGCCATATTAGTTATTTCCAATTCGTATAATATCTGCAAATAGCCCAGAAGCTGTCACATCAGCTCCAGCGCCAGCACCTTTAATTATCATAGGGTATTTAGGATAGCGTTGCGAATAGAACATTACAATATTATCCTTTCCTTCAAGATTGTAAAAAGGATGTTCTACAGGTATTTCTTTCAGACCAATCGTAGCCTTACCTTTTTTGTATTCAGCAACATACTTTAGCTTGCAGTTTTTGGATGTAGCTGATTCATATAGTTTTTGGAAATGCGATTCGTCTTCGATGAGAGTTTCATAGAAATCATCAACAGTATTGACTTCTAAATTGGCTTTTGTCAGGAATGTATCGTTGGTGATGTCTTCAATATTCATCACAATACCACTTTCTCGAGCTAAGATTAAAATCTTTCTTGCTACATCAACTCCACTTAAATCCACTCTTGGGTCTGGTTCAGTGTAGCCTTCAAATTGAGCTTGTTTTACTGTATCGTGGAAGTTTTTTCTATCATTGTAATTATTGAAAATAAAATTCAAGCTTCCTGACAACACCGCTTGTATTGAAGTGATTTTATCACCAGATGCGACCAAATTATTTAAAGTGTCGATTACTGGTAAACCTGCGCCAACATTGGTTTCATATAAGAAAGGTGCATTGTATTTTAGCGATAATTGTTTCAAATTTTTGTAGTGATCGTAATCACTAGAACATGCAATTTTATTGCAAGCAATTACAGCAATACTTTGCTTGAGATAATCTGCATACATATCGGATACTTTTTGACTTGCAGTGATATCAATGAAAATACTGTTGCGCAAGTTCATTTGTATTGCTGCGTCCAAAAAGCCTTTTAGGTCTGCTTTGTCGCCTCTTCTAAGCGCTGAAGGCCATTGTTCTAGATTTATACCTTCAGAATTGAATATCATTTTTTTGGAATTAGATAATCCAACAACACGAATATTCATCTTTAAGTTGTTTTGTAAATAACTTTTCTGATTATCTATTTGATCTAGTAGACGCTCTCCAACATTACCAACACCAGTGATAAATACGTTTAGGCGCTTGGTCTTAACTTCGAAGAAGCGCTCGTGTAAAGAGTTTAAAGCCTTCTTTACATCGTTGTTTTTTATTACAGCAGAAATATTCCGTTCAGAAGCGCCTTGGGCAATTGCTCTAACATTAATATTATTTTTACCCATACTACTGAACATCTTTCCGCTAATGCCTTGATGGTCTTTCATTTTGTCGCCTACGAGAGCAACAATAGAAAGATCTGTTTCTACCTCTATTGGGTCTATCTTGTGTAAAGATATTTCATACTCAAAGGTGTCATGAATAGCTTGTTTAGCCCTTTCGGCATCACTTTCTTCAATACCAAAACATATTGAGTGTTCTGATGAAGCTTGAGTGATAAGTATGATATTTATTTTTTCACTTGCTAGAGTTTCAAACAAACGCTTTGAAAATCCAGGGACACCAACCATTCCGCTTCCTTGTAGCGTTAACAAAGCGATGTTACTAATATGGCTCAACCCTTTTACTGGTGAACCATTACTGATAGTGCTTTCGTCAGATATAATGGTGCCTTCAGCTTTAGGCTCTAATGTGTTTTTTATTAAAATAGGAATCTTGGCATCCAAAGCTGGCTGTACTGTCGGAGCATATAAGACCTTTGCTCCAAAATGCGAAAGTTCCATAGCTTCTTGATAGGATAAGCGTTTGATTGGTAAGGCTTGTTTTACCAATTTTGGATTAGCAGTAAACATTCCGCTTACATCAGTCCAAATTTCTAAAACATCCACCTTTAATGCCGAAGCAATAATAGATGCGGTAAAATCTGATCCGCCTCTGCCTAGTGTTGTGCTTTCACCAGATTCTGATCTTGATATAAATCCAGGAAGAATTGTAATACGCTCTTTAGCTGATTTGAAATAAGCTACTATTGCCTTATTCGTTTTATCTGTGTTGACTTCTGCCTTAGTAAAATTTGAATCTGTTACTATAAGTTCTTGCGAATTCTTGCGTTGTGCAGAAATACGTTTGCTCTTTAGTGCTTGCGCGATAATGTAAGACGACATTAATTCACCAAAACTAGTAAGCTTGTCAGATGTCTTAGGTGACAATTCATTGATCAAATAGATGCCATCCAATAAGCTTTTTAGTTCGCTCAATCGGTCTTTAATATAACCTAAAACGGCTTCATTCTTTTGTGGTATCAAGGCTTTGACAATACTAGTATGCTTATCCTTAATGGCTTTATATTCTATGATGTAATCTTCATCCTTTTCTTTAGCCAATTGCCCAGCTTTTAGAAGATGGTCTGTAATGCCTCCAACAGCGGAAACTACACAAATAACCTGATCATCTTTGGAGTAATTTTTTAAGATGGCAATGACATTCTCTATCATTTTGGCAGATCCTACTGAAGTTCCGCCGAATTTTAAGACTTTCATCTTAGTAAGTGTTAGATTTTATGGTCGTTTTTAATTAGTTCAGGGCTTATTCTAATAAGCTTCTCAAATGTATTATTTTTACGACTATAAAAAAATTAAATACAGTTTTTTAGAGCGAAAGCCTTATAATTTCGTTTAAGGGTCTTTTTTAATCTGAAAATAAAGCAATTAACTGAATGAAAATATTTTCTAAAGAACAAATTTACCAAGGCGATAAGCTTACTGCTCAGCGTCAGAATATTTCTTCTACAGAGCTTATGGAGCGTGCAGGAATTCAAATATTCAACTGGCTACATATGCGAATGCAAGGTGCACAAGTTCCGATTCATGTATTTTGTGGAATTGGAAATAATGGAGGAGATGGGTTAGTCGTTGCGAGGCATTTAGTGACTCATGGTTATAATGTGAAGACTTATGTGGTAAATTACAGTGATAAGCGCTCCAAGGATTTTTTGATTAATTATGACCGTATTAAGAACACTACAAAGGAATGGCCAGAACTTCTAACATGTGAAGAAGATTTTCCTGTTATTCAAAAAGAAGATATAATTGTTGATGCCGTATTTGGTATTGGGCTCAATCGCCAAGCAGATGATTGGGTGAAAGCGTTGTTTACGCATTTTAAAAATTCAAAAGCATTTACACTCTCTATTGATGTTCCGTCAGGGTTGTATACCGATAAAATTCCTGAAGATGAAAATGGAGTTGTTCAGGCTAATTACACATTGAGTTTTCAATCTCCGAAATTAGTGTTCTTCCTTCCGGATACTGCAAAATACACAGTGCAATGGGAAATACTAGATATAGGCATAGATCCTGAGTTTTTGTTTACTACAGTCACAGAAGCAGAACTTATAGGCAAGTACGAAGTGTTATCGATGTATAGGCCACGTGAAAAGTTTGCGAACAAAGGAACTCATGGTCATAGCCTAATTATAGGTGGTAGTTACGGAAAGATTGGTTCTGTGATTTTGGCGAGTAGAGCTGCTTTAGTATCAGGGAGCGGGTTGGTATCTTCCTTCGTCCCTAAATGTGGCTATACGATAATGCAAACTGCATTGCCAGAAGCTATGGTTGCTACTGATATTGATGATAATACTATAACCTCGATTAAGCACAATATTGAAGCAGATGTTATTGGTTTTGGTATTGGAGTAGGAACAAGTAAAGAAACTGTAGCAGCTTTTGAAGCATTTTTAGGGGAAAATAAGCTTCCAATGGTTGTCGATGCAGATGGTTTGAACATTATCGCTAAGAAGAAAGCTTTAGCTAAACTCTTGCCAGAACAAGTTATTCTCACGCCACATCCTAAAGAGCTAGAACGATTAATCGGAAAATGGAAAGATGATTTTGATAAGCTAAAAAAGGCGAAGTCATTTTCTAAGCGCTATAAGTGTATTTTAGTTATAAAAGGAGCACACACGGTTACTGTTTTTGGAGATAAGCTCTATGTCAACTCAACTGGAAATCCAGGTTTAGCAACTGCTGGTACTGGAGATGTTTTAACAGGAATTATTACAGGATTGTTAGCACAGGGTTATGAGCCTATAGTTGCGGCTTTATTTGGCGTATACTTACACGGAAGATCTGCGGATATTGCTCTTGAAGACTTTGGGTATCAAAGTTTAATTGCAAGTAATGTTATAGAGTATTTGGGAGAAGCTTATATAGATTTGTTTAAACAGCCAGAACAACCTCAAGAACAACAAGAAGAACAATAAAAAAGGCGGCTCACTGAGCCGCCTTTATAATTTTATATTGAAAACTATTAAATGTTCAATTCTTTGAGCATTTCTACTAACTTAGGATTAGAAGGTCTTGGTGCATCTGCACTAACGATATTTCCTTCAGGATCTATAAGAATAAATCTTGGAATACCATCAATCTTATAATTTTTAATAAAATCAGACTCCCAGGCTTTATCAGCTAAAAGTTGAATACCTCCAAGTTCTTTGTCAGCAATCATCTTTTTCCAGCCTTCCTTTGCAGCTTCCATAGACTTGTCTTTGTATCCTCTACCATTATCAACAGAGATACTTACAAACTCAATGTTTTTTCCATGAAATTCCTTTTCAACTTTCTTTAAAGATGGAATCTCACGCTTACAAGGCCCACACCATGTAGCCCAAATGTCTAGGTAAAGATATTTACCCTTAAGGTCATCTAATGAAGTAGTACCACCAGCGTAGTTTTCGTAATTAGTGAATGTTGGAGAAGCAGTTCCTTTAGGTAAAGCTTCTCTTAAGGCTATTTTGCCAGACAAATACCTTTTAAGCGACTTTACAGTACTTTCCATATTTTTTTGGCCATTAGCTTTGTGTAGAGAATCTAAGCCTTGATAGCTATCCATTAAATCTTGATAACCCTTTTCGTAAGCAACTACTGCTTTGTCTAAGTCCTCCTTAGTACCACTATCGAAAAGCTCATCCGTAAAATAATCATTAGAGATTAAGTAGGATTTTATTCCAAAGTTATTGATGTCAGCACCATCACCACTGTAAGTCAATTTACTGTCAAAATCTTCATAATCGGTTTCAAAAGAAGATACGAAACCATTCTTTAGGAATATGTTTCCATACTCAGCACCATGTTTTAACGTATAATCGCCTTCAGCAACTTTCAATGTATCACTAAATGTACCGTCATCATTAATTTTTATTTCTTTGGTGTATTCTTTTCCTTTGAAGATCGTTAAGGTTTTATCTTCATGTGGATTCAGTATTTTACCAGAAACGGTAGCATAATCTTTAGGCTCTTCCTTACATGATAATACACATATCGCACAGAAAAGCAATAACAATTTTTTCATAAGATTAGATTTTAGGTTTTCCCAAAAATAGCATTTAGAAGCTATTTAGCCTAAATTATATTACTTATTAACATTTGTTGCATATTACTAACTGAATATAGACTTTTGGGAGATTAAATAATACAAATGAGTACTTACCATACAATATCAAATGATCATTTAAGTCTCGAAGACATTAGCGACATTTTACTTAGCGATAAACTTTTAGAACTTTCAGATTCTGCAAAACAGAAGATTACGAGTTGTAGAACTTATCTCGATAATAGGATGGAACGGCAGAATGATCCTATTTATGGAATTAACACAGGCTTTGGATCATTATATAATGTGAAGATTTCTAATGAAAATCTCACTAAGCTTCAAGAGAATTTGGTAATGTCCCATGCATGTGGTACAGGAGATATGGTGCCAAATACCATTGTTAAACTCATGCTCTTTCTAAAAATACAATCCCTCAGTTACGGACATAGTGGTGTGCAATTAGAAACTGTAGAGCGTCTTGTAGCGTTTTACAATAATGACATATTACCAGTAGTTTACACACAAGGATCATTAGGAGCATCAGGAGATTTAGCACCGCTCGCACATTTGTCTCTACCATTAATTGGTAAGGGAGAGGTGTTTTATAAAGGAGAGATAGTATCTTCTGAAGTAATTCTGGAAGAATTCAATTGGTCTACAATTCAATTAAAGTCTAAGGAAGGTTTAGCGCTTCTTAATGGGACACAATTTATGAGTGCTTATGGTATTTACAGTTTATTGGAATCCTACAAGCTTTCATATTTAGCAGATTTAGTTGGGAGCATTTCTCTCGAGGCTTATGATGGTCGAATAGAACCATTTAATGAATTGGTACATTTGGTTAGACCTCATAATGGGCAATTGGCTACAGCAAAACGTGTTAGAGAGTTTGTTGAAGGTAGTGAAATCATTAACCAGCCAAAAGCACATGTTCAAGATCCATATTCATTTAGATGTATTCCTCAGGTGCATGGTGCAACCAAAGATGCTTTATCTCATATAGAAAAGGTATTTGTTACCGAGATCAATTCTGTGACAGATAATCCAAACATTTTTATAAATGAAGATGAGATTATTTCTGGAGGAAATTTCCATGGACAACCATTAGCATTAGCATTAGACTATTTAAAGGTAGCCATGGCAGAGTTGGGTAACATTTCTGAACGCCGAATATTTCAATTGGTTTCAGGTCTAAGAGGCTTGCCTACGTTTTTGGTAGATAACCCTGGGTTAAACTCCGGATTTATGATACCACAGTATACTGCTGCAAGTATTGTTAGTGCTAATAAACAACTTGCAACACCAGCGAGTATAGATTCAATTGTGTCTTCAAATGGGCAGGAAGATCATGTAAGTATGGGGGCAAATGCTGCAACTCAAGCGTTGCAACTAATAATTAATGTGAAACGTATTTTAGCGATAGAACTCTTCAATGCTTCACAAGCATTAAGTTTTAGGTCGCCAAAACGTTCATCAGATTTTATAGAGTCCTTCTTAAGAGCTTATAGAGAGGAAGTTAAATTTGTTTCAGAAGACCAAGTTTTTCATAATCAGATTAAGGAGTCAATTCAGTTTATCGATGATTTTTGCATTGAAAATGAGTTGCTTTTCGATTAAACGTAGAAAAAAAAGACCAAAGGGATTTTAGTGAAAAAAATGCTAAATTTATTTGGTAGACTTTAATTTTAAATATATTTTTGAATTGATTGGTGCCACCTACAACACTAATCATAAAACCAACGAAATTCCATTTCTTGGTTCTTACCTTATCAAATTGTTTAATAGCACAACAATTGATTATTAGCAAATTTATTGATATGATTTAAGTATCAAATTGATACTTCAATCTATTGTGTTTGTAGCACTTAACTCGTGTTACATCCATTACTGATTTAACTACAGCTAAGACTGTGGTTGAGTTGTGTTTATGTATATAAATATGTTAAGATAATTTTAATTTAAAACCAAATGTTATGTTTATGAGCAATTTTACCCGATGTGGTAGTACTGTCAAATTTTGGCAAGCTGTCACAAATTTATCGTGTTGCGCTAAGTTTGGTATTAAACAGAAAAGTAGCATCTGGGCTTTGGCCTTTATGATGCTTTTTGCGTTTAATACAAGCTCGGTGTTTGGTCAACAAATTGCGCCTAGTGTGGAACTCAACCTTTGTGCTGACAACGCACCTGGCCCGACGTTTGATCAAAATGATTTGGAGATGCTTTTTGGAGAAGCCTGCCCTGAGCTGGTATTCTCTGTAGAACAGGATCTTCAAGGAGATGATTGTGGTTGGCAAGTAATCTACACATACTACTGTGGAGATTATATTGAAAACCCAGAAGCCCTTATTTTACATAAGGAAATTTTCATTGGTAGAGATCAAGAAGCGCCATATCTTGTGGCAGAACTCCCAACAGGAGAGGCTGAATTGAATCTTTGCTTTGATGAAATTCCTGAGGGGCCAAGTGAGCAAGATATTGTTGACTTGTTTAAAGACAACTGTAGCATCCCTATAGTTACTAAAACTGGAGAGCCAGTTGGTGATGACTGTGAGTGGAGTGTGATCTATGAATATACAGTTGTTGATGCCTGTGGAAACCAGTACATGGGAGATGTTAAAGTTGAGTACTCTGGAGGTGACAATGAAGCACCACAATTAAACCCAGATGCAGACTTAAGCATTTTAGAAGGAGGCACTTCAGAAGAGTGTTTTGCAAACAAAGAGCAAGGACCAACAGAGCAAGAAGTTAAAGATTTATTCTCTGATAACTGTGGTGAAATTACTGTAGTTAAGACAGAAAGCTCTAAAGGAGACGATTGTGGTTGGAAAGCTCAATACACATATACAATAGTAGATGAATGTGGTAATGAAGCTGAACCTATAAAAATCAGTTTCAAAGGAAACGATAACACAGACCCTGAACTATCTAATATTCCTGAAGATCTTACAGTAGACTGTATAGATGAAATTCCAGAAGTACAAGAAGGATCTCCTTCAGCTACAGATAACTGTGATGAAGATGTAGATATTCAATTAGTTGTTGATGATTCTAACTTAGGCTTAGCTTGTGAAGGTGGAGTACTAGTAAGAACATGGACAGCTACAGATAACTGTGGTAACTCAGTTTCTGCTACACAAACTATTACAGTAAACCCAGCTCCAGAAGCTGTATTTGAAGATCCAAAAACATTAGAAGTTTTTTGTGAAGACCTAGCTGAATTTGAAGCACCTTATTTAAGCTACTCTAATGGAGTAGATAAAGGAGCTTGTGCTATTAATGGTCAAGTACAAGGAGCTTTTGAGCCTTTCACAGAAGACTGTGGAGAGTTCATAATTTCTTATTTCTTCGAAGATGACTGTGGACGTACTGCGACTGCAGAGCAAACGGTTATTGTAATTGACAATAAGTCTCCTGAATTAATTATCCCAGATGATGAAACTGTAGAGTGCGATGCTATTCCTGAAGTTGGAGAAGCTTCTGCTACGGATAACTGTGATGATGAAGTTGGAATTATATACGATGGAGAAGAAGTCGTTCCTGGAGATTGTGAAGATAGCTACACTATCATCAGAACTTGGACTGCATATGACGATTGTGATAACAAGACAACATTGTCTCAAACTATCACTGTTGTAGATACTACAAACCCTGTATTAACAGTTCCTGCTGACGAAACTGTAGAGTGTGATTCTATTCCAGAAATTGGAGAAGCTTCTGCTACAGATAACTGTGATGATGATGTAGATGTTGTTTTTGTTGAAGAGAAGATAGAAGAAGGAGAATGTGAAGACAGCTATACAATCATCAGAATCTGGGAAGCTACAGATAACTGTGATAATAAGACTATCGAAAGTCAAGTAATTACTGTTGTTGATACAACTGATCCAGAATTGACTATCCCTGCAGATGAGACTGTAG
>NZ_JANFDA010000002.1:0-204326 GCF_040493455.1 Winogradskyella sp. 3972H.M.0a.05 | reverse complement strand
AAATCATCAGAACTTGGACAGCTACAGATAACTGTGATAACAAAACAACAAGATCTCAGACAATAACTGTTGTAGATACTACAGCTCCTGAGATTACTGTTCCTGCAGACGAGACTGTAGATTGTAGCAATGTTCCAGAGCCAGGAGAGGCTAAAGGAACAGATAACTGTGACGATGAAGTAGAAATTACTTACGACGGCGAGGAAGTTGTTCCAGGTGACTGTCCAGGTAACTACACAATCATTAGAACTTGGACTGCTACAGATAACTGTGATAATTCAACTTCAGATTCTCAAACAATTACGGTAACAGATACTACTGCTCCTGAATTAACAGGGCAAATCCCAATGGGAGAGTCTAATATCAACGATTGTAAGCCAGAATTCAATGAAGAGACAGGATACTATGAGTATTTAGGTCCAGACTTAGCAGAAATAGCATTATTATTTACTGACGACTGTAGTAATGTAGAAATCAGCTATACTGAAAAAGTATTAGGTGATGATTGCTACTGGTCTGTTATGTACAGCTATTTTGCATCTGACGATTGTGGTAATGCAAATGATACTCCAATCAAGATATTCTATAACGGAGGTGACAAGGATGCACCAACATTCAAGGATGATGCAGATCTATCTATCTTAGATGATCAAAGTGGATTCCAATGTAAGTCTGAGGCTCCTGAAGCACCAAAAGATGAGGATGTCTTAGCGCTTTACGAAGACGATTGTGGTGATGTATATATCCATGCTTACGATCCAGTAATGACAGGAAACGGAGACTGCAACTGGTCTATTACTTACTCTTGGCAAGTAAAAGACGATTGCGATAACTACGCAGACGTTGTAAGTGTTACATATAGTGGAGACGATACTACGCCTCCTCAATTAGTAGGTCAGTTACCACCATGGTACGAAAACGGATTAGATGGTTGTATTGACGATGCACCTTTAGGACCTTCTGACGAAGAGATCTTAGACGCATACGAAGATAACTGTGCTGATGACGAAGACTTAACTATCCATAGAGTACGCAAAGAAGCTGGAACTGATTGCCAGTGGATTGTAACTTGGGAGATTACTGTAGAAGATCAGTGTGGAAACATCTCTGATATGATTAAGTTCAACTACCAAGGTAACGATAACGAAGAGCCTAAATTAGAAGATGACTGCGGTGAGCAACCAATGTACCTATATACTTCAGATGGTGCTGATTGCCCAGAAGTAGCAGGATTTGATGTTCAGCCAGGTGACTACTTAGATACAGAGAACTTATTCACTGTAGCTGGTATAGATCTTGGAGAAATCGACGGACTATTCATCCCAGAATGTTTCGAAGATAACTGTACTGCTAAAGAAGATCTTAAATACTTAGTGACCTTTGCTGGTCAAGTAAGTGGAGATTCTTGTGGAACATACTTAGAACTTCGTTTCAAAGCTGAGGATTTATGTGAGAACTTATCTCTTGAAGAGTTTACATGTCAATTCTTCGTAGTTGACAATGTAGCTCCAGAGGTATCTATCAATAATATGCCAGATGGCTTCGAATGTGGAGATACTATAGATCTTGGTCAGTTAAAAGATACTGAGTTAGATTCTAATGGTCTTCCAGGTAACTTAGCTGATAAGGCTACTTACACTGACGATTGCCAGGATGGTGGTAATATCGGACAATGGTCTGATAGTGAAGTGATGAATTTAACATTCGTTGCTCCAGAATACATCATCTTTAGCTGCATAATCGACAACCAAAATGTAGCAGACCTTCCGTTTGTTACTAATGGACCAGATCAGAATGGATATCCAGCATACGATTATATTGGTGCTAATCCTTTCAATAGATCATTGTCTTATAATGTAGATGAAGGCAGATGGGAAGTTTACTCATCTAATGAATTAAGATGGTATCAAGTAACTGATGGTGGAGCATCTTGTAACCCACAAGATTGGACATTGTTTGATACAGGATGTCAATTAATTGAGATCTCTTGTGATAATGAGGTTGAGTATTCTTCAGGATACAAATTGACTAGAACATTCTCTGCAGACGATGGATGTGGTAATGTAGGTGAGTGTAGTGTAATGTACACATGGACTGTATGTGCTAACAAGCCAGCAGCTCTAGATTGTCCAGAAGGTGAAGACTTCGGTCTTGTAGATGTAGCGCCAACTAATTTCGCAGAATCTGTGCCTTACTCAGATGCTTGTGATGGTGAAGGTGAGACTACTAACTATACTGATGAATTATCATCTGAAGTAGGACAATTACCTCCATCTTTAATTGATGGTTGTGTGGGACCATTCTCTTTCCAAGGATTCGATTCTTTCGGAGATGGATGGAACGGAACCGTAATTAATGTATTAGTTAATAATGTAGTAGTTATTGCCGACTATACTATTGCAGATGGGTTTGATGGAGCACTTGTAGCGCTTCCAGCTAGTCCAGGTGATGTTATCACTACTGAAATAGTTGTAGATGGTTCATTCGACAGTGAAGTAAGTTATAATGTAACTGACGGATCTGACAATGTATTGGCTACAGGAGGTAACCCAGATACGCTTGACTTTGCACTTTGTACAGAGCCAGGAGAATGGGCACTATTACATACTTTAGAAAGAACGTTTACACATACAGATTCTAATGGCAATGATTCGTCTTGTACTGTTACCTATACTTGGGCAACTGAGGCACCTGGTACTACATGTGACGATGCTATAGCTGTAGAGTGTGGCGGTGTATACGAAGGAAATACTAATGCAGGACAACCAAATGATTTACCATTCTGTGATACTGGCTTAAGTACAGCTCCAGGTATATGGCACGTATTAGCAGGTACTGGAGAAGTACTTGAAGTTACTGCCGATACCAACGGATCAGATTTCGATACTAAGCTAGGTGTATTCACTGGAGTATGTGGTCAGTTAGTGTGTGTTGGAGGAAATGATGATATCAACTTCCCAGACAATCCACAATCATTAGTGTCATTCCAATCTGAGATAGGTGTAGACTATTACATCTATGTAACTGGATTCTCATCTAATGCAGGAAGCTATACATTATCTGTAAACTGTGACTTAGCTTGTTTAGCAGATGCAGGTACAATTACTGCAGATGAAGATGAAGCGGAATTAGTAGATGGAGAGGCATTTATTTCTGCAACTCCAGATGGAAATGCTAACGTACCAGCAGGATTTGAGACACTATACGTACTGACTTCTGGTGCAGGATTAGATATTATAGGAGCAGATGTAGTACCAGCGTTTACTGTTACTGCTGAAGGACTATACACAATCCACACATTAGTATACGATCCATTAACACTAGATCCAGGAACATTACCATTAGATGGTTCATTATCTGGAGGAGATGTATTAGACTTAATTGAGAGCCAAGGTTTATGTGCATCTTTAGATGCAGCCGGAGCACCAGTTGAGGTAATAGATCCAGCTAATCAGCCAAACATACCAGGATTATCTAATTCTATTACGTGTGCAGATGGTTCTGTAGTGTATGAGTACTGTTATGGTAACTCTGATTCTTCTACTTGGACATTCACGTCTGATAGTGGAGCACCATTGACATTGACGTTCATTAGTGGTCTTATTGAAGAAGGATTTGATATAGTATCTATCTATGATGGTACGGACGATTCAGGAACGCTATTATATGAAAGCTCTGGTGCTTTCACGTTCACTTCGTTTGACTTGACTGGAGCGACAGCTACATCAACTGGAGATTCATTACACGTAGTAGTATCTTCTGATACTTCTGTGTCATGTGCTAGTAGTGGTACTTATTCGGCTGGATGGAACTTCAGCGTAAGCTGTGAAGCTCTTCCTCCAACAACTGCTAGAGTTGCTGCTGAAGAGATCGAGTTTAAAGCGTTCCCAGTACCATTCAAGGATAATGTAACAATCTCTTACATGTTCGAGTATGATACTGACGTAAGAATTGAGTTCTACGATGCTAGAGGATTACTAGTGAGAAGTGCTACTAACAAGAATTACGTTAAGGGATCTGACGATAGTACATATTTCGATATGACTAGATTCCCAAGTCAGATGTACTATGTGAAGTTAACTACAAATAGAGGATCACTTACCAAGAAAATTATTGCTGGTAAGTAAGAACCATCTATTCTAGATAACCTTTTAAATTAGTAAAAAGGCAGCTATTACAAGTTAATAGCTGCCTTTTTCAATTAAGGAGCATAATAAGATTTGTAACATTTCACCTTAAAACTCTTCTAACTATAAAGACTATTTCTTAATTTTAATCAAAACCAACCATCAGCAATGTCACAAGAGCACGTTACATGTACCAACTGTGAACAAGAGTATCAGAAGGGCTTTAAGTTTTGCCCGCATTGTGGACAAAAGTCCGATGACGAATTAACTCTTGGCGTACTGTTCTATAATACCATAAGCAACTATTTTTCTTTCGATGCACGCTTTATCAAAGGATTCATTCCGTTAATGTTCAGGCCTGGATTTTTGCCAAAAAAGTTTGTGGAAGGTAAGCGCTTATTATATCTGCATCCAGGGCAGATGTATCTCTTTGTGGCATTTATATTCTTTTTTGTGTTTTCGTTTTCAATTCGAAAGCAAACACAAAGCATAAATAAATCATTACAGGATCAAAAACTTACCATTAATGGAGGCAATGTTACTATAGATAAAGAACCAGTAGATTCTGTAAAGCTAGAACAAGCCTTAAAACCATTCAAAGACAATGCAGATTTACTGGGCTTAAAAGAAGAAGATGTAAAAGCTATGGATTCTATTGTAAAATCTGAAGCCTCTAAACCCAAGAATGCAAACATGTCTTTTGATTTTGATGAGAAGAAAGTAGATTCATTATTAGAAGCCGGTGCTAGCAACAAAGAGATCTATGCAGCAATGGGAATGGATGATGATGCAGGCTTTTTTACTCGAAAGTTTTATGGTCAAATGCTAAAATTCTATAAGGATAAAGGGCTTGGTTCAATTTTTCAAACATTTTATGATAGCTTGCCAATTGCTTTATTCTTCTTGTTGCCAATTTTTGCATTGATACTAAAACTACTGTACTACAAGAGAGGACGTTATTCTCACCATTTGGTATTTAGTCTATATTTCTTTTCCTATTTATTTACGGCGTTTATGCTATTGTACCTCATAAATATGATCGTTAATATTCCAAATTGGATAGATTTTCTGATAGTTTTATCCACATTTTTCTATCTCTGGATAGCCGTAAAGCGCTTTTATCGAAGTGGATGGATATTGAGTTTTATTAAAAGTGGTATTGCAACCTTCATCTTCTTGATAATGGTTGCACCAATGGCAGCGGGAATAGTATTATTATTCTCTTTTATGTTCTACTAACTTCAGTAATGTTAGAATACTCAAAGATTTCAAGATCAAAATAGGGTACAGCTGCTATCACATGATCAAATATATCTGCCATGATATATTCATAGTTTTGCCAACGTTTATCTGCACTAAACGCATAGATTTCAATAGGAACACCAGTTGCAGTAGGCGCTAACTGTCTGGTCATAATCATCATGTTTTCGTTTATGGCAGAATGTTGTTCTATATACGTTTCAACATATTTTCTGAAAACACCGAGATTGGTAAGATTACGACCATTTAGCAATAACGTTTTGTCAATATTATGAGACTCGTTATGTGCAATAATATCATCAGAACGTTTTTGAATATAGTCTGAAATGATTTCAATCTGTTTTAAGCCATTAATATGTTCAGCTGAAAGATACTTTACAGAACTCATCTTCACGCTTAGAGATCGCTTGATACGTCTGCCATCAGAATTCATCATGCCCCGCCAATTCTTGAACGAATCAGAGATTAAGGCATAGGTAGGAATCGTTGTAATGGTTTTATCAAAGTTTTGAACCTTAACTGTGGCTAAATTGATTTCAATAACATCGCCATCAGCACCATACTTTTCGAATGTAATCCAGTCGCCAATACGAACCATGTCGTTTATCGATACTTGAATACTAGCCACAAATCCTAAAATCGTATCCCTGAATATCAGAATGATCACTGCAGATGCAGCTCCAAGCGACGTTACAAATGTGATAAACTCTACCTCAAAGATTATGGCAAATGACGAAATGATACCTATAAACCAAGCAATAATCATGAAAACCTGTATATAGCTATCAATAGGTTTGTCCTTGAAGTTTGGTAAGGTTTTGAAGTAATCCTTAATAGCATTGAGAATACTACGTACAATCCATAACGTGAATACTATACCTAATACCTGTAGAATCTTTTCTACGATGCCATCGATGTATGGATAATCCTCTAAAACAGCAGGCATAAACTCAATCATCATCAGTAGAGGTATTATTCTAGCAACATTTAACGGCACCTTGTTATTTACAAGAATGTCATCAAAGCTTGTCTTAGAACGGGCTGCAATTCTGTGTGATATGCTAATAATGATTCTTCTGATTATATAACCAATGATGAGTACTACGATTAGTAAAGCAATCAAAAGGGCTAGCATATTCAAAAATTTCGCAGTAGAATCAGACATTCCGAGCGAAATGAGATGATCATATAACCAATGCTTAATATTCATGGATTAATTTGTTTTGAGATATTTTCTTTCAATATAAAATGTACCAAAAGGGATGATGGATGCCAACAAGACATATTTAAAAACCTTATCACTCCAGTTCAATTTTTTGTACAGTATGAAAGCTAATGCAATGTAACCGATAAATAATAAACCGTGAGGCATACCCAAAAGCTTTACATACTTTGGTTCATCCATAAAATATTTGATAGGTGTTGCTAAAAACAATAAAAGGATATAAGATGTCCCTTCAAGAAACGCAACAATTCTGAATAGATTGAGTAACGACATTTACTAACTTTTTTGCAAAAGTACGAGCCAAAACTCATTTCTTAAAATTTCGTTTAAATTTTAAGCTTTCAAAAGGTCTTATAAGTAGAATAGTTATCTTTAGACTTTACTAATAACCAATATTCCCAATGAATAGATTAATATTATTGTTAGCTCTTGTATTCGTTACAGGGAGCTTTTCTAATGCCCAATCCAAAAGAAAGAAGAAGTCCAAGAAAGAGAATACTGAAGCTGTTCAGCAACAGCCTAAAAAGAAGAAGAGTAAATTCAAAAAGTATAGCGAAGTTATCACAAGTGAAGCTATCTCTGACGAAGGTGTCTTTGATGTTCATAAAGTAGGCGATAAGTATTACTTCGAAGTACCAAATGACATGTTATCCAAAGACATGCTGCTGGTAACAAGATTATCAAAACTGCCTGCAAATCTAGGTGGAGGCTATGTGAATGCTGGGACTAAAACCAATACGCGATTGGTTAATTGGGAGCGCTATCAAGATAGAGTATTAATCAAGGAAAAGTCTTATGCAGCTGTGGCAGATGATAGTTTGCCAATCAATGTGTCTGTGCGTTCTAACAATTATGAACCAACATTATATGCATTTAAAATTGAAGCGTTTTCACCAGATTCATCTGCAGTAGTTATTGATGTTAGTAAGTTTTACAATAGTGATGTGAAGGCGATAAGCGGAATGCCATCGTGGATGCGTAGGCAATATAAAGTTAGAAATCTAGACAATAGTAGAAGCTTTATTAATTCCATGAAGAGTTTCCCAGAGAACATAGAAGTGATTCAAGATTTTACATTCAATGCTACTGAACCTCCAGTAAACCGTAGTGCTGAGACGATTAGTATTCAGGTAAATCAATCCATGATTTTATTACCAGAAGAACCAATGCAGCCTAGAATCTTTGATCCACGTGTTGGGTGGTTTACGATTAGTCAAGTCGATTATGGCAGTGAAGAGTTAAAATCTGACCAAAAGACATACATTAGACGTTGGCGATTAGAGCCAAAAGACCCAGCAGCCTATGCTAGAGGAGAATTGGTTGAACCAATAAAACCAATAGTATACTATCTAGATCCTGCTACTCCAGAACATTTACGTTCCTATATCAAGGAAGGCGTAGAACTTTGGCAGCGTGCCTTTGAAAAAGCTGGTTTTAAGAATGCTATTTTGGCAAAAGATCCACCGAGTAAAGAAGAAGACCCAGATTTTAGTCCAGAAGATATTCGGTATTCTGTAATACGATATGTAGCCAGTACAACTAGGAATGCTACAGGACCGAGTGTATCAGATCCGAGATCTGGTGAGATTATAGAAAGTGATATTATTTGGTACCACAATCATTTACGTTCTTACAGAAATCGTTATATGCTAGAAACAGGAGCAGCTAATCCTTCTGCGAGAACGTTAAATACACCGCCAGAAGAAATTGGCGAAATGATGAAAATGGTAATCGCGCACGAAGTTGGCCATACGTTGGGCTTGCCACATAACATGAGTGCTAGCTGTGCTTACAATGTGGAGAACTACCGAAATGGGGCTTTTACGCAAGAGTTTGGTATTGCATCGACCATTATGGATTATGCACGATATAACTATATAGCACAGCCTGGAGACCAAAACATTCGCTTCATAAGACAACTGGGACCATACGATGACTATGCTATCAATTGGGGCTATAGGTATTTACCAGGTGTAAAATCACCTGAAGATGAAGTAAAGACACTGGATAAGTGGATCACTGAGAAAGGAGACGATCCTAAGTATAAATTCGGAAATCAGGGCAGTCGTTTCGACCCTACAGCTCAGACAGAAGATATAGGTAACAATAGTATGAAAGCCAGTGACTATGGATTGAAAAACCTTAAGTATGTTGCTGAAAACTTACCAAGCTGGACCAGTGATAAAACCAATAACTATGACGACTTAGAAGAACTTTATGGTGAATTACTTGGTGTTTGGAGACGATACACAGGTCATGTTGTAACGCATATTGGAGGTGTTTATGAAGATACTAAAACCCCAGGACAAACAGGAAATGTATATACTCACGTTCCAAAATCGCAACAGCAACAAGCGATGCAATGGTTGCATAGCAATGCTTTCAATTCGCCGACATGGTTAGTGAATAAAGCCATTTTACGAAATATAGATTATGCTGGTTATACAGAGCGTTTCAGACGTTTGCAAGCAGGACACCTCAATAATCTCTTGAATTTTGAACGCATTGGTCGATTACTGGATGGCGAAGCCATGAGTGGCGATAATTATACAGCTTTACAAATGTTGAGAGAGTTGCGTCAAGGACTTTGGAAAGAAGCGAATACTGTTACAAACGTAACCATCTACAGGAGAAATTTACAGCGTGCTTATATTGATCGTATGGAATACTTAATGACTCAAAAGCTTGATCCACAGCGTTCTCGTCAGTATTTCAATGTAAATCAATCTGATATTAGAGCCTTAGTTAGAGGAGAACTTAATGTACTAAAGCGTAAACTATCTTCTGCTGCAAACGCAGGTGTGAACACAATTACGAAGTATCATTACAGAGATTGTGTGGAAAGAATCAATCAGATATTGGATCCTAAATAAATTCTATTGAAAGAGATTAAAGCCATATGCCAATTGGATTATGAACCAAAACGATTGGCATTAAAGCTTTCTAACAGTGGCGAAAAGCATGTATTGAGTGGACATCCTTGGTTGTTTTCGGATCGTATTGAGAAGATAAATAAAGAAGGAAATCCAGGTGACATTGCAATAGTTTTTAGCAAGAAAACAAATCAAGTCATTGGAGTTGGACTTTTTGATCCCAGTTCACCAATTCGGGTGAAGCTATTACATCATCAAAGTGGTACTGCCATAGATTCAAACTTTTTTAAGGAAAAAATCGAAGCAGCTTACGCTAAACGATTACCATTGCTTGAAACTAAAACCAATAGTTACAGACTTATTTATGGTGAAGGTGATGGCTTTCCGGGGCTTATAGCCGATGTATATGATAGTGTTTTGGTAATAAAACTCTATTCTGAAATTTGGCTTCCTTATTTTGAAACAATAGCAAGTTTATTAATTGATACATCTCAATGTGAAACAGCAGTGCTTCGTTTCAGTAGAAACATACTGAACTCAAAACAGGTTAGTGTTGAAGATGGTACTGTCATTTATGGAGCATTAAAGGACGATGTAGTATTATTTGAAGAGCATGGCATTGCATTTTCGGCTAATGTGATTAAAGGGCATAAGACAGGTTATTTTTTGGACCATAGAGAGAATAGGAGACGTGTTGGATTACTAAGCAAAGACAGAACAGTTTTAGATGTCTTTTCTTATGCCGGAGGGTTTTCTGTGCATGCCTTAGCCAATGGCGCTACAGAAGTTACGAGTTTAGATATCAGTGCTCAAGCCCTTGAAGTTGCAAAGTCTAATGCAAAGCTCAATACGCATTCTGGAATTCATAAAACCATAGTCGGAGATGCTTTTCAAGCTTTGAATAACTTGATTAAAAAAAGAAAAACTTTCGACGTCGTAGTTATCGATCCACCTAGCTTTGCCAAACAACAATCTGAAGTAGCTTTAGCAAAGAAAAAGTATGCACAGTTGGCCGAACTAGGAGCGAAGCTGGTTGCTAAGAATGGAACCTTGGTTTTGGCGTCTTGTTCTTCAAGAGTTACAGCGAGATCATTTTTTGATATTAATCTTCAAACCTTAAGAAAACAAGGAAGACCTTTTGAAGTTTTAGATACAACATATCACGATATAGACCATCCCGTAACGTTCCAAGAAGGTGCTTATCTAAAGTGTGGTTACTACCAATTCAGTCATTAAAAAAGCCCAATCCAGAACAGATTGAGCCTTTTTGCTGTGATTATTTGAGTTTGCTTATTCGCCTTCCGCAGATAAATCTTTCATTTCAGTTTCTATCATATTGTAGAACTGGTCTATCTTAGGAATGACGTATATTTTGGTTCTTCTGTTAGTCGCTTTATTGGCAGCATTATCATTTGGGACTAAAGGTAAGTAACTACTTCTTCCGGCAGCGATTAATCGCGATGGTGCTACACCTTGCTCTTCAAGTGCTCTTACAATAGCAGTTGCTCTTTTCACACTCAAATCCCAGTTGTCTAATAACACACCTTTTTTGTATGGAACATCGTCGGTATGACCTTCAACCATAGCTTCAAAATCTGGCTTACCATTGATTACAGTGGCTACTTTTCCTAAAACCTCTTTCGCTCTAGGTGTAATATTATAGCTTCCTGTTTTGAATAATAATTTATCTGATAAAGAAATAAACACGACACTCTTTTCAACATTGATCTCAATGTCATCATCATTTAGTCCAACTTCTTTCTTCAAACTAGTTACTAAAGCTAAAGTGACACTATCTTTCTTGTTAAGCGCATCTTGCAAACGTGTGATTTTTAGATCTTTTTCTTTCAAGCTTTCCAAAGATCTTTCAAGATTTTCAGCACCTTTAGCCGTGAGCATAGTCATCTCCTTAGTGCTTTCAATTAAATCTTTATTGGTTTCTTTTAGATTTGCTAACTGATCTTTCAACGTTTCAACCCTGGCTAAAGCAGCAGACTTGTCAGCTAAACAAGAGTTAAGTTTTACAGTAGCAGAATTCAACAAATCTTGAGTTTCCTTTTGCTTAGCTTCTAGCGCAGCAAATTCCTTCTTCGATACACAAGAACTCAAAATGAGCAATGTGCTTAATCCATAAATAATTTTCTTCATAGTTCAATATTTGATATGACCACACCAAAAATAGATAAAATACGAAGGGATGCTTTATGATTAACAAAACTTTTACTAACCGAGTTATAAACGATTAAATTCTGTCTTTCCTTTTAGAAAATATTGAACTACAATAGACTTTACATTGTAGTAATCGGGTTGTTGTTGAATTGCTTTGCGTTGCTTCAAAAGCCTTGATAATGCAACATAATAACCAAAGTGTGCTCGTAGTATAGCTATAATATTAGCAAACTGAAACTTAGTTAAGAAGTGAATACCAGCAATGCCATCTAAGACCAATCTGGTAAATATTAACCCTGGCAAGAAACCTGAAGCATTCTTGGTCAACGTGAATAAGCTATTCCTGAAGTTGAGGTAGGTTTTCTTTGGATTGTTGGTAGGTAATGTAGCACCTCCAACATGATAGACTTTGGATTCTGAAATATATTTTGAAGTCAATCCGATATTGAAGGCACGCCAGCACAAATCGATTTCCTCCATATGTGCAAAGAACGATTCATCAAAACCAGCTAAGCTTTCAAACACATCCTTTCTTATAAAAAAGCATGCTCCAGAAGCCCAAAAGATTTCGGCATTGTTATACTGATTCTTATCCTCTTCAATAGTATTAAAAATGCGACCTCTGCAAAAAGGATATCCATATTTATCAATAAAACCTCCCGCCGCACCTGCATATTCAAATTTTGTTTTGCTGACAAAATCTAAGATTTTTGGCTGAACGATTGCAAGGTTCGAATCTGTTTCAAATGCTGTAATAATAGGTGTCAGCCAGCCTTCTGTTACCTCTACATCACTATTCAAAAGGCATAAAATATCTTCATTGACATCTTTTAAAGCATCATTATAGCCTTTGGCATAACCACCATTTACAGTATTTTGGATGATAGATACTTCAGGATAGTTAGCTTTTACAAAAGCTACAGAATCATCTGTTGAAGCATTATCAGCCACATAGATGTTTGCTTCAGCGGAATATGCTACAACAGAGGGCAAAAACTGCTCGAGCAATGCCTTGCCATTCCAATTTAATATGACGACTGCGATTTTCATTTTTGATAACTAGGAAGCTCTCTCAAGAAGTTATAACGCTCTTGTTCAAAATCCATGTCGCAATAATAATGATTAATTCCATTAGTCACCATAAGCAAATTGGCTTTTAAGGCAAGATTATAACGCGCAATTTGGTCAAAGGTAGATTGATCTATAGTGATGTTTGGCGCTTTACATTCTACAATAAGATGAATACTTCCGTCTGTATTGAACACTACAATATCGTAGCGTTTAGTAACACCATTGAGTTTTATTTGCTTTTCAACATTAATCAATGACTTAGGGTAATCTTTCTCGTTTAGTAGAAATTGAATGCAATGTTGGCGAACCCATTCTTCTGGTTGAAGCACCACAAATTTTTTACGAATAGGATCAAAAATTAACGTTTTATTTTCGCTATTTTTGAGCCGAATAGAACATTCTGGAAAGTTTAACTTTTGCACTAAACAAAGTTAAATTCCATTAATTAAAATCCAAATTCCTAGCTTTCATTTTTTGGTATTTGGTCATTGTAGTTTGATATTTTAGAATTTGGACGAGGTTAAGCATATCGTAGCAGACATTAAGGCAAAAAATTTCAAGCCCATTTATTTTTTAATGGGAGAGGAGCCTTATTATATAGATAAAATCTCTGAGTTTATTGAAAACAATGTACTTTCTGATGAAGAGAAAGGCTTCAATCAAATGGTGCTTTATGGTCGTGATGTGTCTGTTGATGATATTGTGGCTAATGCCAAGCGTTTTCCAATGATGGCTGAACACCAAGTCGTTATTGTGAAAGAAGCTCAAGACTTATCTCGTACGATTGAGAAGTTATCTGCTTATGCCGAACAGCCACAACCATCTACCATTCTTGTAGTCAATTACAAATACAAGAAGATTGATAAGCGAAAAGCACTGTATAAGACCATACAGAAATCTGGTTTGGTGTTTGAAAGCAAGAAACTTTACGAAAACCAGGTTGCAGATTGGATTCGACGTGTACTTGCTGGAAAGAAGTATAGCATTTCACCCAAGGCTGCACAGATGCTTGTAGAGTTTTTGGGAACTGATCTCAGTAAGATCAATAATGAACTTGAAAAACTTCAAATTGTTTTACCAGAAGGCACTCAGATTTCGCCAGAGCATATTGAAGAAAACATTGGAATCAGTAAAGACTTCAATAATTTTGAATTACGTAAAGCCATTGGTGAGCGTAACGAAGTGAAAGCGCATCAGATTGTAAAGTATTTTGCGGACAATCCTAAGGATAACCCAATGGTAGTAACGGTGTCGCTATTGTTTAACTTCTTTTCGCAATTACTGCATTATCACGGTCTTCACGATAAGTCTGCTCGCAATGTAGCCTCAGCGTTGAGAGTGAACCCTTATTTTGTGAATGAGTATGTAACAGCTGCTCGTAACTTTCCGATGAAGAAAGTGAGTGGAATTGTGGCTGTGCTTAGAGATTTTGATGTAAAGAGTAAAGGGGTAGGTGCTAATGCTGTACCTCAAGGTGATTTACTTAAGGAACTTTTGGTTAGAATCTTTAATTAGTTGAAGGTTTCATTCGTTTTACTAAACCTTTCAGTTTTCCATAAATAAATGTATTCGTCTTCACACGGTATAGCGCAATTAGTGTTACGACAATCAAAAACGCTAAAGCACCAAAAATGGCTTCCCAAGGTGTCAGTGTTTTGCCAATGATTTGCGACAATCCATATCCTGTAAAACTTCCGTAAATGATTATAAAATGAATCACATATATGGATAAGGTTTTTTGTCCAATTTTAGATACTAGAGACTGCTTCAAAAAGCGTTCGCAAGCATAGAATAACGCAAATAATAACAATACATTTCCTAAGCGTGTAAAGAGATAATTATAGTAGGCGACATCTTCAAATAGCTGAATATCTGTAAGGTAGTATAATTTATTTGCGAAATAAGCAGAACACTCTACCAGCACAAAACCAGATATGGCAAATGTTGCAATCATAGCTATTTTGAAACGTGAACGATGCAAGTGCCTATAGAACGATACAGCTATAGCAGCACCAAATGCCATGTATCCAAACCAAGGCAGAAAGGTGAATATGGAACCATTGGCTTTGGTCATATAATTGGCGATAAACTGAGGCATATCCTCTAACCATAAGTCACGATACAATGGTTCGGTAAAGAACACGATGAAGCCTAGAATTAAGCATACAATACCAAATAGGAGACATTTTCTAAAACAGAGCTGATATAAGAAGACCAGAGCAATTAATGATAAACCTATGATTTGGAGTACATCGATGACCAGTACATAGGTTGTAAATTTTAGAGCAAACCAATCAAAGATTGGGATTCGCAGAGCATAACCAATTCCAATAAGCATGAGACCTCTGGAGAGCCCTTTTTTCATGCGCTTTTTGTCTTCGTTCTTATCTCTCGCTCTAAGTAAAAGATAGGTGAATATTAACCCGGAAATAGTAAAAAAAGTTGGTGCTGTAATCCCTCTAAAATAAGACCATATAGAAAACACCATGTTGTTTGGATCTCTATAGACTGGGTCTAATAATGCATCTATAAAGTGACCTTGTAGCATCATAAGGATAGCAAAGGCGCGCAATGCATCTATAAAATAGAGTCGGGTTATCTTCACTTAGCGTTGGTTGAAACACAAAGGTAAGATTTAGAAATTAAAGGAGTAATTAGATGTTTTGCTGTGACCTATAATTTCATTGTAGTTAGCATTCTTTATCTTTTGTAGGAACTGTATCGAATTAAACTCCACAGAATAAATAGTCCAAGTAAACCCATCGTGGCGTAGCCATAAAAAACACCAATTAGAAGTATGAGGCTAAGCACTAAAATTATCATTTTCAAACCATTATTCATTTTCTTTCTGGACTTTGATCTCCTATAGTGGATGGATTGATTTAAGAAAATTTCATCCGATTTTTTTAAATAGTGTTGTATCTCGGAATCATCGAAACCTTTCTCTTTCATTTTCTTTTTAATCTCATCAGAGGAAAGTCCCTTTTCTCTTAGCGATATACTATAATCTAGCTTATCCATTTCAGGTATAACTATGGTAAGATATTTTTAATTGAGTATTTAATCGAAATCTATTCTATCCTACATAAAGAAAAACCGTTCAACAGTTTCGTACAATCCATATAGTAGGTAAATACCGGCAAGTACAAACAATACAGTTCGCTTCGATTTATCCTTAACAGCGAAAGCGAGTGCCAAAGGAATCACTGCCCAGATTAGCCCCATAAATCCGTTTAGTATCTTAAAGGTTGTTGTTGAATAAAAATCGTCTACAAATCTAGGTACGAAGACCCAAAAAGTTCTACTAAGAAACATCCAGATTACCGCTATAAGAATAAGCATATCGCCTGTAGATGAAGATTCGCCTGTATTAGATCCAGACTCTATATAACCCACTGCATCAGGATCTTTAGGGTCTGGTCCATACGCATTACTTCCAGAATCCCCTTCGGTAGCCATAAGGACCAATAGCCAAATCCCTCCAATTAATGGAATAAATGCAATTAATATCATCCAACCGCTTTTTCCGGTGTCATGAAGCCTTCTAACACCTACTGCTAATCCAGGAATTAAAACCGCCAATGCATATAGTCCATACAAAGGACCATATCCAACACCTTCAATGGCAATACCGAAAAGATTGTCTAGAAGTACAGCGGCAAAGGCAAACATCATATTGAACAATACAAACATCCAATATTCTTTTCGTCTTGCTCTGCCATTAAAGTCTGCGTATTGTCTGAGAACTTTTAAATACCAATTCATAATTATAGTTTTAGGTTGATTAGTGTTGAAATTATATCATGTTTGATAATATGCTTCGTGAATTTAGAATTAAATGCCTTGATTTAAAAGTATTAGCTGTTTTAATTATAATCGGTTATTAACAAAAGGGGAGGGTTTTGGAATTAGTGAGGATTTTGTGAATTGCGTTTAACGGTTTTTTATATGACAAGTAGCCGTTTGTTTTGTTGTTATTTTATAGATAGTGTTTTTAGTTATTTGTTAGATACGTTGTCGGCTACTGTTACATATCTAAATATTTGATTATCTCTTCAACTGTTATATCACTTGTAAGTTTGCCATTTCCATAATGCACAATATTATCGTCGCGATAAAATGCCTTACTTCCCTTGCTAGGCTTTACAACAATTATCTTATTCTTTTTGTAGTCGAAGTGCTCAAAGATTTTATTGTTTATCTCTTTGTCAGCTAACCCATATCCTAGAATTAGCAATAAAGACGATCGTTCGAGTCTCTCCTCAAAATGGGTAAATATATCAACATAATAGTCGTGACTTTTATACTTTTCAATCTTCGTATCGTTTCCTGTTAGGAAATCTGATTCATAAAGAGTCCATATGTTTTCAGTAGTAACTTTTTGGTCTTCAGTTTTCTTTTCACGATATAAATTTATGTGATTTAGTTTCTTTGGAATTTTCACCATATCAAATGGTTGGCTATAATTTACCTTGTAGTTGTCAACACTACCATGAAGTTTGAAGATATTTACAGTTCCATCATATTTGTTGGTATAATATTTAATCCGATATTGCAATTCACCTTGTTTAATGTAATACGGCGTAAACTCATATTGAAAACCGTCCGTGAAAGCATGATTGAGACTAGTTCGTAGTAAACTTTCTAATAACAAATCATGATTTAATGTGAAAATGCTAACTTTATAATCGTTTTGTGATAAATGATCAATGAGATTTAGAAAACTAGAATATTTATTGACTATACCATTTTGAAAAATGTCCGAGTCAAAATAAAGTAAAGAATCCACTAATTGGTCAATTGTTCTGATGACAATTGAAATCGAATTCAATTTGTCAATTGGATAATGAGGCTTTTCGCTCTTAAATTCATCGTAAATTTCTTGAAGCTCCTTACTAGTTTCGTGGTTTTTATATAAACCCATCGCATAATCGTATAAACTTTCGTAGTCGAAATCATCAAATAATGCGTTATACTTCTCAATGAAAAATTCTACAAATTTACGTTCATAAACGTTTTGCCAGCTTGAATTAGGATGATTTTCACCTGTAAAATATGCTATACTGACTGACGATATCATAAAATCTGAAAACTTTAATGATCTCAGTTTATCGTTGATTAATTTCCTATCTGGAATTAAGGCATCCTTAGAAAAACCTGCCCCCAGTAAAATTGAGAATTCTTTCATAAGTAATTGTTGCCAACTTCTGTTTAGCGAAGGTATAATTTTATAGAATAAAATCTATATGTTTGGAGTTGTGGTTGTAAAAAATAATCAACAAAAAATAGCAGCTATAATAGCTTACTTCACAACAACTTTCTTCACCAATACCTGATTCTTATCATCCTTTAAATGAATGTAGTATAATCCACTTGGAAAGTTGCGTACAGATATACTATGCGTGTTTTGATAAGCATTTAAGGTATTGTATAAGACTTGTTGACCAAGCGAATTATAAACTATGATACTTTGCATGTTTTGCTGCTCAGAAAATTCAATATATAATTCATCTGAAGTAGGGTTTGGATATATCTTCACAGCATCATTGAGAGCAACATCATTAACACCTAGAGAATCCTGAAGGTTTCCAGTTTCCATAGTCCCTAGGCCATTAGTCGCTTCCCAGAAGTTATGTGTATGCGAAGCATCGTCTGATCCTATTCTTCCAAACTTTTCAGAATGGTCGTCGAGTAAGTTCCATTGAGCATCCGTAAGAGGTGTGTTAGTCAATACCATAACCAATAGTTTAAAATCCTTCTGAGAGTCCTGATACGATGGAATTCTTGGACCTAAGAGACTAGCCAATGAAGTGGACGTATAAGTCGTTCTACCTTGTGCAACAAAATCAAATGTAGATGTATTTACAGTCAAGGACGTAATGTCTGTGAATACATCAAAGTCAGTTACATCTGTAATAGGAATCATTCCCATTAAATACAGTTCAAATTCAGTATAGGGGATAGAATTACCACCATTGGCATTCGGTCCAAAAGAATCCACGGTATAAGAGTTACTTCCATTCTCAACAAGAGAATTTTGGTCAAAACCTCCGAGTTGTCCTCTATTGCTACCACCTGTAAATCCCCAATGTGGTTGAAATGGAAAAGAATCTAGGTTGTCTCCAGAAGTTGATACAGTTTCGGTATATATGGCCGAATTTCCCCAATTATGCATGACTTCATGCAGTGATGGGCCAGATCGTAGATAGGTTCTTTTAGTAAGATGCATAACAGCTTTTAGCTTTCCGTCAGAACCATAATTTGACGCATTGTTATAAATGTTTTTCCCAATACCTTGTACAGCATTCGATACTTGAATTAACTGCCCAAAAGGGAGGTTGTCTGGGCGCTCATCTTCATTCAGAATTAAAAATATAAAGTCAAAATCATCATCAAACATCTGATAGATATCTTGAAAAAGCGCGTGCCTTATCCCAGCATTATTGAATTGATCGTTAACAATCCAATTATTGTACTCATCAGCCTCCATTAATAAGGAAGCTACTCTGTTGTTTTGGTGAATTTCAATCGTATGTGTTTGCGCATTAATCGGAGCTACTAAAAACACACATACAGCGAGTGTAAGTAATACATTTTTCATAAGTAGGTTATTTTGATTTGTGGGCAAGGGGTAATCAAATTTAGGTATTTTTTTTTATTTAGGTCTAAAGCATATCTCTAGATACATACTTTTTCCTACTTTTATAAACCTGTAAAACCAACTCACTGCCACTACTTCATGGATAAGCTAGACCAACTACTTTCAGACTTTTCGTCATTGGCTTGGGGATTACCTCTATTAGTCTTATTGATAGGTGGAGGATTGTATTTGCTGGTTTTATCTCGTTTCTTACCATTTCGCTATTTTGCTCATGCTATTCAGGTATTGCGTGGTAAATATGACGATCCTAATGACCCTGGAGAGATAAGTCATTTCAAAGCCTTAACTACAGCATTATCGTCTACCATTGGTATGGGAAATATTGCTGGTGTTGCGCTAGCCATTTCAGTTGGAGGACCAGGAGCTATGTTTTGGATGTGGATTAGCGCTATAGTTGGGATGTCAACAAAGTTTTTTACATCGACTCTGGCAATTATGTATCGTGGAAAAGATACTAATGGAGAATTGCAAGGTGGACCAATGTATTTTATACGTGAAGGTTTAGGTAAGAACTGGAAGTTTCTAGCGATACTGTTTTCAATATTTGGTATGCTTGGAGCACTTCCAGTAGTTAATGTTAATCAGCTAAAACAAGCAATTAATGATATCATTTTAATTCCTAATGGAGTAGAAGTAAGCCTTACAACAAATCTCATAATAGCAGGTGTTTTAGTCATATTTACGACTATTGTTATTCTTGGAGGCTTAAAACGAATAAGTGACATAGCCTCTAAAATGGTACCATCTATGGTAATCTTATATTTTGTTTTAGTTTTAATAATCCTTGGTGTCAATTATACTGAAGTACCTAAATATTTAGCCCTAATCTTCACCGATGCTTTTGAAGCAAATTATATTAAAGGCGATGCCGTATTCGGAGGAATGTTAGGTGCACTGGTGCTATTGGGAGTAAAGCGAGGTGCGTTTTCCAATGAAGCTGGTATAGGAACTGCACCTATGGCTCATGGAGCAGCAAAAACAGATGAACCTGTTCGCGAAGGCTTGGTAGCTATGTTGGGTCCAGTGATTGATACTTTAATAGTGTGCACACTAACAGCTCTTGCAATATTGGTCACAGGCGTTTGGGAAACTACTTCAGATAATGGAGTGAGCTTAACGGCTTCAGCATTTAAAGATGCTATGCCAGGAATGGGACATTATTTACTAATGATTTGTGTCTTTATATTTAGTATATCGTCATTGTTTTCATATGCATACTATGGTACTAAGTGCATGTCATTTCTAATTGGAGCCGAGCGAAAACACTATTACAATTACTTGTATATTGCGAGTATAGTTCTGGCTGCTACTACTTCATTTGATGCCATGATTGATTTCATAGATGGAGTTTTTGCACTAATGGCAATTCCAACTATGGTTGCTACAGTCATTCTGGCGCCAAGAGTAGTCAAAGAGCTTAAGCAGTATTTTGAACGTTTAAAAACTAACCATGAATAAAACAGACAAGGCAAAACAATATTGGAAAGCTAATATTAAGTATGTTTTAATACTATTAGCTATATGGTTTTTGGTGTCGTATGGCGCTGGAATTCTATTTAAAAATGAATTGAATACCATCAAGATTGGTGGATTCAAACTCGGATTCTGGTTCGCGCAGCAAGGCTCTATGTATGTCTTCGTGATACTCATCTTTGTGTATGTAAGACTCATGAATAAACTCGATAAAAAATATGGCTACGATGAATAGTTTAATGATAGAAGCCATATCCGTTCAGAATTGGACCTATATTTTAGTAGGGCTAACCTTTGCATTATACATTGGTATCGCGATATGGTCTAGGGCAAGCTCAACTAAAGAATTTTACGTAGCAGGAACTGGAGTTTCGCCATTAGCAAACGGCATGGCAACAGCAGCCGATTGGATGAGTGCTGCCAGCTTTATTTCCATGGCTGGGATTATCTCATTCGCAGGATACGACGGTGCTGTATACCTTATGGGTTGGACAGGAGGCTATGTGCTTTTAGCATTACTATTAGCACCTTACTTAAGGAAATTTGGAAAGTTCACAGTGCCAGATTTTATAGGTGATCGCTATTATTCACAAACGGCTCGCATTGTTGCTGTAGTTTGTGCTTTATTGGTATCTTTTACGTATGTCGCAGGACAGATGCGTGGTGTTGGTATTGTGTTCTCAAGGTTTTTGGAAGTAGACATTAACACAGGCGTTATTATAGGAATGCTTATCGTATTGTTCTATGCTGTTTTAGGTGGTATGAAAGGGATTACCTATACACAAGTAGCACAATACTGCGTACTGATATTTGCCTTTATGGTGCCTGCTATTTTTATTTCCATTCAAATGACTGGCAATCCAATTCCGCAATTAGGTTTTGGAAGTGAACTTGGTGACGGATCAGGAACCTATCTATTGGATAAACTAGATGGATTGAGTAAAGAATTAGGTTTTGCTGAATATACTGAAGGTTCTAAATCCATGATTGATGTCTTTGCAATTACTTTAGCCTTAATGGTTGGTACAGCAGGATTGCCGCATGTTATTGTTAGATTCTTTACTGTGAAACGCGTTAGAGATGCTCGAAAGTCAGCTGGCATAGCATTGTTATTGATTGTAATTCTATATTCAACAGCACCAGCAGTGGCTGTATTTGCCAGAACAAACCTAATTGAAACTGTATCAGATAAGCCTTATGCAGAAGTTCCACAATGGTTCAAAAAGTGGGAAACCACAGAATTGGTTGTGTTTACTGATAAAAATGCAGATGGGAATATTCAATACTTAGCTGGTGATGCATTTATTAAAGGAGAAAATGGAAAATTCGATTTTAGTAAACCAAATCCCGATAGTAAGAATGAATTATATGTTGACAGAGATATCATGGTACTGGCAAATCCAGAAATCGCTAGGTTGCCAAATTGGGTCATAGCTCTTGTAGCTGCAGGAGGTTTAGCTGCAGCGTTATCTACAGCAGCAGGATTATTACTGGTAATCTCTTCGGCAGTATCTCACGATTTAATCAAGAAAGTATACAAGCCAAATATTTCTGAAAAAGGAGAATTGATCGCAGCGCGTCTTTCTGCAGTAGGCGCAGTTTGTGTAGCGGGTTACTTTGGTATCAACCCTCCAGGCTTTGTCGCAGCCGTCGTAGCATTAGCGTTTGGGCTCGCTGCTGCATCGTTTTTTCCAGCAATAATCCTTGGAATTTTTTATAAGCGGATGAACAAAGAAGGCGCAGTTGCAGGAATGATTGTTGGGATTGTTGCGATGCTACTATATATGATAAAATACAAACTAGGTTGGTTTGACGAAACATTGCCTGATAAGAGTGAATGGTGGTTTGGTATTTCGCCTGAAGGGTTTGGAACTGTGGCAATGATTCTTAATTTTATAGTCGCAATATTAGTAATGAAGTTTACTAAAGCCCCACCAAAAGACGTACAGGATATTGTTGATAATATCAGAATACCTTCAGGAGCGGGAGAAGCCAGTCATCATTAAAAAGAATTGAATGAGTAATTATCATATTAAACATCTTGAAGAATACTATCAAGTCTATCGTCAATCTGTTAGAAATCCTGAATTGTTTTGGGAAGAAATAGCAGAAGAACATTTCGTATGGCGAAAAAAATGGAATAATATATTAAGCTGGGATTTTTCTAAACCAGAAGTAAAATGGTTTGACGGTGCCAAATTGAATATCACAGAAAACTGTATCGATAGGCATTTGAGAGTAAGAGGTGATAAAACGGCAATCATTTTTGAACCTAATAATCCTGATGAAGACGCAAAGCATATCACTTATAAAGAGTTATACGAACGAGTTTGCGAGTTCGCCAATGTGCTCAAAGAACAAGGCGTAAATAAAGGCGATCGTGTATGTCTATACTTACCAATGATTCCCGAATTAGCCTATGCAGTACTAGCCTGCGCTAGGATAGGAGCAGTACATTCGGTTGTGTTTGCTGGGTTTTCTGCAACAGCATTAGCAACACGTATCAATGACTGTGAGGCTAAAGTTGTTGTTACAGCAGATGGCTCGTTTAGAGGCTCTAAAACTATAGATTTAAAAGGTATAGTAGATGAAGCCTTAGAGCAGTGCGATTGTGTGGAATCTGTGTTAGTAGCTAAGCGTATTAATTCTGAAATCAACATGAAGGAAGGTCGTGATCATTGGTTACAACCATTATTGGACGAAGCCTATAATGACTGTTATCCAGAAATTATGGATGCTGAAGATCCTTTATTTATTTTATACACTTCAGGTTCTACTGGAAAACCAAAAGGAATGGTGCATTCCTCTGCAGGATATATGGTCTATACAGCCTATACGTTTAAGAATGTGTTTCAATATAGAGAAGACGATATCTATTGGTGTACAGCAGATATAGGTTGGATTACAGGACATAGCTATATTGTTTATGGACCATTAGCGAATGGAGCAACTACTGTGATGTTCGAAGGTGTGCCAAGTTATCCAGATTATGGACGTTTCTGGCAAATTGTTGAGAAACACAAAGTCAATCAGTTTTACACAGCACCAACAGCCATAAGAGCTTTAGCAAAAGAAGGATTGGAGGTTGTAGAGCCTTATGATTTATCGTCAATAAAAGTTTTAGGAACTGTAGGTGAACCAATAAATGAAGAAGCATGGCACTGGTACAATGATAATATTGGGAAAAAAGCAGCACCTATAGTGGATACCTGGTGGCAAACGGAAACAGGAGGTGTTATGATTTCACCAATTCCATTTAGCACGCCAACAAAGCCAACATACGCTACGTTGCCAATGCCAGGAATTCAACCTGCATTAATGGATGAAGAAGGGCAGGAGATTTCAGGAAATCAAGTTTCTGGGCGATTATGTATTAAATTCCCTTGGCCTTCTATGGCTAGAACGATTTGGGGAAATCACCAGCGCTATAAGGATACTTATTTTTCAGCCTTCAAAAACAAATATTTCACAGGAGATGGAGCATTGAGAGACGAGGTTGGGTATTACAGAATTACAGGTCGTGTTGATGACGTTATTATAGTCTCTGGCCATAACCTTGGAACTGCACCAATAGAAGATGCTATTAACGAACATCCTGCAGTTGCTGAATCTGCTATTGTTGGATTTCCGCACGATATTAAAGGGAATGCCTTATATGGTTATGTAATTTTGAAAGATGTTGGTGAAAGCCGAAACCATGATAATCTTAGGAAAGAAATCAATCAATTGATATCGGAGCGTATTGGACCTATTGCAAAACTAGATAAGATTCAATTTACAATTGGATTGCCAAAAACACGTTCAGGTAAAATTATGCGTAGGATACTTAGAAAGATAGCACATAAGGACACGTCCAATCTTGGAGATACTTCAACACTGTTGAATCCCGAAGTCGTGCAAAATATCATTGATAATTCTATGTAAAAGATTAAGTATAATGTTATGAAGCGCCTCTCATTCATATTACTTTTTTTAATCTGTAGCTACATTTCAGCACAAAATGAAATTACGCCTGAACTCGTCAATGATCTCAAGCAACAAATTAAACAATCTGAAAGCCTTGAAAAGTTAGAATTGCTAGATAGTCTATGCTGGATTACTAGAGATAAACCAGAGTTTAAGTACGATTCAATTGTTAAGGCTACGGTGAATTTTGCAATTGAGCTAGATTCGTTTAATATAGCTAACAGACAAGCCGCACGTCTCATTTGGTCGCTTACCAATAGAATGGGCAAACCAGAAGAAGGTAAAGCCTATTATGAAGAATTTGAAGCTTTGCAACTGCCAGTTACTGATGATGCATTATTAGCACGATTTTACCTCAATGGAGGAGATAGCTATTATTTTTCTGGTGATGTTGAAAAATCAATAAATGTTTATGATATAGCATCCAAACATGCCATTCAATCTAAAGATTCGATACTCTATGGTATCTCAAAAAAATACATCGCTGATGCATATGCTAGATTAGGCAATCTGGTCGAAGCTTCGAGAATGTTACAAGAGGTGGAAGAGTTATACATAAATACAAAAGATACCATAAGGCTTGTAAATACTAAAAGCTCTAGAGCCGATTTGTATAGTATGAACGGTTTTTTTGTAGAAGCTAAAATTGAACGTGATGAAGCAATTGCATTATCAAAATCTGCCAAGTATTATTCTGGTTTGCTATCTGCGCTGTATAATGCTGCAATTGACAATAGCAAAGAAGGAAATCATAAGGAAAGAATTAAAAATTTAAAGCAAGCGCTTCAGTATGCAAGAGGTTCAGAATTAGAAGATCAATATGTGCCTCAGTTATTAAATAAGTTACTTACATCGTATTCACAAGTAGATAGCTTAGATAAAGCCACAGAGATTCTAAAGGATATTCAAAGCGATCCTGACCGATACACGAAAGGCTTGTTCGAGGATATGCACGTACAAGGTTTGGCGTATTATTATTTAGCAAAAAAGGATTACCCAAAAGCCTTACGCCATGCCAAGCAATACTACGAAAGTCAGGCTGCATCAAATTCGTTCGAAAACACAATGGGTGCCCATGAGTTGCTTTTCAATATTTATGAAGCCCAAAACGATAACGACAAGGCGTTATATCATTATAAAGAATTTACCAAGGCCAATGATTCCATATTAAGCTTGAAAAAAACTCAGGCACTGTCGTATTATCAGACTTTATATGAAACTGAAAAGCGTGATGCTAAGATTGCTTCACAAGAATCCGAAATAACCATTCTAGATGCTAAGAATAAGGTAAAACAGCAATGGATGTTGTTCGGAGGGATAGGCTTATTAACGATTTTCTTAATCATATATTTAACGAGAACCAGAGCGTTTGCTAGAAACAAGCAAAAATTACTAGAGCGATTTTCTCAGAATCTAATTAATGAACAAGAAAAGGAAAGAAAGCGTATCTCAATGGAGCTACATGATAGTGTAGGTCAAAAATTAATGCTATTGACTAAGAAGACCAAGGAAAAGAATGATGATGCCATGGAAAGCTTAGCTGAAGGTACGCTAGAGGAACTGAGAAGTATATCTCGGGGATTGCATCCCGCTGTGTTGAATAGATTTGGATTTGGTAAAGCTGTGAACGCTTTAGTGGACGAATTAGATAATAATTCAGATATCTTGTTTACTTTAGATATGCAGAATGTTGATGATTTGATTTCTAAAGAGGCTTCGATACATCTATATAGGATTATTCAAGAAAGCCTCAATAATATTTTGAAGCATTCCAAAGCAAAAGCAGTATCAATAGATATAGAAAGAAAAGGAGAGCAGATAATGACCAAAATTGAAGATAACGGTCAAGGTTTTAATGTCTCTGATGCGTTTGGGAAAGTCACGAGCTTAGGAATGAAAACGTTAAAAGAAAGAGCAAAAATTATAAGATCCCAACTATATATTGACAGCATAGTAGATAGAGGAACGATAGTAAATATAACCACTCCAATAAATGTCTGATATGAAAAAAGAGGCTTCTATTGTTATAGCAGACGATCACCCAATGTTACTCAAAGGGTTGTATGATGAATTAACCTCTAATGGTTATAATATCATAGGGCAAGCAGACAACGGGATGAGAGCTTTGGAGTTGATATTGACTTTGAAACCAAAATTGGCTCTTCTCGATATAGAAATGCCATTACTCAATGCTTTTGAAGTTTTTAAGATGGCGCGAGAAAAGCGAACAGAAACCAAATTTATTTTGCTGTCTTATCACAAAGAAAAGGAATACATATTACAAGCCAGAGCCTTGAATATTGGAGCTTATTTATTAAAAGAAGATTCATTTTTTACCATTGAAAAATGTATTGAATCAGTATTAAACAATGAAGAATTTTTTAGTCCTTATTTCCAAGATTCAGCATTAAGTAATACAAAAGACGAGTTGAAGCAATTAAGCCATCTTACAGCTTCAGAAGTATCAATATTAAAGCGTATTGCTCTAAATCAATCCTCTAAAGCCATAGCTGACGATATTGGCGTTTCCATCAGGACAATAGACAAGCATAGAGCCAATATCATCAATAAATTAGGTTTGTCAAAAAGCACAAATACACTTACCAGTTGGGCATTACTCAACAAAGATATTATAGGAGAATTGTAATATTGGACCCTTTATATAAGTACTAGTACGTATATTGTAAGTGCTTGCACTTATTTCATCGCATTAAGGTGCATTATAGTTTTGTTGTGGAAATCTATAATAACCCCTTTAGCATGAAAACGCAAATTCTAAGTCTTGCAGTATTTCTAATTGCATTATTCTTACCGAATGCCAATTATTCTCAAACTTGTAATGTTTCAGACAATATTGAACAACTAATCACAAATGAGGTTCGAGATGGAAATACTTATAATCATGGTCAGTCCTTTACTGCTACTTGTAACGGAAGTATAAAAAGTATTCGTGTATATACTGATGAAGTAACCCAAGTTGTTAATGGTCAATTAAAATTTTATAATGAAGTACCATTTACTGGTTCTGGCCAGAATTTCACACCTATCAATGGAACTAATGGACAAGCCATTAGCTGGAATACAAGCTCATCAGAAACGACACAAACCATACAATTGTCTACACCCATCTCGGTGACTGCTGGGCAAGATTATACTTTTATTATTGAAGGTACAATTGGGAAGGCTTCCTATAGTAACGTTGATTCTTTTGATAACAACAGTTTAGACTATACAGGTGGGTTTTTATTTAATAATGATGGAGATTTTTGGATTCGCGATAATGCAAGAGATTTAAAATTTGAAGTGCATTATACAGATGTTATTCCACCAGTTGCTAGGTGTAAGAACGCGACAATCTTTTTAGATACAGATGGAAATGCTAATTTATCCCACCCTGAAATCAATAATGGGTCTTCTGGTGGAGTTGCAGCTTTTCAACTTTCAAAAAACACATTCGACTGTACCGATATAGGAGCCAATACGGTTACATTAACTGTATTTGATAATGCCAGTAACAGTGATAGTTGCGACGCTACGGTAACAGTTGTAGATAATATTTCACCAGTAAATCTAACGTGTCCTGAAAATATTGTACGAGAAGAATGTAATGACGCTGTTGTGACCTATGATATTCCGACATTTAGCGATAACACAGATGGAGAATGTCCTTTAACTATTGAATTGATTGAAGGTTTTGCAAGCGGGGAACTTTTCCCTGTTAACCAAACGACCACAGTAACCTATCGTGCTACTGATGCTGGTGGAAATACAGCAGAGTGCTCGTTTACTGTTTTTATTGGAGACACTATATTTCCAATATTAAATGGGATTCCAAATAACCAAACCGTTAATGCAACAGGAACTAATTGTGAAGGATTTATATTGCCATACAATCCAGTCCTAATCGATAACTGTAATGTAACCTTAACGCAAACTGAGGGTATAGCTGGTAGTGGACCATTTCCTTTGGGAGTTACTACAAATACATTCGAACTTGAAGATGGAGCAGGGAACACCACTACTAGAAGTTTTACGGTGACTGTTGTAGACAATGATGACCCAGTATTTGATTCTTGTAATTCCGATGCAACATTTATAGTAGATTCTGGAGAGACTACTGCTAATATTACATTTTCGGCGCCTACTGCTACAGATTCTTGTGGTGGTGTAACTGTAATTCAAACAGCAGGTTTACCTTCAGGAAGCGACTTTCCTATTGGAGATACGGTTATGGAATTTACAGCTACAGATGATGCTGGGAATACGGCCATTTGTAGTTTTACTTATACCGTTCTTGAATCATCACCTTTAATGATTACTGGAGTAGTTGAAAGATTTGGCAATTCAGCTATTGAATTATATGCTGTTAGTGATATAGCGGACCTAAGTCTATACGCCATAGGAGTATCGAATAATGGAGGAGGTTCTGATGGACAAGAATTTTATTTATCGGGTTCTGCAACAGCTGGTCAGTTTTTGTATTTAGCATTGAGAACAAATAATTTTGAGAACTTCTTCGGTTTTGTTCCAGATTTTGATTTAGGTAATGTATTTCAACTTTATGCCTCTGGAGATGATGCTGTAGAGCTATTTTTAGATTCAGGTGGAGCACCAACCCTTTTGGATACTTTTGGTGATATTAATGCTGACGGTACAGGAACAGCTTGGGATTACCAAACGAGCTGGGCTTATCGTGTAAATAGTACAGGTCCAGATGGCACATTCAATATAGCAAACTGGAGACTTCCAAATGGAGGAGTCCTTGATTATAATTCACCAGCGACTAATAGTGAAGCCCTTGTTCCTTTTCCAATTGGAACCTATGGACAACCTTATGATACAATTGCACCCAATGCTGTTTGTTTAAACCCATCTGTAACGGTAGAATCTAATTCTTTCGAAGTGACTGGTGATGTATTGGATGGAGGTTCTACAGATAATGAAGGAGTTGTTCTAAAGCTAGTTGACGGGAACATAAATGATTTTCTTAGATGTCAAGATGGTGGTACACATCAATACGAGTTAACCGTATATGATGCAGCTGGGAATAAGGACACATGTACAGCTAATGTTAATGCAACCATAGGACCTTCTCAGGTTATTTGTGAAGATATTACTGTGAGTTTAAATCTTAATGGAAATGTCACTGTCCACACTTATAACATATTTGATGGGTCAGAAGGACCATGTATAGGAAAAGGCGCTACTCTTTACTTAACTGAAACAGATCCAAGCATAGGTGGAATTGGTGGCTTATTTGCAGGAGAAACTAATACCAGCAGCCCAACGGATGATGTTATCGCTAATGGCACTGGGCAATACTATCAAGAAATCTCTTTTACCGTACCTACTGATGACTTATACCTTCCAGGGTTTAATTTTTCCACTTCAAGTCCAAACAATCTGTTATTTGCAATTATTAGTGACGCACCTGTTGCACCTAATACTGGTAATATATCGGATAGACCTGGATTTCTTGATGCCTTTGTATACCAACAGCCTTCTGTTTATTTGGGCTCTTTCAGTGGAGATGATGAGGTGTTCTTAAGTGCCGGGACTACCTATTATATGCAAGTGGTAATTATAAGTCAGGATGATGATACTATCCCTGCAACTGGCATTTTTAATGGAGATTTAAATGGTACACCAGGTACTGATGGACAAATGGATTCAATTACATATACCTCCGAAGATATCGGAGAAAATACCCTGTATTTAGTGAGTATTGATGAATTGGGACGTTTTTCATATTGTGAGTCTACAGTGACAGTAACAGAAAACCCTGCGCTTCCTATCTATATTAGTGAGTACCAACCTACAACTTCAAATAGTACACAAGAACTTGAAATTTACGGAACCCCTGGAGAAGCCTTTTCGGGAGCCTTTGTAGTTATTCAAGGAAATACGGATACCAGTGATATAGGTGTTGTTAAGAATGTAGAAAACTTTGCAGGGACTTTTGATGCTAATGGATTGTTATTGACTACCATGTCAAATATAGTAGACCCAACTCATACGGTAGTATTAACCAGTTCATTTTCTGGAACGGTAAATGTAACAGATATTGATACAGATGATGATGGTGTTGCAGACGATTTATCTGCCTTTGGAGTCATCCTAGATGCTGTTGGGGTTGGAGATGGTGGCGCCTGTTGCCCTGTAGATGTGTTATACGGTACTGATTTTGGAGGTATTAATTTGCCAAGTATAGGAGGTATGCCTTCATCAGTATTTAGAGAAGCAAGTGTAGGAGACTACTATCAAATCTCAGCGAGTTCAGGAAATATATATGATAACACAGGGACTGTCGTAGATGCCAACTCATTTGATATAATCCCAGATGACAATGGCACTTTCGGAAACATTAATCCAGAGCAGTTTGCAACCAGTACCAATGTTTTTGTTACAACTTGGAAAACTGATAATAGCGGTAATAGTGGTGATGATCAAATTACCATTTATACAGACGATACATTAACCTATGATTATTCAATAGATTGGGGAGATGGTAATGTTGATAGAAATGTCAATGGAAACATTACACATACTTATGCTAGTGTAGGTACTTACACGATAAGAATAACGGGTACATTCCCAAGATTTATGGCTATTGGATCTTTCTTTGGCGATGCCGAAAAATTAATCAGCATTGATCAATGGGGAACCAATCCGTGGACCTCTTTCGAGAATGGCTTTGTAGAGTGCGAAAACATGGATATGCTGGCGACAGACATTCCAGACCTTTCAAATGTGACTAACCTATCAAGAATGTTTGATGGCTGTCAATCTATGGTGGCAAATACATCCATTAATGATTGGGATGTTAGCTCAATTCAAAATATGTTTCTCATGTTTGGAAACGCTAGTAGTTTCAACCAGCCTTTAAATAATTGGAATGTAGGTAATGTTACCAACATGCTCAGTATGTTTAACAGTGCCGTAATCTTCAACCAAGATATCAATAACTGGAATACTTCTCAGGTAGAAACTATGAGATTTATGTTTACAGGAGCTTCGGACTTTAACAAACCTATAGACAATTGGAACGTTGGTAATGTAACAGATATGGGCTGGATGTTCAACAATGCTGAAGATTTTAATCAAGATCTTAATAGCTGGGATGTGAGTAAGGTTGAGGATATGTTCTTTATGTTCTTAGGAGCTACTAATTTTAATGGAAATATATCTAGCTGGATTCCCGCACAGGTAACGACTATGTATGGCATGTTCCAAAATGCTGTAAACTTTAATCAGGATATATCAGGATGGAATGTAGGACAAGTGACAGATATGGGCTGGATGTTCAATGGAGCCACATTATTCAATCAGCCTATTGGAAGTTGGGATGTGTCTAATGTGGAGTTAGCAAACCAGATGCTTGTCGGAACAGCGTTTTCGTCCACAAACTATGATGATTTATTAATACAATGGGGTCAGCTCACCCTTCAGGATGATGTTAACTTTGGTACCGATGCTACTTACTGCCTTGGAGACGTTTCAAAGCAAGGTATCATTACCAATTTTAATTGGGCTTTTAGTGATGGAGGTTTAGATTGTGATCCTACCGACTACTTTATTACTACATGGCAAACGGATAATGTAGGAGATTCTAATGCAACTTCAATTACTATCCCAACGTTCCCTGGAGAATCATATAACTATCAAGTGGATTGGAGCTATGACGGTGTCACCTTCAATGTTGAAGATGCTAATGTTACTGGAGATATAACTCACGATTATGGTGTGGCTGGAACTTATACTGTGGCTATTAGCGGAACATTCCCTAGAATCTATTTTGACGATGGAGGTGATAATGAGAAGATATTAACTATTGAGCAATGGGGAAGTATCCAGTGGACTTCTATGGAAGGTGCATTTGATGATTGCGCAAATTTAAATATCACTAATCCAACCATAGATACACCAGATCTTTCAAATGTGACAAATTTGGGAACTATGTTTAATGACTGTTTGTCCTTTAATGCTAATGTGAATAATTGGGATGTGAGTAATGTGGAGATTTTTGATGAAATGTTCTCTACCTGTGTCATATTTGACCAACCCTTAAATGGATGGAATATGAGTAGCGCCACGAGTCTATCCTATATGTTCTATGAAGCCGAAGCCTTTAATCAGCCACTAAACAATTGGAACACCAGTAGTGTCACCAATATGGAAGGCGTGTTTTCTTCAGCCTTAGCCTTTGATCAAGATCTTAATAATTGGAATACCTCAAATGTAACTTCTATGTATGAAATGTTTGATGCTGCAGAGGTTTTTAATGGTGATATATCTACATGGAATGTTGGTAATGTAGAAGACATGGAAGACCTATTTGACGGTGCATATTTATTCAATCGAGATATTTCTAGTTGGAATGTAAGCAAGGTGGAGGACATGACTTCGATGTTTGAAGGTGCAGAACTGTTTAATCAAGATATATCAGGCTGGAATGTTAGTAGTGTAACCAATATGTACCGAATGTTTAGGAATGCAGACAATTTTGATCAAAATCTAGGTTCATGGGATATTGGAAGTATTGTTGACATAAGTTTTCAAGATGGTATGGAAGAAATGTTTGGTTCTGGTCCTGGAGGAATTAAAATGTCAGTAGCAAACTATGATGCGACTCTAATAGGGTGGAATACAGATAGTAGTGGCTTAGATGGAGATGGGATTGACGATATACCTCAAAATATTGTTTTTGGAGGTGGAAAAAACACCTATTGCACTAGTGAAGTGGAAAGACAAAATTTAATTGATACACACGGATGGGCCGTAAATGATAATGGATTTGATTGCCCTCCAGTTAAGTTCCAAGTTAAAGTCTATCTGCAAGGCGCTTCTCTAAATGCATCTGGAGGAAGTTTGAACCTAATGAGAGATGATTTAAGAGCAAATGGATTCCTTCCTTCGGTAAGTCCATACGATGGAATCACTTCATGTGACCCAAGTATATTTACAAATGACGACGAAGAAGGTATTATTGACTGGATTCTGGTAGAATTGAGAGATGCTGCAGATAATACTAATGTTGTGTTTAGTGGTTCATTTTTACTTCGTAGAGATGGCTTTATTACAAGTACAACAGAAGGTGTTACTGAAGCTGATGTACCAGTTGGTAACTATTATATCGCTGTAAAGCACCGCAACCATTTAGGTATAATGAGTGCATCATCAATCGCTTTAGATAGCGATACGGTTACAACAATAGATTTTTCAGATGGAACTATACCAACCTTCGGAACAGGTGCTCAAACTAGTTCGGGCATGCCAGCAGGAGTGCTAGGTATGTGGGCAGGTGATACCAATGGTGATGGAAAAGTAAATATTATTGGTGCAGCAAACGATTCTAATGCAATCAGAGATAAAATACTGAATGACCCAGTAAACCAAATAATTCAATTTTACGGTTTCAGCGTATCAGGATACAACAATGAAGATATTAACCTTACTGGAGGAGCAAATATTATAGGATCAAATAATGATGCTAATGTATTAAGAGATAATGTCCTTAATCATCCTATAAACATCATATTACAGTTCTATGGATATAATATTCAGGAACAATTGCCTGCTGCAGTATCTACATCGAGAATGGCATTTGATGTTGAAATCAATCAGAAAAACAAACAACAGATTAATAACGATTAACCCCTTTAAACCAAATTATTATGAAACGTTTATTACACATCTTGTTATTGATAACAAGCTTGTCTTTGACAGGTCAAAACTACCAATTCGGTATAGTTAGTGACTACAACAATACAGATAACCCCTATGAATTTACTTTTGTAGCTACACCAGACTTTACCAATGCAGACCCCAATATGGCAGATATACAGATCACTTTAGCGATAACATCTGGAAATGCAATACAAGCTAGTAGCTTTACAGAAATTTTAGGTTCTGGTTGGCAGGTAAACACTGCTCTAACAGGTAGCATTTTGCAAAATAACTTTGGGATAGGAGATGGCACTAAGGATTTGTGGATATTCTCCCTACCTGTACCAACCTCAGAACTTACAACATCACATAATGCAGGTGTAGCTATACCAATATTTTCATTCATTGTAGATAATGCGCCGACTAGCGGAGAAATAGAAATCTTGGAAAATAACGATCCTATAGCATTAGCACTGGCTGGTTTTGGCTTTGTAGTAGATAATGTTATCAATGCCGATCTCAATGATGGCAATGGTACACAAGATTATTATGGCAATACAGATCCTATTAACAACGACTTTATCTTTTCATCGCTATCAATAAATGAGATTGAAGATAATGATGTGAAAATTGTAATTCATCCAAACCCAATTAAGGATTACTTAAATATTGAAGCGTCTTTTCCTATCGATAGTGTTGTAATCTATGATGCCATTGGTAAAAAAGTGTTGGAAACCAAGCAAAGTCAAAACATTTTACTTAGTCATCTGAATAGTGGTGTCTATATTTTAAAAATTTATTCTGAAAATAGTTCAGTTTCAAAGCAAATCATCAAACAATGATTTAGGGAAGGCTGAGATGGTTTAAAGGGGTAAAATTAAAAACCTTCAGCTGTGCCAACCTCCTTGTATGTTTTTGCAAGGAGGTTTTTATAAAGAGGTAGGCAACTTCTGGCAACAAGGTTTTATCCAAAACAAAGTGCTATCTTTACAGTATACCCCTTTGCTATATCTTTAAGCAAAATGCGACTACTTATTTTCCTCCTTCTAGGTGTTGCCATGCAACTTCATGGCCAACAAGTTCCTTTAGATTCAAATGTAAAACTGTTAAAAGAAGAGATAAGATATTCTTCAAAAGAGAAAAAAATAAAATTACTAGATAGCCTTTGTAATCTAGTGCTTTATGAACAAAAGTATAACTATGATTCTATAGTAACACAAACTATTGACTATGCTATAGAAATAGATTCTTTTAGATTAGCAGTTAAGCATACATCAGATCGAATTTTTTACCTGTCTAATAGAGCCAGAAACCCAGAAGAAGCAAAAAGAATTTTTGAAGAGCTCAAATCAAAACATTATGATATTTCTGACCCATTAACCAACGCCGTTCTAAATATGAATGCTGGCGATAGTTATTTCTTCTCAGGAGAAGTAGAAAAGTCTATTGATATCTATAGCGAATCCGAAAAGTATGCTGTCTTAGCTAAAGACTCTACTATTCTGAGTAAAGCCAAAGTTTATGGAGCCGAAGCATTAACCAGAATAGGTAAGTTTGCTGAAGCTGGTCTTTTGCTTACAGAAGCTGAAGAAATCTCTGCTAAAGCTAAAGATACATCTAGCTTGATGATTGCACAAAACTATAGAGCGAACCTGTATGGAAGCATAGGTTTTGTAGAAGATGCCAATGCAGTTAGAGATGATTTAATAAAGATTGCAAAACATAGAAAGCATTATTATTTATTACAATCAACATTTTATAATAAAGCTGTGGATAATGAAGCTTTGGAGGATTATGAATCCATGGTTTATAATTTGAAACAAGCTAATCATTATGTTGATAAAGCAAATAGACCTAATGAAAAACCAAAGGTATTAATCGCCTTATTTCGTGTATATGCCAAAACAGACAGTCTAAAAAAGGCAAAGACAATATTAGAAGAAATTCACAACCTTCCAGATTACTTAAGTATCGCTGATGACAACTTTAATTACAATGCAGCATTGGCGCATTATGAGTTTTCAAGAGGAAATACAAGAAAAGCAATTTATATACAGGAGGGACTTATCGATTTCAATTCGAGTATCAATATCACTAACCGACAATCTGTACATAATTTTTTAGCCAATGCTTATGAAAAGATAAACAATACTGATAAAGCCTACTATCATTTCAAAAAATTTGCATCATTGACCGACAGTATCAATAATTTGGAAAATACAAGGGCGCTGACATATTATCAAACGCTTTACGAAACCAAAAAGCGAGATGCAATGATAGAATCTCAGGAAGCTGAGATTGGTATGCTCGACATCAAAAATAAAGCTAAGGACCAACTGATGCTTTTTGGAGGTACAGGATTGGCTTTGGCCTTTGTAATTATTTACTTAGTGCGCACACAAAAGTTTACACGAAAACAAAAAAAGAATCAGGTTAAGTTCTCTCAAGAACTCATAAAAACCCAAGAGACAGAACGTACTAAGGTGGCAAGAGATCTTCATGATAGTGTAGGGCAAAAACTCATGCTATTAATCAAAAAGATAAAAGCCTTCAAAGATGATGACATCGATTACCTAGCAAAAGACACAATGGAAGAGTTAAGAAGTATATCCAAAGGACTTTATCCAGCTACCATAGAACGGCTTGGTGTTACAGCAGTAATAGAATCATTGATCAATCAGGTAGATGCTAATACAAACATATTTTTTACAACAGATATAGATAATATTGACAATGACCTGAGCAAAGAAAATGCACTTCACCTTTATAGATGTATTCAAGAAGCTCTAAATAACATTGTAAAACATTCTAAAGCAAAAACCGTAGCTGTAAATATTTCTAAAGACGATGCAAATATTGAAGCTGTTATACAAGACAATGGAATTGGTTTTGAAATAAATGAAAGACTTACGATGCTTACAAGCATGGGTATGAAAACACTTCTGGAGCGAGCAAGAATAATGAGATCTAGATTATTTGTAGATAGCAAGCCCAATAAAGGAACTACAATGAGGTTAATGATACCAATTACATAATGCTTAACATTTTTATTCGCTAAGTACTAACTCTTATAAATTAAGTGTTTGCACGTATTTCTCCTTTGTAACTATGATTCTATATTGCAATTGATTATAGTTACCATTGACTAAATCAAAAATTACTAAAAGAAAAAATTGACGTTCCCAGAGAATGGATTAATAGCAGATGCATCAGTATACATAATATGTGTGTACTGATGCTTCATAAAAAGGTTGTATAAATTTTAGCTGTTATAATAAACTAAAGGGGTAATTTTTGCAGCTAAGCTTAACCTCCTAATGTAATGATTAGGAGGTTTTTTTATGTGTAATCTACAAATATAGGCTACGCGTTAGCACCTATAAAATAAGAGTTTGCTCTTATTTTGTGAGAGAAGTAGGCTATATAACTTGCAGACATATTACATCAACCATTTAACCTATGATTTCCCCTGTCTCCCTATATTCTAATTTTTGCATAACACACAATGACATTTTAAGTTCAATTGACAGGGTTGTTTTAAAGACCTAGAAGTGTTGAGTTGTGATTTAACCAAAGATTATGGATGCTTACTATATGTTTGAAATTATTTGATTGGGTTATTCAAAAAGCATGGTGTTCTATATGTATTGTGATTAATTAGTGTAGATAACCTTCAGCAACCATGCTTTTAGATAACCCCTTATAGTATACGATGTTATGAATGTATGCTCATTGAAAAGATTGCTATGGACTGGGCCCCAGGCTATTAAGAGGGATAATTAATTAATAGCTATGATAAGCCTCCTGCAACTAGTGGGAGGCTATCTCTTAATATAATCTGGACCTATATCTATTGGGCTATCATTTAGGTTTTAGATTTGGTTTATTGGCTGTTTAGTAAACTAAAGGGGTAATTTTGCAGCCATACCAGACCTCCTTGTGCTGTTTTACAGGGAGGTTTTTTAATTTTTAGTAACTTAGAAAGCATAAAGATATCTAGTGATGAAAAAAATAGTATTGCTTGTAAGTTGTTTGTGTTTAGTGGTATTTAGTTGTAAAGAAAATGAACAAGAAGAGGTAAAAGATTCAATAAATGAAACTGCGGTTACTGAGTATTTAGACAACTCAGGTAAAGAAGATCGGTTCCTTGGAGGAATTAAGATGATACCGATTCAAACTCCAAAAGGAGAATTCAAAGTTTGGACAAAGCGGGTTGGGAATAACCCAAAAATCAAAGTTCTATTGCTACATGGAGGACCAGGAATGACCCACGAGCTCTATGAATGTTTTGATGGGTTTTTTCCTCAAGAAGGCATAGAGTATTACTACTATGATCAGCTAGGATCTTATTACAGCGACCAGCCTAAAGATTTGTCACTATGGGATCTTGACCGTTTTGTAGAAGAGGTAGAGCAAGTAAGAGTTTCGCTCGGATTGAATAAAGACAATTTTTACTTGTACGGACAATCTTGGGGAGGAATCTTAGGGATGCAATATGCACTTAAGTATCAAGATAATTTGAAAGGCTTGGTGATTTCTAATATGGTAGCTTCCATTGACGATTACAATAAATATTCGGCTGAAGTGCTAGCACCAAAACTGCCAAAAGAAGTTCTGGATGAAATCTTGAAGTATGAAGCAGCCGAAGACTATTCTAACGAACGCTATTTAGATTTAATCATACAGAACTATTATCCAAAGCACGTTATTAGGATGCCTGTAGATGAGTGGCCAGAACCTTTAAACAGAGCCTTTAAACATGTTAATCCAGATGTATATGTTACCATGCAAGGACCTAGTGAATTCGGTATCAAAGGAAATGCTACCTTACTCAACTGGGATGTGAAAGACAGGTTGAAAGAAATTACGGTGCCAACACTAACAATAGGCGCTACACATGATACTATGGATCCAGAGCATATGAAATGGATTTCCACTGAAGTTCAAAATGGACGTTTTCTCCTTTGTCCAGATGGTAGTCATCTATCACAATTCGATGACCAAAAAGTATTTTTTGAAGGTCTTATAGATTTTATCAAAGACGTGGATGATGGAAGTTTTTAAAATCTAACCACCAAAAATCTTAACAGAATCTTTTTTTAGCCTATTGATAATATGTGTAACTTTGAGTAAATACGTATTGTGGTTAGGTTTTATAATTATAAGAAAGAGCACCCATTTAAAGAGGAGCTGCAAAGCATATGGGCTTTAGTAAACGATGAAAGTTCTTGTCGGTTGCCCTTAATTGCTGATGGATTTCCCGAAATTTTATTTCTACTAAAAGGTAAGCTAAACATTGTTGTTGACTCTGAAAAGTTTAGTGTCAAAAAGGACGCCTTAATTGGTCTTGTCGATAAACATGCATATTTAGAACTTGGCTCAGATACGGTTATTTTATCATTCAAAATGATGCCTTGGATTACATCAAATGTATTGGGAGATCAAGCTTATTTGATAAAAAACCAAGTAGTTTCTTTAGAAGATATAGGCTATAACTTTTTTCCATCCTATATAGATTCATCCAGCTTCTATGACATAGATAAAGTAATCTCTAGGGTAATCAATGAAAAACTATCGCGCCTTCTCAACACACATCGAGAGGCCACACCAGCGTTAAAGCTAGATATCTTTAAGCTCTTTAATTCAATCCAAAATTTATCAGCACCACAAAAACAAACAGGTAGTACAAGATATTTCGAAATGCAATACAGAGAACACATCGGAGTGAGTCCAATGCGCTATAAGCGCTTGCTTAGAATTAAGAAAGCTTCTCTGGTTTTAGCTGAAAATATTAACGTAAAAATAGAACCTTTGGCTTTAGCCTTAGGATATTACGATTTAAGTCATTTCTATAAAGACTTTGCATCATTTACAAGTAGTACACCACTTGCCTATAATGAATCCGTATTTAGTAAGTCATTATTGAATACAGAAGACTATATTCAGCAATATTATTACTCTTAGTTTCATGTAGCTTTATTCGCTTTTTTACAATAGCAATTTCGTAGTAACATTTTCCTTTGTTATAAAAGCATGATGTTTAACTATAAGAAAAATTGCTATGAAACGAACATTACTAATTTTATCATTACTGAGTATACTCTATTCTAAAGTAAATGCTCAAGAAACAAACTCAGACACACAAGGTTTTATTCCAGAAGCTATTATTGAAAGAGACGCTTACTACCATTCGTTATTAGAAAATAACGGGAATAATCTAACTGGTCTCAAGGGTACTGGATACATGCCATACTTTAGAGAACGACATTTTTACGAACAGCGTCGAAATTTTGAAGGGATAAGTAGTGCCAATAACCGTTGGGAACTATTCGAGAGCACTCGTTCCTTAGGAGAACGTTCCGGATCTGGACCAACTGCAAATTGGCAAAACATAGGGCCGATCGATATGGATGGTCATGGAGGTAGAATGATTTCTCATGCCTTCGATCCAAATGTACCCGATGTGGTTTGGGGAGGCTCTGCTTCTGGAGGTCTATGGCTCTCTGAAGATGGAGGAGACAATTGGATTCCAATGACAGACAATATACCATCGACAGGAGTGGGAGCAGTTGTAGTGCACCCAACAGATAGTAATACATTGATTATTGGAACAGGAGAAGGTTTTTCACCACCAGGTATTGTTATAAAAGGTGGTTTAGGCGTATTTAAATCTACAGATAGAGGTCTTACCTGGACACCAACAAATTTCGGATTTCCAAGCTCTGCAGGGGTTTCTGTATTGAAGTTAGCTTGGCATCCTACAAACACAAACATTCTCTGGATGGCAGCGAGTAATGGTCTATGGAAAAGTATAGATGCAGGTGATAATTGGTCACTAGTTCTGGGAGACGGAACTAATCATCAAAATTTCATATTCAATGATATTGTAATTCAGAACGATAACCCAGATATCATATTTGTTACTCGAGAGAATGTTGGGATATTCAAATCTACAGATGGTGGTAATACCTTTAATGTATTGACTAATGGACTTCCAACAATGAATATCAACTTTATTAGCCTAGACCAATGTCGCTCAAATACAAATGTGCTGTATGCGAGTATCACTCGGTTGAGCGACACAGCCTTAGAAGGTGTCTATAAGACTGTGGACAATGGCGCAAGTTGGACCAAAATGAATAGTGCTCCTAATGCATTTTGTATTACAAACTCATTGGGGACTTTTTGCCAAGGTTGGTTTAACAACACTATAGCTGTATCACCTTTAAATCCAAATATTGTCATATTTGGAGGCATCACACTATGGCAAAGCTTAGATGGAGGTGTAACATGGAATCAAAAAGACCGAACAGCTTGTGCAACCTGTGTACACACGCCAGTATGTGCTACCTATGCCGATCATCACGATTTGGGCTTTGATCCTTTCGACCCGTTTACGGTGTACTCTTTTAGTGATGGAGGTGTTGCAAAAAGTGGAGACAATGGAGGTTGCTGGACCAATGTGAATAATGGTTTAGTCAATGCGCAGTTTTTATCTGTAGCTTCTGGATTGAGCAATCCAAATGTTGTCATTGGAGGTCTATGGGATCATGGTCTACAAGGCGCTAATATTGCCAACGGATTGAATTGGGAACGATGGGGATTTTTCGACGGTGTGGATGTCGCTGTTGACCATACGAATCCAAATACATTTTACGGAACTTGGATTAATGGAACCTATTGGAGAGCAGATAACGGAACAGCAACATTGGCCAACCAAATAACCAATGGGATGAACCTCAATGAAAATACTACAGGTCATTTCGGACCTCTCAAGATGCATCCGACAAATTCCAGCATTTTGTTTGGCTCTACACAACAAGGGCTTTACAAGACTACAAATAATGGGAACCTTTGGCAAAAGAAACTAACGGCGTCTATAGTAACAGATTTAGCATTTAGTGCAGCGGATCCTAGTGTATGCTATGCAGCTGCATGGACTAATGTTGCTTGGAATGTTTACAGGAGTAATGATACTGGTGAAACCTGGCAACTGACCAATAGTGCTCCCGGCTGGAGAATGACAGATGTAAAGACTAGTGGACAAGACTCACAGACATTATTTATAAGTAGAAATAGTATCAATCCAAACAATCCGCATGTATACAAATCTGTCGATGGTGGAGATACTTGGTCATCAATTCAAGGGGATTTACCAGATATTCAGGTTAATGCGATTGCTGTGGACTTAACCAATGATGATATTGTCTATGCAGCCACTGACTTAGGCGTGTTTATTACTATTAATGGAGGCGCAAACTGGACGGAGTTTAACCACAATCTCCCTATCACTTTTGTTCAGGATATTGAATATAATTCTGCTGATCAAAAACTTAGAATAGCCACTTTCGGACGAGGTATATGGATTTCGGATGCATATGATACATTAAGTGTTGAAGATTTCTCGATTTTGGATGAAGTATCAGTGTATCCAAACCCGCTTAAAGGAGATGAGCTTACAATCCAATTTACTAATTCATCATTTGAAAATAACTTCAAAGTTGAAGTACTGAACTTTCTTGGTCAGAAATTAATAGAATTCAAGGATGATGATCTATCAATAGAGGGCAATGCAGTAAAGCTCTCAAACTTTAATCAAAGTAGTGGAGTTTATTTTATTAGAATAACTAAAGGGAATAGAGCAGTGGTAAAGCGATTCATCAAGCTTTAGAATCATTGTATAACGTATTTAAAGGTTTTAATTATGAAGAATAATATATTAATCGTTTTATTCCTGATATTCGCTTGTGGCGGTAGTGATGATTCTACTATGGTAACGCCACCTAGTCCACTTAATGCCGTTTCATCAATCATAGCGACAGACATAGCCAATAATGGCGACGCTTCAGATATCAACGTAATCTTTACAGCATCAACCCAAGAGGGCTTATTAGCATACAGAGCTATTGTGCTGAAATCTGCAGCAAGTATTACACTGTCAGAAGCACTGGATTTGCCTAATGATGCTTTCTTTCAATTTTCTGCTGGTGTTAACGAAGTGACCTTACCATCAAGTTTAAGGGATACAGATGGTGACACTATTGAAGAAGAAACCAATTATAAAGTTGCAATAATTTCAATACATGATTCTGATGAAAGTCTAAGTGCCTTATCATCATTCTCGAATGTATTTTCATTGATTGACCCAAGTTCACAGCCTTTACAGCCTGTATCTTCAATCAGTATTGTTGACAATACCAATAATGGTAATGCTTCTGATATAGATACAAGTTTTCAACCAGCAGCATTTTCTGCTCAATTGTCCATGTACAGAATTTATGTTGTAAAAAATGCTAACACTCTAGATTTGGCAACAGCGCTGACCGTTATATCAGGTAGGTATGCTGAATTAGCTTCAGCCTTAAGTCAGGCTGTTTTGCCTAGTGATTTAAAAGATGTTGATGGAGACGATATCATTGAAGGAGAGATATATAAATTGTTTGTTTTATCCGTTCATGAAGAAGATGAGACCCTCAGTGCATTATCAAATCCATCTTCATCTTTCACTATAGAGAGGACTAATTTGGTGAGCACGCTGGTACAAACGATCAATATTGGTACTGGAGGTGTTTCGGTAGACCAAGCAGGTAATGTCTATGTCGCTGATTTTGGCGTCTCATTGCCATTGCATAATGGCACTCAGGTAGCTAGAGTTACACCAAATGGAGATGTGTCTACGTTTATTTCAGGATTTGCAGATGGCGCTTCTGGTAACCATTTTGATGCTCAAGGTAATTTTTATCAATCGCACCAAGGCGGAAATAGAATTTCTGTTACAGATACAAATGGTGTTACGACCAATTTTTCATCAGGAGGCTTTCTATCAGTTCCTATAGGAATCGCTATAGATGCTCAGGGTAATCTGTTTGTGGCCAATTGTGGTGGAAATAACATCATAAGAATTACACCTCAAGGCAATCAATCTGTTTTTGCTTCTAGCGGTCTTTTATCTTGCCCAAATGGAATAACCTTTGATGCTAGTGGAAATTTATTTGTTGCAAACTTTAATAATGGAAGCGTTATAAGAGTTGATAGTAATGGAAACGCTAGCACTTTTTCTACGATTCCAGGAAACAACAATGGGCATATTATTTATGCAAATGATAGGTTGTATGTTATTGCGAGATCGGCAAACAGTGTTTACGAAATTGATATGAATGGAAATGCAACATTGCTTGCAGGAAATGGGACTAGAGGCGGAACTAATGGAGCTGCCTTGAACTCAAACTTATCCTTACCTAATGATTTAGATGTTAGTCCAGATGGGACAAAATTATATGTCAATGAAGTTGCGACTAACGTAGGGAATGGTCTTACACCATCGCGTGTAAGAGTTATTCATTTGGATGCTGAGAATTAGTCAGGCAGTATACCTTAGGTAAGGATTAAGTTTTTGAAGCTTTCATTCTAAGAAAGGTCAGCAAAGAAAGGACTCCAAATATGGTAAATCCTATAAATAGAGGTAAGACTGAAGTTTCTACAAAACTACCAATGTAATTGGCAATTGGAACAGCCATTACTGTAGAAATGAATCCATTAATTGCAGAGCCTATACCAGCTATGTGACCCAAAGGTTGCATAGCTAAGGCTCGCATATTTCCAAAGATAAAGCCGACTGAGAAAAACTGTAGCGAGAAGAACATCAGTAAAATAATCAAGCTTGGATTGTTGCCATTTAAGTGTAAAAGTACATAAGACAATGAAACTAATACATAAGCTATAATCGCCCAATAGGCGATTCTCCACATACCATAACGCACTACAATTCTACTATTCATAAATGTTGAAAATCCAACAGAAATAGCCATGCTAGCAAATATGTATGGAAACTCTGCCTTGAGGTCATATTGCTGCTCGAAAATTTGTTGAGAAGTACTTAACCAAACCATAAAAGACCCAGTAATAAAACCTGAGACTAATGTGTAAGCAACAGCATCTTTATGCTTAAAGAATTCTATAGTGCCATCAATAAACAGACGTCCTGTAAACGGAATTTTGTACTGAGGCTTTAAAGTTTCATTTTGTCTTCTAGAGAACCACAATAAAATAAAGACGCCATAGATGAGGTTAAATAGAAATATCGATTGCCAATTGAATAAATCCAATAACCATTGTCCAAGAGTCGGAGCAATCACTGGTACCAAAATAAAGGTCATTACCACTATAGACAGAATCTTAGCCATATAATCACCTTCATATAAATCCCTTACCATAGCTATGGCTACAGTCCGCATAGCAGAAAGCCCAACACCTTGCAACACACGACCAATAATCATCATCTCGAAGGATTTTGTGCTTAGACAGATATAACTCGCAATACCAAAAATGACAAACCCGATATAGACAATTGGCTTTCTGCCAAAGCTATCGGATAATGGTCCTAAAATCAATTGACCACTTCCTAGACCAAGGAAAATCATTGTGATTAGTAGCTGATTTTTATTAGGATCCTCGACACTCAAGTAGTTTCCAATGTCTGGTAATGCAGGAAGCATAGCATCTATAGAAAGGGCTACTAAGGACATCAATGCTGCCATTAACAGCACAAATTCTACTTTTAGCTTAGGTTGATTTTGCACAGCGCAAATTTAAGGGATTTATTGTCTATTTTTATACTATGACAAATCACTTTCATTTTACTGACGAAGAATTTGCCAATGAGTTCAAAAATGCAACGTTACCACCTTCATTATTTAGCCATGAGGCGCATTTACGACTAGCATGGATTTATGTCAAAGCGTATGGTATAGAACAGGCGGTAGACATGGTGAAGTCTCAATTGATTAATTATGTAAATCATTTAGGAGCGGTGAGTAAGTATAATGAGACAGTGACTATTGCTGCAGTGCGAGCTGTATATCATTTCACGCTAAAATCTAAATCACATAATTTTAAAGATTTTATTGATGAGTTTCCTCGCTTAAAAACTAATTTCAAAGACATACTTGGACAACATTATGGCATAGATTTATTCAATTCTAAAATGGCTAAATCATCTTTTTTGGAGCCAGATTTGTTACCTTTTGATTAAACATAAGATTAAAGCAATGATTAAAGACACGTTAATAAAACTATTTACCAGAGACTTAAATAAACTCAAGACTGAACTTGAATCTTACAAGGATGAAGCTAATATGTGGTTGGTTCCTGAAGGGATTTCAAATTGTGCTGGAAACCTTGGACTGCATATCGTTGGAAATTTGAAGCATTTTATTGGAGCGCAACTAGGCGATACAGGATATATCAGACAACGAGATTTAGAGTTTTCACTGAAAGATGTGCCTAGGCAAGAGATTTTGAAGCAAATAGATGAAACTATTGTAGACGTAACTACTGCATTAGAAAAATTACCAGAAGCAGATCTGCAAGAGGAGTACAGACGAAATCCGTTTGAAGACTATATGACAACAGAGTACTTTTTAGTACATCTCATCATGCATTTGTCGTATCATTTGGGACAGATCAATTACCACAGAAGACTTTTGGAGTGACATCAATCAAAAACAATCATAAACATGAAACCTTTTCTAATCTTTTTAATTGGAATGCTATCATTTCAGTTTAACTATGCTTCAGATTTAAAAATAGATAATATACGAAGCGTCAAGAGACCAGAAGTGATCAATACACCACTGAGTGTAATCTTTGACATTGAATGGAAAAACGCATGGAATAATGCTAAAAACCATGATGCAGTATGGGTATTCTTAAAATACAACGGATCTTGGAACAATCATGTAAAACTCAAAGCAGATGGCCATTTAATATTAAAGAATCGTTCAGGAGCGGCATCGTCACCTACCATCGAAATTTCAGAAGATCGCTTAGGCTTTCTAATTTATCCGAGTAAAACATACAGAGGCGATATGAACTTCAAACTGCAAATTCTTATTGATTCAGAAGGCAATGAGCTCGGTTGGGATAAACTACAAGGGCTTACCGTTCATGGTCTAGAGATGGTATACATCCCACAAGGAAAATTTACAATAGGAAGTCCAGACGAAGCAGCAGAAAAGAAGGCTGCATTATATAAAAGTGATGCCAATGGAAAAGCAAAAGGCTTAATTACAATTACTTCCGAAGATGCCATAGAAGTAGGCGCAAAAGACAATGCGCTATACTATTGGAGCGAAAGAGCATTGTACAATGGAGATCAGCAAGGACCAGTACCTGCGGAGTTTCCAAAAGGTTATGATGCGTTTTATGTTATGAAGTATGAACTCAATCAAGGACAATATGCAGCCTTTCTGAATACATTATCAGAAACGGATACCTATAAACGTTCGCCAATAGGAGGTAGGACTTATTATGAAGAAAGAGGGAGCATTAGACTTATTGATGGTAAATATGTGGCAGAATATCCGCAACGACCGATGAACTATTTTAGTTTTTCAGACGCTTTGGCTTTTACAGATTGGGCTGCGTTGCGTCCAATCACTGAATTGGAATATGAGAAGGCAGCTCGAGGCCCTTCGGAACCCATACCTGCGGAGTTTGTTTGGGGAACTAACAATTACAATGATTTAGAACGCTATGTACACGAATCTGGCGATTTGGTGTTTTCTGATGGCATTGATGAGAGTCAGTTGACTGATGCAAACCGACCTGTCTTTGGAGCATCATATTATTGGGTTATGGATTTGAGCGGAAGTCTTTGGGAACGTGTCATTACCATTGGGAATCAACTAGGAAGATCCTTTATTGGGACTCATGGTGATGGTAAATTAAGATTCGGTAGTGCCACTAATGATGACTGGCCAAAAAGTGATAATGAAATAGGTGGCTTTGGTTATAGAGGTGGAGGCTACTATAAAGTAGGTACAGCTTATGGAGATTTTAATCCACATTCTCCTATTGGCTATCGTTTTTATGGAGCTTGGTCTGGTGGACCACGTTCTATAGCATATGGATATAGAGCTGGACGCTCAGCAAATTAATGTAAAAGAATAGAATGGTAAAACCCGTTGGCGAATTTGAGATATCGCTTTTAGATACGAGACGTAGTGAAGATTTCTTTATGCTTATTGACAATAATAGAAGCCGATTAGAAGACTTTTTTGCTGGTACCGTTTCAAAAACTAAAACACGTCTCGATACAGAGGCCTATTGTAAGATCATCGATATAAGAATCAAAGAGAAATCATATTTACCTTATATCATCTCTGATACTAAGACAAATGATTATATAGGTTTGGTCGATATCAAAAATATTGATTGGTCGATTCCCAAAGCCGAAGTTGGATACTTTATTGATCATAATTACGAAGGAAAAGGCATCATCTCCAAATCCGTTAAGCATGTTATAGAACATATTAGTAATACTTACAAGTTCAAGAAGTTATTGTGTAGAGCTGAGTCCAATAATATTGGTAGTATTAGCGTAGCACTAAAAAATGAATTTGAGCTGGAGGGCACTATCAGAAGAGATTATAAAACAACCAAAGGTAAGATCGTAGACCTCAATTATTACGGCAGGATATTTTAACCCCAATTGCATGAAGGTAGCAACCATTTCAGAACTTAGAAAAGAATTAAAACATAGTAGTAAAGAAGAATTATACGAGTATTGCTTGGCTATGGCACGCTTTAAGTTAGAAAGCAAAGAGTTGCTAACCTATTTGGTATTTGAGTCTGAAAGTGAATCCACTTACATTGACGGCGTGAAATCCTATATCGATGCTGAATTTGAAGCAATAAATACTGCGAGTTATCACTATATCAAGAAAAGTATCCGGAAGATTTTAAGACAAGTGAAGCGTTACATTCGCTATTCCAAAAAGCCTGAAACAGAAGCCGAAATCCTGATCCATTTCTGTAAAACATTAGCTAACATGAGACCTTCTTTCAAAAGAAATAGAGTGCTGGTGAATACCTACGATACCCAATTACGAATGGCAAAGAAAGCTATTGGTAAACTACATGAAGATTTGCAATACGACTTTAAATTATTGGTTGAGGATTTATAACGTCTGTTAAATTTGATTAATGTTTACTCGCAATCGGCTTGAGTGTTTTTGTTTTTCCATTGTATCCAATATTCTTGTAAGCCTTCAGAAGTAGTTTTTAAATCACTAATATCTAACTGATGTCCTTCCATAAGCACTGCGCTTAATTCTTTCTTTCTCCTTTCTAGTGAAGGCGTATGATTCCAACCACCTACATGATCAAATGAAGTATATGCATCGCATTTCTCATCTACAGATATAAAAGGAATTTCCAGATAATAAACGACTTCACCTGAGCCCATACCTTCAGTAGACATTTCTATATTTTGAAAATCTACTTTACTGTACAATTCCTTTGCATATAATTTCTTCAATTGGTCACCAACAGTTGCAGACATCTTGTTTGAAAACTGATGCGCTACATCAGATTTGCCTATAAATTCAGGACCCTCGTAAGTACCAAAGCATAACTTGTCTGTGCAATTAATCTCGGTGTTTTGAGTAGTATTTTGGGAATTTTTTTTATTCTTAGAATTGCAATGAAGTAATAATATACAAGCAAAAAGTATTACAATTTTTTTCATCTTTAGATTTTTCCAACGATTAATAAATATACTATCAATTCTATAAAATTGAGTATTTAGTGAATAATAGTATTGAGCTTGGCAGTTTTTAGTTTATCAGATATTTTCCATCCTCATTCACAGTAATGGTTGGAATTAGCCGAGTACTTTCAAAATAATGGTAACCTTCTTTTAAGTTTAACCAAAACTCTTTATAGTTAGCATGTACTTTGATCAATTCCTCATAATTGTCATCATTTAATTTTGATGGGAATATGTGTACAGGAATGGCTAATTGACCATTATGTTTTGCCTCAACGGCAAGAATATACACTTCTTCAATCCAATCGTCAGTAATTGGTATGCATCCAACTGTAAAGCATGATCCATGAATAAATATATCGCCTCCCAATTTACTCGCATTAGACTGTATTTTATCTGATTCGTTGGGATAATCAATCCCCAAAGAAAGATGAAAATTACTCTCAGGATTAAATCTATCTATTTCGTAAAACCCTTCTGGAATTTGATAATCTCCTTGTCGTCTTTTTGGACCTAGATACCCTGACGAATAACAAAACGGGAATGAAGTAATAAGTTTAAACCTTTGATCATCCTTATCCTTTCCCCAAACCTCAAGCTTTTCTTCTTGCTTAAACGCTCGAATGTAAATATGAACCTTTTTAATGCTGAGCTCTAGAAGCATATCCTTGATGCACTTTTCTTTCTCAGAATAGGCTTGCTTTACTCTAGGAAATTTTAATTGGTCGCTCTTGAAGTCATTTACTAGTAACAAACCAGTACCAAACAGTAGAAATATGCTAACAAAAATAAGTTGCTTCATCATTAAAAATTGCGTTCTAATTCATAATCTGCCAATACAGCTATACTTATCATTATGGCTATGTACAAAAAGGGGATAGCACTTAAAAGAATCCAAATCAGATTGTTTCTTATTTCAGATTTATGTTTTAAGACTAAGAAGATTGAGTTCACCAAAGAGCATATGGTTCCACCATAAAAAAGATAAAGTGAAATCATGTTTCCATATTGATAAATCCAAGTGCCTCGATATGGTTCAACTAGATATTTTAATAGTATTGCACTTAAACACATAACTATTAGTATAATCCCACTACTTTTAGTCCAGCTTATTTTTCTAACAGAAATATTCATATTAGCTACTTAAAAAACAAACTAAGTAATCTGTAATCTGTAATCTGATCTACAAAGGAATATTCCCATGCTTGCGCTTAGGCTTGTCAACAGACTTGTGTTCAAGCATTGCAAATGCTTTTATGAGCTTACGTCTGGTATTCTTTGGCAAAATGACTTCATCTATAAAACCACGTTCAGCAGCACTATATGGATTGGCAAAGAGTTCGGCATATTCAGCTTCTTTTTCCTTCCACATGGCTTCAGGGTCATCCGCAGATTTTATATCCTTTTTAAAGATAATCTCTGCTGCGCCTTTCGCGCCCATAACAGCAATTTCTGCACTAGGCCAAGCGAAATTCATATCAGAGCCGATGTGCTTAGAGTTCATTACATCATAAGCACCTCCATAGGCTTTTCTAGTAATCACAGTAACTCTTGGTACTGTCGCTTCACTAAAGGCATATAACAGTTTGGCACCGTGAACAATAATACCATTCCACTCTTGATCTGTACCAGGAAGGAATCCAGGAACATCTTCAAAAACCAATAAAGGAATATTGAAACAGTCACAGAAACGTACAAAACGTGCAGCTTTCTTAGAACTATTTACATCGAGGACACCAGCCAGAAACATCGGCTGATTGGCAACAATACCAATGCTACGACCTCCTAATCGTGCAAAACCAACAATAATGTTTTCAGCATAATCCTTATGGATTTCATAGAAAGAATCTGTATCGATAACGCCTTCAATCACTTGATGCATGTCATAAGGCTGATTTGCATTATCTGGAATAATTTCGGAAAGTGAATCTCTAACTTCTTCACCAAGTTCAACATCAAACTTAGCTGGTTTTTCAGTATTGTTTTGCGGTAAGTAGGAGAGGAGACGCTTTAAATCTTCCAAACATTCAACATCATTGGCAGAGGTAATATGCGCTACACCAGATTTTGTAGAATGTGTACTTGCACCACCAAGGTCTTCGCTGGTAACTTCTTCATTTGTAACCGTTTTCACAACATTTGGACCAGTAACAAACATGTAACTTGTGTCTTCAACCATCATCGTAAAATCAGTCATAGCAGGAGAATATACCGCACCACCAGCACAGGGTCCCATAATCGCTGAGATTTGTGGAATGACACCAGATGCTTGAACATTGCGATAGAAGATATCAGCATAACCACCCAAAGAGCGCACACCTTCTTGTATACGAGCACCTCCAGAATCATTCAAACCAATTAAAGGCGCACCAACATTGACTGCCATATCCATAATTTTGCAAATCTTTTCAGCATGTGTTTCAGATAATGAGCCTCCAAATACGGTGAAATCTTGTGCGAAAATATAAACTAAGCGCCCATCAATAGTACCATAACCCGTTACTACACCATCACCATAGAATTTTTGGTTTTCCATACCAAAGTCTTTGGTACGATGAGTGACCAAAGCACCAATCTCTTCAAAAGAATTTTCATCGAGAAGGTATTCAATACGTTCTCTGGCAGTTAGCTTTTTCTTTTCGTGCTGCTTGTCTATTCTAGCTTGTCCACCACCAAGATATGCTTGTTGGAGTTTTTCGTTTAGTGCTTCTATCTTAGAGTTCATTCTATTATTAGTTTCATTGTTTTTATAAGATCTCGACTGTGCTCGATCAGACATTTCATGTATTAGCTTTGTCAGGTTGAGCGTAGTCGAAACCTAACTGACAAAAGTTAATTTGGTAATCTTAAAGTTTCACGATCTTTTAAATACTGTTGCAAAGCCACCATAGCTGCAACTTCAGCTTCTTCTTTGTATTCTGCTTCTATAGCTTCAGGTGAATAATGTGTCTTAACAAAATGTGTGTCAAAATCACCTGAAATGAAGGCATCATGGTCACAGACAAATTTCCCGAATGGTAATGTAGTTTCTATACCTTCAACTTTATAGTTGTCTATGGCTTTCTTCATGAGTTGTATTGCTTCCATACGAGTTTTGCCATACGTAATCAGTTTGGACAGCATAGGATCATAATAAATAGGGACATCCATACCTTCACCGATACCGTTATCTACTCTTATACCTTCTCCTACAGGTAGCTTATAAGTTTCTAGAGTACCGACACTAGGTAGGAAATCATTCAGAGGATCTTCAGCATACACCCTAAGTTCTAAGGCATGACCTTTGATTTTTAAATCATCCTGAGTGATAGGTAATACTTCACCACGCGCTACTCTGATTTGTAGCTCCACTAAATCTACGTTAGAAATTAATTCGGTCACAGGATGTTCTACCTGTAGTCTGGTATTCATTTCCAAGAAATAGAAATTCTTGTTTTCGTCTAGTAAGAATTCTACAGTTCCTGCACCAACATAGTCACAAGATTTTGCAACATCGATTGCTGCTTGTCCCATTTCGGCTCTCAGTTCTGGTGTCAACACTGTTGATGGTGCTTCTTCCACAACTTTTTGATGACGACGTTGAATACTACATTCACGCTCAAAAAGGTGAACAATATTTCCATGTGTATCCGCCATAACTTGTATTTCGATATGGCGAGGAGAGGCAACATACTTTTCTATAAATACAGAACCATCTCCAAAAGCAGATGTGGCTTCACTAATGGCTCTATTCATCTGTGATTCTAGTTCATCTTCAGCAGACACTACGCGCATTCCTTTTCCACCACCTCCTGCAGAAGCTTTTATGAGAATAGGAAAACCAATATCCTTTGCAATTGCTTTAGCTTTGTCAACATCAGTAATGGCTTCATCGATTCCAGGAACCATAGGGATATTGTAGGCTTTTACAGTTTCTTTAGCAGCAAGCTTACTACCCATTACGGTAATGGCTTTGGATTTTGGTCCAATGAAAATAATATCATTGGCTTCACATAGCTCTGCAAAGTCAGCATTCTCACTCAAAAAGCCATAGCCTGGATGAATGGCATCGACATTTAACGCTTTGGAAACTTCTATAATTTTTTCACCTCGTAAATAGGATTCTGATGATGGTGCTTTTCCGATGCAAACCGCTTCATCTGCATAAGTAACATGCGGCATGTTACGATCGACTTCAGAATATACAGCGACCGTTTTTATACCCATCTTTTTCGCGGTTCGCATAACACGTATCGCAATTTCGCCTCTATTGGCTATAAGTATTTTTTTCATTGAACTATTTCAATTCATTTCCACTTGGTGGAAGTTTAGGTTTTATTCTTTTATTGCACTTCGACTCCGCTCAGTGCTCACAATTATTCAAATTCAATTAATAGTTGATTCTTTTCTACAGTTTCTGTCTTGGATACTGAAATGCTTTTAATGACGCCATCTCTAGGTGAGGTGATTACGTTTTCCATTTTCATGGCTTCGAGGATTACTAAATTGTCACCCTCATTGACTTCTTGCGCTTCTTTCACTACAATATCCAAAATCAATCCAGGCATTGGTGCTTTTACGGAGTTTACTTTTTTGGAACTTCCAACCGCAAAACCCATTTTAGCAATGAGCTGATCCAACTCATCTTCGATAGTGACCTTGTAATCGCTACCATTGACAACGACTGTGTAAGTTTTTGAATTAAGATTGGTTTCAACAACTTTAGTTTCAAAGGATTTATTATCCTTTAATACATGTGCAGAATCACTTTGATGCTTTGAAATATCTAGATGATTTATGTCTTCTTCTGAAAGTTGAAACGTGTGAGATTGGTTAACTTTTACGTTGAATTTATGATCCATTCAATTTAATTTTAAATGGTTTTAAAGATAGGTATTTTTTATTCTTTAAAGTGTGAACTATTTTGATGTCTTTTGATGGCTTTTCTTGCTAGAACCAGACCGATTCCTAGTGAAACAAATGCACCTATCCAGATTCCAGGAATGAACTCAATGAATAAGAAAAAGTCGTAGGCACCATGAAATAAAGCTGCGAGTAAAAGCCCTGTAAGGTTTAGTCTTATTCTATTCTTAGAGAATTTGGCTTTTCCCATAAAGTATCCCATTAGTATCGCAAAAGTTGCATGTGCAGGAACCGCAGTAAATGCCCTGATTAAAGCAGTATGCACACCACCTTGAAGCACATAGATAATGTTCTCAGTAGCTGCAAACCCCATGGACACCATAACGGCGTATATGATACCGTCATAAGGTTCATTGAACTCTTTATTGGGTTGCGCATAATAGCGCACCATGATATATTTGCTAAATTCTTCAGTAAGGCCGACAACAAAGAAGGCTTTTATGAATTGCTGAATAATACTCTGTTTATCATTAAGAGGCAAAAACTGGTCTATTACTACGTAAATAATAGTAGTCACTACAATGCTGACTATAGCACCTAATAAAAAGTTTTTGAACAGAAACGAGCCAGGCTCTTTTTCATATTTATCCCTCGTATAAACATATACGATGATGACAAAAACTGGAGCAATAGCCAGAAGCAATAAATTTATAGTAGATAGACTCACGCGCTTAATTGTAATTTAATTTGTTCTAAAACGAACTCGTAGTAGGCTCTATTAGTCGCTACAAAATGACCATTGGTTTCACTTCCTTCTAAGAGTTCTTCAAAAGAAGGGAAAGAAACAAGCTTTATAGCTTCTACTTCTTCTGTGTTAAATTTCAAATCTTGTATCTCGACTTTTAATTCTGAAAGATATGTGTTGTGAAACTCATAATCTTTAAAGCCACTATCATAGTCCTGAAAACACTCAAACACACCAATCTTTTTTAAATCAGTTTCTTGAATTATTAAGCCTATTTCTTCTTGTGTTTCTCGTATTGCAGCTTCTTCTATGGTTTCTCCAGCATCTACATGACCCGCTACAGAAACATCCCAAAGCAACGGACATATCAATTTTGAGGCTGAACGTTGTGCTAAAAGCACTTCATTAGTTTTGGTATAAAACCAAATATGCGCTGTATTGTGATATAACCCTTGAGCATGCACTTCAGACTTAGAAGCTACTTGTGCAGTAGGTTTTTGGTCTTTGGTAACGATATCAATGAGTTCTACCATGAGACTAGCTTTTTATAGTTGAAGCTATACAATCGTAAAGCTTATCAAAATCTTCCTCGGTATTAAATAAATGACAGGATAGTCGTATGTACTGCCCTCTGAATGAAATATAGATATTTTGTGCTTTCAGCATTTCTTTTAAAGCATCTATATCGATTGTTTCAGGAAGTTTTACACCAAATAAGTGATGTGTGCGATTCGCATCATCTTCAATATGACATCCTAGAGCTTTCAACTTAGATACAATCTTCTTTGTAATGCTTTTACAATAGTCTTGTATCGTTTCTGGCTGCCAAGCTAGTACACTTTTTAGTGCAGCTATTTGCATTCTTACATAGATAAAGCTACCACCTTCGCCAGCTGCATATCTGCTTGCTAGAGGTTTGTATTGAGATTCATAGGATGTCAATCCAGTAAAGTCTTCACTATTCAAGCGATTGCACCAATTTTCTTCGATAGGTGTGCCATTGTCAAAATATGGTCCAAAGTAAGCATATGCACAACCGTAAGGTCCAAATAACCACTTATAACCTGCACTCACCAAGGCATCTGGTTCAATATCTTTTACGGAAAACGGATATGCACCAATAGATTGACTACCATCAATAACCAAAAGTGAATTATGTGTTCTGGTTTTTTCTCTTATGGCTTTTAGATTGAATAACGAGCCATTGGACCAATGGATATTTCCCATGGTGACCAAGGCCGTTTTATCTGAAATTGCGTTTAGAATATCTTCATTCCATTTCGCTACATTATTTGCAGTGTCTTTAGGTTGAGCTATAGTTTTTAACGTGGCGTTATATGTTTTTGCCAATCGTTCCCAGATGTAATAATTACTTGGGAATTGCTCTTCAATAAGGATAATTTCATCACCTTCTTTAAGCGTGATATTATTAGCTATACTGGCCATGCCATAAGACACGGAAGGAATATTGGCTATTCTATTGTACTCATCAACATCAATAAGTTGTGCGAATAATTTCCGAAGCTCAATTACAGGGTCAAAGTAATCCGAGATAGTTATCGTGTAGGGAAGACTCTTCTGTCGAATCCCTTCCAATCCAGCTTCTGTCACCGTTTTGAAAGAAGGGGATTGGCTAGCAATATTTAGATATATAACATCATCTGGAAGATCGAAAAGATGTTTTTGATGCTGAACAGTCATTATCAATCAAAATAACTAAATGTTTCGCCGTCCTTAATCTTTAAGAGAGATTCGTAAATCAATCTGATTACATTTTCTACATCGTCTCTATGAACCATTTCTACTGTAGTGTGCATATAGCGAAGCGGTAATGAAATTAACGCAGAAGCTACACCACCATTACTGTATGCAAAGGCATCTGTATCTGTTCCTGTTGCTCTGGATAATGCAGCGCGCTGGAAAGGAATTTTCTTCTCTTCCGCTGTATCCGTAATAAGATCTCTTAATCTTTGTTGTACAGCAGGAGCATAAGCTACAACAGGACCTTTGCCAATCTCCGCATGACCTTGTTTTTTCATGTCGATCATCGGTGTTGTAGTATCGTGAGTAACGTCAGTAACTATGGCTACGTTTGGCTGGATGGTTTCAGTAATCATTTCTGCACCTCTTAGACCAATCTCTTCTTGTACAGAATTGGTAATGTAAAGTCCAAAAGGTAACTTCTTTTTATTCTCGTGTAGTAGACGCGCAACTTCAGCTATCATAAAGCCACCCATCCTATTATCTAAAGCTCTACAAACAAATTTGTTTTTGTTTAGAATATGAAACTCATCAGGATACGTAATTACGCATCCAACATGGACACCCATTTTTTCGACTTCAGCTTTATCTTTTGCGCCTATATCGATACAGATATTGTCTGGCTTTGGAGGCTCTTCTTTAACTCTACTTCTTGTATGAATTGCTGGCCAGCCAAATACACCTTTAACAATGCCTTTTTTGGTATGAATATTTACAACTTTACTCGGTGCAATTTGATGATCGCTTCCTCCATTTCTAACAACATATATCAAGCCTTTATCCGATATGTAATTTACATACCACGAGATTTCATCGGCATGTCCTTCAATCACGACCTTATACTTAGCTTCTGGGTTAATGACACCAACAGCTGTACCGTAAGTATCTGTGATGAATTCATCCACATAAGGTTTCAGGTAATCCATCCACAATTTTTGCCCTTCCCACTCATAACCGGTTGGAGCAGCATTATTTAAATATTTAGTAAGAAAATCTATTGATTTTTTATTGAGAATGCTCTTTTTTGCCATACTTATAATTTTGGTCTAAAATAACAATATTAATAGGATTTTAAGGTTTAAGAATAGCTAAATTCTTAATTTTACTCCATCAATTTCTATTTTTTTAAATAGGTTTGATGTAGCATTTGGAATGGTTTTAGCGTCTATATAATAATGATGAAACAAATTATAAGTCTTATTCTGTTACTACCTTGGTTAGGAATGGCTCAAATAGAGCCGATTCCTCAGGATTCTACTGAGGTAGAATACTATATTATTGAAGGCGATTCTATACCAAAAACTGTTATTGATCTCGATGAAGTTATCGTTTTACATAAACTAAAATTCGATACTAAAGACGATCGTATTAGATATCTTATTTTGAAACGCAAAACCATTAAGGTTTACCCATATGCTAAATTAGCTGCTGAGCGTTTACTCGCTTTGAACGAACGATTAGAAAAGCTGGATTCTAAGCGAAAAAAGAAACGTTATGCGAAGATGATTCAGAAGTATATCGAAAATGAATTTTCTGCGGAACTCAAAAAGCTTACACGTACTGAAGGTCAGATATTAATTAAGCTGATTCATAGACAAACAGGTAAAACAGCATTCAAGCTTATTAAAGAGCTTAGGAGTGGATGGCGCGCATTCTGGTTTCAGAATACAGCAAAACTCTTTGATATATCTCTGAAGGAAGAGTTTAAGCCCATAGATGTCAAAGAAGATTTCTTAATCGAGGATATCTTGGAGCGCGCATTCCAGAATGGACGACTAGATCGCCAAAAACCAGCTTTTGAAATAGACTTCTACGATCTTACTGATAAATGGCTAAACGACAAAACTACCAAAAATGCGAGCACAGACTAAGCTAGAAGAACAGCTCAATGCATGGAGTCATGGTATTGGTGCTGCACTAGGAATTGCTGGTTTGGTATTGCTTATTGTGTTTAGTAATAGTGATACACCTTACAGTCTTTTTAGTGTTATCGTTTACGGTATTTCTATCATTGTTTTGTTTTTGGCATCAACATTTTATCATGCTGTGACTGGACCAAGGCGCAAGCACTATTTCAGAATTATAGATCACATTAGTATATATCTTCTCATTGCAGGAACGTATACACCAGTGTTATTGATAATGTTGCCTGATAGTAAGGGTTGGATGCTCTTTTGGACTGTATGGCTTATTGCTGCATTTGGAATAATACTAAAAATATTCTTTACAGGTAAATTCGAATTGTTCTCTACGTTGCTCTATTTGGTCATGGGATGGCTTATTGTGTTTGATTTTTCTACATTAGTAGAGCGTTTAGATCCTACTGGCTTGGTGTTTTTAATTGTAGGCGGTTTGGCTTACACAGTAGGGATAGTCTTTTATGCCATTGAGAAGATCCCATACAACCATGTGATTTGGCATTTATTTGTTTTGGCAGGTGCTATTTTCCATTTTTTTATGATCTTTAACTACGTAATTTAATACGGTGTTATGCAAATAGAGCGTGTTACAACCAGTTCTCAAATTTTTGAAGTTGAACGTTTAGGAAAAGTAATATGGGAACTTCATTACACACCCATAATCGGTGAAGCTCAGGTCGCTTATATGCTAGAAAAGTTCCAGTCCAAAAATGCTATAGAAAACCAGATTGAAGAAGGATATGAGTACTATCTTATTAATGATGATACCTCAGTTGGCTATCTAAGTATTCAGAAACGAGACGAAGCACTTTTTCTAAGTAAGTTCTATGTGCTCGCTAGCGAAAGAGGTAAAGGATACGGAAAATTTGCTTTAGAGTTCATCAATAATAGAGCTTTAGAATTAGAGTGCGACGCTATCGAGTTAACCGTGAACAAGTACAATTCTAAAACAATAGGTGCTTACCATAAAATGGGTTTTGAAACCGTAGAAGATGTGATTTTTGATATAGGAAGCGGTTATATTATGGATGATTATAGAATGAGGAAATCACTCAACCTTTAATCACATCTTTATACTCTTCAAAAAAGGCTTCAAACAAGCTCATAGTTTCATTAAAGAACTCCATAACATCTCTCCAAGAATTCTTATTATGGATAGATACTTTGGCTTCCAAAGGCACATAAATACGTGAAATTTCCTTTCCGTTATCTAGAAAATATTCTTCTTCGTAAAAAGCTTCAGGTAAAAAATCTGTAGTGAGGATAGATTTTAACGCTACTAATTTCTCCCAAGAGTTGATTCGGTTTTCCAAATCATCCTCAAGATCTAGAGCTACTAAAGCTTTCTTAGTGTCAAAATAGAATTTGAAGGATAAGCCTTTTATTTTGGTATTATATAGAATCCACTTTCTTGGAAATGACTTTCCAAAACTTGTCCAAAATTCTTCTCGTAATAATCGGCTTTCCTCTTTACTAAACACGCTTCAAAAATAGAAAAGAAAATTAAAGGTCGTCTGTAAAATGTGTTCTTCTTTTATCTTTTGAAAACTTATCAGAATTGTAAGTGGTAGATTGTCCTTTGGCAATAGATAGTGTTTGCCAAGACCTGCCTTTTATGAGTTTACCAACGAAAACAATTTGCCCAATGTGATAAGCATAATGCATCATCTGTCTATTTACAGCTTCGGTTACGGTGTGACCATGGTTTCGTATGTAAATGATGCGACCCAAATCGTTTTCGTTTAAAGGTTTTATAGCATCAAAGAGACAATTCCAGCCTTTATTCCAATAGTTAATTAAATCCTCTCTATAGTTGAAGGAGTCTATAAACTCGTCATCTCTGTTGCGCCATTCTTTTTCACCATCTTCAGTTAAGAAGTTTGTCCAGCGACTCAGCATATTTCCAGCAATATGCTTTACAATAATAGCTATGCTATTAGAATCCTCATTTTGCTGCCAATGCAATTGCTCATCGGTGAGTTGCGCGATAGTTTTATCGCCTAGGGATTTGTAATATTCGAATTGTTTTATAACGCTTGGTAAGTATGAATATTCCATATCATAAAACTAAAACAAAAGAGCATAAAAAATAGGAACCAATGATTCCTATTTCTTATAGTTATATTTAAGGAGTATATCAGTCTTCGGCAGGTACAAACTTTAATGCAACACCATTAATACAATGACGTTTTCCGGTAGTATCTCTTGGTCCATCATTGAATACATGACCTAAATGACCACCACAAGTAGCGCAATGCTCTTCAGTTCTCGCATAACCAATTTTATAGTCCGTGTCATATTCTACGTTACCTTTAATCTCTCTGTCAAAACTTGGCCAACCTGTACCAGAATCGAACTTATGTTCACTTTTGAATAAAGGCGTATCACAACCAGCACAAACATAGGTGCCTTTTTTGTAGTTTTTGTTTAAAGGGCTAGAGAAAGGACGTTCTGTTCCTGCTTTCCTAAGCACATCATAAGCAGCATAACTCAATTGCGCTTTCCATTCTGCATCTGTTTTGGTAACAGGATATACTTTCTGCTCTTTTTCTTGTTTCTTCTGCGCAGATGAATTGCAACTGAAACACAAGGCTAAAATGCTTATTAAAAATATCTTTTTCATCTTAAAATTCAATTACTTTAAATCTAGTCGAAACTAATATTTCTAAATTACAATATTTGAAATTAAAATTTCATGCTAATCAATCTTCAAAAAGATGAGATTATTAGAAAAAGTGACCAAAAAAGCTATCTCCAAAAGGTAAAAATCAAGAACTTATCAACACTCAAACGATGTAGTTTTCATATCTGATTGGTATTCAAATTTCGCAGCCCATATTTTGTTAATTTTACTTCATAAAATTAGCTAACTAATGCAAAATCAGAGAAGAATCGTCATCGATTTCGTGTCGCCACAGATTAATAATGGTGAGTTTTTTATAAAGCGAGTTGTAGGTGAAATCATAAATATAAATGCACATGTCCTTGTAGATGGTCATGATGTTATTGCAGCTTCGGTATTATATAAACATGAAAATGAACGTACTTGGAAAGAGATGCGTATGCAACATTTGGGCAATGATGAATGGCAAGCATCTTTTGTTGTTGAGAAACAAGGTTTTTATACTTATAAAGTAGAAGGATGGGTAGACTATGCGCTCAATTGGCAGCATGGTATTGAGCGTAAAATTGACGATAATCAACATGTTGTTTCTGAACTACTTGAAGGTATAGAGTATTTAAAACCACTCTTAAAGAATGCTAACAAGACAGAAATAGATTATTTGCAAAACTGTATTGATGCTTTTGGAGATGAATCTAGATATGACGAAGCCATCTTTGAAGCAAAGAACAGTAAGCTAAAAGAAATATTTACTAAGTATCCTGAAAAGCACTTATCAAATAGCACTCAAGACTTTCAAGTTTATGTCGATAGATTAAAGGCTAGATTTAGTACTTGGTATGAATTCTTTCCTCGCTCATCTTCAGAAATAGAAGGACAACACGGAACCTTTAAAGATTGCCACAGACTATTGCCACGTATAGCAGAAATGGGTTTTGATACACTATATTTTCCACCAGTACATCCTATTGGGGAAGTCAATAGAAAAGGAAAAAACAATACTACAGAAGCTTTTGAAGGTGATGTAGGTTCTGCTTGGGGAATAGGTTCTAAGGAAGGCGGACACAAAGACATTCATCCACAACTTGGTAGCGAAAAAGATTTTAAAGAATTAGTTGAGGCAGCAAAAGAACTTGGTATAGAAATCGCCATGGACTATGCGTTACAAGCTGCTCCTGATCATCCTTGGGTAACGGAACATCCAGATTGGTTCAAATGGCGACCAGATGGTACCGTGCAATATGCTGAGAACCCTCCAAAGAAGTATCAGGATATTCTTCCGATTTATTGGGAAAGTAAAGACTATAAAAATTTATGGAAGGAGTGCTTAGACATTTTAATGCATTGGATTGATTGCGGGATTAAAGTCTTCAGGGTTGATAATCCCCATACCAAGCCATACTATTTTTGGAATTGGATCATTTCAGAAGTAAAGAAAAAACATCCGGACATTATCTTTTTGGCAGAAGCATTTACTAAGCCAAAAGTTATGCAGCAGCTTGCCAAACAAGGCTATACACAGTCCTATACGTATTTTACATGGAGAAACTCTAAGCACGAATTAATCGAGTATATGACTGAGCTCACGCAAACCGATCAGCGCGAATACATGAGACCAAATTTTTGGCCAAATACTCCAGATATAAACCCGTATCACCTGCAAGGTGCCAATGAAGCCAAATATTTAGAACGTTATGTGCTTGCGGCAACGTTGAGTTCCAATATTGGTATTTATGGACCAGTGTTTGAGCAGATGATTAGTGATGCGATTCCAGGGAAAGAGGAATATTACATGTCTGAGAAGTTTCAACTATGTCATTACGATTGGTTCAAGGAAAATAAGATTACTACGATTATCTCAAGAATCAATAAGATAAGACATGAACATGAAGCCTTACAGCAAACCAACAATATCAAGTTTTGCCATATAGAGAATGATAATCTTATAGCTTTTTATAAGTGGAATCAAGATCGAAGCAACGAGGTTTTAGTTATAGTTAGTCTAGATTCTTATTATCCACAACAAGGCACTGTACAGCTACCTTTACATGATTTAGGTATTGCTCATGGACACAAAGTAGAAGTCCACGACCTTATTACAGGAAGTAGCTATAATTGGTACGATGAGTGGAATTTTGTGGAGCTGCATCCAGCTTTACCGTTCCATATTTTCAAAATAAATAAATAGCCATGTCTAGCAAAGCCAATAAAACATCACTAAAGCAAATACCATTCAATTTTGACACTGAATGGGAAGCTCTACTAGATAACGAGGAGTTCGTTAAGGTGTTTTTATCAGATGTTTTGGAAGATTACATTATTCAGCAGCGTTGGTATGGAGGTAAGTCTAGTAAACTCAAGTATATTGAGCTTGCGGAATATTTCAGGATACAGCGAGATGGAGAAGTGTACTATGGACTCATTCTAGAAGTCAATTTCGTAGAAGCGTTTTACCAGCATTATTTCTTACCAATTGCATTTGTATCTGATCCCAATTTTGCAAAAAAAGATAGAATCCTTCCTATAAGTATCAAAGGACAAGAAGGCTTCATAATAGATGCCATTAATTTAGAAGCTTTCAGAAAGTTGGTTTTCGATCGTATTTCTACAGCTATGCTAGTAGACAGAACCAAGGTTCAGTACCACAAAAGCGAATTGCTTGGAGATGCTTCATATGAATCTTCTAGGTTTATGGGATTAGAACAAAGTAATACTTCGATTGTCTATAATGAAAAGTATGTACTCAAGTTCTTTAGAAGAATTTACAGCAACAAGAATCCAGATTATGAAATGAGTCGCTTTTTGTCAGAGAAGAAGCAGTTCAAAAATACACCAGCATACTTAGGTAGTATTAACATTGTAGATTCCGATAGCAGATACATTACAATTGCATTGATGCAAGAGATGATTGATAATGAAGGCGATGCATGGGATTATATGTTGAAAGAATTGCACAAAGTGTTTTTAAACCTAAGTGCTAAGAAAATAAAGATTAAATCACTTCCAGATACAAACCTATATAGTAGACTACAAATAAGTGATGTTCCACCACAACTAATAGATTGGGTAGGGTTAAATGTTTTTCTGAAGATTCAGCAACTTGCAAAACGAACAGCAGAAATGCACACAGCGCTAGGATCAGAATTCGAAGAAACTGCTTTTGAGCCAACAAGATTTAATGACGATTATACAGTTTGGTTGAAGAATAGGCTCTTGCATCAATTTCAGAATAGGCTCAATGCTATTGAAAACAATCTTCATAAGCTTGATGGCTTGGCATTAGATTTAGCCAAAGAATTTTTGGAGAAGAAAAATGCAATACGAAAACATTTTGTAAACTTTGATTGGACCAAGCTAAAAGGAGAGCGTATCCGTGTACATGGTGATTATCATTTAGGACAGATTTTAGTTCAGAATGATGACTTTTTTATACTAGATTTTGAAGGTGAACCCGAAAGCACCATTAGAGATAGAAAAGTGAAACAGCCACCATTAAAAGACGTAGCAGGTTTGTTCAGGAGTTTTCATTATGCGATCTATGCTACTATCTTCAACAATAGCGAATCCTATCCGCAAGCTCAAGAAGATCTTTTTGAAGCAGGAGAGTTGTTGTACAAGTACTTTATAGGGGTGTTCATGGGCGTTTACGTTGAAGAGATTAAAACGGCCAATCTCAATATTGGTTACAGGCAAGAGCGCATTTTCATACTACAATATTCAATGCTAGAAAAAGCAGTTTACGAGTTGGGCTATGAACTCAATTCACGTCCACGCTGGGCAGTTATTCCGTTAAAGGGAATCTCAAATATTATTAATGGTTAATTATGGCAAAAGTTATTCCGCATAGCTTATTCACAGATTTCGATATAGACTTATTCAAAGGAGGAAAGCATTATAAACTATACGAAAAGTTCGGATCTCATATACTCACTGTAGATGGTGTAGAAGGTACCTACTTCGCTGTTTGGGCACCAAGTGCAAAAGCAGTTTCAGTTATTGGAGATTTCAATTATTGGATTGAAGGAGAACACCCATTGAATGTACGCTGGGACGAAAGTGGAATTTGGGAAGGATTTATCCCAAATGTTGGTAAAGGCAGTATATATAAATACAAGATTCAAAGTCATCATAATGATATAAAGACTGAAAAAGCAGATCCATATGCTAGACGTTGTGAGCATCCACCAAAGACAGCATCCATTGTATGGGACTCCAATCACAATTGGAAAGACTCTAAATGGATGACTTCACGAAAAAAGCATAATGCTATCGATGCACCATTTTCAGTTTACGAAGTGCATTTAGGTTCTTGGAAAAAGCATGTCGAAGAAGGGCGCTTCCTATCTTACGAAGAAATGGCAGATGAATTGGTGAACTATGTGAAGGATATGAACTTTACACATGTGGAGTTTATGCCAGTCATGGAATACCCTTATGATCCAAGTTGGGGCTATCAATTGACAGGATATTTTGCACCAACTTCACGTTTTGGTTATCCTGAAGAATTTAAACTCTTAGTAGATGCCTTTCATCAAAATGGTATTGGCGTTATTTTGGATTGGGTCCCATCACACTTTCCAGAAGATGCGCATGGACTAGGTTTCTTTGATGGGTCTCATTTATATGAACACCCTGATAAGCGTAAAGGATACCATCCAGACTGGAAGAGCCTTATATTCAATTATGGAAGAAACGAAGTGAAGTCTTTCCTTATTAGCAATGCTATTTTTTGGCTCGATCAATACCATGTAGACGGTCTGCGTGTAGATGCTGTAGCATCGATGTTGTTTTTAGATTATTCACGAGATGATGGTGAATGGGAACCAAATCAATTTGGAGGTAGAGAAAACCTGGAAGCTATAGCATTTATGAAAGAGATGAATGAAGCAGTTTATAGTAATTTCCCCGATGTACAGACCATAGCAGAAGAATCGACATCATTCCCAATGGTTTCCAAACCAACTTACTTAGGAGGATTGGGCTTTGGTATGAAATGGATGATGGGCTGGATGCACGATACACTTCAATATTTTGCAAAAGAACCAATCTACAGAAAGCACCACCAAAACGATCTTACGTTTAGTATGACGTATGCGTTTACCGAAAACTTCATGCTACCATTAAGCCATGATGAGGTGGTCTATGGAAAGCATTCAATTCTAGGAAGAATGCCTGGAGATGAATGGCAAGGCTTTGCTAATCTTAGATTGTTATATAGCTATATGTTCACACACCCAGGAACTAATTTGTTATTCCAAGGCGCAGAATTTGGTCAGAGTGAAGAATGGGATTTTCAAAATAGTTTAGATTGGCATTTGCTAGAGTACGATGTTCATAAAGGCGTTCAAGCTTTGATTAGAGACTTGAACAAATTATATAAAACAGAACCAGCACTATATGAAAAGCAATTCTCGGCAGATGGTTTTGAATGGATTGACTACAATGATGCTGAAAATTCTGTGTTGGTGTACATACGAAAAGGGAAGAAACCAGAAGAAGATATCATTGTGGCTTGTAATATGACACCAATACCGAGAGATAATTATAGAATTGGTTTACCACAAGAAGGAAAATTGAAAGAAGTTTTCAATAGTGATCTCAAAAAATATGCAGGCACTGGTGACTACAAAAACAAATCAATTTCTATAGAAAACTTGGAATGGCAGTTTAGAAATTTTTCAGCAGAAATAATAATTCCACCATTAGGAATGGTGGCTTTTAAATACACAAAATAAGACTTATTAGACTTAATTTAAAAAGATATAATAAACTACAACGTTTGAGTTAATAAAAGCAGTGATACAGCCTTTTATAAGTGATAAGTTTTCTTTTCTTTTACATACTTTAAAGACCGATTAATGATTGTAAATACTGAGTTAGAGCATAAGGGAAACATGTTCCCTTCAAGGATAGTAGATTTCAAAAAAGATGTAGACACATTATATTTTTATACGGATAATGATGTCATTTTGCAATTAAGGGTTATCAGAGATAGTGTACTGCGATTTCGATATACAACAACAGGAACTTTTGGGAATGATTTTTCCTATGCAATTACCAAATATGCAAGTACAGGATATAATCATTTAGACATTAAAGAAGAGGATGACAAGTACATTGTTGAGACATCTAAATTGATTTGCCATATTTCTAAAGAGAACCTTCGCGTAGCCTTATATGATGCTAAGGATAATGTACTTATCAATAAGGATGAAATAGGATTCCACTGGGAAGAAAGCTATGAACATGGAGGCAACATCGTAAAGATGAGCAAAGCTTCTAATGACGGAGAAAGCTATTATGGACTGGGAGACAAGCCAAACCATTTAAGCCTGAAAGGCAAGCGTTATCAAAACTGGGTTACAGATTCCTATGCTTACGGAAAGGATACCGATCCTATCTACAAGGCTATCCCTTTCTATACAGGATTGCATCATAAGAAAGCCTACGGAATTTTCTTTGATAATACGTTCAGAAGTTTTTTTGATTTTGCTCAAGAAAGACGTAACGTAACTAGCTTTTGGGCTATGGGAGGAGAGATGAACTACTACTTTTTCTATGGGCCAAAAATGACAGATGTTGTAGAAAGTTATACAGACCTCACAGGAAAGCCACATCAATTGCCACCTCTATGGGCTTTGGGTTACCATCAATGTAAGTGGAGTTATTATCCAGAAAGCAAAGTCAAAGAAGTAACATCGACATTTAGAAAACTAAAAATACCATGTGATGCCATCTATCTAGATATTGATTATATGGATGGATTTCGCTGTTTTACATGGGATAATAATCATTTCCCAGACCCAAAGCGTATGGTCAAAGAACTAGCTGATGATGGGTTTAAGACTGTAGCTATCATTGACCCTGGAATTAAAATAGACAAAGACTATTCTGTGTTCAAAGAAGCCTTAGAAAAAGATTATTTCTGTAAACGAGCAGATGGTCCCTATATGAAAGGAAAAGTTTGGCCAGGAGAATGTTATTTCCCCGATTTTACAAATCCGGAAGTGAGAGACTGGTGGTCTGGATTATTCAAAGAATTAATTGAGGATATAGGCATTAAAGGAGTTTGGAACGACATGAATGAACCTGCAGTTATGGAAGTGCCAAACAAAACCTTTCCAGATGATGTAAGACATAACTATGACGGCAACCATTGCAGCCATAGAAAAGCACATAACGTTTACGGAATGCAAATGGCGAGAGCTACATATCAAGGTTTGAAAAAATTTGCTTATCCAAAACGCCCTTTTGTTATTACAAGAGCAGCATACTCTGGCACTCAACGTTATACGTCTTCATGGACAGGAGATAATGTCGCAAATTGGGAACATCTTTGGATAGCCAATATTCAAGCGCAGCGAATGTCAATGTCCGGATTTGGGTTTGTTGGGAGTGACATAGGCGGATTTGCAGAACAACCACAAGGAGAATTGTTTACGCGTTGGATTCAATTAGGAATATTTCATCCGTTTTGTAGAGTGCATTCTTCAGGAGATCATGGAGATCAAGAACCTTGGGCTTTCGATGAAGATGTTACAGATTATGTACGCAAGTTTATTGAGTTACGATACCAATTATTACCATATCTATATACAGCATTCTGGAACTATGTAGACCATGGCACACCATTGTTGAAGTCTTTAGTACTGTATGATCAAGATGATGTGCATACGCACTATAGAACAGACGAATTTGTATTTGGTGAGCAGATTCTGGTTTGTCCAATTCTAGAGCCCAATGCAAAAGGAAGACGTATGTATGTGCCTAGAGGCAATTGGTATAATTATTGGGACGATAAGTTGGTCAAAGGAGGAAAAGAGATGTGGGTTGATGCAGATATAGATAGTATGCCAATCTTTGTGAAAGAAGGTGCAATTATCCCTAAATATCCTGTGCAACAGTATGTAGGCGAAAAAGAAATAGACGAAGTTACCTTAGAAGTATATTACAAGAAAGGGAAGGAGAAGTCACAATTGTTTGACGATGCACATGATGGTTATGATTATACCAAAGGACGTTATAGCCTGAGGACCTTCAAACTGACAGGAAAGGAGAATGAGTTAATCATACAGCAGCATAAAGAGGGTAAGTACATGACTTCTTATGAAACCTTCAAACTAAACATTCATGGCTTGCCATTCGATATCAAAGAAATTCAATTGGATAATGAGATAATTCCTTTAAAACATGTCAAAATGAATGGTACTCATGCAATGGTAATTGATAAGAATTTTGGAGAATTGCATATTATAGGAAAATAATTTTTCTCATTGAAAAGTGACTTATAAATCGTTCCTGTGTCATAAAAGATAGGAACGATTTTTGTATTTTTATAGTTCAATTAACACTCTAAGATTAACATCAAATACTTTTTCAATGAAGTTCAAAAATAATATAGTAGCTATTTTCACGGTTGTGCTGTTTTTTTCATGTGCAACCAATCCTTTTACAGGAAAGAAAACCTTAGCATTTGTACCTAATTCTACACTTTTTCCGACGGCTTTTTCTCAATATAGTCAGTTTTTGAGCGAAAATAAAGTCGTTACAGGTACTAAAGATGCAGATATGATAAAACGTGTTGGGCAACGTATAGCCGTCGCTGCTGAACGTTGGTTAAATGCCAATGGACAACAAGGTTATTTAAAGGATTACAAGTGGGAGTATAACCTTGTGGATGACAAAACTGTAAATGCTTGGTGTATGCCAGGAGGGAAGATTGTATTCTACACTGGGATTTTACCAATAGCACAAAATGAAACAGGAGTAGCAGCAATTATGGGACACGAGGTTGCGCATGCATTAGCAAATCATGGTCAGCAAAGAATGAGTGCTGCTTATATCCAAGCTGGAATTGGAATTGCAGGAAATGTGCTTATCAAAGATGATCAGACCAGAAATATCTTTAACCAATCTTATGGTATTGGTTCAAATGTTGGCTTTATGTTACCTTTTAGTAGAAGCCATGAAACAGAATCAGATCGTATAGGTTTGAGGTTAATGGCTCTAGCAGGTTATAACCCTGACGAAGCTGCAGAACTATGGAAGCGTATGAAAGCCAACAGTGGAGGACAAGCGCCACCTCAATTTTTGAGTACGCACCCATCTAATGATACGCGTATAGCGAATTTAACCAAATGGGCTCCTGAGGCAAAGGCAGAAGCACGCAAATTTGGAGTTACAGATTTCAGACCAATAAATTAACTTTCAGTTTAAAATAAAAGTTTTACTTTAGAAGCTGTTCAACCAACGAACAGCTTTTTATTTATGGCAACATTTGAAAAAGGAAGTAAAAAACTTCTAAACGCTTGGGCGTTTTACGATTGGGCTAACTCAGTGTATACACTAACTATAGCATCGTCTATTTTCCCAATATTTTATTCAGCATTATTTTTATCAGAGATCAAGACAATTGAAGCCTTTGGCTTCGAATTTAAGAGTACTGCATTGATAACATTTGTCACTGCATTTACCTTTTTGGTCGTTGCATTTTTGTCTCCACTGCTTTCTGGTATTGCAGATTATGTGGGGAATAAGAAGAGCTTCATGAAGTTTTTCTGCTATGTAGGAGGATTGGGTTGTATCGGTTTGTATTGGTTTAGTCTGGATAGAATCCATTTAAGTCTATTGTTCTATTTTATGGGACTCATAGGCTATTGGGGAAGTTTGGTGTTCTATAATTCATATTTACCAGATATTGCTTATGAAGAACAACAAGATAGTATCAGTGCCAAAGGATTTTCTTTAGGATATATAGGAAGTGTTCTTTTATTGATTATAAACCTCGTTATGGTGATGAGTCAAGATGAAGGAGCAGCAAAGATGGATATGATGCGCTATTCATTTATTACTGTTGGATTGTGGTGGATACTATTCAGTCAATATACATTTTATGTATTGCCAAAAGGCGCTTCAAAAGGTCATAAAGTGACTAAAGATGTCATATTCAATGGTTTTAAAGAATTGAAACAAGTTTGGCAGCAGCTCAAGCAAAATCTGAGGTTAAAGCGTTATTTAGCTGCCTTTTTTGTGTTTAGTATGGCAGTACAAACCATAATGCTGGTAGCGGTTTATTTTGGAGAAGAGGAAATAGCATGGGCAGATGCAGATGAAAAAACCATGGGATTGATTATAAGCATTCTTGTAATCCAAATCGTGGCTATTTTGGGAGCAGTATTAACTTCTAGAGCCTCTGCTAAGTTTGGAAACATAAGAACATTGATAGCAGTAAATGCCATTTGGATGTTATTATGTTTTGCCGCCTATTTTGTGGTCACACCTGTACATTTCTACATTACGGCTGGATTTGTTGGCTTAGTAATGGGAGGTGTGCAAGCCTTAGCGCGTTCTACATATTCCAAGTTTTTGCCAGAAACGGAGGATACTACCTCATACTTTAGTTTTTATGATGTTGCTGAAAAGATAGGTATTGTCATAGGAATGGTGATCTATGGTTCTATAGACCAAGTAACAGGAAGCATGCGCAATGCTATTGTGTTCTTGTTTATATTCTTCTTGGTAGGTATTATATTATTGTTTAGAGTACCAAGATTAGGAAAACTGAATTAAGATTGAAGAATAATATAAAAGAGAAGCGCCAAACTCAAGTTTGGCGCTTCTTTTAGTTTTTGATTATAATATATCTATATTTAGAAATACTGCTTAAACTTACCTATAAGTCCTTTAGGCTTAAGCATAAATTCTTCCTCTAACTCTTCTAAAGATTTATTAGCAGTATTAAGTTTATTAAACATTCTAGCTCTTATTAAATAAATTGAAGGAATAACTATAGCCATAACAGGTATAAGGTGTATTAATTCAAATCTATCTATATGAGTAATATTTTCATTGAATATTCCAATAGTCTGGTAGATATACATCGCAATAGGAACCAATAGGACGTGATACCACCAGTGACGGCAGGTAAAGAACCATATCAAAATAAAAAAGAAAGGAATTATCTTGTTGGTAAATACCCAAATAGCAAAGTTAGCATCATCCCAGCTTTTACTATCATAGGTGAAGAGCCAATTTTCCCAAACTCTTGTTTCAGGAACATGCTGATATAAATAAAATAAATAGGGAGTAATAGCTATAAATGTAGCTATGATACTCCCTAATATCAAAGATTTTTTGTTACTATTATCCGTTGGAATGTTTAATAGTTTTACTCTTCTTTTTGATTTGAGTTGTTGATTGCTCATTTAAGTCTATAATGTTTGTCGCCTGTACAGTGAACAACATACCACCGAAAATCGCAATTGCTAGGATTAATCTTTTAGCTTTCATTTCTAAGGGATTTAATTAATTAACACTTCAAAGTTAGTTTTGAGGCTAATTTATTTCTGTTAAATAAATGTTAAAACCCAGTAATGACGGGGGCTAAGCGTTACGGTTTTTCCGTAGTATTTAGCAATAACGTGGTGGCAAATTGCCAAAAATTTATGTTAAATTTTCGTTGTACATAGGCGAATTTGGGGTTATACGTTCGTTTATATCTAATTTCAGGCGTCTTTCGCCTGTTTTTTCAGTATAAAAAGTAAGAATATTCGTAGCATCAAGGTCAATTTCACCTAAACGGTCTGGCCACTCTATCATTTTCCAGCTATTTGTAGCCAAATAATCTTCGATGCCTATTTGGTATAATTCGTCTGTTGACTCTATACGATAAAGGTCGAAATGATAAATAGAATCTTCTTGCGTTTGATACTCATTTACTATTGAGAACGTCGGGCTGCTTACAGTGTCTTCACTGCCTAAAGCCTTAACCAAGGCTTTAATAAAGGTTGTTTTACCAGATCCCATTTCACCATTAAACAACAGTGTTTTGGAGGTAATCGCCTCTAGAACAGTCTTTGCAGCGCTGTCTATATCTTGTAGTATGTAGGTCAATTCCATGATTATAGGACTTGTCTCAATAAAAGAAACAAGCAATTATAGGAATTATTTTTGAAAAAACCTAGGAAAAAGTGTATTTCATCGGATTTTTTTGCATTACATAGATTCTATTTCGGATCTAATACCACAAACGGGATGATCATTTCTTCTAAAGAAATACCACCATGTTGGTAAGTATTTCTGTAATAGCTTACGTAATGGTTAAAGTTATTTGGATATGCCAAGAACAAATCACCTTTTGCAAAGATGAAAGAGCTATTCATACTCATAGATGGTAAGTGAATCGCTTTCGGATCTTTTGCAGCTAATACATCTTTATCTTGATACGTTAGGCTACGACCAGTTTTGTAACGCAGGTTCAAGCTTGTGTCTCTATCACCAATAACTTTAGAAGGTGCTTTAACATTGATAGTGCCATGATCAGTAGTCAATATCAGTTTAAAGCCCATTTGCTGTGCTTGCTGAATCATCTCTAATAAAGGAGAGTTCTTAAACCAACTTAGCGTCAGAGATCGATATGCTTTATCATTAGAAGCTAACTCCTTAATAACCTCCATTTCGGTTTTAGAGTGTGATAGCATATCTACAAAGTTGTACACTACGACAGATAAATCATTATTCTTTAGTGATTTAAAGTTGTCTACCAGTTTTTTACCAGATCTAAGGTTGGTAATTTTATGATACTCATGTTTCAGGTGATTCAACCCTAAACGTTTTAATTGTGCTTCTAAGAATTCAGCTTCATATTGGTTTTTACCACCTTCATCTGTATCATTCTTCCAGTACTTTGGATATAGTTTCTCCATATCACTAGGCATTAAACCAGAGAATATTGCATTCCTTGCATATTGTGTTGCAGTAGGCAGGATACTATAAAAAGGAACTTCAGAACTCTTCTTATAATAATTATTGACTACTGGTTCAAAAGCACGCCATTGATCATAACGAAGATTATCAATCACTACGAGAAGGGTAGGTTGGTCGCTACTCAATTCAGGAACTACCTTATCCTTAAAGAGTGTATGAGACATTATCGGCGCATCATTGGTATGATCGAACCAGGATTTGTATTCCTTTTCAATAAACTTTCCAAACTGAAGATTAGCTTCGGTTTTTTGAGATTCTAAAATCTCAGTCATACCTACATCTTCAATATCTTCAAGTTGTAGTTCCCAATAAATAAGCTTTTGATACAGATCTGCCCATTCTTCATAAGAGTTTACCATAGACAAGTCCATCGCAATCTTTCTAAATTCTTGCTGATAGTTAGAAGTTGTCTTTTCGGATACCAGACGTGAATGATCAAGATTCTTTTTCAAACTCAATAAAATCTGATTAGGGTTTACAGGCTTTATCAAGTAATCCGCAATCTTACTACCAATAGCTTCTTCCATAATATACTCCTCCTCACTCTTGGTAATCATCACTACAGGAAGGTTAGCGCGCTTTTCCTTGATTTCATTGAGCGTCTCTAAGCCAGTAAGGCCAGGCATATTTTCGTCCAAAAACACAATATCAAAGTTAGAATCATCGATAGCTTCCAACGCTTCAGTACCACTTTGGCAAGTCGTAACGGTGTACTGTTTTTGTTCAAGAAAAAGAATATGAGGTTTTAGTAGGTCTATTTCATCATCGACCCAGAGTATATTTATAGGGTTCATGTATATTTGTTTAAAATTTTAATGTGAATTCAAGTTTGAGAACGAAAAACAAACTTAAAATATTTAACGACCCAATTTACGGTTTTATTACAATTCCTAATGCCTTAATTTTCGATCTTATTGAACATCGTTATTTTCAGCGATTAAGGCGTATTACACAAATGGGTCTTTCATATTTGGTATACCCAGGAGCGCATCATACAAGATTTCATCATGCATTGGGATGTATGCATCTCATGCAAAAGGCTGTAAACGTCCTTAGATTTAAAGGTGTAGATATTTCGGATGATGAAGAAAATGGATTGTATGTTGCAATTCTTTTGCACGATATTGGCCATGGTCCCTTTTCACATGCTATGGAACATAGTCTAGTAAACGATGTACCTCATGAATCAATCTCATTATTGTTCATGGAAGCTCTAAACGAAGAGTTCAATGGTCAATTGTCTTTAGCTATTGAAATTTTTAAAGGCGAATACCATAGAGCATTCATGAACCAATTAATCTCTGGCCAAATCGATATGGATCGCGCAGATTATTTGAAACGCGATAGTTTCTATACTGGAGTAGCTGAAGGTAATATTAATAGCGAACGCCTCATTACAATGCTTAATGTAATGGACGACCAATTAGTAATTGAAGAGAAAGGCATTTATAGTGCTGAAAAGTTTTTGGTGGCGAGACGTTTGATGTATTGGCAGGTTTATCTACACAAAACAGGATTGGTAGCCGAAGAGCTGTTAATGCGTGTATTGAAGCGTGCTAAAGAACTAGTTGAATCTGGTGTTGAATTGGAAGGCTCTGAAGCATTACAGTTTTTCTTAAAGAATGATATCTCGCTAGAAAACTTTGATAGAGAAGTCATTAATATATTTTCGAAGTTAGATGATTACGATATCGTATCTGCTATGAAGGTATGGCAATATCATGAAGATTTTGTGTTGCGTAACCTTTCGGATATGATTATTAATAGAGATTTATTGAAAATCAAACTAAAGAACAAACCAATAAAAGCCAAGCATCTTTTTGAGCATACAAGCAACCTGATTGAAAAATATAATATCACAAAAGAAGAAGCAGAATATTTTGTCTTTTTGGGCGAAATATCCAATCAAGCATATCAAGCCAAAAAGCAGGGCATTAACATCTTACACAAAACCGGTAAAATAGAAGATATCGTTAAGGCTTCTGACCAATTGAACCTTAAAGCTTTATCAAAGCCAGTAACCAAATATTATATATGCTATCCTAAGAATAAAATGTAATACATTTTTTCTATTTTTGCGGATATCAAACAAATTCGTGTGAAGTTTACAGCACAACAAATTGCTGGCATTTTAGAAGGAGATATCGTTGGGGATCCTGATGTTGAAGTTTCCAAACTTGCCAAAATAGAAGAAGGTACTAAAGGATCATTAACGTTCTTAGCTAATCCTAAATACAAACCTTATATATATTCTACAGAAGCGTCGATAACTATTGTTGATAAGGATTTTGAAACAGAAAGCGAAATCTCAACGACACTTATAAAAGTAGAAGATGCCTATAAGTCTTTTTCCAAATTATTGGAATATTACAATCAGGTAAAATTCAATAAATCTGGAATAGAATCACCTTGTTTCATTTCTGATACTGTAAAAAAGGGTGACAATATATATATAGGTGCATTTACATATATAGGTGAAAATGTAGTTATAGGAGACAATGTTAAGATCTTTCCAAATTCCTATCTAGGAGATAATGTTACTATTGGAGATAATACCATAATATTTTCGGGAGCTAAGATTTATTCTGAATGTGTTATTGGAAATAACTGTGTCATTAATTCTGGAGCAATTATCGGAGCAGATGGTTTTGGTTTTGCACCGAATGAAAAAGGTGAATACACCAAAGTACCACAAACTGGGAATGTGATTTTAGAAGATTATGTAGATATAGGAGCAGGTACTACAATAGATAGAGCCACTCTTGGATCTACAGTAATTCGCAGAGGTGTAAAGCTAGATAATCAGATTCAGATAGCACACAATGTAGAAATAGGAAAGAATACTGTTATTGCTGCTCAAACAGGAATTGCAGGATCAACTAAAATCGGAGAGAATTGCCAAATAGGAGGGCAAGTTGGAATTGTTGGTCACATTACTATAGGTAATAATGTTAGAATACAAGCACAATCTGGAATTGGTAGAAATGTAAAAGACAATGAAGTACTTCAAGGGTCACCAGCTCTAGCATATGGCGATTATAACAAGTCCTATGTGTACTTCAAAAACCTTCCAAAGATTGTAAAAGATATTAATGAAATTGAAAAAAAAGTAAATGGCGATAGTTAATACTGAACAAAAACAACGAACCATTGCTAATGAGGTTTCTCTTCAAGGCGTAGGGTTACATACAGGAAAAGATGTGACATTAACCTTTAGACCGGCAGCAGCAAACCATGGGTTTGCATTTAAACGAATAGACTTAGAAGGCAACCCGTTAATAGAAGCAGATGCAAATTACGTTACCAATACTCAGAGAGGGACAATGCTCGAGAAAAATGGTGTTACGATTCAAACGTGTGAGCACGTTTTAGCAGCTTTGGTTGGTTTAGATATAGATAATGCCGAAATAGAATTAAATGCTTCTGAGCCTCCTATCATGGATGGTTCTTCTAAGTTTTTTGTTGAAGCCCTTGAAAAGGCAGGGATCGTTGAGCAAGAAGCCAATAGAGAAGAGTACGTAGTTACCGATGTAATCTCTTATACAGATGAAGAAACAGGCAGTGAAATTCTTATCATGCCTTCAAGTGATTACAAAGTGACAACTATGGTAGATTTTGGAACTAAAGTTCTAGGAACCCAAAATGCTACATTAAATAATATATCTGAGTTTAAATCTGAAATAGCAGACTCAAGAACATTCAGTTTTCTTCATGAACTCGAAATGTTACTTGAGCATGGACTTATTAAAGGAGGAGATCTTAATAATGCGATAGTTTATGTCGATAAGAAAATATCTCCTGAAACTATAGAGAAACTCAAAGTAGCTTTCAAGAAAGATAGCATTGCTGTAAAGCCAAACGGAATACTAGATAATCTTACGCTGCATTACCCAAATGAAGCAGCTAGACATAAGTTACTAGATGTACTTGGAGATTTAGCGCTAATAGGTACTCGTATTAAGGGTAAAGTTATTGCTAACAAGCCGGGACACTTTGTAAACACTCAGTTTGCAAAGAAGATGTCTAAGATTATTAAGAATGAAAGACGTAATAATGTTCCAGTCATAGATTTGAATGCACAACCTCTAATGGATGTAAATCAAATCATGAATATGTTACCACATAGACAACCATTTTTGTTAATTGATAAGATATTTGAGTTGTCCGAATCACACGTAATTGGTACTAAGAATGTGACGATGAACGAGCCATTTTTCGCAGGTCACTTCCCAGGAGCACCAGTTATGCCAGGAGTATTGATAGTTGAAGCTATGGCGCAAACGGGAGGTATCTTAGTATTGAGTACAGTCCCAGATCCAGAAAACTATCTCACGTTTTTCATGAAAATTGATAAAGTAAAATTCAAACAAAAAGTAGTTCCTGGAGATACATTGATATTTAAATGTGATCTTATTACGCCTATCCGTCGTGGAATATGCCATATGCAAGGATACGCTTATGCCAATGGAAAACTATGTGCAGAAGCCGAGTTAATGGCACAAATTTCAAAAGTTAAGTAAGTATGAATCAACCGTTAGCCTACGTACATCCAGGAGCAAAAATTGCTAAAAATGTCGTTATAGAACCTTTTGCAACAATACACAATAATGTGGTCATTGGAGAAGGAACATGGATAGGAAGCAATGTAACGATTATGGAAGGAGCAAGAATCGGTAAAAACTGTAATATCTTTCCAGGAGCAGTGATTTCTGCTGTACCACAAGACCTTAAATATAACGATGAAGATACAACTGCTGAGATAGGAGATAACGTAACTATAAGAGAATGCGTTACTATAAATAGAGGTACGGCAGATCGAATGAAAACAGTGATTGGTAACAACTGCTTGATTATGGCTTATTGCCATGTTGCACACGACTGTATTGTTGGAGATAATTGTATTTTCTCAAACAACAGCACACTTGCTGGACATATTACTGTAGGTGATTATGTTGTATTGGCTGGGATGACTGCAGTACATCAATTTGTTTCCGTTGGAAATCATGCCTTTGTAACTGGAGGTTCATTAGTAAGAAAAGATGTACCACCTTTCGTAAAAGCAGCTCGTGAACCGTTATCCTATGTTGGTATAAACTCAGTAGGATTAAGACGAAGAGGTTTTACGACTGAAAAGATTAGAGAAATACAGAATATATATAGAATTCTTTATCAAAAGAATTATAACAATACACAGGCATCAGAAATTATTGAAGCCGAAATGGAAGCAACCCCAGAACGAGATGAAATTCTTCAATTTATCAAGAACTCTCATCGTGGTATCATGAAGGGTTACTTCAAATCAAACTAAAATATATAATTAAGAATGGCAAGTACATCAGACATTAGAAACGGATTATGCATAAGATATAATCATGACATTTATAAAATAATTGAATTTCTTCATGTGAAGCCTGGAAAAGGACCAGCGTTTGTGAGAACCAAATTAAAAAGCGTTACTACAGGTAAGGTAGTAGATAATACGTTTTCAGCAGGTCACAAGATTGATGATGTTCGAGTAGAAACGCATAAGTTTCAATATTTATATAATGATGGTGAAGCTTATCATTTTATGAATACTGATGATTATTCCCAGATTCAACTTCAAGAAAGTGCTTTAGATGCACCAGGATTGATGAAAGAAGGTGAGGTTGTTACCGTTTTGATTAATACAGAGGACGATATGCCATTATCTGTTGAAATGCCTGCAAGTGTTATCTTAGAAGTAACACATACAGAGCCTGGCGTAAAAGGTAATACAGCTACAAATGCTACAAAACCTGCAACAGTTGAAACTGGAGCTACTGTCAATGTACCTTTATTTATTAATGAAGGTGATAAGATAAAAGTTGAAACTGAAAAAGGTACTTACAAAGAAAGAGTCAAAGAATAACGTTAATAAAGAAGAGCGTCTGCAATGAAATTTCCACAACAACAAACATTAAGAGAGATTGCTCATATTATTAATAGTGATTTTGTAGGTCCTGAAGATTTTCCTGTTTTGGGGATGAATGAAATTCATGTTGTAGAGCCAGGAGACATTGTATTTGTAGATCATCCAAAGTATTATGACAAGGCACTGAATTCGGCTGCCACTATTGTCCTTATCAATAAAGAAGTAGAGTGCCCAGAAGGCAAAGCACTTTTGATAAGTGATGATCCGTTTAGAGACTTCAATAAGTTGACCAATCACTTCAAACCATTCCAGCCTTCAAGTGCATCAATTGCACCATCGGCTAAGATTGGGAAGAACACTATAATTCAACCAAATTGCTTTATAGGGAATAATGTTGTTATTGGTGATAATTGTATTATTCATTCTAATGTAAGTATATACGATGATGCTATCATTGGAGACAATGTAGTCATACATGCAGGAACAGTTCTTGGTGGAAGTGCTTTTTATTATAAGAATAGACCAGAAGGCTTTGACCAATTACTATCTGGAGGCCGCGTTGTCATTAAAGACAATGTGCATATTGGAGCTTGCTGTACTATAGATAAAGGTGTGACTGCCGATACGACCATAGGAGAAGGCTCTATGTTAGATAATCAAATTCAGGTTGGACACGATACAGTAATTGGTAAAAAATGTTTGATTGCCTCTCAAGTAGGAATAGCAGGATGTGTGGTTATTGGTAATGAAGTTACTATTTGGGGACAAGTGGGAATTACAAGCGGTATTACTATTGGTGATAAAACTGTTATCTCTGCTAAAGCTGGAGTTAGTAAATCTCTAGAAGGACATAAACACTATTTTGGAATCCCTGCTGAAGATTTTAGAACCAAGTACAAAGAAATTGCTAACATTAAACAAATCCCAGAAATTTTAAGATTACTAAAAGAAAAAGAAAAGTAGATGGAACCAAAAGATGTCGTCCGTGGGTTTTACGAATCGGACTTGGCTAACAACACAGAAGCATTAGCAACTTATCTTCACCCAGAATGCCAATTAAACTGGCACAGTAGTAAAGGATATCACCAATTCGATTTTAATAAAGTAAACGAACTATTTACTGATATTCATAGATCGTATGAATCCATAAGAATGCATATAAGCCATATGCTCCAAGATGGTGATTTCGTTACGACGCGTTACACCATGATGGTTAGAACGATTGAAGATCCTGATAATGAAGAGCCAATGGCACATTTTATAACCATATGGGAGGTAAAAGACGGTAAATTATACAAAGGATATGAGATAAGCCAACTAGCAGATGTTGGTACATCTAGCCTTAATTCTTTCACAACAGAAAAAGTTTAAAATTTAATTGAATAATAACACAAGCAAAAGCAACAAACTTGTTATTTTTGCGCTGCATAAAATCATTAAAATAATTTAGATACCATGAGTGTATTAGTAAATAAAGATTCAAAAATAATCGTACAAGGGTTTACAGGTAGTGAAGGAACGTTTCACGCGAGTCAAATGATTGAATATGGAACCAATGTAGTAGGAGGTGTTACACCAGGAAAAGGAGGTCAAACACATTTAGACAAGCCAGTATTCAATACAGTTGCAGAAGCTGTAGAAAAAGTAGGAGCAGATACTTCTATCATCTTTGTACCACCAGCTTTCGCTGCCGATGCCATTATGGAATCAGCAGATGCTGGGATTAAAGTTATTATTACTATTACAGAAGGTATTCCTGTAGCAGATATGATTAAAGCTGCAGATTATATTAAAGATAAAGATTGCCGATTAGTTGGTCCTAATTGTCCAGGAGTAATTACTCCAGAAGAAGCAAAAGTAGGTATCATGCCTGGTTTTGTTTTCAAAAAAGGTAAAGTTGGGATTGTATCAAAATCGGGTACGTTAACTTACGAAGCTGCTGACCAAGTTGTAAAGCAAGGTCTTGGGATTACTACAGCTATTGGAATTGGTGGTGATCCAATTATTGGAACAACTACTAAAGAAGCTGTTGAGTTATTAATCAATGATCCAGAGACAGAATGTGTAGTAATGATTGGTGAAATTGGAGGTCAATTAGAAGCAGATGCTGCTAAATGGTATGAAGCTAGCGGAAGTAAGAAACCAGTAGTAGGGTTTATCGCAGGAGAAACAGCACCAGCTGGTCGTACAATGGGTCATGCAGGAGCAATCGTTGGAGGTAGTGATGATACTGCTCAAGCTAAAAAGCGTATCATGAGAGAATGCGGTATTCATGTTGTGGATTCGCCTGCAGAAATCGGAAAAAGAGTAGCAGAAGTTTTAGGTTAAAAACTACTTAGCAGAATTTAATCTGCTAATCGACCTGTAACGTTATTAAGGATATAATTGCAGCGATCTACATTGTCTGCATTAAGCTCTAGTATTCCATTAACTATAATAACTTGATCTGTTTTAAAGGAAGGTTTTTCTTTGAAATGCAGCTCTATTATAGTTTCTGGTCCTGCACCACCACAAAAAAAACATAATGCCATTGGCTGTTTTGAAAGTAAAACGATTTCACCATTTCCGGCTATGTCCAGGAAATAACCTTTTATACTAATCTCTTTGCCTTCATATAATCTTACGCCATCCCCAAAATCAGGTGTTAAAAAGAAAATTCCATAGTCTTCATTATACACTCTATTAAATTCAACATTAGCCAAATCTTTCCAAGTTACTTCTTCTTGAGCTGTTGAATAAGTGGTCGTTAACACTACAAAAGATAAGAGTAAGATTAATTGTTTATTAAGCATCAGATAGGGTTTTAGCTACGTTTAATTTAAAAATTGAAATAGAAGCCAATAAAGTGGCTATTATAGTTATAACAAATATAATGCCTAAGAACAATAGCTCGGTTAAGTCAGGACCTAATATTTGTAGATGATATCCATTTGAAACTTGTAAATATTGAGAAACACCCCAGATGCCTAATCGACCTAGTACCCATCCGAGTATGAAGCCTATGAGTGCTAAGAATATACCTTCAGAAAATACCAATAAAAGAATTTGATTGGTACTAAGTCCATAAGTTCTCAATAAAGCAAGTTCCTTCTTTCTTTCACGTATAGTTTTTAGCAGACTGATAAAAATACTTAATGCAGAAACCAATAATATGGCTAATGCGATACCATTTATGGTTTTTACACCAGATCCAAACAGGTTCGTTAATCGTTGTATTTCATAACCTGGTAAGGCAGCCTGAGTATTAGTATTTTCATTTATAAACCTAGGAAGTTGAACCATTCCAAGAGGGTTTTTGAACTTCACTAATAATGAAGTGATTTCTCTCTCTTCATCATGTTCGTGTTCATCACTATGTTCAGAAGTTTCATCGTCGTGATGATATTCATCTGATTCGTGATCATGATCGTGATCATCATGATGCTCCTCATCATGGTCATGGCTTTCATCTTGCTCTTCATCATGGTGATCTTCATCCTCATGATTGTGACTTTCCCAAATACTTTCTAGTGTAGTGATTAGTAATTGATCGACGACAGTACCTGTCTGTTCTATAATTCCGGTGACAACATAAGGATGTTCATCATGAGCATCGTCACCCGAATCAATAAGTCCATGCGTTCCTATAAAGCTATCACCAATTTTTAATTGTAAGCGCTCAGCAACATTACTGCCCACCACCACTTCAAAAGATGTTTTAAATAGCTCACCATCAGCTAATTTGGCATTATAAAGACTAAGGTATTCTGATTCTGTTCCTAATATTCGAAAACCCTTGTAGCTATCACCATACGAAACAGGAATAGCAGTTTTCACGAAAGGATGATTTTCTATGAATTCAGCTTCCTTTAATTTAATGTTACCCGTAGGCGCATCCACATGAAGTACAGAAGATAAAACCAACTGCAAAGGACTACCTTTGGCACCAACCACCATATCAAAAGGAGCAATGTTCTTGTTTAATTGCCCACCCAATTGTTGACTCAGTTGCAAAACAAAAGTGACTAACGATACACTCAGCATTAACAACATAAGGCTCAACATTAGATTGAGCGGTTTAGAAACCATATTCTTATATGCCAAATAAATTATTTTCATAGTATTATTTGGTTTTGGAAGTGAGGTTTTAAACGCGAATCGTGTGTGATAATTACTAAGCTACTCTTACAAATTTCGGCTTCTTCTTTTAGTAATTGAATTACTTTATCACAATTTACATCGTCTAAATTTGAAGTCGGTTCATCTGCAAAAATGATTTTTGGCTTATGGATAAGTCCTAAAGCTATCGATAGTCGCTGTTGCTGTCCTTGGCTTAATGTTGATACCTTTTTACCCAAGTGCTCCGTTAACCCTAATCTTTCAGCAAGTTCAAATCGTCTTTTCTTATCATTGGAGTCTATTGGAAAACTTTGCCGCAAGCGTAAGTTTTCAGCAACATTGAGAGATTTAATAAAATGATATTGTTGAAAAATAAGCCCAATGTTCTCACCTCTGAAGCTATCAATTTTGCGTCTCGATAATGAGTTTAGCTCAGTTCCTGAAATTGATACAGTACCTTCAATGGGTTGCAAAAGACCAGCCATTAAATATAGTAGTGTAGTCTTTCCTATTCCAGAAGGACCTAAAATAACCAAATGCTCTCCAGCATTAAGGTTTATATCCGGGAACTTAAATTGCTCACCATTTTTATATGTGTATGTAAGGTCTGAGGTTTGTACCATACTTTCATTTTTGCTAAAATACACACAAATATAAGTGCAACATAGTTGCATTTGTTAAAATTATGTTGAAACTATATTCTCGATTATACTTATGAGTTTTGCAATAATAGGAAAAGAACAACAAAAAAAATAGGCTATTTGTTTTAACGTTAGCTATAAAAAATGTGTTAAAGTCTTAAAATAATTTTAGGTATAAATTGTGAGATTTTTTTATTTGATGCAACTTGTATTTGCTATATTTGGTAACAACTAATCCAATTATAAATAATGAAATTACTAGAAGGAAAAACTGCTATAATCACTGGTGCAAGTAGAGGAATAGGTAAAGGAATTGCCAGAGTTTTTGCAGAGCAAGGTGCTAATGTGGCATTTACATATAGTTCTTCTGTCGATGCAGCCAAAGCACTCGAGGATGAACTCAATGCTTTAGGAGTAAAAGCTAAAGGATATCAGAGCAATGCTGCAAGTTTTGACGAAGCTCAAGACTTAGCTGCCGAAGTTGTAAAAGAATTTGGTAGTATTGATGTGTTGATCAATAATGCAGGAATTACTAAAGATAATTTGCTTATGCGTATTTCTGAAGAAGACTTTGATAAGGTAATAGAAGTAAACCTGAAGTCGGTCTTCAATATGACTAAAGCGGTACAGAGAACAATGCTAAAGCAGCGTAAAGGATCGATCATTAATATGAGTTCTGTAGTTGGTGTGAAAGGAAATGCTGGACAAACCAACTATGCAGCGTCTAAGGCAGGAATTATAGGATTCTCTAAGTCAGTAGCTTTAGAGCTAGGATCTCGTAATATTAGAAGTAATGTGATTGCTCCTGGTTTTATAGAAACAGAAATGACAGCTAAATTAGATGAAGCTACTGTCGATGGTTGGAGAGCTGCAATACCATTAAAGCGTGGAGGTACTCCAGAAGATATTGCAAATGCTTGTGTTTTTCTTGCCAGTGACATGTCTGCTTATGTAACTGGGCAAACACTCAACGTTGATGGAGGTATGTTAACTTAATAAATGATGAAACGTCTCGTATACATAGTCCTTTTTATTACAGTTTCTTTCAGTTCTTTGATAGGAGCTCAAGACTGGAATACAGTAAAGAATACTGATTTTGGGTATCGTGTTGATTTTCCAGCATATGCTGAAAAAGCCTCAACAGATATACCTACTGCCAAAGGAAATGTGGTCATGCATACTTATACATGCACAGCCACTTCTAGCGATAGTAACCTTATGTACATGAGTTCTTTTACGCAGTATCCATTAAGTTTTTTTCCTGAAGGGCTAGACTCACCAGAAGTACAGAACACACTACTGGAAAACTCTATAAATGGGGCTGTGACTAATGTAAAGGGTACGCTGTTGAGTAAAGAATCAATTGTATTTAATGGATATCCTGGACGCTTTTACAAAATAGAGGTAGACCAGGGAGATTTGTACGTGTTATCTATGTGGTCTATTTTGGTAGATTATAAGTTATATATGATTCAAACAATTGCCTTGAAAGATAAATCAGATAATACAAATGCTAAACGATTTCGCGATTCGTTTGAGTTGATAAAAGTTAAAAACTAATTTGGCTACAGACACTTTATTATATATTATAATAGCAGGAATAATAGCGCTTTCACTAGCGCTTTTTCAGTATATATATAAGACCAAAAAAACAAGTCGATTATATATTATACTAGCTTTTTTTAGATTCCTAAGCATTTTTGCAATTCTGCTGCTACTCATCAACCCAAAGTTTGAACAAACATCTTTTTATAATGAAAAGCCAAACCTTATTGTAGCGGTTGATAATTCTGAATCTGTTTCGTATTTAAATCAAGAAAGTAAAGTCGATGACTTATTAAATGGACTTAGATCAAATGAAACGTTAAGCGAGCGTTTCAATATTGAGTATTATAGCTTTGGAAATGAAATGAATCAAAGTGATTCACTATCATTCAATGAGTCTCAATCTAATCTATCAACGACGTTCAATCGCTTGTCAGAAGTTTATGAAGGTTCCATTTCTCCAGTGTTGTTCATAACCGATGGTAACCAAACCTATGGCAATGATTATGAATTTGCTGCAAAGCGTTACAAAGATCCAATCTATCCTGTAGTTCTCGGAGATACTGTTCAGTATGCAGATTTAAAAATTCAGCAGCTAAATGTCAACAAGTATGCCTACCTTAAGAATAAATTTCCGACCGAAGTTATAGCAGTTTACAATGGAGAAGAACCTATAACTACTGAGTTCAGGATTCGTAGTGGTTCAGCAACTGTGTTTTCAAAGAACTTACAATTCAATAAGGATAATACATCACAAATCATAACTGCCAATCTACCTGCTAATCGTGTAGGAGTAAGAACTTATGTTGCAGAATTGGTGCCTTTACAGAATGAAAAAAACAAGATTAATAATGCTAAGAATTTTGCTGTAGAAGTTATTGATCAAAAGACAAATGTTGCTGTGGTTTCAGATATTAGTCACCCAGACCTAGGTGCTTTAAAAAAGTCTATAGAGCACAATGAGCAGCGGCAGGCAGATATTATAAAGCCTAACGATTTTCTTAGAAGTGCAGACAATTATCAGATGGTGATTTTGTATCAACCCAATAATGCATTCAGACAAGTCTTTGATGTTATAGACCAGTTGAAGTTAAATAGCTTTATAATCACAGGAACAAAAACAAACTGGTCGTTAATAAATGGAATTCAGTCTAACTATTTGCAAGAAATCACCTCGCAGTCAGAGAGTTTTCAGCCAACTTTAAATATTAATTACTCAACATTTATTGTTGAAGATTTAGGATTTGATGACTATCCACCATTAGATTCAGAATTTGGAGAATTAAGATTTTCAATCCCTTTTGAAACGATACTGTATAAAACTATTAATGGAAATAATACAAACGAACCGCTATTAGCAACGTTTGAATCTAATCAAAAGCGAGAAGCTATTTTATTCGGGGAAGGTATTTGGAAATGGAGAGCACAAGATTATATAAACAATAATTCATTTGAAGATTTTGATGATTTCCTAGGGAAGCTGATTCAATATTTAGGCTCAGATCAAAAGCGTAGCCGATTAAATGTTGATTATGAATCATTCTATAATGGTAATGATAACGTTATTATTAGTGCGCAATATTTCAATAAGAACTATGAATTTGATAGTGGCAAAAACCTCAATATAACTCTCAAGAACAAGGCTGATAATGCTACATCTACGATTCCTTTCATCTTAAAGAATAATAGCTACGAAGTAGATTTGAGCGGAATTTCATCAGGAGAATATAGCTTTACGGTAAGCGTTAATGATGAAAATATTTCCAGATCAGGTTCTATCAATATCCTTGATTATAATGTAGAACAACAATTCCTCAACGCCAATGTAACAAAACTAAGGCGAGTAGCTACTAATAGCGATGGTCAGTCATATTTCATTGATAATACCAGTCAATTAGCTAATGATTTATTAAGCGATAAGCGATTCTCGATCATACAAAAAAGCAATAAAAATATCGTACCTTTAATCGATTTCAAATACTTGTTAGCCTTGATAGCTATTAGCTTAGCTCTAGAATGGTTTATGAGAAAGTATAACGGACTTATTTAATACAAAACTAAACTTATACATAATGGAAAAATTACCAAAAATTGGACTACCAATCATAGTCGGATTGGTTGTGTTAGTCATATTATTAACTAAATCAGCAGTAACTATTGGCTCAGGAGAAGCTGGAGTTTTATATAAGCAATTTGGTGGCGGTGTTGATATAGAGAATACCTATGGAGAAGGGTTTCATATAGTAGCCCCTTGGAACCGTATGATTATATACGAGGTAAGAGAGCAAACAGTACCAGAGAGTTTACAAGAATTATTATCTGTAGATGGATTACCGATTGAGGTGGACTTAAGCATTCAGTTCAAACCAAATCGTCAAAGCTTAGGTAAACTGCATCAAAATGTAGGGCAAGAATATTATTCTAGGAAAGTTAAACCAGCCATAAATTCAGTTGCTAGGAGTATAATTGGTCAATATACGGCTGAGGAATTATATTCTTCTAAAAAGAACACGATTCAAAATGAAATTCAAAGCCAAACAAAAACAGATTTGGCTAAGGTAAATATAGATTTAATTCAGGTTCTTGTTGAAAAAATTGAGTTACCAAAGAAAATTACGGACGCAATTGAAGACAAAAAAACCAAAGAACAAGAACTGGAAAAATATAAGTACTTACTTCAAACTGAAGAAAAGGAGGCTGATAGAAAAAGAGTAGAAGCCCAAGGAAAAGCAGATGCCAATAGAATTCTTAGTGCGTCATTAACGGATAAGATTCTTCAAGATAAGGGCATAGAAGCGACTATGAAACTATCAGAATCTCCGAATAGTAAGGTGATTGTTATAGGTTCAGGAGAGTCTGGAATGCCAATAATTTTGGGTAACCAATAAAAAGTTTTATAATCCCTTGGAATTGTAAAATATTTTTCTGAAAATTTGTTCAGAACAAAACACAAATGAATTTTATTCAATTACATCATCATCATTTTCATACTTGCACTCAAGCGAGCTGAAAATGTATTGAATAAAGCCAAGATATATTTTAAACCCGTTTGAGTAAATCAAACGGGTTTTTTCTTTCCATCAATAAGAATATCTCAAAAAAGATTTACTCAGACACTTTAAAAACTAAAATGAGTAAATTAAAAATAGCTGTACAAAAATCGGGTCGTCTTCACGATGATTCCATGAAATTGCTTAAAGACATTGGCATTTCCATTGACAATGGAAAAGACCAACTCAAAGCTTCTGCACGCAACTTCCCTTTAGAAGTGTTCTATTTGCGCAATGGCGACATTCCTCAATACCTGAGAGACGGTGTTGTAGATGCCGCTATTATTGGCGAAAATATTCTTGTAGAAAAGGGTAAAGACATACAAGTTGCTGAGCAATTAGGGTTTTCCAAATGTCGTGTGTCAATAGCAGTACCAAAGAATTCGGTCGCAAAAACACTGCAAGATTTAGAAGGAATGCGAATCGCAACATCCTATCCCAATACCGTAAATCAGTTTTTGAATGCTGAAAATATTACAGCTAACCTACACATAATAAATGGCTCCGTTGAAATTGCACCAAATATAGGACTAGCAGATGCAGTTTGTGATATCGTGTCTAGCGGAAGCACACTCTTCAAAAACAACTTGAAAGAGATTCAAGTACTGCTCAAATCTGAAGCTGTATTAGCAGTATCTCCAAGTATTTCTTCTGAAAGTCAAGCAGTTCTTGAGCGTATTCAATTTAGGATTCAGTCCGTATTGAATGGTAGAAACTCAAAGTACATATTGCTCAATGCGCCAAATGATAAGCTAGATGATATCATTAAAGTGTTACCAGGTATGAAAAGTCCAACAATTTTGCCATTAGCAAAAGAGGGGTGGAGTTCATTGCATTCAGTCATCAATAAAGGTCAGTTTTGGGAAATCATAGATGAACTTAAAGCTAATGGTGCCCAAGGAATTTTAGTATGTCCAATCGAAAATATGGTAGTATAATGAAAACAATAATCAATCCAGAAAGATCAGAGTGGCCAACACTTCTTCAGCGTCCAACACAGTCTTTTGAAGCTATCGAAGACACCGTAGAGGAAATATTCAACGAAGTATCGAGAAAAGGTGACAAAGCCATAAAAAAGTACACAGAACTATTTGATGGCGTAAATCTCGAAACAATAAAAGTAACGAATGACGAGATATTATTAGCCAAATCTAGAGTTTCAGAAAAACTCAAAGCAGCTATTACAACAGCAAAGTCAAATATTCAAAAATTCCATAAAGCACAAAAAACAGATGTCATTTCTGTTGACACTATGGAAGGCGTGACCTGTTGGCAAGAAAAGCGCGCTATTGATAAGATAGGGCTTTACATACCGGGAGGAACAGCACCATTGTTTTCTACAGTGTTGATGCTGGCTGTTCCTGCAAAGATTGCTGGGTGTAGCGAGATAGTTCTGTGCACACCACCAAATAAAGACGGTTCCATCGCAGATGAAATCTTATACACAGCCTTTGAATGTGGTATTACTGAAATCTATAAAGTAGGAGGGATTCAGGCCATTGCAGGACTGACATTTGGGACAGAATCGATCCCTAGCGTATACAAAATATTTGGCCCAGGGAATCAGTTCGTAACAGTAGCAAAACAGTTGGCAACCAAATTTGGTGTAGCCATAGATATGCCAGCAGGGCCAAGTGAGTTAATGGTTGCAGCTAATGATTCGGCTAATGCTAGTTATGTAGCTTCAGACTTATTAAGTCAAGCTGAACATGGCACGGATAGTCAAGTGATTTTGGTCACTACATCAAGTCAACTTTTAGAATCGGTCAAAGCAGAAATCGAAACTCAAATTGAAACATTACCAAGAAAAACGATTGCTAAAAAAGCGATTGAAAACTCTAGGTTGATTCAAGTGGATGATAATAACACAATGCTCGACATTATTAATGCGTATGCGCCAGAACACCTTATAATTGCTACAAAAGATGAAGATTTCTTTACATCTAATGTTAGAAACGCAGGTTCCGTATTTATCGGTAATTACACACCAGAAAGTGCAGGAGATTATGCCTCTGGTACTAATCATACGCTACCAACAAATGGATTTGCCAAAGCCTACTCTGGTGTGAACTTAGATAGCTTTATGAAGAGCATCACATTTCAGAAAATCTCTGAAGTAGGATTACTCAACATAGGAAATGCAATAGAACTTATGGCAGAAGCTGAAGGTTTGCAAGCGCACAAAAATGCAGTCTCATTAAGAATTCAGAATCTAAAACAATGAACATAGAAAATCTAATTAGAGATAATATTAAAGCCTTAAAACCATATTCATCAGCTAGAGATGAGTTTAAGGATGCGTCCAATGACTTCATCTTTTTGGATGCCAATGAGAATCCTTTTGGAACAGGTCTTAACCGTTATCCAGACCCTCAGCAGGTTTCATTAAAACAAAGACTTTCAGAATTGAAGGGCGTAGACCCCAATCAAATTTTAGTAGGTAATGGTAGCGATGAAGTTCTGGATTTAATCTTCAGAGCCTTTTGCGAACCCAATAACGATAATATCATCATATTACCGCCTACTTATGGGATGTATAGTGTACTGGCAAATACAAATGCAGTAAACATAAAAGAAGTACAGCTCAAAACTAATTTTCAGCCAGATGTAGAAGAGATATTAGAAACCGTTGATCAAAATTCTAAACTCCTGTTCTTATGTTCGCCAAATAATCCAACAGCGAATAGTTTTGAAGCAAATAGTATAGAAAGGCTTTTAAAAGAATTCAAGGGTATAGTGGTTATTGACGAAGCTTATATTGATTTTTCAACTCAAGAAAGCTGGCTGAATAGACTCAATGAGTTTCCGAATTTAATTGTAACCCAAACCCTGTCTAAAGCCTATGGTATGGCAGGAATCCGGTTAGGCGTTTGTTACGCTTCTAGCGCTATCATAACAATACTCAACAAAATAAAACCACCTTATAATGTCAATCAGTTGTCCCAACAAAAAGCATTAGAGGTTTTGACGAATAGTGATGTTATAAGCAACAGAATAAATACAATTCTTAGTGAACGAAAAGTCCTTGTGGAAGCACTAAAAGCAATAAGTTTTGTTGAAGCTGTATTTCCATCTGATGCGAACTTTCTTTTTGTAAGAGTAGATAATGCTAACAAACGCTATCAGCAATTAATTACAAATAAAATTGTAGTTAGAAATAGAACAAATCAACCACTTTGTGAGAACTGCTTACGATTTACAGTAGGCACAGAAACCGAAAACAAAGCACTAATTAATACTTTAAAATTACTCAAATGAAGCGTGTTTTATTTATAGATAGAGACGGAACTCTAATACGAGAACCAGTAGACGAGCAAATAGATGCTTTTGAAAAACTGGAGTTTTACCCAAAAGTCTTTCAATATCTAAGCAAGATTGCCAAAGAATTGAATTTTGAAATTGTAATGATCACCAATCAAGATGGACTGGGAACCGAAGTATATCCTGAGGACACGTTTTGGCCAGTTCACAATTTTGTAATCAAAACGTTTCAACAAGAAGGTGTGGAGTTCAAAGAGCAATTCATTGACAGAACATTTGCTAAGGACAATGCGCCCACAAGAAAACCTAACACAGGACTATTGACCCAATATTTTTCAGGAGCATATGATCTCGCAAACTCTTTTGTAATCGGAGACCGTCTTACAGATATTGAGTTGGCAAAAAATCTAGGTGCTAAAGGAATTTTCATTAATGACAATACCAATTTAGGAACCGATGAAGTTACAGTTTCTAGTGGTGAATTAGAACAGTACATTGCCTTAGAATCCAATGACTGGAAAGCAATTTACAAGTTTTTGAAAGCCACAGAACGAGTGGGTTCTATAGAGCGTAACACTAATGAAACCAAAATCAAGATTGACTTGAACTTAGATGGAATTGGCAAAAGCAATATTGATACAGGAATAGCTTTTTTCGATCACATGTTAGATCAATTATCGCGTCATGGACAGTTAGATTTAGATGTTAAGGTTGAAGGCGATTTAGAAGTGGATGAGCACCACACTATCGAAGACACAGCTATAGCACTAGGTGAAGTCTTTGCCAAAACTTTAGGAAATAAACTTGGCATAGAGCGCTATGGTTTTTGTTTGCCAATGGACGATTGCTTAGCGCAAGTAGCTATTGACTTTGGAGGTAGAAATTGGCTGGTTTGGGATGCAGAATTTAAACGCGAAATGATAGGGAAGATGCCAACAGAGATGTTTGTTCATTTCTTTAAATCCTTCACGGATGGCGCAAAATGTAATTTGAATATTAAAGCTGAAGGAACTAACGAGCATCACAAAATAGAAGCCATATTCAAAGCTTTTGCAAAGGCGATAAAAATGGCTGTAAAACGTGATGTTGAAAAAATGATTTTGCCTTCTACTAAAGGTGTTTTATAAATAGTGTCATTCCGCACTTGATGCGGAATCCATAAATAGAAATTAATTACAATAGATCCTGAATCAAGTTCAGGATGACAAGGAAAATGAAAGTTACCATTATTAATTACGGAGCAGGGAATATAAAGAGTATTCAATTTGCATTTCATCGATTAGGAATAGAAGCTAAGTTATCTGATGATAGTGAAGAAATCCAAAATTCTGATAGAGTGATTTTCCCTGGAGTAGGTCAAGCAAGTTCAGCGATGACAAAACTAAAACAGTCAGGTTTGGATACTTTGATTCCAAACCTGAAACAACCAGTTTTAGGGATTTGCTTAGGAATGCAGTTGATGTGTAATCATACAGAAGAAGGCAATACCAAAGGGTTAGGGATTTTTGATGTAAACGTGAAGCGATTTTCCAATACAGTAAAAGTGCCTCAAATGGGTTGGAACACTATAGGAAGTTTGAAATCACAATTATTCAAAAATATTGAAGATGAAAGTTATATGTATTTGGTGCATAGTTTTTATGCCGAATCATGTAGCAGCATGATTGCCGCAACCAATTACGAACGCGAATACGCTTCAGCATTACAGAACAACAATTTCTATGGCGTGCAATTTCACCCAGAGAAAAGTGGTAAAGTAGGAACACAAATTTTAAAGAATTTTTTAGACCTAACACCAAACACCTAATACCTAAAACCTAAATCATGAGAATTATTCCAGCAATAGATATTATTGAGGGGAAGTGTGTAAGACTTTCCAAAGGAGACTATAATACCAAAATCGTATATAATGAAAACCCACTAGAGGTAGCAAAGCAATTTCAGGATTCAGGGATTGAGTACGTACATGTGGTGGATTTAGACGGTGCAAAAGCCAGTCATATAGTGAATTATAAAGTATTGGAACTGATTGCAGGTAAAACTAATCTGAAGATTGATTTTGGAGGCGGATTGAAGTCTAACGAAGACCTTAAAATTGCATTCGAAAGTGGTGCAAATCAAATCACAGGAGGTAGTATTGCTGTGAAAAACCCGGAAACGTTCAAGCAATGGATTCAGTATTATGGAAGCGATAAAATCATTTTAGGAGCCGATTGTAAAGATGAAACTATTGCAGTTAGCGGATGGCTAGAAGAAAGCAATGAACGTGTCGTTCCATTCATTAAGAAGTATCAAGCCGAAGGAGTCAGTTATGTAATATGCACAGATATATCCAAAGACGGCATGTTGCAAGGCCCTTCATTTGATTTATACAGAAAAATAATTAATGAATGTCATTCAGAGCACAGCGAAGAATCTATCAAACTAATAGCTTCTGGAGGCATCTCAGAATTTGACGAATTACCAAGGCTTGAAGCATTAGGATGCGAGGGGGTCATTATTGGTAAAGCCATTTACGAGAATAGAATTACATTAAAAGAACTAGAATGCTATATAAACAATAAGTAACATGCTTACAAAACGAATTGTACCTTGTTTAGATATAAAAGATGGTCGTACTGTAAAAGGTGTAAATTTTGTTAACCTAAGAGATGCTGGCGACCCAGTTGTGTTGGCAAAACAATATGCTGAACTCGGCGCAGATGAATTGGTGTTTTTAGATATCTCTGCGACCCAAGAGAACCGTAAAACCATGCACAATATGGTACTCAAGGTAGCAGAACAAGTAAACATCCCATTTACTGTTGGAGGTGGCATTAGCTCTGTTGAAGATGTAGATGATCTTTTGCATTGTGGTGCAGATAAAGTATCTATTAATTCTGCAGCTGTAAAACGTCCAGAGCTTATCAATGAGCTTTCAAACAAGTTTGGAAGTCAATGTATTGTGGTTGCTGTAGATGCAAAACAAGTTAATGGGGAATGGTATGTACATTTGGCAGGAGGTACGATTCCGACAGATATAAAACTATTCGATTGGGTTAAGGAAGTTGAAGAGAGAGGTGCAGGAGAGATACTATTTACCTCGATGAACCATGATGGAACTAAAAATGGTTTTGCTAATGAAGCTTTAGCCAAGCTTTCAGAATTAGTTAATATACCTGTGATAGCTTCAGGTGGCGCGGGAACTATACAGCATTTTGTAGATGCCTTTAAAGAAGGGAAAGCAGATGCTGCTTTGGCAGCTAGTGTATTTCATTTCGGAGAAATAAGAGTCATGGATTTAAAAAGAGAATTAAAAAATCAAGGAATTACTGTGAGACTATAACTGTCATTCAGAACGAAGTGATGAATCTAAAGATTAAAGATTTCTCATCGCTACGCTCTGTCGAAATGACAACAAAGGACAAATTATGAACATAGATTTCAATAAAAATAAAAATGGATTAGTACCAGCAATTATTCAAGATGTACAAACCAAAAATGTACTAATGCTAGGCTATATGAATGAAGCAGCGTATCAAAAAACAATAGATACAAAACAAGTGACATTTTACAGTCGTACTAAACAACGCTTATGGACAAAGGGAGAAGAGAGTGGTAATGTTCTAAACCTTGAAGGTATAAAACTAGATTGCGATAATGATACATTACTAGTCGAAGTTAACCCATCTGGGCCAACTTGCCATAAAGGCTCAGATACCTGCTGGAATGAAGAAAACAATCAGACTTATGGTTTCCTGTCTCAATTAGAAGATATTATCCAAGACAGAAAGACTGATTCTCAAAACCCAGATTCTTACGTAGCATCATTATTCAGAAAAGGAATCAATAAAATAGCTCAGAAAGTAGGCGAGGAGGCTGTAGAAACTGTTATCGAAGCCAAAGACACCAATGACGAACTGTTTCTCAATGAAAGTGCAGATTTACTGTTCCATTACCTTATTCTGCTTCAGGCAAAAGGTTACGCTCTTAATGATGTAGTGGACATCTTGAAGAAACGGCATTAAAAAAAGCACCAGTTTCCTGGTGCTTTTTACTTATGATATATTTTGTTAATTACGTTAACCAGGATTTAGAAACCCCTTTTCTAGCCATCCAGACCAAAAGAAGTGCAAAAACAATCACTAAGATTGGAATAATGGTACCCCCAGATTCTTCGCTAATGGAAGGGCCGTCTGTTGTAAACCACCATATTTGTGTGATTATGGCTCCCAATAAAGAAATCATTAGCAGAGGTGATGCAAACTTTTTTCTGAAAATTAAAAGTATACAGCCTAAAACACCTGTAAATACAGCGATGGCAAATAAAGCTGTCGCCCAGGCTGGTCTTGCATCGAGAATCGCTAACTGCTCTGGAGTTACTTGCTCTAGAAAACCTTCAGTGCGATACGCCTGTTGCAAATAGTTCATAACACCCATTCCATTCCATATTAAGCCAATAACGCTTATTATCCAGAACCAAATAGGTGGTTTAGTTGATGTAGTCATAGGTTGGTTTTTTTAGTTAATAGATAAACAAGGTATAAAAAATTTGATAGATGCCTTTTATTCAGCTATTTTCGGGCTTTAAATCAACACCTTGAAAAAGAAGCATTTCTACGTTTTTACAATTCAGTATTTAGGATATAGATTTCATGGTTGGCAAAAGCAACCCAATCTAAAAACACTTCACCTAATGATAGATCGTACCTTTAAGTATGTGCTTCAGGATAAACCATTTAAGACATTGGTATCTGGGCGTACAGATGCCATGGTTTCTGCCAATGAAACGGCGTTTGAACTATTCCTAGAAGAGCCCTTAGAAGATATGAATGAGTTCTTAGATTGGTTCAACTATAATTTACCACAAGATATTAGAGCGTTAGCCATAAGAGAAGTTGATGAAACCTTCAATATTATCCAGCATTCAAAAACTAAGGAATATATCTATCTCTTTGCTTATGGTGGAAAATTTCATCCATTTTGTGCGCCTATATTGACTACTATACTTGATGATTTGAATATTGAACTTATGAAAACAGGCGCCAAACTTTTTGAAGGCTCTCATAATTTCAAGAACTATTGTTATAAAGCTACTGATAATGGGCAATACGATAGAACAGTTGATGTATGCGAATTAGTAGATAACGATCAGTTTACTGCTAACTTTTTCCCTGAGAGAACTTATATGCTAAGAGTTAGAGGGAAAGGTTTTGGCAGAAATCAAATTCGACTTATGATGGGAACCTTGATAAAGCTAGGGAAAGGGGAGGTGACGCTAGATTTTATTACAGAGAGCTTGCAACCTGGAGTGGTATCGCATCAAGACTATATAGCGCCAGCCTCTGGGCTGATTTTGAATAAAATAGAATTCCAATAAAAAAGAGCAATGACCTTAGTCAATGCTCTTCCTATCTGGTTGGTTAGTTAATTAGTTTTCTAATTTGTAACAACATGCAGTTTTGGTTCCTTATCTACAAATTTCCCGTTCACTGACTCTCCAAGGATCAAAACTTCTTTAGAACGCTCGTACATTTTTATAGCACGATGCATCTGCAATTTATTCTGACTATATAGCTTAATACCAGACTTAGCGCCTTTGTTTCTAATCTCTATATAGTATCCGTCTTTAAGTTTAGTTGGTTTTGTTGCTGGTCTACCCATATATAATTTTGAATTTTAAAAGTTCTGCATTATAGTGAAAATTCTTTCAATAACCAAACCTGTTTTTGTAATTTTATGCAATAACTTAATGACAAAATAATGCCAAATACGATTCCAAAAGAGACCCTGACGTTTTTTAAACAACTATCAAAAAATAATAATAGAGACTGGTTTAACGACCACAAGAAGGAATTTAAAGCTGTTGAAGCTGAAGTAAAACAGTTCTATAATGCTATGTTTGAGGACTTAAACAAACACGATGTAATTGATAAGTTCAAGTTGTTTAGAATATACAGAGATGTTAGGTTTTCTAAAGATAAGACCCCATACAAGACGCATTTTGGAGGGTCTTTTCATCGCAAAAAACCAGAATTGAGAGGCGGATATTACTTGCATATTGCACCAGATAATGGAAGCTTTTTAGCTACAGGATTTTGGGAACCACATAAAGATGATTTACTGCGAATTAGAAAGGAATTTGAAATGGATGACAAAGAGTTTAGAGATATCATCAACAATAAATCCTTTAAATCTGTTTGGGGAGACTTAGTGGGCGACGAGGTGAAAACGGCTCCAAAAGGCTTTAATAAGGAGCATTCTGCGATTGATCTTATTAAAAAGAAGCAATTCATCTTCACAAAAAAGTATACCGATAAAGAGATTCTATCCGATGGTTTCTTGAAAGAGGTAGATAAATCGTTTAAAGCCATTAGACCTTATTTCGATTATATGAGTGATGTACTCACAACAAACCTGAATGGTGAGTCGTTGATATAGCTTTAAAGTTCTAAATTTAATTACTATGATTCCAGAGTTTTTGATGAAGTACGCATCAGACTTGAAGAAGTATGAAAGAGAGAGTGTTCGTATAAATGCTAAACCAAGAAAGGAAAAGCTACTTGAAGATAATTTGAGTTTGAAGGAAAGTAAGTTTCTAGGATTCCCTTTTTTCCCTAAAGACAGAGAATATCCTAAGGACAAGAACGGAAAAGCAATGATAATGGTTGCTCAAATAAATTTTGAACAAGTACCACATCTTGAATTTTTTCCAGAAAAAGGTATTCTGCAGCTTTTTTTATCCCCTACTGATTGGTATGAAGAGGATGTTGCGGTGATCTATCATTCAGAAGAAGAACTAACTAATGAGTATATAGAAGATTTTTCATTCCTAAAAATGGAAGACTACGAAGACATTCCCATTTATAAGCTACACCAGCTTTCTTTTGAAAAAGTAATCGATAAGGGTGGATCTGAAGATTCACAATTTGATTATTTATTTGATGAGAATGACTATTGGGACTTTATTGAAGGTTTAAGTGACGATCAAGAAGAGCAGTTCAGTGAGTATTTTAATGCAATGGGTCATAAAATAGGTGGTTACGCAGAATTTACTCAGTATGACCCAAGAGGTTATGGCAAAGAAAGTCAGGATGATATCCAAGTTTTACAAATAGATGTTGATGATCATATTATGTTCGGAGATAGTGGACTTGCGCATATTTTCATTAGTAAAGATAATTTGATTAAGAAAGATTTTTCAAAAGCATATTTTTACTGGGACTGTTGTTGATAAAAATAATCATGTGCTAAGATGAAAACCTCTGTTGAACTAGCTAACCGCTTTAGAGAAGTGATTCTCAATGGGAGATGGATAGCCAATACCAATTACAAACATCTACTTGAAGATATAAATCTAGAACAGGCTACAAAAAAAGTAGGCAATCTAAATACTATTGCTGCGCTAACGTTCCATATCAACTACTATATTGAAGGCGTTCTGAATGTATTCAAAGGTGGTGATTTAGAGATTAGGGATAAATATAGTTTTGACTTTCCAGAATTAACCTCCGAATTTGACTGGGAAGCCTTGAAAACTAGGCTATTCAATAATTCCAAAGCATTTGCATCGCATGTAGAACAGATGTCAACAGAACAGCTTAATGCTGTTTTTGTAGATGAAAAATATGGAACTTATCAAAGAAACATAGAAGGCATCATAGAGCATAGTTACTATCACTTAGGTCAAGTATCCCTAATAAAAAAGCTGGTCTTGCAAGACCAGCTTTAATCAATCAAAAACGCACCAATTATACTTGGCTAAGTCCGCCATCTACTTCTATTTCAATACCATTGACATAAGAAGCTTCGTCTGACGCCAAGAATAAAGCTGTATTGGCAATTTCTTCGGAAGTCCCAAATCGACCAAGTGGAACTTGTTGTGCAAATCCAGAGCCTAGCTCATTTATTTGTTCTTCGCTCAAGCCCATTTTATTGTAAAGAGGTGTTTCTATTGGTCCAGGAGCTATAGAATTCACTCGGATACCTCTAGGCTTCAATTCGCTGGTCAATACTCTCGAGTAAGCTCTCAATGCGCCTTTACTTGCTGAATACACACCAAGATTATCAAAACCTTTTTGATGTACTATTGAGTTTGTAAAGAGTATGGTTCCTCCTTCATTAATGTAAGGCAGCGCTTCTTTAGTAGCGAGTATTGGACCTTTTACGTTAATATTGAATACCTCGTCATAGTGTGCTTCAGTAACTGCATCAATTGGTGCCATTGGCGCTACACCTGCATTTAGGAACAGCACATCTATATTTCCATATTTCTCAACACTAGATTTTATAAGGTTTACGTTGTCTTCAGGTTTTGAAACATCTGCTACTACTGTTATAAAATCACCTTCTAAATCTTTAGTAGCTTCTTCCAAAGCAGAAGCTCTACGTCCAGAGATAACTACTTTAGCACCTTCTGCCAAGAATCGTTTTGCTGTTGCAAGCCCAATACCACTATTTGCACCTGTGATCACTGCAACTTTGTCTTTTAATTTGCTCATTGTCTTTTTGTTTTTTATTTGAAACAATCGTTTCAAAATGAATTAAAAAAAATTAACATATAGTTTGAATAATCGCAGTTTTTATTGTCTTTAACTGCGCGTCCTTTTCTAATAGAACACCAGTAGTTCTCATACCTTGTAAAGAAGATAGAAGATAATAAGCATAATCTCTTGGTTGTTGCTTTTTATTTATAACACCTTGAGTTTGTCCTTCATTGATAAGGTCTTCAAGAATATTAAGCATTTGTACTTGATTTTGCATCAAGAAACTCACAATTGCTTCATCCTGATTGGCCATCTCAGAAATACAATTGCAAATTAAGCAGCCTTTATTGTCAGTGTCTTTAGAAATTTCATTAATGTAAAACTCAAAGAGTATATTGATAGCATCTAATGGGTTTTCAGCTTTTAGAAATAATTTAGACATCGAACGATTATGATCATCTCTGTAGGTCTTTAAGCACTCCAAAAATAGATTCATTTTATTCCCAAATGAATTGTATATGCTAGATCGATTAAGACCAGTGCTATCTACAATATCTTGCATAGAGGTCGCATTGTAACCTTTGAGGTGGAATACCTCAGTCACCTGGTTTAATACTAACGCTCTATCGAAAACTTCTACTTTTGGCATTTTATTTGAAATGAACGTTTCAAAATTAATTCAATTATTTTACGTTAATGTTAAAGTGGTATTAAAATTTAAACGGCTTTTAGAACTTCAGGGCGTTCAAACAATTGAATGTGACTCAGTAATCGTTCTTTGACGATGGTCATCATACGCTTGTTTAATGCTGAAGAGTTCTCTATATACGTAACATATTCTTCAACAGTAAACATGCCGATAACCATTCCTTTTAGGGAGTTACGGAATTTCATGTCCTTATGAATAGCATTCTCAATGTATGAAATGCGCTTCTCTAGAGTCAAATCGTAAAAGACATTCTTATGCTTTCTGATATAGTTTCTGAAAACCTCAACTAATAATTCGTGTTGAAGTTTTATGATTGGTCTAAGAACTAAATTTTGAAAGCGTTCATCGTCAGACATATACTCATTAATGGAAGTTGTTAAATAGTCTGGACGAATACGTTTGAGGTCGTTTTCGCGGTTCATGTGAATTAGATTTGAGATTAAATTTATCGATTTCATTATCTTATATCAATCTGTCGGACTTTACTTATCAACTGCATTATTAACAATACTTTTATTACTTATATTTATTGAAAACTTAGAACATGAAATTTGGAAGTGTAGATAATCCTGAAGAAATAGATTTTACGTTGCCTGCTGACCATCCGGACACCAAACGCGTATTGAATAAAGTAAAAGATGACAATGAGCCTGAAGTCTTTGTTGGTTGTGCCAAATGGAATAGGGCAGATCTAAAGGGATTCTACCCAAGAGGAACTAAAGACGAATTAGAGCATTATGCTACGCAGTTTAACTCTATTGAGTTGAACGCTACGTTTTACAGAATTTTCCCTGCTGAACAATTTTCAAAATGGAATGAGAAAACTCCTGAGGGATTTAAGTTCTTTCCTAAGCTCAATCAAGAGATTAGCCATTGGAAGCGATTAAACGAAACTAAGGAAGTTGTTGAGCATTATTTGTACAATGCGTCTAACCTCCAAGAAAAACTGGGAACATTGTTCTTGCAGATGCATAATAACTTTGCACCCAAGGACTTTAATCGCGTTGTAACTTTTGTAGAACAGTGGCCAAAAGAAGTGCCTCTGGCTATTGAGTTTAGACATACTAATTGGTACAATGATCCTACAGTTGCTGAGGAATTGTATGCGCTTTTAGAGGCGAACAATATTTCTAATGTTATTGTGGATACAGCTGGTAGAAGAGATATAATGCACATGCGATTAACCAATGCTACTGCCTTTGTGCGCTATGTTGGTGCTAATCATCAAAGTGATTACGATCGTCTAGACGATTGGGTGGAGCGACTAAAAGAGTGGAAGGAGCAAGGCATTAAAGAAATTGACTTCTTTGTACACCAAAATATTGAGAAAGCATCACCTTTGTTGTCGGCTCATTTTATAAAAAAGCTCAATCTAGCCTTGGGATGTGAATTAACGATACCTCAAATGGGTAACCCTAAACAAGATACTTTGTTCTAATTTGGATAGTTAGGAATATTCAACCCAAGAATAATATCTCGTTCTGCTTCCCATAAGTCACCATTTTGCTTAAGTTGGATTACCCCAGAACCGCCTCTAGCATTGGTTCTGTTTAAGATATTTCTTGTGATGTTAGGATCATCAGCAAAATAGAAATCCTCGACATAGTATTCATTCAAGTTTGGTTCTTTTACAGTGATGTGAATATGCTGTGGTACCGAAGAGTTAGGATAAGATGCAGGTCTCGATGTATAGAGTGTATAGTTACCGTCTTTATCAGTTTTTAACCAGGTTCTTAGATAGCCATGTTGTCGTTCCCAGCCTCTAGGTGAGCTAGATTTTGGATAAATACCCTTGTCGTCTGTGTGATAGATATATAAGATTACATCACTAACAGGTGTCTTTCCATCTTTTTTGAGGACTCTACCACTAACTTTTATAGGAGTTCCAAGCTTTCTAAAGCTTTGAATCGTATCAACAGCATTAAGGTATTTATCACCATATTCATAGATGGCTTCACAACTTTCACAGGGATCTCCAACTCTGGCAGTGTCGTTAGTTCTGTTTTGGGATTCTATACAGGAAGTGGTAATAAGGGATAATAATAAAAGCGCAACAGTTTTCATTTGGATTGACTGATTTGATTGAGTTTAGCTTAAAGTTAAACCAGAATGATTTTACTAGCTTCTTGATTAAGAAAACTTTACAAAAAGATTAACGGACTTTTGTATTTCGTGAGAATTGATAATCTTTACAAAAACGGAAACTATGAGATTTCATACCAGAAAATGGGTTAAGCCTGAAGATTTAAACCCAAACGGAACGTTATTTGGAGGAAGACTCCTAGAATGGATAGACGAAGAAGCTGCTTTATACACCATAGTTCAACTTGAAAACTCTAAGATTGTAACTAAGTTTATATCTGAGATTAACTTCATGAGCTCTGCAAAAAAAGGGGATATCGTAGAGTTGGGTATGGAAGTGACCAAGTTTGGTAGAACCTCATTAACAATGCGTTGTGAAGCACGTAACATGATGACAAGGGAAACTATACTTACGGTTGAGAATGTAACGATGGTAAATCTCAATGAGGAAGGTTTACCAAGCCCTCATGGCAAGACAAAAGTTGAATTTGTAAAAGATAGGTTAGAGCGAGGCAGGTAACTTCTCTTTCAAATACGTCCCAGTGACAGAATCATCATTTGTTACAATCTCTTCTGGAGTCCCAAAAGCAATTAGCTGACCTCCATCTTCACCACCATCGGGCCCAAGATCTATAATATGATCGGCACACTTTATAAGTTCGAGGTTGTGTTCTATGACAATAATTGAATGCCCTTTGTTTATGAGTGCTTCAAAAGATTTTAGCAGCTTTTTGATATCATGAAAATGCAAGCCAGTTGTAGGTTCATCAAAGATGAATAAGGCATTTTCGCTTTTGCTACCCTTTCCTAAGAAAGATGCTAATTTTATACGTTGCGCTTCACCACCAGAAAGAGTAGAAGAACTTTGTCCTAACGTGACATACCCTAAACCAACATCTTGTAGTGGCTGTAATTTGTTTTTGATCTTTGTTTGCTTGAATGCGTCAAAGAATGCGATGGCTTCATCAATAGTAAGATTAAGAATGTCGTCTATATTTTTTCCTTCAAAATTAACCTCTAGAACTTCCTTTTTGAAGCGTTTACCATTACACGTCTCACAAGTAAGATGAACATCAGCCATAAACTGCATTTCTATAGTGACCACACCTTCACCTTTACACGTCTCACAACGACCACCATCGACATTAAAGCTAAAATGCTTGGCTTGGTAATTTCTAATCTTACTAAGCTTTTGAGAAGCAAATAAAGCTCTGATATCATCATAAGCTTTAACATAGGTTACAGGATTGGAACGTGACGATCTACCTATTGGATTTTGATCGACAAACTCTACGTGTTTGATATTAGAGAAGTTTCCTTTTAACTCCGTAAACTGACCTGCTTTATCTCCAAAACCAGTTAGTTTCTTTTGAATCGCTGGAAACAGTATCTTTTTTACCAATGTACTTTTCCCACTTCCTGAAACACCAGTAATCACTGTCAGCATTTCCAATGGAAACGTAACATCGATATTCTTGAGGTTATTTTCTCGTGCACCAACAATGTCAATATGATATTTAGAAGATCTTCTGTTTTGAGGAACTTCAATTTCTAGATTGCCATTTAGATATTGTGCTGTGAGCGAATCCGATTTTAAGATATCATCAAAACTACCTGTAGCAACAATTTCACCACCAAATGTTCCTGCTTCAGGACCTATATCAATAATCTCATCAGCTGCTTTCATGATGTCTTCATCATGCTCAACTACAATGACAGTATTTCCTAAGTCTCTTAAAGATTTGAGCACTTTTATAAGCTTTTCGGTATCCTTTGGATGTAAGCCTATACTTGGCTCATCTAGAATATACATGGAGCCAACCAAACTACTACCAAGCGATGTCGCTAAGTTGATACGTTGGCTTTCACCTCCCGAAAGGGTGTTAGAACGTCTATTTAACGTAAGGTAACTTAGACCTACATTGGATAAGAAACTCAAACGGTTATTAATTTCTTTGAGAAGTCTATCTGCGATTTTTGTATCATAGTCATTAAGCTCTAATTGCTTAAAGAAACTAGCAAGATTCTTTAGTGGCATCTCTACCAAATCTGTAATGGTGACACCACCAATTTTTACATAATTAGCTTCTTCTCGTAAGCGTTTCCCGTTACAGACATTACATCTGGTTTTACCTCTGTAGCGAGACAGCATTACTCTATTCTGAATCTTATATGCCTTACTTTCTAACTCAGCAAAGAAGCCGTTTAGCCCTTCAAAATATTCATTACCATCCCAAACCAATTGTTTTTGCTCATCCGTAAGCTCAAAGAAAGGTTTGTGAATTGGAAAGTCAAATTTATGTGAATTGTTAACCAACTGATCTCTATACCAACTCATGCTTTCGCCTCTCCAGGGAAAAATAGCATTTTCATAAATAGACAGGCCAGTGTTAGGGATTACTAAATCTTCATCGATACCAATAACATCACCGTAGCCTTCACACTTAGGACAAGCACCATAAGGATTATTAAAGCTGAATAAATGCACATTGGGCTCCAGAAAAACCATATCGTCCAATTCAAACTTATTATTGAATTGCTGCTGTTTACTATTTGAAAGCGATTCTACAATACAAGAGCCTTTGCCTTCAAAAAAAGAAGTCTCAATAGCATCTGCTAACCGATTGAAAAAGTCTTCATCTTTCTTTACTACAACTCTATCAACCACCAAAAACACTTCAGAACCATCCAAGTGTTCTATGCTTTGTTCAATTCTGTAAACGGTGTCTCCTTGTTTTACCCTTGCATAACCTTGCTGTAATAAGACTTTGAGTTTATCTTCCATGCTTCTACCTTCTTCAAGAATTATAGGAGAAAGCAGGAGTAACTTTTCGTTTTCGTCAAAAGACTTTATGTAATCTAAGACATCAGTAACACGATGTTTTTTCACTAATTCTCCAGAGATAGGAGAGTAGGTCTTACCAATTCTTGCGAAAAGAAGTTTTAAATAATCGTAAATTTCTGTGGTAGTCCCAACTGTAGAACGCGGATTGGTTGAGTTTACTTTTTGTTCTATGGCTATAGCTGGAGCTATCCCCTTAATGAATTCAACTTTTGGTTTATTGAGCCTTCCCAAGAACTGACGTGCATAACTCGACAAGCTTTCTACATAGCGTCGTTGCCCTTCAGCATATAAGGTGTCAAAAGCAAGACTAGACTTTCCAGAACCCGATAATCCAGTAATTACAACGAGTTTATTTCTGGGAATAACAGTGTCTACATTCTTCAAATTATGAAGGTTTGCACCTTTAATGATAATATTTTGCTTTGGGTTAGCGTTTAAAACGTTGATTTTCATTGATGTTTTAAAGAAATAATTCAGCAAAGATACCATTTGAATTTCAGCTGAAAAAATGGTTTTCTACAGAAAAAAATGTTAAAATTTTAGTCGAAATTTTGTTTTTTCGGAATGATTGTTGTTATATTTGAGACATATTCAATTAAAAAACACTGCGTATACAGTAACATTACTTTAGATTATTAACCCCTACAACGTTTGGAGCGTTGGCCCTAAAGTAATGATTATGAAAAAAGAACTTATCACAGATGCAGTGTTGGTTTCAAACTACATCAATGGCGACGAAAATGCTTTATCTGTTTTAATCCACAGACACAAGCAAAAGATATTCAGTTTTATTTATTCTAAAGTCTTTGATAAGGATATTACTGAAGATATTTTTCAAGACACTTTCATTAAAGTTATCAGAACCTTAAAAGGAGGGAAGTATAATGAAGAAGGTAAGTTTTTGCCTTGGGTTATGCGTATTGCCCACAACTTGGTTATTGACCACTTCAGAAGAAATAGCAGGATGCCAAAGTTCGATAACTCTGGTGAGTTTAGTATTTTTTCTGTGCTAAGTGATTCTTCCTTAAATGCTGAAAAAAAGATTATTAAGTCTCAGGTTGAACATGACGTAAGACGCTTAATTGAAGAATTGCCTGAAGACCAGAAGATGGTACTAACTATGCGTATGTACCAGGATATGAGCTTTAAGGAAATCTCTGAAAGAACGGGAGTTAGTATTAATACAGCATTGGGTAGAATGCGTTATGCGTTGATTAATTTGCGTAAGGTTATAGAGCAGAATAATATAATTTTGACAAACTGATGCAATAAAGTAATAAAGTTGTCGTTTCAATAATATCTAACCCATAAATAATTGAAATGGCAAAACTTTACTCTCAACCCCCAAAATCGAAAAAACAACTGAACCCAAAAAAAGAAACTGTAGATTTTCTTTTGAATTACTCTAAGGCTTTAAGTGTTATACATTGTAATAAATTGAAGTTTGAAGCACTTCTAAATTAAGTAGAAAAGTCCTGATATAGCCCATCAGGACTTTTTTCTTTTTATTTCTTTGATTCTCTGTATTTATATTGATTGTTTTCAAACACCAAGAAGTGTGACATCCCTAAAGGATCATTACTGCCTTTAATATCAGTAACCATATACCATATTTCATCTTCGAATTTTAATGGTGTTTTCCAATCTATTTCTAAGTAATTGGGCTGTAATCTTTGAGTATCTTCAACACTTAAACCTGGTTCAAGGTTATCCATCCATGCAATTGAGTCATTGTAGTAGTTTTTGCACCCCATCATTATAAGAAATGATAGTGCAAGAATACATTTAATGAGCTTTTTATACTTCATCTCTTAATAGTTCTTTATAGTAAATCCAAAGGTCAAAAACTGATCCTCTCGCTCTTGTCCCAGAATTACGATACTTTCAAAAGTATGTAGGTAATTGATTTTAAAGTTTAAAAACTTCCAAACAGGTAGTTCTAAACTCAGATCTGCTTGCCAACGGAAATTATTACTCTGCTCTAATGAAGGTTGAAAGTAACTCTCATGACTCAGAATCACTTTGTTTTTGAATACATGATATTTCCCATTAATCCAAAGTGTAGCCCTAAATGTATTAATGGATGAATCCCCGTTGTATTCAGTTCGGTTAAAGCTAGCTTGTTTGAAGTCCGTCTGTTCGTATTCACTAGTAAGCGAAAACTTAAGCCAATTCTTTTCTTTATTAAGAACTTGATAAGTAACTCCGGCACCTACCAAATACCTCAAGTCTATTTCTCGCCTAAAATTGGTGCTTACAAATCCTAATAGTTGCGGGTAAAATCTTTTCTGTGGATTAATGTATAGAAAGTTAAGACTTAGAATGTCCTCGTCTGCTTTTTCCTTTCCAAACTCCTGATAGACATATGAATTTTTAGTTTTGAACACCCATTTTTTCCATGGAATAAAACTCAAATCCGAATTTGCTCTGAATATGAAGGTGTCCACATTGCCACCTTGCCAAAAACCTGTAAGCGAAAGTCTGGCTTTAAGGCTTAGCGTATCACTCTCATTAATTTGAGCAGAAAGAAACATTGGAAAAAGTAAGAACCAAAATAAAACCTTTTTCATTCTATGTTACCTTTTGTTAGATGCCCGAAATATACACATCATCTCTATTCTAGGGAGTTTATAAACCGTAAAAATTGAATGTAATTATTGTTGATATTTCAATAAATACACTATTTATTTCGTTTTCTGTAATAATCATCAATTACAGATTTTCTTCCTATAGTTTTTGTGATAATATCTTTATCTAAATCCCAACCTCTGGCAGGAGAATACTCTCTACCATACCATATGATTTGAAGATGTAAGTCGTTCCAAAGTTCTTCTGGGAATAATCGCTTGGCGTCTTTTTCAGTTTGAACAACATTTTTGCCATTACTAAGATTCCAACGATACATCAGTCTATGAATATGTGTGTCAACAGGAAATGCTGGAATTCCAAAAGCTTGTGATAACACTACAGCGGCTGTCTTGTGACCAACGGCCGGTAAGGCTTCAAGGGCTTCATAAGTCCTTGGAACTTCACCATTATATTTGTCAATGAGGATATGGGAGAGTCCATGTATGCCTTTACTTTTCATAGGTGAAAGCCCAACTGGTTTTATGATTTCTCTAATTTCTTCAACCGAAAGCTTTATCATATCATAAGGGTTATCGGCTTTTTCGAAGAGGAGCGGTGTAATTTGATTCACTCTTACATCTGTACTTTGCGCAGACATTAGCACCGCAATAAGTAATGTATAAGGATCTTTATGATCTAAAGGAATAGGAATTTCAGGATAAATCTCGTTTAAGGTTTTTATAACAAAATCTACTTTTTCTAACTTGGTCATAGGTTGTATCTTTGCAGAAACAAAAATAGCGAATATGAATACATTAAAAGCAGGTGACAAAGCTCCAGATTTTATCGCCTTAGATGAGCAAGGAAATACTATTAAAATGGCTGACTATAAAGGGAAGAAACTTGTTGTTTTCTTTTACCCTGCAGCAAATACGCCTACTTGTACAGTAGAAGCGTGTAACTTAAGTGATAACTATAGCACGTTACAAAAGGCAGGTTATGAAATCATTGGAGTTAGTGCAGATACTCAAAGAAAACAATCAAATTTTAAAAAGAAGTTCAATTTTCCATATCCGCTTATTGCAGATGTTGATAAAGCAGTAATCAATGCTTTTGGAGTTTGGGGGCCTAAAAAATTTATGGGAAGAGAGTTTGACGGGATTCATCGTTTCACTTTTATCATAAATGAAGAGGGGATCATTGATCGCGTTATTGATAAAGTAAAATCAAAAATACATACAGATCAAATACTTGAAACTGTTTGATTAAAAAAAGCGACTTTTTAAGTCGCTTTTTTTATTCTTTATGAATCACTTCTTCGGTTTCGCAACCAAAGAGACTCTTCTGTTTAATTAGTTTAGCCACACCTTCTGGCAGCATATCTTCCCAACCATCTTCGCCATTGGCAATCATCTTTAATACGGTTCTTGAGAAGATATTGAGAATAGTGTCATCGAACTCATTGATGTCAACTACCTTACCATTGTATTTAAAGAACTTATAAAGCTCTTTCATTCTTGGGTGTACCTTCAGGTTTTCACTGGTAGTTAATGTACCATCATCGTTTTGCATAGGATAGAGGTATACTCTCAAATCCTTAAAGAATAGTTTCCCGAAAGCTTCTAAGATACCACCACTAAGATGACGATAGTATTTTTCATCGAATATATCTACGAGGTTATTGACTCCCATAGACAATCCCATTCTGCTCTTAGTATATTGTGAGAAGTATTCAACGAGTTTGTAATACTCCTGGAAGTTAGAAATCAAAACAGTTTGACCTAAAGAACAAAGCAATTCCGCTCTATCCATAAAGTCTTGTTCATCGATTTCACCTTCAGCTCTCAAATTAGAAAGCGTAATCTCAAATACTACTTGTGTTTTCTCAGGATCAACTCTATTTTCCTTTACGAACATGTCAAAAGATTTTTGGAACATGTTCATATTTACTTTAGTAACTGGTCTAAAACTTCCTCTAAGCGCTAAAATATTCTTTTTGTAAAGTACACGTGCAGGTAGTACGTTATTACCATCTGGTGCAAACATTACGGCATCAGTCATGTTGTTCTTTACAAGCTGTAAGCTCATTAAACGATTGTCAACATCCTCGAATACTGGTCCAGAGAAGTTAATGGTATCAATCTCTAATTGATCTTTATCTAAATGATCGTATAGGTAACGTAATAGTTTTCTTGGCTCATTATACTTATAAAATGCACCATAGATTAGGTTAGTACCTAGCTTACCTAAGGTCTCTTGCTGTAATCTCGCATCATTCTCCTTAAAGCGAATATGCAGTACAATATCATTATAATCCTGATCTGGTTCTATCTGATATTTAATACCGACCCAACCATGACCTTTAAATTTCTTTGCGAAATCAATCGTAGCCACAGTGTTGGCATAGGTGAAGAATATTTTATTTGGATGCTTGTCTCGAGTGATTCGTTTTTCAATCAGACTCATTTCATGATTGAGCATTTTACGCAACCTAGCTTCGGTCACATAACGCTTATCATCTTCAATACCATATATAGCATCACTAAAGTCTTTATCGTAAGCTGACATGGTCTTTGCGATAGTTCCAGAAGCGCCACCAGCTCTAAAGAACTGACGTACAGTTTCTTGTCCTGCGCCTATTTCTGCAAAGGTTCCATAAATATTTTCGTTAAGGTTTATACGAAGTGCTTTATCCTTCAGTGATGGAATGTTTATAATTTCCTTGTCGCCTTTAAGCGTAATCTCCATGATAGATTTAGTTATTAATCCCTATTACAAAGGTATTAAATTAGGTAAGCAAACAAAAAAATAAACTTACTTTTGTGGTAAACTTAACATGCTTTTGAAAGTTACTTTTCTTGGTACTGGAACATCTCAAGGCATTCCAATTATTGGAAGTGATCATCCTGTTTGTTTAAGTGATAACCCGAAGGATAAACGACTAAGGGTATCTGTTTTGATAGAATGGGATAACTATGCTTTTGTGGTAGATTGCGGTCCGGATTTTAGACAACAAATGCTCAATGCCAAATGCTCGCGATTAGATGGGATTGTATTTACTCATGAACATGCAGACCATACGGCAGGATTAGACGATATACGGCCTTTTTTCTTCCGTCAGGGAGATTTTCCAATCTATGCACATAAAAGAGTGCTCAGGGCATTGGAACGTCGTTTCGACTATATCTTTACTTCTGAGCCTAAGTATCCTGGAGTTCCTGAAATCATTCAGAATGAAATAGAGAATATGCCCTTTACTTTAGGGAATCTTGAAGTGATTCCTGTTGAAGGACTGCATCACTTATTACCAGTATTGGGATTTAGATTCGGTGACTTTGCATATCTCACGGATATGAAAACTGTATCCGATATTGAAGCTGCTAAATTGAGTAATCTAAAAGTGCTAGTTGTGAATGCGCTTCGCGAAGAACCTCACATATCTCACTTTAATCTAGAAGAAGCTCTAGCATTTATTGATAAAGTAAAACCCGAAAAAGCTTACCTAACACACATCTCTCATTTACTAGGTTTTCATGATGACGTACAACAAAAGCTTCCTGAAAACGTTTTTTTAGCCTACGATAACCTTCAAATCAAAATTTAAATTATAGCTTATGAAAAGTAGAATCTTTATGTATCTGTTCATTTTTGCATTACTTCTCATCATCTTTCAGTTTGTAAACTCAAAGAATATCTTAGAAGGATATGAAAAGAAGATTGCTAAACTTGAAGAGCGAGAAGGAGCTTACCAAGACTCTATCATGCAAATGGCCGATTTGGCTTTGGAAATGTCTAACTTCAACATAGACAATAATGAAGATGCATTGAGTTATTTTGAAAGCCAAGGCTATAAGACAGATCAGTTAATCCCTGTAATTAAGGATGAGCTCATGAAGCTCAATAATTATGAGGGAGATGATCATCCTATCGTGCCTTTTGTATCTATGACAGATAGTAAGATGCTCATTAACCAGATACGATTGCTAAATCACAAATGGATTGTTGCTAATTTTACCGACGGAAAGCATTGGGGAGAAATCTTCTTGACTTACGAGATTAATGAAGCCAATGATCTGAAGTATAAGTTAGTGGAGTACTTTATGTATCCTATTAATCAGTACTAGGCTACATTTCTTGATTGTACTCATTAGGTGAATTTAAATAATCAATGAAGAAGATATTATTATTCTTTTGCTTCTTGTCATTAATTAATTGTAATGATAAGAAAGAATCATCCGATTTAATAAATATAGTTGATGAGCCAGAAAATACGCCTCTCGATATTGCCAAGTCAGTCATAAAGTTTCTTAGAGAAAGAGATACTACAAAATACTTAGATATAGCTATTCCATTAGAAAAGCAGAAAAAACTCTTTTTGGATAATATTAAATATAATCCAAAAGAAAATGACACAATGGCTATTTATAGGAAGCTAAAAAACAAGTATGATGATAGAATGGAGAATTTTTTAGTTAGAGCGGGTTTTATATTAGAAATAATGAGTAGAGATAAGGGATTTGAGATAGTGGACGCGACTATTGATACAATGTATTTTGAGTTAAAGAAAATAAAAAGTTACGGTAGTTTTGGAAGGACTATTATTGGTGATTGGGCTGATTTGACTGTTGAAATGAGCTATAAGAGCGAAAAATATTATTTTGAAATTCCTCAAATTATTAAAGTAGAAAATCAATGGTATTTATATTACCCTGAATATTACTTAAGGGACGAAAAAGAAAAATCTTTCGTTGAAAGAAGAGTGAAAGAATTAGAAGCGCAAGCTGAAGAGTTTTGGAATTAATCAGTACATCAATTAAAAGTAAGTATTCAAAAAACTTCCTAGTTTATGAAATCTTCTAATCTTCAATTTATTTTAGACTCCAGCCAACTTCTAAACTCATAAAAATTCTGTGGCGCCACACCATGGCCAACTGGAAATTCAGAATAGCTATGTTTTATGCTTAAGCTATCCAAAAACTTTGGCGCCATGCGTGCCCATTCTACAGGAATAACTTGATCAACACTTCCATGAGAACAGTAAAAGTCGAGATGATTATAATCCTTGTCATTTAATTGTTCGGGAATAATATCCACATTAACATAACCACTCAAGGCTATAATATTATTGACTTTCTCTGGGTAGGTGAGTGCTACAGCGTAACTCAAAATAGTACCTTGGCTAAACCCGAGTAAGGTAACATTGTCTTTATTAACTGGAAAGCGGCCACAAGCTTCATCTATGACTTTGGCAATCAAATCTCTTGAAGTTATAGCTTGCTCATTATCGCTCCATTTGCCTTGTTCAGCATCAAAATTAATAGCATACCATGCGTTACCAAATGGTTGCATAGGTATTGGTGCTTTTAAAGAGATAATGAAAAATTCGCTTGGCAATTCAGAAGCAAAAGAAAATAAATCGTTTTCATCGCTACCATAGCCATGGCACATAATCAATAATGGAGCATTCTCATTCAGACTAGAAGGCCTGCTCACGTATTCTAAAGACAAATTTGTCATTTACCTAAACTTTGAAATGTTTTTTGAAAGAAGTCACCCAAAAAAGGCACTTTGGTCAATTTTCCAGAAAGCGCACCAAAAATTCCATATAATATTAGTGTGCCTATAAATACCCAGAATGACATGGTTATCATCCAGCTATTAAAACTACTAATGAAGTAACCCAAAAGCATATATAATAACCACAAACCTAAAGCTTGCCTAGTGTGAAAAGCTGTAAAAGAATTTCTTTTATCCTGATTTAGAAAGAAGGCTATTAAGGTTCCGATGAGCGTTAAATAGCTTACAAAGGCAAGTGTTTTGCCTTGTTCTATAGTGTTGTTATCCATGTTAGTGTAATGCTGTACTGTTATTTGCAATAGTGCCATAAACACGTCCTTTTAGTGTCGTGTTCAGATACATAGAGTTTTTTGATGTTGAAGTTATATCACTCTCAGAGAATGTATAGTTTCCTTGAGGATTGAATAATGCTAAGTTGGCATCGGACCCAACAGAAATCGTAGAGGCCTCTATCCCAAATCTCGTCTTACCTTTGGTTAGGAGATCTATGGTCTTCTTCAGAGTAAAGATAGTATTCAAAGCTCCGAATGCCGATTCTAGACCTAATGACCCATACATAGCATGGTCGAACTCAACTTTTTTGTGTTCTACATCTATAGGATTATGATCACTAGTTATCATGTCTATTGTACCATCTTTAAGCCCTTCTATCAAAGCTTCAGCATCCGAATCTGTTCTCAGAGGCGGAGAAACTTTGTAATTAGTGTCAAAAGATGTTAAAGCATCGTCTGTAAACATGATATTATGAATAGCGACACTACAACTAACGTCCAGTTTCTTTTGTTTAGCGGCTCTTATCAATTCTACAGACTTAGCCGTAGAGATAGTTGGGATGTGTAATTTTCCTCCAGTATACTCCAATAAAAACAAATCTCGAGCAACTTGTAGCTCTTCCGCTAGACTAGGATTTCCTTTTAAACCAATAGAAGTACTTGTGATATGCTCATTCATAACACCTTTTCCAGAGATTTTAGATTCTTGAGGAAAGGAACACACTAGACCATCGAAATTACTGGCATATAGTAATGCAATCTTTAATAAGTTCGGATTGCTTATCGGCTTTTGGTAATCATAAAAGGCTATGGCACCAGCCTGACTCATATCGTATAACTCAGCTAAATCCTCACCTTCACAGCCTTTAGTTAATGCTCCAAGAGGGTAGAGTGTCGTTGTGCTTCCATTTGCTTTTGAAAGCATAAATGCCACATTGGCATTGGTGTCTACAACTGGGTTGGTATTGGCATTTACAGCAACAGAAGTAAATCCAGATAGTGCAGCAGTCTTTAATCCATTAGAGATGGTTTCGCGTTCCTCAAAACCTGGTTCACCAAAACTCACACTACTATCGAACCAGCCTTGTGAAACATGGAGGTTGTCTAATCGTATTTCATTGTAATTCTTGGGATTGGGAATACGTTTTGAGATTTTAGAAATAATTCCCTTTTCAATTAAAATGTCAACAGTCTCGTTATGGAATTCGCTTTTAGAATCTATTACTGTTGCCGATTTTAGGAGTAAATTCATCTAAGAAATTTTAAGAGCAGCATTTCTATAACTAAAAAAGCCAGTGCAAAAATAACAAACCATTTCCATAGCTCATTAACGTTTGTTGCACTTTTTATATCATTAATTGCCGATGCTACAGAATTATTTACTGTAACTCCGCTCAAAGCTGCTACATCTAAGTAAGTTAGTTGGCTCTCAGTTCTATCGTAATTGAAACTTAATGTTTTTAGGTCAGTTTCTTTGTTTTTTACAGTAATCCAGCCGTTATCAGTAGGAAACTCATTAGTAGTTAGCTCTACCTTATTAGTGTAATTCCGCTGTAATGGGATTACTGATGTTTCTTGCGAACTCAGCGTTAAGATATCATCTTGAGATAATCGCGTGTCGATATCGATTTTGTTCTCCAATCCAATAGCGTAATAAAGTTTTGGCAACTTCAAACTGTTCTTTCCGATATTATAGAGAACTGGGACAATCAACGGAGAGTTTTTAAAATTCGAATTATCGTCACTTAGTGAAGCTGTGAAAGCAAAAGTATTTTGAGTTTGAGATAAAAATGGAGTACCATCTTCATAACCTAAAATAGAAGGACTCGTAACTCCGTTTTGTGGATAGTATGAATTGACTTTTGGATACTGAAAATTATCAACCTTCTTGTCGAAAACATTAGCTAGTAATGGATGCGAAAAGTTGATCGAAGTAATTCGCTTTTCTTGAACATTTTGAGAATCAAAATTAGAAATTCCTAAATTTATAAATAATTGATTGTAAGAATCTAAGTTAGATTCATTTGAAGGGATAATTAATACATATCCACCATTGTCGCTAAATGCTTTTAGTGCTGTAGACAGAGCAACAGGTATGGTCTTTAATTCATTAACGATAATTAGATTTTGGTCAGAAATCAGATTATAGTTTAGAGCATTAAAATCTGTAGCTGTATAATTGAATTCGTCACTCGTAAATATTCGTTTCAGGAAATCATCACTTTCATCATTTATAGCAAGTACATTAATGAGATCACTTTTATCGATATTGAAATAAATTGTGTTATCATAAGTGAGACTTGGATCTTCAATATCGATTCTTCCCTTGAAAATAGTATTATTAGGAATTGTAAAAAGTGTTGAAGCTTTATCCTCAATGGAAACCGAACTTTTCGCGACTAGATTTTCATCATTGTAGAGTGATACAGATACATTGTCTATCCTTGGGCCTTGATTCTTCAGTAGTACAGTGACTTCAAAGTTTTCAACTGTGGTTTTAGATATATAAACACTATCAATAGTAATATTAGTTCTCACAGATGGCTGCAATGGTACTACACTAATATTAATGGTACTATCGCTTTCAATCTTTGAGGCAGTTTCTTTTTGCTGAAAATCTGAAATTAGCACAAGATTCTTCAAGGTACTTCCATCATTACTAAACGCTTGTTTGCCTTTGAGAATTACTGATTCATAAGGCAATTGTTTTGGTGAATGCTTTAATTGTATTAGGTCGTTTTGTATCGCCTTGGTTGTGGTATTATAGAAGTTAGCATTATTGGTGAATAGCGTTATTTTATCATCTTCAGGAATGTATGAAATGATATCTTGAATGGCTTCATTCAGCAGCGTTCCATTGCCTCCTTTTGCTTGCATGCTAAAGGAATTATCTAGATATATAACCGTTTCACTCTTGGTGCTAAAGCTATCCGAGTTCGAAAAATAAGGCTGGGCAAAAGCAATTACAGCGCAAGCTATGATACCAAGTCTGGTAATTAGGGTCAACCACTTTTTTAGTTGTGAGCTTTTTCTGGTTTGAAGCGTAACCTCTTTTAAGAACTTAACATTAGTGAATGCTTCCTTTTGAAAACGTCTTAACTGAAATAAATGAACTATGATTGGAATAAGTAGTAATAGTAAGCCGTAAAGAAGTTCTGGGTGTTTAAACTGCATTCCAAAAAAATGATTTCTCAAATATAGAAAATGCGCTTAGATATCGACTTTTAGATTTTGAGAATTTTAACGTTTGTTTCTAGCAAAAAAAGAAATAGTCTGTCATTGGCTTCATGTTTTGAGCTTTGAAATAAGCCCTTATTTCGCTCTGAGCACCTTCATTAGCCACGGTTACAATGCTTTGAGGCTGCTCTAATTCACGCAAATAGTCAAAATTATACAGCAGCTGACCATAGATGGATTTCCCTATTTTTTTTGGGTTATCACAAATCCAGTAGAACGGAATGTTATTATCTACTAACTGCTTTGCGATAGTTTTGCCTTTAAAACCAGCTCCCCAAACCGTTAAGGGTCTGGTATTATCATGGTCTAGCTCTAAGAAATAGCGAAGTTTTATGTCGAGGAAGTAGTTTTGCGCATAGTGTTCATGAGTTCGGGAAGTTCGAGTGCTATAATCTCTCCAATAGTGAAGCAGATTACTACTAGGAATACATTTGATGTTGTGTTTGTAAAACCTGAAGGTTAGGTCATAATCTTCAGGATATAGGTTAGGGTTGAAAGCATCACATTTCAGGAAATCATCCTTATGAATCATCCAACAAGGTGAAGCAATCACACATTCCTTATAAATTTCGGAATAGTTGCTTCCGGTTTTGGTTAGTGTATTCAACCAACGTTCGTAACGTGCATAACCATCGCTAATGCCTTCATTGCTAAAATATTCTACTAAGCCTAAGGCAATATGTCCTTTACCGTGCTGTTGTAAATCTTTCAGCATTAAACTTAGCTTATCTGGATGCATAATGTCATCACTATCCATTCTGGTGAGATAATCGCCTTCAGAATGACTAAACGCAGTATTCAGTGCTTCAATGATGCCTTGTCCAGAGTTCTTTAAAAGCTTTATTCTGGGATCACTTTCAGCATATTTAGAAACAATGGTTGCGCTCCTATCTTCAGAGTGATCATCAACAATAAGTAATTCCCAATGCGCATAAGATTGGTTTAGTATAGAGTCTAAGCATTCGGGCAAATACTGCTCAGTATTTTTAAAAGGTGTAAGGATACTTATTAATGGTGAATGCATTGTGCTAATATACAATTCATCTTTTAACAAAACCTTTAGGAAATTGCTAGTAACAGATTGTAGTTTTGTGCGTCTTGTAGCAAAATAAATATTATAACATGAAACGACTATCAATTGTATTAACGCTAAGTGTTTTAGCATTTTCGTGTGGTCCAAAGACTGCCAAAGTAAACGACTTAGCTGTTAGTAATCCAATAGCCACGGCATTGGACCTTACCGAAGTAAAAGATGACAAAGTTCCTGTAATCATTAACCCAGGACGTTTTACGCAAGAAACAGTAACCTATAGATTGCCACGAATTGTACAAGGAACGTATTCTGTGAGTGATTTTGGTAAATATATAGATGACTTTAAAGCTATTGACTACGACGGTAACGAATTACAAGTAGAAAAAGTAGATACAAATACCTGGACAATTTCTGATGCTACAAAACTAGATAAGGTAATGTATTATGTTAACGATACTTACGACATTGAGAAAACCGGAGGTATTGGAGGTGATGTGCCATTTTCTCCTGCAGGGACAAATATAGAGCCAGATAACTACGTACTTAACTTACATGGTTTTATAGGATATTTTGATTCCTTAAAATCAAATCAATACAGTTTAGATGTTACTGCTCCTGCAGATTTTGAACGCACTTCTGCGTTAGAAAAAACTAAGGAAACCACTAGCAAAGATGGTCAATCAAAAACGACAAGCTATTTTGCGCCACGCTATTTTGATATCACAGATAACCCAATGATGTATGGGAAACTAGATGTAGAAGAGTTTATGGTTGGCGATATCAAAATTGTATTGAGTGTGTATTCGCCAAATAAAGTACACTCAGCAGCTAGTCTTAAGGAGACTATGTACAAAATGATGGAAGCTCAAAAAGCATATTTGGGAGATATCAACAGTACTGCACGTTACGATATTTATTTGTACTTATCCGAAGGTAAGGAAGACTCTCCAAAAGGTATGGGAGCATTAGAGCACCATACATCTACAGTAGTTGTGCTTCCTGAAAATTCACCAGCGGAAAGTCTTAAGAAATCAATGACAGACGTTGTAGCACATGAGTTCTTTCATATCGTAACACCATTGAGTGTGCATTCTGAAGACGTGCATTATTTCGATTATGCGCAACCTACATTCTCAAAGCATTTATGGATGTACGAAGGGGTTACAGAATATTTTGCACAACATTTCCAAGTTTATAAAGGTTTGGTAACCCCAGAGGAGTTTTATAATACTGTGATGGGTAAAATCAAAACCTCACAACGTATGGATGATACAATGAGCTTTACAGTTATGAGTGAAAATGTATTAGACGCTCCTTATTCTAATAACTATTATAACGTGTACCAAAAAGGTGCTTTGATAGGCATGTGTATCGACATCTTAATGCGTGAAGGTAGTGACGGAAACAGAAGTATGCTATCGCTTATGAAAGAATTGTCTAATAAATATGGTGTTACAAAACCATTTAACGATGACTCAATAGTATCTGAAATCTCAGCCATGACTTATCCGAGTGTAGCAGAATTCTTGACTACTAATGTTGAAGGAACTACACCAATAGACTATAATGCAATATTGAATCGTGTTGGGCTTAAGTTTGGCACAGGAGAAGTACCTACATCATACGTTCAGAATGGAAAAGGATTCATTTTTGGTGCGGATCAGGCAAAAGGAGAAATTTATTTTAGTGAAGGTGTAACTGAGAATAGTTTCTGGAACGAGCAAGGCGTACAGCCAAAAGATGTTATAAAAGAGGTAAATGGTGAAGCGATGACACTTCAAAATGCACAAACTGTTTTACAGAAAGTATTCCAGTGGCAGCCAGGACAAGAAGTTGAAGTGAAGCTGACACGTAATGGAGAGGAAGTAGTTATTAAGACTGAATTGACTCAAGCCTACACAACCAGTGAAACTATTATGGAGGTTGAAGATGCTACAGATGCACAAATAGCGTTGCGAGATGCTTGGTTAAAAGGATAATCAAAAAACGAACATATCTAAAAAAGACTTCAATTATTGAAGTCTTTTTTTTGTTTAAAATCCTTCAAACACGCCTAAACCAAAAAGTGCGAAGTCATATTTTACAGGATCCACTGGGTCTAGTTTTCTTAGACTGTCATCCAGTTCCTTTAAAGCTTTAGCATCGTTTTGCTTTCGATCCAAAAGGCCAAGCTTTCTAGCCACATTGCCAGAATGCACATCTAAAGGACAAGATAGCTGTGAGGGTGAGATCAAGTCCCAAATTCCGAAGTCAACACCAACATTGTCGTTGCGAACCATCCAGCGCAAATACATATTGATACGCTTAGCCGCAGAACCTTTTAAAGGATCACTAACATGTTTTTGAGTTCTCTGAGAATGCGATATTTCGAAGAAATGTTGTTTGAGTTTGTGAATAGCGAATTGTAGGTTATGTGCTTCAGAATATTTAGCGAATATATTTTCTAACCCATTATGTTCAGTGTAGATGTATTTTAAACTCTTAATAAACTGTTTGAAGTCTTCACCGTTAAAGGTTCTGTGAACAAAACCGTTGAGTTGCTCCAGATCAGCATCAGTATGGTTTATTACGAAATCATAAGGTGTATTATCAAGCAGCTGCATCATTTGTGAGGCGTTATTAATAATGCTCTTACGGTTTCCCCAAGCTATAGTAGCTGTTAAGAAGCCAGCAATTTCAATATCTTCTTTCTTATGGAATTTATGAGGTATTTGTATAGGGTCACTTTCAATAAACTTAGGGTTGTTGTAGAGTAGTGCTTTACTATCTAGAAAGTCTTTGAGTTGAGATTTGGTAAGTTTTGTCAAGGATTAAGTTTTGAGTAAAATTAAGCATAAGTACTTTGTTATTAAATTGTTGAAGATACTTTAATTGTAAGAATTAAATGATAAATTAGCTATAAGAGATATCAATACAAATCATTTTATCATTATAAGAATTATGAGTAAAACATGGACTAAAATTTTTCTGTTAATAATTTTTGCTGCATTTGTTGCAACATTCATTTATATATATCCTATCTCTAAGATTCTAGACAGGTATAGTGTCCCTGATAAAGAAATATATGAAACCCTTCTGTATGTTTTTCTTATTAATATTCTTGTCATTTATATAATTTATATCACAGTATTGAAGTCTAGAGATCAGTCGGAGTTAAACGTTAAGGTTGATGAGATTATAAAATTAAAAAAGAATGAAATATCAACATTTTTGGAGAAATTATTCAACTCAGATGATTATTACACGTATATTTCAACAACTTTACCCAAAGGGAAGAATGATGAAGAACATGGTATTGATTATATACCGTTCATGTTGGATAACTTAAGACTACAGAAAAAGAGCTTTAAAAGCACTTCTAATATATTTTTGGTTAGTACAATTATGTTAGCAATGGTATTCTCTGGGATACTTATTTATTATGGAAATATTCTTATAAAAGACGATTCAGTTGGGTTAAATAAATCAATGGAATTTATTCATGCTGAAGTGCCTGGCTTAGCAAGTAAATTAGATGATTTAAAAGAAAAGGAAACTTTAGCGAGTAATTCTAATGCCATAACTTTAATTAATACCATTAATAGTGATGTTTTGTTTTTAGAAAGTGCTTTAGATAGTCTGATAAAGAAGAATGATATTGATTTAGAATTAAAAATTCCAGCTACGGTTTACGACATTCCCAATAACTTTAAAGATTTAGATACTCTTATTAATAGAAGCAAAAAAGGAGTTAAAAAATTAACAGGAAAAGAACAAGATGTTGAAGAACTGAAGAAAAGCATAGACCTTAAAATAAAAAATATTGAATCTAATAAGAAGAAACTAATTAAAGAAAGAACAGATGTAGTGCAGTTAATATCAGACTATGAGGTATTAATTACTCAACTTCGTTTAGATTCTGATGATTTAAAAGATAAATTTGACACACTAATTGGAAAGTCGCCCTTAACGGATTTTTTTAAGCGATTATCTATTGGTTTGATAATAGCTACTTTTTTCTTGGCTATCTTAAAGTTCTCGGCTAATTTATACAGAGACAATTATAATCAGATGGCTCATACTCAAAGTTTAGAGCTTGAGATTAGAAGGCTGTATATTGCCTTCAAAAATATCAACAATGATGAATCCAGAAAAATTGTTTTAAATTCACTACTAGACTTTAAGAAGAATTTGCCTATAACAGGTAAAGCAAAAACGGATGCTAAGCTTATCGATATTAATAGTCTGATAAGTCAATTGATAACAGCCCTAGAAAAAAAGGTTTAGGCTACTGTCTGGTTCTAAAATAAACCAAAATGTCTATCAAAAAAACACGTCGTGAGTTTCTCAAAGTAAGTGCTAAAGCCAGTATGGCTTTGCCTTTATTATCTACAGGGTTTTATTCATGCAACTCTAAATCAGGTGAGAAGAAAGAGGTTGCAAAAGCTAAAAAAAAGAAACTCAACATCTTAATTCTTGGAGGAACTAGCTTTTTAGGACCTCATCAAATAGCATATGCTCTAGGTAGAGGTCATTCTATTACTACATTTACAAGAGGGAAAACTAAACCTACAATTTATACTGAGTTATTTGATAATGTAGAATCGTTGGTTGGAGATAGAGAAAATGACCTCAAGGCCTTAGAAAACCGTAAATGGGACGCAGTGATTGATAACTCAGGGCGCAAGGTTGAGTGGACTCGAAAAACTGCCGAACTACTCAATCATAGTTGTAAATTATATCTGTATGTTTCTTCTACAGGCGTGTTTTACCCTTATGTAAATAGTGATTTTACAGAGACAAGCAAAGTTGCACTTACAGTACCTGATGATGCTACGGACAATGAGCGATACGAATATGACTATGGTGTTATGAAGGCAAACTCTGAACTTATAGCAGCAGAATATTTTGGGCCAAGTAGAACCATAGTGGTAAGGCCAACCTATATGCTAGGTCCAGCTGATAGGACAGATAGATTTGTACATTGGCCGATTCGATTGAGTGTGGCTGGTGCAATGTATTTTTCTAAAGAAGTTTTAGTTCCAGGAAAACCAGATGACCCTGTGCAATACGTAGATGTAAGGGATGCCGCTGAATTTATGATTCGCTTGATTGAAGATGAAAACGCTGGAACTTATAATGTTGTTGGTCCAAGCCAACCTCAAGGCATGCTTGATTTTGTAAATGAGACCGCTGCTGCTTTCGGTGTAGATCACAAGATTGTTTCAATCGACGATTATGATTTTCTAGAAAAAAACGAAATTTACTATAGCATCCCTTGGATTATGCCAACTGACGATCATTATGGGACTGCAAGAATAAACAATAGTAAAGCAAAAGCAAATGGTCTTACTTATAGGCCGCTAAAACAAACTGTAAAAGATACCAAAGATTGGTGGGTATCTGATGCTGTGAGCGAAACGAGACGGAAAAATTATTTGACGAACCCAAATTCATTGCATAACCGTGAAGCATCCTTACTAGAAGCTTGGAAGAATCGTTAATTATCCCTCAAAACTTTTAAAACTTCCATCCGAATAGAAAATTACGATACGTTCGATAGTTTTTTCTGTTTTTTTTAATTCTGAAGATACTTGAGGTACATTTTCTGAAAAAGAGAGCTGAGGTTGTTTTAGAGTTTCAGATTTTTTTTCGGCTTCAACTGTGCTAGGAAATTTCCCCTTGCCATTCATCAACCAATATAATTCTACTTCAGGATAGGAGGAAAGTACCTTCATGACGAAGTCCAAACTAGGCTTATTTCTACCACTCAAAATATGCGAAATAGAGGAGCGTTGCACACCAATTTTTTCAGCAAAAGATGAACCGCTTTCACCGTAAAAATCGATGACTTTTTGTAGTCGTTTTGCAAATTCCGAAGTGTTTATCATTGTAAACAGAGTAATCTTGAATTATTCTGTTACAAAAGTAAACAAAGTCACTGTATAATAATGTATACAATGTGTTAAATCTAATTATGTATTAATTTTAAACTTTATATAATTAATTATAAATATCTGAAATTAAGTATATTAAATTTAAATTTTATAATTCATTGAATAATTTTCAATGTGTTGGGTGTACGGCTAAGGGTCAAAGTATCAATTTGGTTACAATTGTATTCAATATGGTCTAAAAAATGTGTTTACAAATGTAAATTTACATTTGTTTACCTTTGTCACTAATAGCGCATATGGATTTAGAATTTTTTCAATCGAACTATAAAAAATGCCAACAAAAAAAGTTGTCTCATCGTTACATTTGTAATGATCATATCGAGCCACTTTTAGAACAACTTTCTTCAGATTTCAAAGTGAAAAAAATTGGAGACTCAGAAAATGATGAGCCAATCTTTTCTGTTCAATTTGGTAATGGCTCAAAGAAAATATTGTTGTGGTCACAAATGCATGGTAATGAAAGCACAACTACAAAAGCTCTTTTTGATCTTTTTAATTGTATTGAACAAGCAAAACCGCATTTTGATACGATCTTATCCAATACAACGATTACAGTTATCCCTATACTAAACCCAGACGGTGCCAGAGTCTATACACGTGTTAACACTAATGATATCGACTTAAATAGAGATGCAGCAGCTCTGACTCAACGTGAAAGTCGCTTACTGCGTAAACTTTTTGAAGAGATTGAGCCAGATTTTTGCTTTAATCTACATGGTCAGCGAACTATTTTTAGTGCAGGTAAAGCTAATAAACCCGCTACAGTATCGTTTTTGGCACCAGCAGAAGACCAAAAACGATCGTTAACTAAGACTAGGAAAGTAGCTATGCAGCTCATTGCAAAACTCAATGATAACTTACAAAATCAGATTCCAGATCAAGTAGGGCGTTATGACGATGCTTATCATCCTAATTGCGTAGGGGATACGTTTCAAGGGCTTGGTGTACCAACAATATTATTTGAAGCTGGTCATTATACTGATGATTATGAGCGAGATACAACACGTTTTTACATCTTTCAATCTTTATTGTTATCATTAAATACTATTGCTAACGAGACTATAGACGGGAATGCTTACAAATCATATTTTAATATCCCGGAAAATGAAAAACTCTTCTTTGATATAATTGTACGGAATGGGTTGGTAGATGGCAATTTAGTGGACGTAGCTGTTCAGTATCAGGAAGTTTTGGTCAATAATGAGATAATATTTCAACCAAAAATTGAAAAAATTGGTGATCTAAGCCGTTTTTATGCGCATAAGTCTATTGAGGCCAATAAGCATCCTATATTAACTCATGATAATGAGACGTTATTTGTGGGATACGAAAACGATTTCGTATTGAAAAATAATGAAAAATTAACACTGATTGTTTAGTTTTTTAAGCTTTTGATGTATTATTTGTAATAAAATTGCCTTAATTTTGCATATAATTCAACAAACAACTGACAATGGCAAAATTTAAATTAGACGAAATCGATCACCAAATTTTGGATATGTTGATCGATAATACTCGAATCCCTTTTACCGATATCGCAAAAAAATTAGTCATCTCTGCTGGTACTGTTCATGTACGTGTAAAGAAAATGGAAGAAGCAGGTATTATTAAAGGATCTTCGTTGACATTAGATTATAAAAAATTGGGATACTCTTTTATCGCTTATGTAGGGGTATTTCTTCAAAATACATCACAAACAAAGTTTGTATTAGAGCGTATCGCAGAAATACCTTATGTTACTGTGGCTCACATTACTACTGGTAAATTCAATATTTTCTGTAAGATTAGAGCAAAAGATACTACTCATGCTAAAGAGATTATCTTTCAAATAGATGATATAGAGGGCATTTACAGAACTGAGACTATGATCTCACTAGAGGAGAGCATTAATGATAAAAAACGCTTAATGCATACGATCTTTAACGAATTGTAAACTAACTATCTTAATATATTTATAAAAACCTTTCGATCATTTCTTGTCGAAAGGTTTTTTTATACCTTTAGTCGACCAAAAAAAAGCTATGACTATTCAAGATTTATCTGCTGAAGAATTTCACCCTTATTACAAAAGTTATATTGATAAAGCTGAAGGATTATCCTTAATTGATGGCTTAAAGCAAAGTGGAAGCTTAACTACTGCTTTTTTACGTTCGATTCCATCCGACAAAGCTGACTATAATTATGCTGAAGGCAAATGGACTCTAAAAGAGCTGGTGTTGCACATTATTGATGCAGAACGCGTGTTTGCTTATAGAGCGCTTCGTATTGCAAGACGAGATACTACACCTTTAGCAGGCTTTGAACAAAATTCTTATGTTGAAGCTTCTGGAGCGGGAAAACGTTCTATGGATTCTATTATTGAAGAGTTTGTTACCGTACGAAAATCTACAGAGTTGTTGTTTGAAAACTTTTCGGATGAAGATTTAAAAGCTATTGGAGAGGCGAGTGGCAGTCCAGTTTCGACCAGAGCGCTTGGATTCATTATTATTGGTCACGAAACACATCATTGTGATATTATAAAGGAAAGATACCTTTAGTCAAAACTGTTGGCTGAATAACCAGAATTGCCATATTGCAATAACTACGGCAACTAAGAAGTACAAAACAAAATACACACCATATTTTGGATTTAGTGAGAGCATCGTTTTGTCACCTACATTTTGTAGTGTGATATTTCCCCACTTTTTAATCATTAATCTAGCAAGTATTGCTGCAACTAGAATAGCAACAAGTTCCCAAATACATAATCTTCCTATTGTGTAACCTGGTAAGTCTTTGTAAAACAATTTGTTGACGACAAGTAAAGCAAATGCAGCCCAAAAAGAGAATAGTGTTAAGGTTAAAATAATCTGAAACACTATTTGAGCTAGTTTTTGACTCATGTCGTTATTTATGCACTGTAATACTTAAATGATTCAATAATGAGATCGTTTTCCACTAAGCAGTCGAATTTAGGCTGTCCTATGGCTTCCAAAAGCACAAAGTTGATGTTGCCATGAGAATTCTTCTTATCGTACTTCAGAAGCTCTATAATCTCTTCATAATCTTCTTCTAGAATCTCTACTTGTCCAAAAATGTTGAGAATTGATGTTTTTATAGCTTCCAAATCATCGGTTGCTAAACCAAGTAATTTAGCTGATATATACGATTCTAAAATCATGCCTATAGCTATGGCTTCTCCATGGAGGAGTTCAGCTTTCGCATCACTATCTAAGAAATAGGATTCTATAGCATGTCCAAGTGTGTGCCCAAAATTCAGGAATTTTCTAATGCCATCTTCATTAGGATCGGATTCAACAATATTGTTTTTGATAATAACCGAATCATAAATCAATTGGTCAAAATCTTCAAAATTCAATTCAGTTGTATTGGTAAGTGTGTTCCAGTAGTCACGATCCTGGATTAAGCCATGCTTCAACATTTCTGCTAGTCCAGAACGAACATGATTTTGAGGTAATGTTGCAAGAAATTCAGTATCTATGATCACCATTTTCCCAACGGCAATGACACCAATTTGGTTTTTTAAAGGTCCCAAATCCACACCTGTCTTGCCACCAACAGAGGCATCTACCATAGCTAAAAGTGATGTCGGAATATTAATGTAATCTATACCACGCTTGAAAGTGCAGGCTACAAAACCTCCAAGATCTGTAACTACACCACCACCAAGGTTAAGCACTAGACTTTTGCGATCTAAGCCTAAATCTGACAAAGCTTCCCAAACACCTGTGCATACATCTATCGTTTTAGAAATTTCACCTGCTTCAATTTCTATGATATCTATTTCTACTGTTGTTTGAACTTTAGATAAAAACAGAGGAAGGCAATGTTCATGCGTATTTTCATCTACAATAACAACTATTTTTGAATAGTTAGCGTCAGCCAGATGCGCATTCAAATGATCGTAACCAACTGAATTGAAATGTATTGGGCAATCTTGAGTTTGTATAGAATTCATTTTAAATTCACTACGGTTTAAGACTGTGAAAATACTTAGATTTTAATTAAAATTCGTTTCCTAATAAATATATTTGTAGAAATGCATTTTTACTATGTCTAACCAACTTTTTGAGAATACCGAAATCGCTTTTCAGCTTAAATCCGATTCTGAATTAGAGCGTGCTTATTTCCTTTTTAAAATGATATCTGTTCAACCCCTAGTTAGGATTGGAACAGCTGCAACCAACTTTGCGTTAAAGGCCAACTTACCAGTTGAGGGGCTTATACGCTCTACGGTTTTTGATCATTTTTGCGGTGGCATCAATGAAGAAGATTGTCTGGATGTTATTGATAAAATGTATCAAAAGGGCGTAAGTTCTGTTTTAGATTACTCTGTAGAAGGCAAGGAGACTGAGGAGCAGTTTGATGCTGCTATGGAAAAGACCTTGAAGATTATTCGATTTGCTGATGAAAAAGATGCAATGCCTATAGCAGTGTTTAAGCCTACAGGATTTGGACGCTTTTATTTGTATGAGAAAAAGGGTGAAGGAAAATCGTTTACTGATGAAGAACAGCAAGAATGGGATAGAGTGGTAGCGAGATATCATAAGGTTTGTACTTTGGCAAAAGAAAGAGATGTGGAAGTGCTTATTGATGCTGAAGAAAGCTGGATGCAAGATGCAGCAGACGATTTGGTTGAAGAAATGATGCGTATTTACAATACAGACAAACCAATCGTATATAATACGCTACAAACTTATAGATGGGATCGCTTAGACTACCTCAAAGGATTACACGAGCGTGCTAAGGCAAATAACTTCAAAATTGGTATTAAGATTGTTCGTGGTGCTTATATGGAAAAGGAACGAGATAGAGCTGATGACAGAAGTTACAAATCACCCATATGTGAAAACAAACAGGCTACTGATGATAACTTTAATAATACCTTGACCTTTATTTTAAATAACCTGAAGGATATTTCTGTTTTTATTGGTACTCATAATGAAGAGAGTTCATATCTAGCTATGAGGCTTATGGATGAATTAGGAATCTCAAAAAGCGACAATGACGTTTGGTTTGGACAACTCTATGGCATGAGTGATCACATATCTTTCAATTTAGCTGCAGAAGGCTATAATGTAGCTAAGTACGTTCCTTTTGGGCCTGTAAAAGACGTTATGCCTTACCTTATAAGACGTGCTGAAGAAAACACTTCGGTTGCTGGACAAACCAATAGAGAGTTAAATCTATTGAAGCACGAAAAGCAGAGACGTAAGCTATAGAGATTAGCTAAACTGATACCACTTTTTCTTCTTTTGAGGTTCTGCACCATAGCCATAGCCGTAACCTCTTCTCTTTTTGGCACTATTAAGTAACGTTACCATGTTTGGTAAGCGTTTTTCATCATACATGGTTTGCGCTATATGAAGTTCTCTTTTATCAATATTATCTGCACTCACCACATAAACTACCATATCTGCATGATGACTAATAAGCAGTGTATCTGTTACTAATCCTACAGCTGCTGTATCTACTATAATATAATCATACGATTTCCTTACTGCTTGGAATAGCGTATCTACACGATCGCTCATCAGCAGTTCAGCGGGGTTTGGAGGTATGGTTCCGGAAGGAATAATATTTAAGTTATCATTACCTTTTACTGGTGTGATGATATCTTCAACCTTAATGGAGTCATCAGAAATATAATCTGTAAGTCCTTTATCTGACTTTACATTTAGATATTCATTTACTCTAGGAACTCTAATATCAGTTTCAATAATTAGTGTTTTCTTGTTTGAAAATGAAATAGAAGATGCAAGGTTAATTGATGTATGCGATTTTCCTTCCTGACTGGTAGTGGATGTCACAAATACTACTTTGGATTTCGTTCTTACACTCTTAAGTAAAAAGTCGATATTAGATCGAACTATCCTGAAAGCTTCAGCTTTTGGTGAGTAGTCTACCTTTTTTATCAAACGTTGCTTCTTTGGTGATCTTGGTATGTCACCTATAAAAGGAACACTTACCACGGCCTCAAGATCTTTCTTGGTTCTTATTTTGGTATCTAAAGTATCTTTTAGATAGATATAAGTCAGCGGTAAGATAAGCCCTAGTAATAATGCACCAAGATACACTACAGGTTTCTTTGGTGACACAGGAATGGTTGTGGCATAAGCAGCATCTACAATCTTAGCGTTAGGGGAGGACATTCCCAAAGTGATTGCTGTTTCTTCTCGCTTTTGCAATAAATAAAGGTACAGTGATTCCTTAATGCTTTGCTGTCTTGTAATATCTCTAAACTTTCGCTCTTTGGTTGGAGCCGAATAAATTTGCGCTCTAATGCGTTGATCTTCGCGATTCAAATTGTTTAGAGTAATTTCATTTGCAGATTTTATGTTTTCTAAACTCTGATTTAAGTTAGCCTTAAGGGCACTAATCTGATTGTTTAGATTGATAACTGTTGGGTTCTTTTCGCTGGAATTTTTTAGTATACGATTGCGTTGCAGTACCAACTCATTGTGGCTCTTCGTAATCTGAGCGACAGAATTATCTGCGATACCTACATCTGCTGGTAACAAATCCGAATTATCACCATTTTCGGAGAGGTGGTCTTTCATATAGTCTATAAGCTGTATTTGATTGCTCGTGGCTATCAACTTTGCTTCATTTTCTTTTTCGCTTTGTAAAAAGATATTAGACTGGGATGATAATGCTGTAAGACGGTTATTTTTCTGTAAGGTTTCCGCCGTATAATCCACTTGTTCCAATTCGTTGGAAACTATGTTTAAACGGTTATTTATGAATTCTGAAGTGGCTTCAACTATTTTCTGCTTGTCGTTAACGACGTCGTCATTATACTTCTCAATTAACTTGTCGAGGATGAGTTTGGCCTTTGGAGCTATATTCTCATTAACCGTAAGCTTAACAATGTTTGAAGTTTCATTAGTAGCATCTACACTAATCTTTTCTTGATACTGCTCTGTAGCAGCTTCTAACGTAATTAGATCTATTTTGATACTCTTTCCTACTATAGAATTTTCATCATTTACAGAAGGAACGATATTTGGCGTAATAATAAAATCTCCAAAACTTGAACTAATACGATCTCCAAACGAATAACCTGTTCCATTAGAGTTATCCATATCCATAAAGCCTTTGTTTTCCTCACTGGTAAGCATGAACTTTTCTGGTGATTGAATGCTCAAGTAAAGCGTTGTGTCTATCGTATTTATAATAGAGTCGGATGCAAAGAAGTTTATCCTTACTGGAGGATTCTCAAATACTTCTTGCTCCATAATTCGTCCTCTGTTATAGTATCTGATGTTCAGATTAAGATCATCTGCTACTTGTTTAATGAGGTTACGCGATCGAATAATTTCTATCTCATCTGTAACTTTATTGAAGTTTGATGAAAAGGGCCCAAAATTTTGAAGCGCAGTAATTTCTTTTAAAGAATTATTTTTTTGATCGTCTTCCTTTATTTTTATTGTTGCAGTCGCCTGGTACTGATATGTAGCGTATCTAAGATATAGAAAGGCAGCGATTAATGCCAAAACTAAACAGACAAGAATGAACTTCCATTTAGAGAGAAAAAGCTCAACACGCTCTCTGATGTCTACTGCAAAAGGGGTATTTTTATTTTGGCTCATTGATTAATAGCTTAAATTATCGTATTAGTATGGCAACAATTGTTGCGACAATACCCACAGCAGAAATTATTTGGGCATTATTAGGGTTGAAGTTAGATTGCCTCACCTTGGTTTTATTTGGTTCGACATAAATAACATCGTTTTGTTTTAAATAATATACAGGAGAATTGACCATGTTTATTGAGGTAAGGTCAATCTTAGCATACGATTTTTTCCCATCTACATCCCGAATCAGGAAGACATTATCACGCCTTCCATAGATAGTAAGATCTCCAGCCAAACCTAAGGCTTCAGGAATACTGATGCGTTCATCAAGGACTGTAAATGTGCCTGGTCTGGTAACTTCACCTAAAACAGAGATTGTAAAATTGGTCAACCTTATGTTCACAATAGGATCTTTGACATATTCTTTCAGAAGATCTTTAAGATAATTAGTAGCTTCAGTCCTGGTTTTGCCACCAATACTTAATGTTCCTAGTACAGGAAACTCAATATTACCATTGACATCAATAAGATATGTTTGCATTCTCAAATTTCCTTGAGCACTTACAATGTTAGAGGCATTATAGGATACAGCCGGAAGATTGAATGGTCTTACTGCGTCTGGATCTAAAGCAGATACATCTATTGTAAGTAAGTCATCGCTTCTGTATGTTATTTCTGTGTCCAAATTTTCCACATTCATACTACTTATTGGCTCATCCTGGAAATAAGCAATTTCCTTTCTACTCGCACAAGATGCTAGGGATGTTATAAGCAATAAAAAAGCTATTCTTTTAAAGATATAAGGTTTCATATGTGGTTATTTTAAGGTTGATTTGATTTTTTGTCTAATATTTCAAATTTCGAATTGTTGGATACATACTCAGGAACTAAATCCTTGATTAAGGCTACCAATTCGAATAATTGAGATTTGCTACTTTTTTCACACAAAACATTAATTTTTGATATCGTGGAACTGATATCTACATGTTTTGATTTTGCAATCATGATTTTTTCATGATATGTTGGCTTGGTGTTTTCTTCATTTGCCAGTAACTCTTCGTAGATTTTTTCACCAGGTCTTAAACCAGTGATTTTTATCTTAATGTCTTCAGGATATCTCAAGCCTGAGAGTATGATCATATTCTTGGCTAAGTCAAAGATTTTTACGGATTTACCCATATCAAATACAAAGATTTCACCACCATTCCCCATGGTTGCTGCTTCTAATACTAACTGGCAAGCTTCTGGGATTGTCATAAAGTAGCGTGTTACATCCTTGTGTGTAACTGTAAGAGGACCACCAGCTTCTATTTGTTTTTTGAACAAAGGAATCACAGAACCATTAGAACCGAGTACATTCCCAAATCGTGTCGTAATAAATTTGGTTTTACCCATTCCTTTTACGCAATTCACATAGAGCTCGGCAATACGCTTGGTAGCTCCCATAACATTGGTTGGGTTTACGGCTTTGTCCGTAGAGATGAGTACAAACTTTTCTACACCATGTCTTATCGACAGGTTAGCAATATTAGCGGTTCCAAAGACATTAACGCTTACTGCTTCGTGTGGATAGGTCTCCATTAAAGGTACATGCTTGTAAGCTGCTGCATGGAACACAATCTCTGGCTTGTACTTAGAGAATATTTCATCTAGTCTTGACTTCTTTCTTCTTACATCTGCTATAATACAAGTAACATTATCAATATTCTTTTGTTTTAATTCTTGTTGAATGTCATACAGAGGGGATTCTGCATTATCAATAAGTACAAGCTTCTTAAAATTAAGCTTAGCAATTTTCCTAGCAATTTCACTACCTATAGAACCAGCTGCTCCAGTGATTAGTATGACTTTGTTGTCATATTCATCGATTACTGCAGGGTTGTTGATGACTATTGGTTCTCTACCTAGAAGGTCTTCTATATTTACATCTTTGATTTGCCCAACGCTAAGATCACCATCTATCCAGGTTTTTACTGGTGGTACAATCTTAACTTTGACTTTAAGCTCAAAAAGACCATTAATGATAGAAAGTAGGAGGATAGGTTCAATATTCTGAATAGAAATAATGACCTGTTTTATCTTTTTGTTCTTTACAAATGCTTCATCTATTTCCTTAGGGCTATAAACTCTAAGAAGATCGATTTTCTTTCCAACTTTTACTTCATTATCATCTACAAAGCCTACAACTTTGAGGTTACTCTTTAAGTCACCGCTAAGGGCTTCATAAGTAATCATTCCTGAATCTCCGGCACCATAGATTAGTACGTTCTCTATTTCACTGGTTCCAACGCCTTCCAACATTAGCTTTCTGTAGTAAGACTTGATAAAGAATTTGAAACCTGTTAAGAAGAGCAGGTTGAGCAATAGGTTGATGTATATAATAGACCCTGAAATCTCAAAGCTTTTATCAAAGCCAAACTTTCTACTTAAGTATGTAAATAGAATAAGTACAGTACCTATTAGGTTTGCACCTATGAAAATATTGACTACATCTCTAAACCCAATATATCTGACTACTGTTTTGTGAGTGCCAACCAGCATGAAGCATAACACTGACACTACAATTACCAACGGTATCTGCTTCAATACCTGAACAGGATCGAAATCTAGTTTGAAGTTATATCGAATAACATAAGCCAGGAAGAAACTAAATAAAACAATAGCGACATCGATGGCTAATATTAGCCACTTCGAAGCATATTTGTGTAGTGTTTTATTTAAGTACTTGTCTAGCATTGATAATAGTTGGTTACTAAATTGGTTATTCTATTTAAATCTTCTTCGGAAAGAGAAGTACCGCTTGGGAGGCATATACCTCTGTTGTATAAGTCTTCTGAAATGCCATTTGTGTAGTTCGGATAATCCTTAAATACAGGTTGTAAATGCATAGGTTTCCATGCGCTTTTTACTTCTATATTATTGTCTTCAAATAGCTGCATAAGCTCTGATTTGCTCTTAGCACTGTCCACTAATATACAATTTAGCCATCTATTTGAAAAAGAACCCTTTAACTCTGGTTGCAAATGTATTGCTTCAATTTCCTCAAAGGCATCTCGGTAAGCTTTATAATTGTTTTGTTTTTTGGCGACTTTTTCGTCAAGTTGTTCTAGTTGTCCTAATCCTATACCAGCTAATACATTAGATAGCCTGTAGTTGTACCCAATCTTATCATGAGTGTAATCCTTAGGATTAGAATTGTACTGTGTAGAAAGTTTGATTGCTTCTGTTTTTTCAGCTTCGGAATTCACAATAAGCAATCCACCACCAGAAGTCGTAATTATTTTATTACCATTGAATGAGAATATAGACATATCGCCAAAAGTGCCACATTGTCTATTGTTATAGGTACTACCTAAGGCTTCAGCACTATCTTCAATCACAGGAATACCGTATGATTCTGCAACAGCGTGAATGTCTTCAACCTTATAAGGCATACCGTAGATGCAAACCATAATAATGGCTTTAGGCAATTTGCCAGTTTTTTGCAATCGGTCTTTTATAGCGTTATCTAATAATTCTGGACACATGTTCCAACTTTCTAATTCACTATCTACAAATATTGGTTTTGCACCAACATATAATACAGGATTCACAGATCCTATAAACGTCTTGGTCTGGCAGATTACCTCATCATCGTTACCGACATTAAGCAATCGCAAGGCTATATGTATAGCAGCAGTGCCAGAGTTTAATGCCACGGTATATTTGTTGTGCCCTAAGAGGGACTCAAAAGTTTCTTCGAACTTATTAAGGTGAGGTCCTATTGGGGCAATCCAATTCGATGAAAAAGCATCCTTTATATAGTCTAACTCTTTCCCTGTAATATCAGGAGGCGACAACCATATTCTTTCTTTCATCCAAGTTTGATTAATGGTAAAAATGATTTATTTAATCTAAAAATTCAAATAAATACGATAAATAGCTCATTTCTACGTTCTTTAATTTTACGGATTAAAAATATAAAGTTTAATCTATTTTATAGTGTATTTAGTCGGTTTTGACAATTCCCATAGTATTATTTTTTTACTTTTATCGAAAAGTATTTCATGAATAAACACCCTTTTAACCAACCTACATTTCAGGACGTTTGGTCCGAGCATTTTAATGGCTCTAAATCATCTGTTAACTATAAAAGTATTCAGGGTGTTAAGTTTTACAAAAAGTCAAATAGTACTTTGGTGAACATTGGTAAGAATATTACCAATGGTAACTACTATAGTATTAATGCTGATGAGAAAGACTATAAAGGAAAGACCTTTATAATCTATGATGTTCCTAGTTACTTCGAAATAGAAGCGGGGAATAATAATGCCTTAAAGACCAAAACGGTACGACAATATAAGGGGTTTACGTCTCAACTAGCCGAATTTGAAACTTTTGATGCTTTTTTTAGTGCACAGTTTAAGTCCAAAAGCCGCTATAAGTATAGGAGAAACATAAGTAGGCTAGAGGCCAACTTCGATATAAGCTATAAAATATTCCATGGCGATATTTCTACGGATGAGTATGAGACACTTTGCAAATTTTTAAAGAAGAACCTGCAGAGACGTTTTGGCTCTCTGGGCTTGGATAATAATATCGTTTCTAAATGGGATTATTATTATGATCTTATGTATAAGATGGTAGTTAACAAGGAAGCTGTTATGACTGCCATTTATAATAAGGATATGCCTATTGGGATATCATTTAGTTTCTTGAGCGATTCAATATTACTTTTCGCAATTACTTCTTTCGATATTGATTACATGCGCTATAATCTAGGACATACGAGTATTATTAAGTTAATGCAATGGTGTTTTGAGAATGGCTACAATGTTTACGATTTTTCAAAAGGAGAATATATTTATAAGGACAGATGGACCAACCATGATTATGATTATCAGTGTCATATTTTGTACGATTCTAAATCGCTTAAAGCATCTTTAACGGCTAACTACTATGCCAAGTATTTTAAGCTGAAGCAATATTTGAGAGATAAAAAGGTGAATCGTTTGTATACACAGTTGAAGTTTAAGCTGAAGAACAAGCAGGATTTCACAATACAAGCCTATAATATTGAAAAGCTTGAGTCCAAATTTGATAGCAATAACAAGGAAATAATCAATTTACAAGATGAAGGTTACGCAAGCTTAAGATATGCATTGTATCAGTACCTATACTTAAATCCCGAAAAGGTAGATGCTATTACCTGCTATAAGGATAATGCATCTGGTGCATATTATGCTATAGGCGAAGTGAATAAACTAATGCTTACTAAAGCTGATTAACCTTAAGCAGTTTTAGGTCTTAGAACTCTTACATATATCCATATATACATAAAGATGAAGAATGCATAAAGCATTTCTCTGGTTTCTGCAAAAGACATTTTCTTATCTAAGTCAGAATAGATTGCAAGAATGAATGACAATCCAAATACTACGATAATTGAAAAAATGAATAGAGGAGAGGGTTTAATGTAACCCAATTTCTCCACTAGTCGTTTTATTTTTCCAGACAATGACATTAGTATCGGAATGATTAAGAAATAACCAAAGAAGAAAATCCTAAAGATATTCTGAGTGGACTTTAAAAAGTTAATAACACCTTGTCTGCTAATCTTTCCATCTACAAATAAATCATCACCTTCAAAGATTGAAAGGTTGTGCAGATTGAATTCATTCTGAGCGTTTACACTTTCTACAGATTCTACAGAATAGTTAAAAATCCTCTGAAACCAGCTAGTTTCTTCACCAAGAAAAATGAAGCACATTAATGTCCAAGCTATTGGTAACAACATCTTTTTGGTCTTAAAGATTGTAATAACACCAACAATAAATCCTGCCAGATAAAATATTGCAGTGATATTTTCTATGACGCCATCTTCTCGAGTTATTTTATAAGCAAACGCTTCTGTACTAAAGGCTATAAACAATATTGATAATAAGCCTAAGGCAAAAAGAATGATATAATTGAGGTTTTCTTTTTTGAACATTGGGTGGTTATTTGATGATATAAATGTATAACTAATATGTATCTATCGTATATAATCACTAATCTTTTCGATAAGCCTTACGCTTAAGTCGATGATAAGCTAAAACTATTGTGCACTTATTTTCTCAGCTAAGGATGACATCGTGCTGCTTTCAAAATTGTATTTGCTTTGTAGCATTTTATATGTTTTTAAAATGCTTTCAAAATTTTTAAAGTTCTCATCAATGTTATTTCCAAAATTATGAGGATGAAACCAAAGATGATATAACTTTCTTTCCTTTGCTGCTTGGGCCATACCATTCTTGACTCGTCTTAACTTGAATGGTTCTCGGAAACCGAATTTTGCAGAATATGGTCTTAAGAAATAACTAGAAGGAATATTTACAATATTATCATCAGCCAGTTGTGATAGCTCGTAGATATGATTACCAGTAATATTGAAGTAAGCATCAATTATACGCATTATCCTATGCAAAGTCTTCTTAGACTCTTTGTAAGGTCGTGGCTCATAAATAGTATGATTTTCATAACCTCTATAAGCAATAATTCCGTGTGTCTTACATATATCCAGATAGGACACATTGATCTGATTTCTTGGAAATACTATACTCTTAATTGGGATGCCTAAATCGTTTCCAGCCTTAACAGCCATCTTTATATCAGCTTCAAATTGAGATAGAGTCTGATCTTCCTCTAAACAGTAGTAATGACAATAAGTGTGTGTGCCTATTTCATGATTACCATTATCTCTGATGTTCTTTATTGAATCTAAAGCAAAATATACACTATTAGAACCAGCAGTATCAGGAACCTCATCAATTAAACTATAAGGACTGTGCTTAGGGTTTTTGTATTCTGGTTTTATATTTGGGATATGCTCTAAGAGTGCCTTTTTTGAATCGTGAAACAAAAAGCCGACGGTGGCAAAAGTCAACTTTACATTATACTTATCAGATAGTGTTATTAACCTATCCACAATAGCATCTACAGCATTTAGGTTCTGTTCGTAGCTTTCTAGAGACTTGCTATCGAAAATGCCCCAAAACTTTTCAAAGTCTAATGATATTACAAATTGTCCATTCATACTATGTATTCAATTAAGATAGAATTGCTTTGAACGTCAATAAAATAATCTTTATATCTGTAACAAGACTGTAGTTTTCAATATAAACCTTATTTAGCTTTATTTTCTCTGGCATGATATCATTGATGTAGGTTTCTTCAGGATTATCCGATGCTTTCATTACTTCAGCTTCGTCTCTATACTTTATAGAAGCATAATCTGTAATACCTGGCTTCACATTTAGTATTTCCTTATCAGATTCAGAATACATATCAACATACTTTCTTACTTCTGGTCTAGGTCCAACAAAACTCATATTTCCTAAAAAAACATTTATCAGTTGAGGTAGCTCATCAAGTTTATATTTTCTCAATGTATAACCAACTTTAGTGACTCTTGGATCTCTATCACCAACGGTCAATAATCCCAACCGATCAGAGTCTACATGCATTGTCCGGAACTTAAATATCTTGAAATCCTTGTCATGTTTCCCAACTCTTACTTGCTTATAGAACACAGGGCCTTTAGAGTCGAGCTTAATAAGTATAGCAATAATGAGTAGGATAGGTGCAGTTAAAATCAATCCTATACTTGAAAAAACAATATCAAATAATCGTTTCATCATAATGTAGATTCCACAGCAGAAGATACACTATCTACTATATACTGTAATTCCTCTTTAGATAATTGAGGGTATATAGGTAAAGAGATTTCGGACTTATAGTTATTGTAAGCCACCGGGTAATCAGCGATATCAAATCCTTTTTGCTTGAATAAGGATAGTAAGGGTAGTGGTTGAAAATGTACATTCACAGCTACGCCTTTAGCAGATATCTTTTCTATAATTTCATCTCTTTGAGCTTCGGTTGCATCCTTAATACGCAAAGCATACAAATGACACGAGGAAATTTTATCTTCACTCACATATGGAGGTAAAATAGCCCATGATTTATTTTGAAAAAAAGACCTATAAAATTCATATATGTCTTTTCTTTGAGGTAATACCTCTTCAAAATAAGTAGGCATTTGTGCTACACCAATTGCAGCTAATACGTCTGGCATATTAATTTTATAGCCTTGATAGATAATATCGTATCGCCAAGAACCCGCTTTAGATTTTGTAAAAGCATCTTTGGTCTGGCCGTTAAGCGCATTACACCTTAAGAATTGATATTCTTCCTCATTATTAAAGGGCAGAGGTAGATTAATACAAATTGCACCTCCTTCAGCAGTAGTTACATTCTTTACAGCATGAAACGAAAAGACTGTTATGTCGCTTATACACCCTATTTTCTTTCCATCATATTCAGCGCCTATAGAATGTGCAGAATCGGATAGGCACAAAATTCTACCAAGCTTCTCTTGATTCTTACTATTTGGCTTAAAAATACTTTTCTTAGCTTCAATAACCTTCATAATGGCATCATAATCACAAGGCCACCCAGCAATGTCTACAGGAATAACCGCTTTAGTACGCTCTGTTATAGCATTTTCAATAGCACTTACTGAGATATTAAAATCCGCTTCGGTATCTACCATAACTGGTGTTGCTCCAACATGCATTACTGCAAGAGCAGTAGCGGCATATGTGTAAGCAGGGATAATCACTTCGTCACCTTGACCGATATCATACCATGCTAAGGATAATAGTAATCCAGAAGTGGCTGAATTGACACAAAGTGTTTTTTGAGCTGAAGTATATTGGCAAACAAGGTCTTCGAGTTTCTTGACCTTTGGACCCGTTGTAATCCATCCAGAAACCAAAGAATCTTTGACTTCTTCTAAAACATTTTCATCGATAAAAGGGGGTGAAAACGGTATTTGCATTATAGCTAATTTGGGTTGATTAATTGAGTAAATATAGAGATATATTGTTTTGCAACAGTCTCTAAACTAAACAAATTAACCCGTTTTAAGGCGTTCTGTGCAAATTCATCGGCAAGTGGTTTGTTAGTGCCTAATTTTATCATGGCGTTGGCCAAAGATTCAGAATTTCTCACTTCAGCAATTAATCCTTCTTTACCGTCTCTAACAATTTCTCCTACACCTGGTACATTGGTAGTGATAGACGGTAGACCTACAGCTGCGGCCTCCAGTAATACTCTGGAAAAGCCTTCTCTAAATGTTGGAAGTATAAAAGCATCAGCCTTAGTAAGAAGTTCTAGAACATCATTTCGTGTACCAAGTCTGTCTACAATATCGTCATATTGCTTTAGGATATCTTCATTTAGGCGCTTTGAGTTTTCTTCTAGTGGGCCTACAATTTGATACTTAAAGTCATAACCTTTATCGTGACATATTCTTGCTGCTTCTATAAGATTAATTATACCTTTCTCATAGACTAAACGTGCCACACATATAAATGTAAAAGGGTTTCCTTCTCGTTCAGCCCTTATACTAATATCTTTTAATTCTATACCACTGCTTTGAATCAATGTACTATTAGTTTCAGTAATAAGCTTGTGTTTCAGAAATAAAGCTTTATCATCTTTATTTTGAAAAACTGTCATTGAGACTCGCTTTCTAATGAATCTATGAATTAAAAAATAAACTCTTCTTAGGATGAGAAACTTTGGAGTATTAGACATAAACACTGTGCCCAATCCTGTAATGGTACGAATGATAGGCGTCTTAGTTCTCATAAGAGCCAAGGGCACTAAAAAAGCGGGTTTAGTATCAAATGTTTGAATAACATCAAATTCATTGTCTTTAAAAAAGCGCTTTAAGAATTCTATGGTTTTATAGTCTTTCGAAAAAGAAAAACTCCTCACTAGGTTATAGGGAACATAATTGATAAAATCCGGAAACGTTTTCTCACTAGTGCCAAGAATTGTGACATCAAAATGACTATCTCTAAGATATTTTGAGAGTTTTATCCTTTTGTGAACATCTTCACCACCAACGATACAGATTTTTATAGGTTCCATCTATTCTGCCTTTATGGTGTTATTGTTAGTATAGTTAAGATAGAATAGCAATAAGAGAGATAGCCAAAAGAAAGGTGAGCGCAACGTCATGTGCGCTAAAGTATATAACACAATGAGCAAGAGAATTAGCTTTATCGTCCAATTAGAGTTCTTTAAAATTATAGTGATAGCAGTTCCAAAAAGGAATAATCCTAAAACACCATAGCTAAACAGAATATTGAAAAAGGTAGAGTGTAACTCTATTCGATAGCCGAATCGTTTGTATTTCCCTTCGCCAGCACCAAGAATGGTGTATTGAGGATAATTAAGAATTCTATCATAGCCTCTGTCATTTAGTGTGTTACCTTGACCTCTCTTTTTCTCTGAAAGTCTCTCAATAGCATTATCTGCAAATGTGAAATTCTTTGAATCCAATTTACCTGTGAAGAGGAAAATGCTAAAGCCAATCACAGATACCATACTCAGAATCATGATTTGTCTCTTGGTCTTAGTAAAGAAATATAACCAGAATATAATGGCTACGGCCACACCAGATTTAGAAGCTGAAATAAAAATGAAGAATGTAGAAAGTAATAAAACTGCATAGAGTAGGATACCTTTGATTTCAGCAAGCTTATAGACCAGGTAGCTAATGATTAACATACTAAACGACCAAAACGATAATTGGTTAGGATCTTTAAAGAACATCATTGTTCTTACACCTTGATTAGGAATGAAAGGCCAAAGGACGAATTGTAAACACAAGCTCATTAGTAAGGCATAAGCAATAGTCCTTAGGAAGCCTTCATCTTTCATTTTGGAATAAAACACCAAGATGATCATAAAGCTATATATGTAGTAGAGACTGCTTTTAAGCAACAGAATTTCATCAAGAATGATCATCCATGCACAATTAACAATAATCGTGTAAACTACAAATAATAACAGGCTCTTAAAGAAACGATGGGCGCCTAATGAATTTACAATAGATTTAAAATGAAAAAGTACCAGTAAAGCTCCAAATGCATCAGCAATTTGGGGATTTCCTCTTTCAAAAAAATAGAAAGGGAAAACCACAATATATATGATGAACAAAATATACTTAAGCTTCATGTTGGCTAGGTATTTCTATTTTACTGTTATAATAATATGAAAGTATAGCCTTTATACTTCTTGCAAGTATGATAGCGATAGCACCTCCAATATAGAAATATTTAGGGATTAATATTAGGCAAGCTGTAAATCCAGCAATCGATCCTATGGCTACAGCCTTTAAATACAAGGTGTCTTTCTTTTTCACCATTAATCCATTTACTCCAAATGCTGAAATCACAGAGACTAAAAATGGACTTGGACTCAGGTACTTTACAACTTTTACAACCTCAGGAGCAGATTGTCCAAGCCATAGTGTAATCAAGTATTCTGAAGCAAAATACATGAGTAGTGATAAGCTGAATCCGACACTTAAGAAGACATAACTAAATTTCTTCATTGCCGCTTGATTCCTATTGATAAAAGGATAAAGAACATGAGTAAGCGTCTTTACCAACACACCAAAAGCCCCAGAAACTTTAGATCCAATTTCCATAAATGTAACATACGATGGTATACCAAATACACCAACTAAGAAGATAGACGTGTTAGAATATATGGTCGGTGTTACCAAAGTTAAAAATGAACTTAATCCGTCTTTTAGCATCGTCTTCACTTCGCTTATTGCAGCCAGTTTTAGCTTTATCTTGAAATTATAAAAGATAAATATTTGAGCAGTTAGTCCAGCAAACAAAAATCCAACAGACTGATATAGTGATATATACACGAAATCTGAAGCTTCCTTAATAAGTAAAAACGTGAGCACAGCAAAAGAAGACTTAGACACCAAATTCACAACAGTGATAAAGCGCATGCGCTCCATGCCTAAAAAGAACCAAATAGGGAAGAGTAGCTCCCCAATGATTATAAAGCTAAAATAATAGTAAACTTGTGCATTCGCGTTGAACTTATCTATTAACGCTGTAAGCCCAAACAAAATAGACAAAACCACTATAGCCAAATAAAGCTGAGTAGTAAATACGCTACTATAAATTTTATCCAGTTCTTTTTTATTATCCCTGTTTAGTGCTATTAACCTAACAGCAGAAAGTGAAAACCCATATTGAACAATGTTTAGGAGATAAAATACTAGTGCATAAGCAAAAGCATAGATACCATAATTGTCCTTACCAACTACAACGATTAAATACGGAATAACAATCAATGGGATAACTGCATCAATAACCTTAAACAAGGAAAAAGAGATGAAGTTTTCAATTAAGCCATAATATTTTTTGAGCTTCAAAATCTAAAAAAGGATATAGGCGAATAAAAATTTTTCGTAAAGATTGTTAAAATTCTCCAATAACGTGATCCAAACTCGTTGTATGGACGTATATAATAGAAATGTTGATGATTTATCGACAAAAAACAAAAAAACCCTTATAAAAAGCTAAAAAAGGAAAGATTAACCCTACAAATTTGATGCAGTTCATCGAATAATTAGTTAATTAGTTTATTCTCAGGCTATTATTTTTTTTATTCGTTGCATCAAGCCCCAAATTGATTACCATGCTAAGAACTACATTACGGCTTATACAGCTAGTTGCTGTTATATTACTTACAACAAATACATTGTCAGGTCAGGAATATGATCTTGATACTAGTTTAAACTTATATTGGCCAGTACCTACAGTCGAGGTACCTGGTTACCTAGAAACTGTTGTCGACCCTACTTTCAATACCAATGTGATTCGTATTACAGGAGATGTTGGCACGCCAATACCAAATATATCTGGGCAAAATTGGAGAAATGTTGCAAGACATGGGTATTCTACAAGACAGCCTTGGAATTCAGATGAATCGATATTAATGCTAGAAAGACACCAGAATTTTACTGGTGGAGGTTTCGACCTATTCCTAGATGGTCAGACTTATGAAGTTATTAAAGAAGTAGATCTGCCAAGTGGAAACGAATTTAGATGGCATCACAATGATCCAGACCTTATGTGGATTATCAGAGATGATGAATTAGTTACCTGGAGTTATTCGACAGAGCAAGTAACACAAATTATGAGTTTCTCCGGGTATTCAGACGTAGACACTGGTGGTACAGGAAACTTTTCAGATGATGGTACTAGAGTCGCAGTATCTGCAACAAGAGATTCGGATAACACACTAGTGGTGTTCTATTTAGATTTAGAAACCCAGACAAAAGGTCCAGATATTGATATTTCTGATGTCGTTAACCTTGGACATATATCCTTATCTTCTAAAGGAAACTATATCATTTCAGTAGGAACATATCCATCAGGAGGCGATAGAACCAAAGTATATACTGCAGAAGGAACACTAGTCGGTTTCTGGGATGATTATGCAATGCCAACACATTACGATTTAGCTACAGATACAAATGGAGATGAAGTAGCAGTTGGTGTATCAAAATCTGAACCTCACAAAGGAAAAATGATAAAGCGTAGATTATCCGATGGTCAGATTACAGAACTTACAGTAGGAGGATGGCCTCCACATACATCGGCACGTGCCCTCGGAAGACCAGGATGGGTTTATGCTTGGACTGCTTCATCACTAGGATATCAACCTTACCTTAATGAGCTTATTGCTGTAAAATTAGACGGCTCTAGAGTAGAGCGTATTGCACATTGTAGAAATGTTTTTGATGCGTACTTAAATGAAGCCCATGCAGTTCCATCTCCATCAGGAGGAAGAATACTATTTGCATCCGATTGGGCTAATGACGACTTACCTATTAGCACATTCGTGGTTGATTTTAGAGACAGAATAATTGATAGTGATGAGTTTGCTAATGCTGGACAAGATGAAGAAATATGTATAGGTGATAGTGTTACGTTAACAGCATCTGGAGGAACAGATTATGTATGGAATACAGGAGCAACAACAGCAAGTATTACTGTATCTCCAACTACAACTACAACGTATACAGTGACTGTAACTTCAAGTAGTGGCGCGGAGGACACTGACGATGTAACCGTTACTGTTAATCCCTTGCCGATAGCCAATGCAGGCTCAGATGAAACGATTTGTGATGGAGAAAGTGTTACACTGACAGCATCAGGAGGAACAGACTATCTATGGAATACAGGAGCCACCACACAAAGTATTGAAGTATCACCAAGTTCCACAACAACATATTCAGTTGAAGTCTCTACAAATGATTGTAGCGATACAGATGAAGTAACTGTGACAGTAAACCCGTCACCAAATGTAAGTGCAGGAAATAATGTCACTATATTGTATGGTGAAAGCACCACATTAACAGCTTCTGGAGCTACTACGTATCAATGGAATACAGGTTCGACAGATGAAAGTATTGACGTAAGTCCAACTGAGACGACAACATATACAGTAACAGGAACCACAAATGGATGCTCAGATGAAGCTACTGTGACCGTAACGGTTGAAACTGTTGAAGTTACAGCCAATGCAGGAGATGATCAAGAGATTTGTGAAGGTGAAAGTGTAACCTTAACAGCTTCAGGAGGAACGGACTACTTATGGAATACAGGTGCAACTACAGCAAGTATCACCGTATCACCAAACCAGACGACAACATACAGTGTAACAGTTTCAAACGACAATGGAGGAGAAGACACAGATGAAGTCACAGTGACAGTCACTGAGATACCAGTTGCTAATGCAGGCTCAGACGAAACAATCTGTGATGGAGAAAGTATCACATTGACAGCCTCTGGCGGAACAGACTATCTATGGAATACAGGAGCCACTACACAAAGTATTGAAGTATCTCCAAATTCCACAACAACATATTCCGTTGAAGTTTCTACAAATGATTGTAGCGATACAGATGAAGTAATCGTGACAGTAAATCCGTCACCAAATGTTAGTGCAGGAAATAATGTAACCATATTACAAGGTGAAAGCACTACATTAACCGCTTCTGGAGCTACTACGTATCAATGGAATACAGGAGCTACAGATGAAAGTATTGACGTAAGTCCAACTGAGACGACAACATATACAGTAACAGGAACCACAAATGGATGCTCAGATGAAGCTACTGTGACCGTAACGGTTGAAACTGTTGAAGTTACAGCCAATGCAGGAGATGATCAAGAGATTTGTGAAGGTGAAAGTGTAACCTTAACAGCTTCTGGAGGAACTAACTACTTATGGAATACAGGTGCTACTACTGCAAGTATCACCGTATCACCAAACCAAACCACGACATATAGCGTTACAGTCTCTAACAGCCTTGGTAGCGAAGATACTGATGAAGTTATAGTATTTGTAAATGAAACCCCAATTGCTGATGCAGGAAACGATCAAGAAATCTGTGAAGGAGAAACTGTAACCTTAACAGCCTCAGGCGGAACAGACTATCTTTGGAATACAGGAGCCACCACACAAAGTATAGAAGTATCTCCAAATTCCACAACAACATATTCAGTTGAAGTTTTTTCAAACGATTGTAGTGATACTGATGAAGTGACTGTGACCGTAAACCCATTACCAGAAGTAAGTGCAGGACCAGATATAACAATACTGTTTGGAGAAAGTGCCACACTGACTGCTTCAGGAGCTAATGAATACCAATGGAATACAGGAGCTACAGGTCAAAGTATAGATGTTAGCCCGACAGAGACAACGACATACACGGTTGTAGGAATTACAAATGGTTGTTCAAGTGAAGCTACAGTAACAGTCTTTGTGGAGAGCTCAGTACAAGCCAGTGCTGGAGCCAATCAACGTGTCTGTGATGGTTATGATTATGAAGTTGTACTAACGGCATCAGGAGGAGATACCTATTTATGGAGTACAGGAGAAACTACTCAGAGTATAACAGTAACCCCTTTATCTACGACTACCTATACCGTTATAGTATACCAAGGGAATTTTCAAGATGAAGCTGAAGTCACTGTATTTGTGGATCCAAATCCAAGCGTAGTGATTAGTAATGGTGATGATGTAACAATATTGGATGGTGATTTCGTAACATTATCCGCTTCAGGAGCTAATGAATATGAATGGAGTAATGGTGCAACGCAACCGAATATTGCTGTCAATCCAAGTGTAACAACCACTTATGAAGTCATCGGTTATATTAACAACTGTTATGACACTAAAGAAATTACTGTAAATGTAGTGCCTCAAGTTCAAGCAAATGCTGGTGATGATGTCATGATTTGTTTAGACGAAAGCGCCACGTTAACAGCATCTGGAGGTGACGAGTATCTTTGGAGTACAGGAGAAACCACACAGAGTATTACAGTTGCTCCTCAGCAAACTACTGAGTATACAGTTACGGTGTTTAATGAACTCGATTTCGACGAAGCTACTGTAATGGTAGAAGTCGATGTCAATTGCGAAGAAGAAATAATTGTTGAGAATCCTGAGTTTGAATTTAGAGTATATCCAAACCCAACTTCAGATATTTTGAATGTGAAAATGACTGGACTTTATAATACATCTAAATTGTATTTATATGATCTTTCAGGAAAAGTATTAATAAGTAGTGATATTGAAGATACCTTATCAGGAGATCCGTTTACTAAACAACTCAATTTAAATAATCTAAATTCCGGAATATATTTCGTAAGGATAGAATATGACAATCAAGAGATTATTGAAAAAGTAATCGTCAACTAATTATAACCCAGCAGTTTTGCTGGGTTTTTTGTTAAAGTTTTCTTTACTTCCCTTATTCGTTGATTTGTTTTCAATTACTTTGAGGAAAACTTATCAATCATGTATCGTATTTTTACTTATCTAGCTTTTTTAATCGCCAGTACTGTTTCTTCACAATCATCTATGTCTCCACAACAGATAGAGGTAAAGAAGACTATCGAAACTTTTTTTGACGGATTTCACAAAGGTGACACTACCATGATGAAATCTGTAATGATCGACAAGGTCGTTATGCAGACAGCATTTATCAATAAAGAAGGGGAAGGGGTTTTAAAAGATGATGGAGGTCCAGACAATTTACTAAATGCCATAGCTAATAGACCTGCAGACCAAAAATGGGATGAGCGCCTAACTGACTTTAGTATTCAAGTAGATGCTAATATGGCAAATGCTTGGGTTGATTATGAGTTTTGGTATAATGACCAGTTCAGTCATTGCGGCGTAAATTCTTTTCAACTCGTAAAAACAGAAGGGAAGTGGAGAATAATTTACTTAATCGATTCAAGAAGACGTTCTACTTGTGATAAAGGCTAATTTCCTTGAGCTAAAGCATTTATGCTGTCTTTAAAAAAGATGAAAATACTTGAGTTTAATTTTGCCTCTGTTCGATTTTTGGCTAAAAAGGAAAAGTTTTCATCTTTTATATAGGCCTTATATGTTCCTTTCGGGAATGTGATTGCACTTTGTCCTTCTATTAACCCAGTATTTATTAATGTGCCATAACTTTTCTTAGAATTAGAAATTGCTGCTAAGAAAGTCGTTGGTAATCTAGGATTTCCAGTGTAAGCAAATAGGGCATCATTATCAGTGGATAATTTTAGAGTGCTAGTTACTTTTCCAATAGTTGCGACTGGAAAAGTAGAGATGTTTTTAAAAAATATCTTTGTCCCAGATTTTATTACTCTGTGACCAGAATTCCAGGTCATGCATCCTTCATCAATTCCGAATCTATTTCCATTCCATTCAGAATCTGAAAAATAAATAGTAGTATTTGGCTGAATATCGCTTAATGTTATTATTGAAAATTGATCAGCTCCTTTGAAATTAAAAGAGGTAAATACGATATCTCCTGTGTCTATTTTCGAAATTGAATTTTGGCTACTAATCAAAAAATAAACAAGAATAATTACAGGAATAATAATGAATTTGAAATCTTTCACACTTGAGGATTTGAATCAATCAAAAATCCATATTAAATATGAAGTAAAGGATAACTGAAATTTACCTTTTTATAAACTTATTGACTCTAAGTTTAAATTAACCCTATATAAAAGTTAAGTAATTTAATTTATCGTTAAGTAGACTAACAATCCGCCATATTTACACGTACGGCTAAGCCGCCTTCACTAGTTTCTTTGTATTTGGTGTTCATATTCTGGGCAGTTTCCCACATGGTGTCAACAACTTTGTCGAGTGGTACTTTTAGATCCTCAGGATTAGCATCCAGAGCCAATTCAGCAGCATTAATAGCTTTTATGGCGCCCATAGCATTGCGTTCTATACAAGGTACTTGTACCAAGCCACCAACAGGGTCACAAGTTAGTCCAAGATGATGCTCCATTGCAATTTCAGCAGAAGCTAAAACCTGTTCAGGTGTACCGCCTAATAGTTCACACAAACCAGCGGCAGCCATAGCTGAAGAGACACCTATTTCTGCTTGACAGCCACCCATTGCAGCACTAATCGTAGCACCTTTCTTAAAGATACTGCCGATTTCACCAGCAACCAGAAGAAACTTTTTGATGTCTTCAAAATTCCCATCATGATTTTCAATAACCAAATAATACATCAGCACAGCTGGGATTACACCAGCACTTCCATTGGTAGGTGCTGTGACCACACGACCTAGAGAAGCATTAACTTCATTGACAGCCAGTGCAAAACAACTTACCCATTTTATGATTTGACGGAATCTTACCTCGGTATTTCTAATGGCATAAATCCATTCAACAGGATTCTTATAAGGTTCTTCACCTTTAAGATTGTTGTGCATATCAAAAGCACGACGCTTCACGTTTAAGCCTCCAGGAAGATAACCTTCGGTATGACAGCCTATATACATACACTCGAGCATCGTATCCCAAATACGCTTTAACTCATAATCTATGTCTTCTTCTGTACGAATAGACTTTTCATTATCTAAAACCACTTCAGAAACAGACTTATCCCAGGCTTTACAATTTCTCAGAAGATCTTCGCCTTTTTCGATAGGATATGGGAAGGAGCATTTTATTTCAAAATTCTTCTTTGAGTTATCCTGATCTTCCTTCACAACAAATCCACCACCAATCGAATAAAACGTAGATGTTATTGTGCCTGCTTTAGAAATAGCTGTAAACGTGAGTCCATTGGCATGAAATGGTAAAAATGTTTTATTGAAAACGATATCCTTCTCTGGATCAAAATCTAATTGCAATTCACCATTAAAATTGAGGATCTTATGCGTTTTAATAGCATCAATTAAACTAGAAATCTCTTTCGTAGGAATGGTTTCAGGATCTTTGCCCAGCAGTCCAAGCATCACAGCCAAATCCGTTGCGTGACCTCTTCCAGTAAGCGATAAAGAACCATACAAGTCTACAGTCACACTGTCTATGCTGTCAAAACTATTGGAGTCTTTGAGTTCTTGTATCCAACGTTCTGCAGCACGCCATGGTCCAAGTGTATGCGAACTAGAAGGACCTACACCAATTTTCAGCATGTCAAAAACTGAAATACATTCCATGCAGTTGATTTTATTTAGGCATAAAAATAGGAGTTTTGACTGTTATGTCGTGCGTTTTTTTTCAGAACAGAAAAATAATGACATCATGTCAGCATTTTTTCATTGGCATAAAGATTGACTTAAACAGTTCGAAATTAATTTGTACAACATAACATTAACAATAATACAATGAGTAAGATTATAGGAATTGACTTAGGAACAACAAACTCTTGCGTTTCTGTAATGGAAGGTAATGAGCCAGTTGTGATCCCTAATGCAGAAGGAAAAAGAACAACACCTTCTGTTATTGCTTTCGTTGAAGGCGGTGAAATCAAGGTTGGTGATCCTGCTAAACGTCAAGCAGTAACCAATCCTACAAAAACTGTATACTCTATAAAACGTTTTATGGGTAATAAGTATTCTGAATCTAAAAAAGAAGCAGAACGTGTACCTTATAAAGTTGTAAAAGGAGATAACGATACACCAAGAGTAGATATCGATGGTCGTTTGTATACACCACAAGAATTATCTGCTATGGTACTTCAAAAAATGAAAAAAACTGCTGAAGATTATTTAGGAGCTTCAGTAAGTGAAGCAGTAATTACTGTACCAGCATACTTTAACGATGCGCAAAGACAAGCAACTAAAGAAGCTGGAGAAATTGCAGGTTTAAAAGTTCGTAGAATTATCAACGAACCAACTGCTGCCGCTTTAGCATATGGTTTGGATAAGAAAGGTACAGACCAAAAGATTGTTGTATTCGATTTTGGTGGTGGTACGCACGATGTATCTATCCTTGAATTAGGAGATGGTGTATTCGAAGTATTATCTACTGATGGTGATACACACTTAGGTGGTGATGATGTAGATGAAAAGATCATCAATTGGTTAGCTGATGAGTTTAATGCCGAAGAAGGTATGGATTTACGTAAAGACCCTATGGCTTTACAGCGTCTTAAAGAAGCTTCAGAAAAAGCGAAGATTGAGTTATCATCTTCTGCGCAAACTGAAATCAACTTACCATATATCACTGCAACAGCTAGTGGGCCTAAGCACTTAGTAAGAACTTTGACTCGTTCTAAGTTTGAGCAATTAATTGACGATTTAGTAAAACGTACGATTGAGCCTTGCCAAACAGCATTAAAAGCTGCTGGATTGTCTACAGGAGATATCGACGAAGTTATTTTAGTTGGTGGTTCTACACGTATTCCTGCTGTACAAGCTGCAGTTGAGAAATTCTTCGGAAAAGCACCAAGTAAAGGTGTAAACCCAGATGAAGTTGTAGCAGTTGGAGCAGGTATCCAAGGAGGTGTATTAACAGGAGATGTGAAAGATGTATTACTTCTAGATGTAACACCATTATCTCTAGGTATCGAAACTATGGGGAATGTAATGACGAAGTTGATTGATGCTAATACAACAATCCCAACTAAGAAATCACAAGTATTCTCTACAGCGGCTGACAATCAGCCTTCAGTAGAAATTCATGTACTGCAAGGAGAGCGTCCAATGGCGGCTGATAACAAAACAATTGGTCGTTTCCATTTAGACGGTATTCCACCAGCACCAAGAGGTGTGCCTCAAATTGAAGTAACATTCGATATTGATGCAAACGGAATTATCAACGTATCTGCAGCAGATAAAGCTACTGGTAAGTCTCAAAATATCAGAATTGAAGCATCTTCTGGATTAACAGATGAAGAAATCGAAAAGATGAAAGCTGAAGCAGAAGCAAATGCAGAAGCAGATGCTAAAGCAAAAGAGACTGCTGACAAACTAAATAGTGCTGACGCAATGATTTTCCAAACGGAAAAACAATTAAGTGAGTTTGGTGATAAATTATCTGATGATAAGAAAAAGCCAATCGAAGATGCACTTGAAGAGTTGAAGAAAGCTTATGAAACTAAAGATGTTTCAGTAATCGATCCAGCTTTAGAGAAAATCAACGAAGCTTGGAAAGTTGCTTCTGAGGAAATGTACAAAGCTCAGCAAGATGCACAAGCTGGAGGAGCTGCTGGACCAGAAGCTAATGCTGGAGGGCAAGCAGAAGAAGGTAGCGATGTTGAAGACGTAGACTTCGAAGAAGTAAAGTAATGACTTGTCATCCTGAACTTGATTCAGGATCTCACTCTCATAAACATAACTAAAAACGCAATCCAATAGGGTTGCGTTTTTTATTTAGTGCTAATTTATGCTGTTAAATATTTGATAATGAAATTTATATACTAATAAATGTAAGATAATTAGTAGTTTAATTAATAAAATCGTGTAGCTTTACGTGACTATTGCTCTCAATTAATAAGAAAAGTTTACTATGAAATTAAAACTACTATTTACTACTATCATATGTTTTAGTTTTCAATTTGGATTTACTCAAATTGTTAATATACCAGATGCAAATTTTAAAAATGCACTGCTTAATAATTCCACAACAATAGATTCTAATAATGATGGTGAAATACAGGAATCAGAAGCACTACAGGTGACTTCTTTATCATTGTCTCATAAAAATATATCGGATTTAACAGGTATAGAAGCCTTTATTAATCTTCAAACATTAAATATTGCCAGTAACCCCATAACAACAATAGATTTAAGTGCTAATGTAGCTTTGACGAATCTGGATGCGTCTTATTGCTCAGCGGATACAATAGATTTATCTAATAATACAGCTCTTCGTTATTTAACTATAGTTGGTGAATTTGGAGAAGAAGGTTCAATTGTAAATCTTAATATTACAGGGCTAACTCTTTTAGAACAACTTCAAGCAGATTACAATCAAATAGCTAGCCTGGACCTAAGTACTAATTCATCACTTCAAAGTGTATACCTAAATAATAATGCATTGACAAGTCTTGATATTAGTAACAATACTGCGTTATACCATTTAGGTGCTGCAGAAAATCAATTATCTAGTATCAATATTAATGGAGCAACAAGTCTCGAAAGCTTGTACTTAGGCTATAATCAGTTTACCGGTTTAGATTTAAGTAGTACAACGCCATTGAAGTTTTTAAGTATAGGAAATAATCAAATTAGTTCAATCAATCTTAGTGGCGCTACAGATTTACTAACGCTATCTGTAAATGATAATGCGATTACTTTGCTAGACATAAGTATGTTAAGCGATTTGACTTCGATTGATATTGATAATAATCAAATCACAAACTTAGACCTTTCGTCAAATACTCTGCTCTACTATTTGTATGCAGATGATAATAATATTTCCTCAATTAATTTAAATGGCGCATCTACTCTAAATTGGATAGAGCTCAATAATAATGCACTTACAAGCATAGATATAAGTAATAATCCAAATGTTGATCAATTGCTTGTATCCAATAATAACCTTACTGAAATTATTGGGCTTCATGATGGCGTAAGGCAGATGGATTTTTCATATAATCAATTTACTGAATTGGATTTCAGTGTACTAACTAACCTATGGAATAACAGTTCAGATGAATTACTCTTTACACACAACCCTAATCTTGTTTATATAAACCTTAAAAACGGGAATAACGAAAATTACGATTGGGGTTTTGTATTGGATAATTTCAATCTAAACAGCTTACCGCTTATAGAAGCTATTTGTGTTGATGATGTTAATTCCTATTTAGCTGACGATATTCAATTTATGACAGATCAGGAGGTTGTATTCACAGAATACTGTTCTTTTACGCCTGGAGGTGAATATTATACAGTAACTGGAAATACTATTTTCGATAGTGATAATAATGGATGTAGCTTGGCAGATATTGATTATTCAAATTTGGCAATGCAGATTACAGACGGATCTTTAAACAGTATGTTTTACAGTACTGATGATGGAGAATATTTTATGCCAATCCAAGAAGGCAATTATACATTGACACCTCAATTAGAGAATCCAGATTATTTTATAGTATCGCCGAATAATGTATCTATTGATTTCCCACAAGATGCAAGTCCAAACGTGCAAGATTTTTGTATAACGCCAAATGGTGTTCACAACGATTTAGAAATTTCTATAATACCTCTGGAAGAAGCTCGACCAGGTTTTGAGACCGATTATAAGATTAGCTACAAAAATAAAGGAAACACAGTGCTATCAGGTAGTGTAGAGTTTGTATTTAATGACGATTACATGGATTTGTTTTCGGTTTCACCAGCAGCAGATAATCAGACGACTGGCAACTTATCATGGGATTATTCAAATCTCTTACCATTTGAATCCAGAGAGATTGACTTTACCATGACATTAAATACACCAGTAGATCCGAACTTTCCACTAAACGGAGGCGACATTTTAAATTATACAGCAACTATAACGCCTTCCGATGTAGACGAAACGCCAAATGATAATACGGCAGTTTTAAATCAGGAAATAGTAAATTCATTCGACCCTAATGATAAAACCTGTTTAGAAGGACAAACGGTTACAATAGATTTAGTGGGAGAGTATGTACATTATCTAATACGATTTGAAAATACAGGTACTGCAAGTGCAATAAATGTAGTTGTTAAAGATGTCATTGATACAACTAAATATGATATATCGTCTTTAGTACCATTAAATGCTAGCCATGATTTTTATACCAGAATTACTAATGAAAATGAAGTAGAATTTATTTTTGAAAACATACAATTACCTTTTGATGACGATCATAATGACGGCTATGTGTTGTTCAAAATAAAAACATTAAATACATTGCTAGTTGGTGATAGTTTTAGTAACAACGCAGAAATTTATTTTGATTTTAACGCACCGATTATTACAAACATGGTAACTACTGAGGTTATAGACCCATTAAGTATAGACGAGTTCAATTTAGATAATTTAATTTCTGTTTATCCAAATCCAGCTAATGATAAAATTTTCTTAGATGTGTCATCTTCGATTTTGATAGAATCTTTTTCATTATATGATTTGCGAGGGAGCAGGTTATTGAACCTAAATCAAAGTCTGGATATAATTGATATAAGCATGCTTCCTTCAGGAATCTATATTTTGAATTTAGAAACAGATAGAGGAGTGATTACCAAGAAACTAATTGTTAGGTAAATAAATAAGGAAATCAAATAAAAAACGCAATCTGAACGATTGCGTTTTTTTATATCTATAAGAATGTTCCTTGATCAGAGTCAAAGAGAACACTCAGGATGAAGATTACTTTTTAATAAATCGTTTTAAAGCAACTCGACCTTCTAGATCTTCAACTTTCATGAAGTAAATTCCTGAAGATAGAATAGACACGTCTATATGTTTTTGAGAATCTATCAATTCAACATCAGAAATTGATTGAAGTATTCTCCCATTTAGGTCTATAATATTCACCGAATTAATACGTATACCATTACTACCTTGTAATGTAATAATAGAATGTGACGGATTTGGAAATACTGATAAACTGCTAGAAAGTGTAAAGTCATCCACACTCAAGTTTTCCTCAACAGTGACATCAAAAGAACAAGTAACAAAGTTGCCAGAGATATCTGTAATTAGAAATGTATTAGTAGTAGTTCCTATTGGGAAAGCACTACCACTTGGCAGTCCTGCTGTTTGTTCTGGTAAGTAATCTAATTCTAGTAAATAACGATAGGTCAGAGTATTATTAACATCATTCCATCCACCAGTAGATTGTATTACAGTATAATCCTCATTTCCTGCATTATTAGGTTCACCAGCGTTCCAGTTGTCATAAGTAGACGTATCACCACTATGCCAAACGAAATTACCTTCAGTGTCAACATCATTAAAGCCTATAAGTATATTACCTGCAGCACCAATAGAAGCTATTGCACTGTTCAACTGCGTGTTTTCAGAATCATTTCTAATAGTACCAACAAATCCGCCTTGAGCTAATGCATCAGTAAAAGCATCTTGAGGAGTAAAGGCAGCATCAGATAAATAATAAGCTTTGTTATTAATATTAGCTAGAGGTGTAAATCCAGTGAGAGGATTAATAAGATCACAATTATCAGTTGGACTTAAACTGTAGTTAACAACTGCGTCCATGTCTCCAGGGTTTGCAGCCATTTGAGTGATATCACTTGGACAACCACCAACAGGAGTTTCAATATCAGTTACGGTCACAGTAAAGCTACAGCTTACAGTATTAGCATCACTATCTGTAGCGCTTGCAAAAACTTCAGTAACTCCAACTGGGAATAATTCTCCAGAAGCAAGACCAGAAGTAATTACAGGCGTTAAAGCACCATCTTCAGCATCATTCGCTGTTATTGAATAATTTACTATTGCGCCACATTCTCCAGGATCGTTATCAACACTAATATTTGCTGGGCAATCAATGGTTGGAGCAGTACCAATGGTTTCAAAAAGCTGTACATCTGCAATCTGATTTATAGTACTTGCAGCACACGTACCTGTAAAGTTTACCCTATAGTATGTATAGGACGTTGAATTAGCAAACGAGAATGTTCTTGAGAAAAAACGATCAGATATACAAGGGATACTTCCAGTAGCAATACTGGTATAATCAGTACCGTTATTAGATCCAAATATCTCATAGTCCGTAGGGTCTCGTTCTGGAGCATCATTGGCTGTGACAATTTCAATGGCTACAGCAATTTTAGGATCTCCAAGTAAATCTACCTCAAACCCAATACCATCAAAAGCATTGAAGTCTAAGAATTTAGTAGCAGAATTTTGATCGATTACATTTTGAACCCCTTCACCACCTGGTGAATTAACACTTCCAAAACCCACTGCAGTATGTATTGAGTCGTCAAAGATACCTTGGGCAAAAGTTAGCACTATACTAAACAAAAATAGTATAGAAAAAAGTAGTTTTTTTCTCATATTTGGTTGATTGAGTTAAACAAAAGATGTCTTAAAGTTAGGGCAATGCGCTCAAGATTTCAAACTATTGATTGTGTTTTTATAATATGTATTTCTTTTTAGAGCATACAATTAGCATGAAGAGAGAATAGGTTATTATGCACGCATAATAAATTTAATTATATTTGTTGAATCAATTTCAGGTTGAGACTAGTTGAAACCTAATTCGAAAATCTATGCAAACTAAACTAACCGAACTTCTCAATATTAAATACCCAATTATCCAGGCACCAATGTTCTTGGTATCTAATGTTGCTATGGTAACCGAAGCCATGAAATCTGGTATTGCTGGCTGTATTCCTGCACTAAACTATAGAACATTACCTGAATTAAGATCTGCTATTCAAGAGCTTAAAAAGAGTAAAGTAGAAGGAGGTTCGTTCGGTTTTAATTTGATTGTCAACAAATCTAATATTAAGTATAAGGGACAATTAGAAGTGTTATGCGAAGAAGGTTGCGATTTTATCATTACCTCATTAGGAAGTCCAGAAGAAACTATTAGACAAGCACATAAAGCTGGTATAAAAGTCTTTTGTGATGTTACAGACCTTAAGTTTGCAAAGAAGGTTGAAGACCTTGGAGCAGATGCAATTATTGCAGTTAATAATGAAGCAGGAGGACATAGAGGAAATTTATCTCCTGAAGATTTAATTAAAACATTAAATGAGCATTGTAGCATTCCTGTGATTTCAGCTGGAGGTGTAGGCTGTAAGGCGGATATAGATGAAATGCTGGGCTATGGCGCTGAAGGCGTTTCTGTAGGAAGCCCTTTTATAGCATCAGAAGAAGCTAATGTAACACAAGAGTATAAACAGGCTTGTGTCGATTATGGCGCAGATGATATTGTCGTAACTGAACGTATTTCTGGTACACCATGTACAGTTATTAATACACCTTATGTTCAAAAAATAGGAACACGTTCTCCTTGGATAGAGCGATTATTAAATAAGAATCGTAAACTCAAAAAATGGGTAAAGATGATTCGCTTTTCAATAGGTATGAAAGCCACAGAAAGAGCAGCAAAAAAAGCGACCTATAAAACGGTTTGGGTAGCAGGTCCTAGTATAGAACATACCAATGCTATTTTACCAGTAAAAGCAATTGTTGTTAATTTGGTTGAATAGTTAAAAATTATACAAAACTTCACTCACTATAAATTTTATCTATTAAAATATAAGTTTAAAATATTTCTTCGCTGTGTACTAAGTGCATAATTCAGTAACTTTAAGCAATCAATTAAACTTAAAAATTTAGTACATGGAACATAATGGCAATGGGGACATCAGTAAATGTCCTTTCCACAGTGGAGCCCAGAAAAAAGCTGCTGGTGGAGGCACAAGTAATCGCGACTGGTGGCCAAATGAATTAAAGCTTAACATTCTTAGACAACATGCTACAAAATCTGACCCAATGGGTGAAGGTTTTGACTACGCAAAAGCATTCAACAGTATTAATTATAACGAATTAAAGAAAGACCTTGTGGATCTTATGACAGATTCTCAAGATTGGTGGCCAGCTGATTATGGTCATTACGGAGGACTAATGATTCGTATGGCTTGGCATAGTGCAGGAACCTATAGAGTAGGTGATGGACGTGGTGGTGCTGGAACTGGAACACATCGTTTTGCACCTTTAAATAGTTGGCCAGATAATGGAAACTTAGATAAAGCCAGACTATTGCTTTGGCCAATAAAAAAGAAATATGGTAATAAGATCTCTTGGGCAGATTTAATGATTCTCGCAGGAAACTGTGCTTTAGAATCTATGGGCTTTAAGACTTTTGGATTTGCAGGAGGACGCGAGGATGTTTGGGAACCAGAGCAAGATGTGTATTGGGGTTCAGAGACAGGTTGGTTAGATAATGATGATCGTTATGATACTAGTGATGGTGATTTAGAAGGACATCTTGGAGCAGTACATATGGGACTTATTTATGTAAATCCAGAAGGACCAAATGGAAATCCAGATCCTTTAAAATCTGCACACGATATTAAAATCACATTTGGACGTATGGCAATGAATGATGAAGAAACTGTTGCTTTGGTTGCTGGGGGACATACTTTTGGAAAAGCGCATGGTGCAGCAGATCCAGATAAATATGTTGGTGTGGAACCGCATGGTGCCTCAATAGAAGAAATGAGTACAGGATGGAAGAACACATATCAATCTGGTGTATTAGACGATGCCATTACAAGTGGACTTGAAGGAGCCTGGACACCAAACCCAATTCAGTGGGATCATGACTATTTTGATGTGCTTTTAAATTATGATTGGGAATTAACTAAGAGTCCAGCGGGAGCCCACCAATGGACACCAACTGCAGATTCGAATGCGAGAATGGCTCCTAAAGCTGGAGATCCTAATGGAAAGCAGGCATTAATGATGTCTACTGCAGATATGGCACTTAAAATGGATCCAACGTACAGAGAAATATCTGAACGTTTCCACAAAGATCACGCAGCATTTGAAGACGCTTTTGCTCGTGCTTGGTATAAATTAACGCACAGAGACATGGGGCCTATAGATAGATACTTAGGTCCGGAAGTACCACAAGAAGAATTATTATGGCAAGATCCAATTCCAAAAGTAAGCTACTCACTTAGTGATGGTGATATTGATGCGTTAAAGAAGATGATTTTAGCATCTGGACTTTCAATATCTCAATTGGTAAGCACTGCTTGGGCTTCAGCCTCAACATTTAGAGGTTCTGATATGCGAGGTGGTGCAAATGGAGCGCGTATTCGTTTAGAGCCGCAAAGAAGTTGGGAAGTGAATAACCCAACAGAATTAAATAAAGTATTGACAGTTCTAGAAGGCATTCAAGCAGATTTTAGTGGAACGATTTCTATGGCAGATTTAATTGTTTTAGCTGGAAATGCTGCCGTTGAAGAAGCCGCTAGAAATGCTGGACGCAATGTTTCAGTACCATTTACCCAAGGTAGAGGAGATGCTTCACAAGAACAAACAGATATTGAGTCTTTCAACTACTTGAAGCCTATTGCTGATGGCTTTAGAAATTATATGAAATCAGGACTTAATGTAGCTGCTGAAGATACATTAGTCGACCGTGCAAACTTATTGACACTATCTATTCCAGAAATGACTGCATTGGTTGGAGGGTTACGTGTATTGGGAGCAAACTATGATGGTTCAAATCATGGAGTCTTTACAGATAATGTAGGACATCTTACTAATGATTTCTTTAGTAATATTCTAGACTTTACTTATACATGGAGCGCAGCTAATAATGATGATACGTTATTTGAAGGTAGAGATAGACGAACTGGAAATGTGAAGTTTACTGGAACAAGAGCTGATCTTATTTTTGGTTCTAATACTGAATTAAGAGCTGTTGCAGAAGTTTATGGAGCAGACGATGGTGAAGATCGTTTTGTCAATGACTTTGTTGCAGCTTGGGCTAAAGTGATGAATTTAGATCGATATGATTTAAAATAATTGATAATTGATTGAAATAAAAAAGCCTGCTCAAATAAGCAGGCTTTTTTATTGGAGAACTAATAGGATTAGTTCATATGCTTTTCTAAGAATTCAGCAACACCTTCATGAGTTGCTTGCATTCCAGTTTTTCCTTTGTTCCAGTTTGCAGGACAAACTTCACCATTTTCTTCAACGAATTGTAAAGCGTCAACCATTCTTAAAGCTTCATCAACATTTCTTCCAAGAGGAAGATCGTTTACGATTTGATGACGTACTACACCTTCTTTGTCAATTAAGAATAAACCTCTATACGCTACTAATTCACCTGTAGCTTGAAGCATATCATTTTCATCGAAATAGTAATCACCAGCTAAAACATCGTAGTTTTTTGCGATGGTTTTGTTAGTGTCGGCAACTAATGGATATGTAATTCCTTTGATACCACCTTTATTCTTTTCTAATTGTAACCAACCAAAGTGAGACTGCTCAGTATCTGTTGATACAGCGATTACCTCTGTGTTTCTAGTTTTAAACTCTTCAAGTTTTTCTTGAAACGCATGTAATTCTGTAGGACAAACAAACGTGAAATCTTTTGGGTAAAAGAATAACACTACATGCTTGTCTCCTGTGAATTGTTCAAGAGAAAAGTTTTCTACAAACTCACCACCATTTACTACTGCTTGAGCACTAAATTGAGGTGCTTTTTTTCCGACTAATACTGCCATATTTTTAATTTATATTGTTAGAATATTTTTTTAATTGGGCGCAAATATAGACATCACCCAGTTAATGGCAATGAAGAATTATCTCTAAAATTTATGAAGTTATTGACTAAGCCAATTTACCTTGAAGTTGTCTGATTTTTATTCTGAAAGCAGCAAATAAAAGTGTTGTAAACGGACTTAACCAATTGAAAATTGCATAGAAGAAATACTCAGCTACACCAACCCCTAAAACTCCAGACTGGTAAGCTCCACAAGTATTCCATGGAATGAGTACTGAAGTCACAGTTCCCGAATCTTCAAGTGTTCTGCTCAAGTTTTCAGGTGCTAAGCCTCTATCTTCATAGGCCTTCTTGAACATTTTTCCAGGAACTACAATTGCTAAATATTGATCTGATGCAGTAACATTCAAAGCTAAGCAACTTGCGACTGTGCTTGCAAATAATCCGAAGACAGATTTTGCCATCTTCAATAATGATTTGGTGATTCTAGCTAAAGCTCCAATAGCATCCATGACACCGCCAAATACCATTGCACAGACAATAAGCCAAACAGTATTTAACATTCCGAACATTCCTTTAGCTTTAAATAGTTTTTCATAAGCTTCAGGCGATTCTAACTTTGTTTCAATAGTTATAGCATTTATGATAGCCTGATAAGATGATTTAAAATCAACAACATCTGAACCTGATACTGCCTTAATAATTTCTGGTTGAAAAATAATTGCAAAAACACCACCTAACATAGTTCCAATAAATAATGCGACTAGTGGACGTACTTTTTTTACGATTAAGACAACAACAACAAGAGGAACTATAAAAATTAATGGCGAAGTATTGAATTTTGAACTTATCAGATTTGTAATTTCTGAAGTATCAGTACTCCCTACAGTAGTTTGCGTGAAACCAATAATGATAAAAACGATTAGTGTAACTATAATTGTTGGCACGGTAGTGAAAGCCATGTATCTGATATGCGTAAATAAATCTGTTCCGGCCATTGCTGGAGCGAGATTGGTCGTGTCACTAAGTGGAGACATTTTATCACCAAAATATGCACCAGATAACACTGCTCCAGCCGTCATTCCTAATGAAATACCAAGTGCATCTCCAATACCAACTAAAGCAATACCTACAGTAGCTGAAGTAGTCCAAGAACTACCGGTTGCTATAGAAATGACAGCGCAAATAATTACGCATGCTCCCAGAAATATAGACGGATTTAATATTTGTATTCCATAATAAATCATAGTCGGTATAACACCACTTATTAACCAAGTTCCAGCAAGAGCTCCAACCATTAGCAAAATCAAAAGCGCACTAGTTGTTGATCTTACATTTTCTGCTACTTCTTCTAGCATTCTCTTATAGGACACTTTGTTTCTAAAGCCTACAATTGCTGCAACAGCAGCGGCAAAAATCAAGGCAAATTGATTTGGACCTTCAATTGAATAATCTCCAAATGCTACAAGAACATTGTATGCCAAAAGACCTACTAATACAACAAGAGGGATTAGAGCTTCCCATATATTCAACTCTTTGTTGTCTATGATTTTTTGATCATCTACTTTAATTTCAGAAATATTATCGTCTTGCATTGCTTAGAAATTTTGTTTTGTAATGTTACGATTTTGTTAATCGATTTGCAAATCGATTTAGTTCCGTAATTTTGCCAATCGTTTATGGATTCAATTACACAGATCGTTTTAGGTGCTGCTTGTGGAGAAGCTGTACTAGGAAAGAAGATAGGAAATAAAGCCCTATTGTTTGGTGCTATTGGTGGTACAATTCCAGATTTAGATGTTTTTACATCGCGTTGGCTATATGGAAATGAAATAGACATCATGGCTGCGCACAGAGGGTTTAGCCATTCTATTGTGTTTTCTATTCTTGGAGCCTATCTCTTTGGTTGGCTGGTCCATAAGTTATACGATAGAGGTAAAGCGCAATGGACAACTTCACGATCCGATTGGATAAAACTATTTTTCTGGTCATTGTTTACGCATATCGTTTTAGATGCCTTTACACCTTATGGTACGCAGTGGTTCTTACCGTTTTCAGAATATAGAGTAGCGTTCAACAATATTTCTGTAGCCGACCCTTTTTATACGGTACCATTTTTACTGTTGATGATCGTCATGATGTTTTTTCGACGAACTTCTAAACGACGAAAACTATGGTTCAAACTGGCAGTTGGCGTGAGTTCAGCCTATATGCTATTCACAATCGGGAATAAATTTTATGTAGATTCAGTATTTAAATCTTCACTAAAAGGGAAGAATATAGACTTCAAGCGATTCAGTACACAACCCACAATACTAAATAATATTTTGTGGTATGGCATTGCTGAAACTGAAACGGATTATCGTGTTGGATTTTACTCGCTTCTAGATTCGGAACGCCAGTTTTCCAACTGGCAAACGCTAGAAAAAAACCATGAGTTGTTACCTAAAACCATTCAGGATATGAAAACTCTAGACTGGTTTAGCAATGGATATTATAATTTATCCAAGCAAGAAGGTGACACTATTCGCTTTAACGATTTAAGATATCCTTTGCTTAATGCCGATGATCCAAATTCTTCTGTCTTCTCTCTGTATCTATATAAAAAAGGCGACCGTTATGACATGGCAGACTTTGAGCCAGCCCCACCAAAAGAAGGCGATTTACAATTATTTATAGACAGAATTAAAGGAAACTAAACAAGCACTTCTTCTTTTACTGAACTAAGAATATCGAGTTCTTCCATACAAGTTCTCATCATTTCGTAAGTACGTTGGACATCAGCATCGAGTCCAATTGAGAAACGAATTAGTCCATCGCTAAGTCCCATTTCTATTTGCTCATCTTCTGGAATCTCAGATGATGTAGAACTACCAGGAGCAGAGAATAATGTTTTATAGAATCCTAGACTCACAGCCAAATAACCAAGGTTACGTTCTTGCATTAATTCCATAAGCTCATTGGCCTTTTCTAGAGAACCAACATCGATAGTCAACATGCCTCCAAAACCATATTGAGGATTCATCATCGATTTGAATAACTCATGCGATGGGTGAGAAGCTAGACCAGGATAAACTGTTTTTAATCCGTCTTCTTCAAAACGTTCAGCCAAGAACATGGCATTCTTGCTGTGTTGTTGCATACGGATATGTAAGGTTCTTAAGTTCTTCAAGATGGAAGCAGATCTGAAGCTATCCATTGTAGAGCCAAGAAGCATTGAAGCACCATCATTGACATTTCGCAACTGATCAATAAATTCTTGAGTACCACAAATAACACCACCTACAGTGTCAGAAGATCCGTTTATAAACTTCGTTAAACTATGAATTACAACATCAGCACCAAGCTTTGCAGGTGAAATTGATAATGGCGAGAAGGTATTGTCCACAACTAATTTTAAATTGTGACGCTTAGCGATTTCTGCTAGTCCTTCGATGTCTGCAACTTCTAAAAGTGGATTGCTAACAGATTCACAATACAAGACCTTAGTGTTTTCAGTAATTGACGCTTCAACAACATCTAACTTTGTAATATCTACAAATGATGTATCTACACCCAATCGTGGTGCAAAGTTCTTTAAGAAGGCATAGGTTCCGCCATATATAGTTCTGCTACTTACAATATGGTCACCAGTTTGGCAAAGTTGTAATAAAACTGGAGTTATTGCTCCCATTCCAGATGCTGCAACATTTGCAGTTTCTGTACCTTCCATAGCAGCAAGGGCTTCACCTAAATATAAGTTTGAAGGGGATGTATGTCTAGAATATAAATAACAACCATCTGCATTACCTTCGAACGTGTCGAACATAGTTTTTGCAGATAAAAAAGTATATGTAGATGAGTCTGAAATTGAAGGATTTACACCTCCGAATTCTCCAAAATATTGAAGATCTTGAATGTTATTTGCAGGTTTGAAAGCCATGGTGTTGAGTTTTGATGATTACTGCAAAAATTACTCTTATTAGATTAATTATCAATACAAATCAATTATTTAAGAAAATAAATCTAAATTTGTGATTTATTGTAGATTATTTTTAATTCGGTATTGAGCTTGAATTCTATGAAACCGAAAATTTTTCACCATGGATTTAGATGTAATTGACAAACAACTTTTAAAGCTTTTACAAAGCGATAGTAAGCAGACCAATAAAGAACTTTCAGGTAAACTCAACTTATCGGTAACAGCAGTTTATGAACGCATCAAAAAGTTAGAACGCGAAGGTATTATTGATCATTACGCTGCATTAGTCAATAAAGAAGTTGTAGGTCAAGATTTTGTTGCATTCTGTCACATCAAATTAATACAACATTCAAAAGAGTTTGTCACCAAATTTGAACGCGAAATTACTAAATTGCAGGAGGTATTAGAGTGCTATCATGTGAGTGGAGATTACGATTATATTCTCAAAGTCGTGGTTGAAGATATGGAGACCTATAGAGAGTTTATGGTAAATAAACTTACTGCAATAAGTCATATCGGAAGTACTCATACCACATTTGTAATTAATGAAGTAAAACATACAACTGTAATTCCTATTGCTTAATGAAAAGTGTGTCCTATAAACTTGTCGAATTTTTCATAATCTTTGTTGTATTACCAGTGAGTTTTGCAATCAATTATCCGATCTGGATAAAGGGCACCATAGGCTTAGTTGGGTTTATATATATTATCGTTGTATTGCTCCGAATAGAAAAGAATAAATTCAAGATTGCACCAAATCTAAATTGGAAAGCATTTTGGAAACGTACCTTTTTACACTTACTCATTATTGCAGCTATAACAACAACTTATGTTTGGTTTACTGACAAGTCTCAATTGTTTAATGTAATGCTCAGTAACTCTAAACTATGGTTATTTATTCTGTTTTTCTATAGTCTGTTTTCGGTATATCCACAAGAATTGATTTACAGAACGTTTTTCTTTCAACGATACGAATCCTTATTCAAAAATCAATGGGTATTCATTATAGTCAATGCAGCGTTGTTTTCTCTAGCTCATATTTTCTTTAGAAATACTTTAGTGATGTTCCTAACATTCATTGGAGGCATCTTATTCGCCTTGACCTATAAAACCACAAAATCTACTCTGTTAGTCTCTATAGAGCACGCTATTTATGGTTGTTGGTTGTTTACCGTGGGGATGGGAAATATGCTAGGATTTCCTTCTTAAAGTTTAACATAATCCTTTGTTAAACATCTGTTTAGTCTAATCAATATTAAATACCTTGATAGAAAATAACCAATCATGGAATCAAATTCAATATCAAGAAGAGCTGCTGTAAAAAGTTCAGTATTCGGACTATTGGCAGTGTCAATACCTAGTATTTCTTATTCAAAATCTATTTTCAGTTTAGAAAATTCAAACTTCAAAAATGACAAACTATTTTATCGCTATCCATCTATTGATGATGAGATTGTCAATGAAGTAGTGGGTAAATCTCATTTCGATTTAGATACAGTAAAATCTCTAGTTGACAAACGACCAGAATTAGCAAGAGCTACATGGGACTGGAGTTTTGGTGATTGGGAATCAGCAATTGGAGCGGCTGCTCATGTTGGTAGGAGGGATATAGTAAACTACTTGTTGAGCAAAGGCGCAAGACCAAACATTTTTACTTTGGCAACGCTTGGTGCTTATACAGCAGTTAAATCAATGATTGAAGCAATACCAGATATACAAAAAACAGAAGGGCCACACGGGATTAGTTTATTACAACATGCTAAGGCTGGGTTACGTATGAAAGATGCTATGACTGCTAAAGAAATTAAAAACTCGGAAATGCTCGTGGACTATTTAAACGGATTAGGGAATGCTGGCCCCAAGAAATATGAAGCCTTAAAAGAAGAGGAAAAAGAGAAGTACTTGGGTGATTACAGGTATGGAGAAGGAGAGAATGATGGATTCTCTGTGAAATTGAATATGCGAAAAATGATTTCTTTAGGAAAGCTCGGCAAGTTTGGAGGAGGTTTAAACAAGATTGGAGAGCATAAGTTTTTATATAATGGTGTGTCATCTGTTACGGTTACCTTTCAGGTTGAAAACAATATTGTTAAATCACTTACAGTTGAGGAGCCAGACCTCATTCTAACCGCAAAAAAAGTGTAGAAATTACCTCAATATTAAGAGTTTCAAATTACCATTGTCTTCCCATAAAACATTTGTACTTTTGTAGTCAATTTTTAATAAAAATTACGACTAAAACTACATTATGAGTACATACGACGTTGCAGTTATAGGTTCAGGCCCTGGAGGATATGTAGCAGCTATTCGCTGTGCACAATTAGGCATGAAAACAGCTATCATTGAAAAATATTCAACACTTGGTGGGACATGCCTCAATGTGGGCTGTATTCCAAGTAAGGCATTACTAGATTCTTCGCATCATTATGAGCATGCCGTAAAGCATTTTGAAGACCATGGTATTGAGGTTCCTGGTGAAGTAAAAGTGAATTTAGAAAAGATGATTGCGCGTAAGCAAGCAGTTGTAGACCAAACTACTGGAGGTATTGATTTCTTAATGAAAAAGAATAAGATCGATGTGTATGAAGGTGTAGGTAGTTTTAAAGATGCAACACATATCTTAGTTGAAGGAAAAGATAAGACTGAGATTGAAGCAAAGTATACCATTATTGCAACTGGGAGTAAGCCATCCAACTTACCGTTCATCAATCTTGACAAAGAACGTATTATAACATCTACCGAAGCTTTAGAATTGAAAGAAGTGCCAAAACATATGATTGTTATTGGTGGTGGTGTTATTGGTTTGGAACTTGGACAAGTATATAGAAGACTAGGTTCAGAAGTAACTATAGTAGAATATATGGACCGTCTTATTCCAACTATGGATGCTGGATTGTCTAAAGAGTTGACTAAAGTTTTCAAGAAAGCTAAATTCAAAGTGAACACGTCTCACCAAGTTAAATCTGTTGAGCGCGAAGGTGATGAAGTCGTTGTAAAGGCAAATAACAAGAAAGGAGAAGAAGTAGAATTTAGAGGTGATTATTGTTTAGTTTCTGTTGGGCGTCGTCCATATACTGATGGGTTAAATGCTGAAGCTGCAGGTGTGAAAATAGATGAAAGAGGTAGAGTAGAAGTTAATGATCATTTACAGACTAGTGTTTCAAATATCTATGCTATTGGAGATGTTGTAAAAGGTGCAATGTTAGCTCACAAAGCATCTGAAGAAGGTGTGTTAGTTGCTGAAACTATTGCTGGACAAAAGCCACACATCGATTATAACTTAATCCCAGGAGTAGTGTATACTTGGCCTGAAGTTGCTGCAGTTGGTAAAACCGAAGAAGAACTTAAAGAAGCTGGTGTTGAGTACAAATCAGGACAATTCCCAATGCGTGCTCTTGGACGTAGCCGTGCGAGTATGGATATAGATGGTTTTGTAAAAATATTGGCAGACAAAAATACAGATGAAATTCTAGGTGTCCACATGATAGGAGCAAGAGCTGCAGATATGATTGCTGAAGCTGTAGTTGCTATGGAATACAGAGCATCCGCAGAGGACATAGCACGTATGTCTCATGCACATCCAACATTTACCGAGGCTATCAAAGAAGCTGCCTTAGCGGCTACTGATGACATTGCATTACATGTTTAAAAACTAGAAAAGATTTTCTAAATATGCTTAAGCGAACTTCTGAAAAAGCGCCTTACTCTATTGCGTTACTCTTGTTCGCTTTTTTGTGCTATAATCTTTCCCATACTCAAACTTACCTAGTTAAACACAATGGTGAAGAGATGCTGTATGATTGGTATAGCATTAAAAACGACAGTGTTTTTCTTAAGGTTAAGGGTAAGAAGAAAAAAATCAGGATCAATGCAAATGAGGTTATAGGGTATTATTCATTAGATAAAAATCGTTTTTACTACTTGAAAAAAGTAAAAGAAGACTCTTTGTCTAAAGCGAAGTATGGATTTTATTTCAGGGAGTTAGAGGGAGAAATAAAAATTTATGTAGATCACCATTCTAGTTCAGACGAAATGCTAAATGGCACTACTGGGACAATTACTGCAAACATAAGTAGTGTTTATACATGGTTTGCAGAAAACGAAGACAATTTCGTTGAGATATTTTCCAATGGAAGAGTTATACGCTTTGGAAGAAGAAAAGGGAAAGAAAATTTTAAATCACTTTTCACGAAAGATGACAAAGTTTATGATTCTATTTTTGAAGAGGAAAGGTATAATTTGAAAAATATCTTTAAAGTAGTTAGTGACTATAATTTGAAGCATCATATCGATAGTCCATTTGAAAACGGGAAAGTTAAAAAGCTAATACTTTTTAGGGATAAAGAAAACTCAAATGCGTCGAAAGTATTGATCGAGTTCAGAAATAAAGAATTGCAACTGGGTCCAAATGAAAAAGTAGAATTGGAGATTCCTACGAATAGCGATACTAAAGTTTGCCTCACTTTTGAAGACAAATATGAATGTTTTTTACTAAGATCGTCTCCTTATTTCGATAAGTGCTATGAAGTAAAGCCTACAAAAGCTGACGATATCAGGATTCAAAATAAAAACAGTAACTCAAGATATTTAAAAGTAAGATTCAGGAATTTTGATAAAAAGAAATCAAAAAAATCTGAATAGATATACCTCATAAAATATTAAAAGCAGCCTCTATAACGGCTGCTTTTTTAATGCAATAATTTCTTGTTAAGTGATTTCAATTTTGACAAAAATTAATTTGTATCTTAAAAAGTAGAAAAAAATGTGACTTTATTTTTAGAATAGTGTCAAAACAGTAACAACCGCTACTAACTAACACTAATTGGAAACCAAAACAAAGACAAGTAAGCTATCTGACGAAGATTTGGTATCCCGGATTGTTAAGACCAATGACACACTGTTGTTCGAGGTTTTATACGATCGGTATGCACTCATGGTATTTAATAAATGCCTTGGGTTTGCTAAAGACCATGATGAGGCCAAAGATCTTACTCAGGATGTATTTTTGAAGCTTTTTGTAAAACTTGCAAGCTTCAAAGGTAGATCCAAATTCTCCACTTGGTTGTATGCATTCACGTATAACCACTGTGTTAATTACGTAACGCGAAACAAAGAAAAAAAGATACAAAAACAATCCATAGAGGTTAAAGAAATAGAAAGCATTTCAGATACCGAAGAAACGGATTACAGTATCCATCAGATGAAAGTTGAAAAACTTAAGTCTGTGTTGAACCTTATTTCTCCAAACGAGAAAATGATTTTATTACTAAAGTATCAGGATTATTTATCTATTAAGGAAATAGCCGAAGCTTTAGATTTAGGTGAAAGCGCTGTTAAGATGAGACTTAAACGTGCTAAAGAAAAACTCATTACTGTTTATACTGAAAAATACGCCAATGGAGAATCCTTTTAAGCATATAGACAAGCCTTTGAAACCAGTGCCTGAAGAGTTGAAGGCAAAGGTAATGAGCGATATAGCCACAGCAAAACTGTTGATGGAATTAGCAGCCTTATTCTCTATAGACGTAGTTAAAGTCATAGAGACAACGATTAGCAAACGAAAAGATAAAAATTAGAATTCTATAACCCTCATATACAATGGAAAAGATAAATAAATGGACACAAATGATGTCAGATTCTCTAAATGCAATTAGTACCGAAGTCGGTAATATTGTTCCCAATATTTTGGGCGCTATAGCCATACTCATAATAGGTTGGTTATTAACCAAAATTATCGTTGGTATTTTGCGAAAAGCTTTAAAATTAGCAAAAGCAGATAAGCTAGATGACAAGATCAATGAGATTGAACTTTTTGGCGATAAGAAGCTTAATTTCAATATTATAAAGATCGTTACAAAGTTTGTAAAGTGGATCATGTATATCATCATTATTATAATGGTTTCAGATATATTGGGTCTCACGATTATCTCTGAAGAGATTTCAAACATCTTACGCTACTTACCAAAACTATTTACTGCGTTAGTCATCTTTACACTTGGTTTGTTATTAGCCAATGCTGTAAAGAATGCGATAAAGTCCTTTTTTGAATCCATGGAGCTATCTGGTGCAAAAATTATCAGCCAGATAGTATTTATGTTACTATTGATATTCATCTCCATTACGGCGTTGAATCAAGCAGGAGTGGACACAGATATTATCACGAGTAATATCACAATGATTCTCGCTGCCTTTTTATTGGCTTTTGCCTTAGCCTTCGGGTTTGGAGCCCAAAAGGTAGTTGGCGATTTACTTCGTACATTTTACGCTAGAAAAACATATGAAATTGGACAAAAGATAGAGTTCAATGATATAAAAGGCGAAGTTGAAGCTATCGATAACATATCAATAGTTATTAAAACCGATAACGGAAAATTAGTAGTCCCTATTAAAGATTTAGTAGAAAGTCAGGTTAAGATACAGGGTTAACTAAAATTTAGGGTTATAGATTTATAGGGATTTGGGCTATACCCAAGTTCGTAACCAAGTATTACTGATTTCTGCTTGCCCTTCTCATGTATTTGAGAAGGGTTTTTTTGATAAATAAACTCTAACTGGTTAATGAAGGGCTATCTGCGTCTCTTCCTGCGATTGGCCTTTTTATCACCACGCGTTTTAGGTTTCTTGTACTTTTTAGCCATAGTACGTCGATAAGAACCTCCTTGATTGGTTTTCTTATTCTTGTCCTTCTTTTCATGAAATGCCTCACCAGCACTATCATCATGTTGCTTTAGAGGGTTGTGTCGCTCCTTTATTTGTGGGCGTTCCTCTTCGATAAGTTCTTTAGAGATTTCAACAGATTCTGGTAATTCTAGCATAGGAATTTGCATCTGCATTAATGCCTCTATGCGTTCAATAGCTTCCTGCTCTTTTTCAGTAGAAAACACTAAAGCAACACCTTCTTTTTCTGCACGACCAGTTCTTCCTATTCTGTGCATATAGTTTTCAGGATAGATTGGTGTATCAAAATTAATAACATGCGAGATATCATCAATATCCAATCCGCGTGCCATAACATCTGTAGCAATCATTATGCGCTGCTCACCACTTACAAACTGTTCTATACTTCTTAGCCTGTAGTTTTGAGTTTTATTAGAATGAATTACACAACTCTCACCATAAAAACGTTCCTCAAGTTGTTCAAACAAGCGATCAGCCATACGCTTATAAGCTACAAAAATCAAGACCTTATTAAAAATGTCTCTGCCACTTAATAAATGCTCTAGTAGGTTAACTTTAGAATAAAAATTAGGAACATCATAATGTGCCTGTTTGATATTGTCTAACGGTGTACCAGAAACAGCAATTGAGATCTTTGTTGGATTGATGAAGAAATCCGTAATCAAAGCATCAACATCTTCAGTCATCGTAGCAGAGAACATAATATTTTGTCTACGCTCTGGAAGAATGTCAAATATATTCATCAGTTGATGTCTAAAACCTAAGTCTAACATAACGTCGACTTCATCAATAACCAACTTCTGTATCGACTTTAGCTGTAAAACACGACTCATGGCTAAATCGTAAAGACGTCCTGGAGTAGCTACTAAAATATCTATTCCTTGAGCAACAGCTTGTTTTTGAGTATTAATATTAGTACCACCATAAACACCCAAGACTCTATTATTTATATACTTAGAAAGCTTTTCTATTTCTTCAACTACTTGTACAACAAGCTCTCTTGTAGGTACCAAAACCAAAACACGAGGGTTTTCTTGTCGGGAGTATGCAAGATTCTTCAGTATTGGTAGCATATACGCAAAAGTTTTCCCCGTACCAGTTTGCGCAATACCTACAACATCTTTACCAGAACTTACGACATTAAACGATTGTTCTTGTATTGGAGTAGGATGCGTAAACCCTAAGTCGTCTAGGGCATTACGTAAAGGCGTGTTTAAGTTGAGATCTTGAAAAGTCACATTATTAAATTCTGTGGCAAAGATAGTTTTTTAACATATTTAAAATTCAGTAATTTGCAATCCTTTTGAGAACACATCATTCGCATCATATAAAGCATCCTAAAGACTTCAAAAAGCAATTGCTAGTTTGGGCTCAGCAATTTGATGATGTTGTGTGGCTCGATTCTAATGATTACCCACAAAGTTTTTCAAATTTTGATGCTGTATTAGCTGTAGATGCAATTACTTTAATTAAAACAGATTATGTCGATGCATTTGAGAAGTTAAAGGAATATCAGTCTGCAACACAAGATTGGTTGTTTGGATATCTTACTTACGATCTTAAAAATGCAGTAGAAAGCTTGGAATCTAATAATCATGACGGTTTACAGTTCCCGGAGCTTTACTTTTTTCAACCAAAAAAATTATTCTTAATAAAAGACGATAAAGTCGAATTACACTATTTAAAGCTAGTTGATGATGAAGTGGAGCAAGATTTATGTGAGATTGAAGCTATAGAAGACTATAAGTTAATTGAGAAGGAATCCATAAAAATAAAGCTGCGTACTCATAAAGATGCTTATTTCGAAAAGGTGAATCACATGTTAGCACACATTCATAGAGGAGATATCTATGAAGCTAATTTTTGCCAGGAGTTTTATGCTGAAGACACTACCATAGATCCCTTGGAGACTTACGAAAAACTAAATGCCATTTCTAAGCCACCGTTCGCTACATTCTTAAAATTAGAAGATAATTATTTGTTGTCAGCGTCACCAGAGCGCTATTTAAAGAAGACGGGAACTACGATCATATCTCAACCCATCAAAGGAACAGCCAAGCGTTCTGAGAATAAAATTGAAGACGATCAGCTAAAAGCACACTTAGCCTCCGACGAAAAGGAACGAAGTGAAAACATTATGATTGTTGATTTGGTAAGAAATGATTTGTCACAAACGGCCCTAAAGGGTAGTGTAGAAGTAAAGGAGCTATGCAGAGTGTATTCATTTCCGCAAGTCCATCAAATGATTTCTACAGTTACTTCTGAAGTTGATATAACTACACATCCTATAGATGTGATTAAAACAACATTTCCTATGGGAAGTATGACAGGAGCACCTAAAATTTCTGCTATGAAAATCATAGAAGAATTAGAAGATGCAAAACGAGGTTTGTATTCTGGAGCAGTGGGTTATTTTTCTCCAGAAGGCGATTTTGATTTTAATGTAGTCATTAGAAGTATCCTATATAGCGAAAGTAAAAAGTATGTGTCGTATTCGGTTGGAGGCGCGATTACAGCAAAGAGTGATCCTTTCAAGGAGTATGAAGAATGCTTAATTAAAGCAAAAGCTATGCGAACTGTATTGGAAAATTAGGGATAAGTAATAAGGCATAGGAAATGAAAAGTTAAATATTGTATGTTTGTTTCATGAAGAGTTATCGCGATTTAATTGTTTGGCAGAAGTCAATGCTGATGGTTACTTTAGTTTATACTTTGCTTAAGCAATTTCCTGATGATGAAAAATTTGGTTTAACCTCTCAAATAAAAAGGAGTTCAATATCAATTCCATCTAATATAGCTGAAGGCTATGGGAGAAAATATACTAAAGAATATAATAGGTTTTTGCAGGTAGCTAGAGGATCATTGTTTGAACTTCAAACACAATTACAAATAGCTGTAAATTTGAAGTTTGCCAATGAAAAGGATGTTCTTGAAATAAAAAATATTTCTATAGAAATTGAAAAAATGCTTAATACATTAATTAAGAAGCTAATACCTAGTAACTAATCCCTTTTATCTATTGCCTTGCAAGATATATTTAAAACAATAATTGATAATGAACTCTCTTTCTTAAAAGAGAAAAAACTCCTCATTGCTATTTCTGGAGGTGTAGATAGTGTGGTATTGACATACCTTAGTCATGAGGTTGGTTTAAATGTAGCTTTGGCACATTGCAACTTTAAGCTTAGAGAAGAAGAGAGCGACCTAGATGAAGCTTTTGTAGAAGAGTTGGCTAAAACATTACAACTAGAAATCTTTACGCAAAGTTTTGATACTAAAGCTTACGCCAAAAAGAATAAACTGTCGATTCAAATGGCAGCGCGCGAACTACGTTACAACTGGTTCCAAGACTTGGCTGAGCAATTAGATTACGATTATATTCTAACGGCTCATCATGCTGATGATAATTTAGAGACATTTCTTATTAACTTTTTACGAGGGACAGGACTTAATGGACTTACAGGAATTCCTAAGATCCAAGGTAAATATGTTCGCCCTTTGTTAGAATTCTCAAGAAAGGAGATTGAACAATATGCAAAAGCGAATGCCATTCAATGGCGAGAAGACAGTAGTAATAGTTCTCGAAAGTATTTGAGAAATAAATTGAGACACGACCTAGTTCCTATTCTTAAAGAAATTAATCCTGAGCTCTTAGAGACCTTCAAGAAAACATTGTCTAATCTTAAGGATATTTCAAGTATAACTGAAGATAGACTCAATGCTTTTAAAGATACTGCGGTTGCTTATAGCAATGAAAATGAAACAGCGTATCATATCTCAGAATTTAAGAATGTAAATAATCCACAAGCATACTTATTCGAGATATTCAAGAAATATGGATTCTCCGAGTGGAATGACGTATTGCATTTACTCGAAGCGCAATCTGGCAAGCAAGTAGTTTCAGAAACACACCGACTTATAAAGCATAGAGAATTCTTGCTTTTAGCTGAAAGAGAATCAGACAATAACTTTTCTGTTTTAGTTAACGCTGAAAGTGTCAAAATAGACACGCCATCTGGTATTCTGTTTTTTGATGAAGCTGATGCAGTCAAAGATCATTCAGAGACATTGGTATATGTTGATAAAAGTAAGCTGCAATACCCATTGGAGATTCGTCATTGGAGAGAAGGTAACTGGTTTTATCCATTCGGAATGACTGGTAAGAAAAAATTGAGTAAATATTTTAAAGATGAAAAGCTGTCACTATTGGATAAAGAGAAGCAGCTAGTATTATGCTCAGGAGATGATATTGTTTGGGTTATCGGTAGACGATTAGATAATCGTTATGGAGTTACTACTAATACTTCAGTAATTTTAAAAATTGAACTTCAAAAATGATAGTAAGAGGCCAAATCGTAGATATTCAAAATAAGCGCATATACAAAGGTGAAGTTCATGTAGAACATGGAAAGATAAAATCTATTATACAAAAAGAGCATGATATAAACCACTACATTTTACCTGGCTTTGTAGACGCACATATACATATTGAAAGCTCCATGTTAGTACCAAGTGAGTTTGCAAGATTAGCAGTATGTCATGGGACTGTAGCAACAGTTTCAGATCCGCACGAAATAGCCAATGTGCTCGGAGTAGAAGGTGTAGAGTTTATGATTGAAAACGGTAATAAGGTACCACTTAAGTTCAATTTTGGAGCGCCATCTTGTGTGCCAGCAACAACTTTCGAATCCGCAGGAGCTGTGATTGATTCTGAGGGAATTAAGCAACTCTTACAAAAACCTGAAATAAAGTATTTAGCTGAGATGATGAACTATCCAGGTGTGCTTTTCGATGATGAAGAAGTCATGAAAAAAATCGCTTGGGCTCAACATTACAATAAACCTGTAGATGGTCATGCTCCAGGGCTCAGAGGAGATGACCTTTCAAAATATATCTCTGCTGGGATATCCACAGATCATGAATGTTTCACCTTTGAAGAAGGTCTGGAGAAACTTCAAAAAGGTATGAAGGTGATTATACGAGAAGGTAGTGCTGCCAAAAATTTTGAAGCCTTAATAGATTTGCTTCCTGAGCATTACGAAAATATGATGTTCTGTAGTGATGATAAACATCCAGACGATTTAATAGTTGGTCACATTAATGAACTCTGTGAAAGAGCAGTTACAAAAGGCATTGATGTTTTTAAAGTTTTACAAGCAGCATGTGTAAATCCTGTAGCGCATTATAACTTGGATGTTGGGCAACTCAATATTGGTGATGCAGCAGATTTTATAGTCGTAGAAGACTTAAAACATTTCAAAACCCTAAAAACAGTTATAGATGGAGAAGTTGTTTTCGATAGTCAATCCAAGATACAATCAGTACCATTTGAGGTTTTAAATAATTTTAATTGTGAACCAAAATCAGTAAATGATTTTAGGTTTAATTCTGAAGCTGAAAGCATAAGAGTCATTGAAGCTCTAGATGGCGAATTGGTTACTAATGAAATTATTTCAGAGTCTTTAATTGCCGATGGTAACCTAGTATCTAATGTCGATAAAGATATTTTGAAAATGACAGTAGTTAACCGCTACCAAGATCAAAAACCATCTATAGCATTTATAAACAACTTTGGATTAAAGGAAGGTGCAATTGCTTCCTCAGTAGGGCATGACTCCCACAATATAATCGCTGTTGGCGTTTCAGATGAAATGATCTGCAAAGCAGTAAACCTGCTTATAGAGCATAAAGGAGGAATTTGTGCTGTGTCCGAATCAGAAGAAAAAGTTGTACCGCTACCAGTAGCAGGCATTATGAGTCATCAGGATGGTGAAACCATTGGTAGGGCATACGCAGAACTCGACACCATGGCAAAACAATTCGGAAGCCAATTGCATGCACCATATATGACCCTATCCTTTATGGCTTTGTTAGTAATACCATCCTTAAAACTTAGTGATAAAGGATTGTTTGACGGAACCAGCTTTAAGTTTACATCATTAGAGGTTTAATTCTTTATTAAGAATCATTCAATATTTTATTATTTCTATTATTGATTTCTCAATAATAACATCGTTTATATATATATTTCTTATATTTGATTAGAGTGCGATTAGAATTAGTCAATACTTGTGACAAAACTTCTAAAGCATTCTTATTTTTTGTTCAAATGTTAATAAACGATTTTGATGATGAATGCTAGTGATACACTTTCCGAAGTAAAAAATTATATAGACGGCAAATTCGAAAAAAATGGTCAAGAGACTATGGATGTTTACAGTCCATTAGATGGTAGTAAGATATCCTCTTTGCCTTTGTCTACACACAACGATGTTGATAGTGCCGTACAAGCCGCAAAAAAAGCCTTTCCAACCTGGTCAGCAATGACCTTTAAAGAGCGAGTTCAAATATTTTTTAGATACAGATCATTACTCGAGAAACACATAGAAGAACTTACAAACCTTGTGCATATAGAAAATGGCAAAACATATGGTGAAGCAAAAGCCGAAGTAGAAAAGAGTATGGAACTCTGCGAATTTGCGGTATCCATGCCACAAATTATTGTTAATGAAGTACAAGAAGTGAGTAAAGGTGTAGAATGTAGAATTGAGCGCAAACCTCTTGGAGTAGTTGCATCAATAACACCTTTCAACTTCCCAAATATGGTTCCGCATTGGACAATGCCAAATGCACTGGTCTTAGGAAACACTATGGTTATGAAACCTTCAGAAGTCGTGCCATTGAGTACAGTACGTATGGCAGAATTGCTCAAAGAAGCTGGACTACCAGATGGCGTTTTCAATATTGTCAATGGAGGCAAAGAAGTAGTAGAAGCCATATGCGATCATCCAGGTATTGAAGCTGTGTCGTTTGTTGGCTCTACCAAGGTTGCCAAAATCGTATATCAAAGAGCTACAGCAAGTTTGAAGCGCTGTGTGGCTTTAGGTGGTGCAAAAAACCATTTGTTAGTGCTACCAGATGCTAATCCAGAAATGACTGCATCTAATGTTGTGGCATCAATGTCTGGCTGTGCTGGTCAACGTTGTATGGCAGCTTCAGTAATGGTAGGTGTCGATAAAGTACAACATATTATAGATCGTATGGTAGAAGAAGCCAAAAGCATAGTTCCTGGAGATAATCTTGGATCAGTAATTACCGCTGAAGCCAAAGCACGTATAGAAGGTTATATTGATGAAGCAGAACGCAATGGCGCAAAAATTTTAGTTGATGGACGAAATGCGACAGTTCCAGGCAAAGAAGATGGATACTATGTCGGACCAACAATTATAGATTATGTCACTACAGATATGTCGGTAGCTAGAGAAGAGATTTTTGGACCAGTAATTTCAATCATCAGAGCCAAAGATTTGGATGAAGCTATAAATATTGAGAATGGATCAAACTATGGTAATGCAGCAGCAGTCTTTACACAAAGTGGGGGCTTAGCTAAACAAGTAATGGAACGTGCTAGTGCAGGAATGATAGGTGTAAATATTGGAGTTCCTGTACCGAGAGAACCTTTTTCTTTTGGTGGTTGGAACGAATCCAAGTTTGGAGTAGGAGATATTACGGGAAGAAGCTCTATTGAATTCTGGACACAAAACAAAAAAACAACCATCAAATGGAATCCTGAAGCTAGAACAAATTGGATGAGTTAATAGGTGTTTGATGCTAGATGAATGAAGTACATTATTTAAAAAATATTAATGAAAGAAAGTCGATTTAAGTTTGAGAATTTACACATTTGGAGTAAAGCAATGGATTTGGGAGAAGATGTAAATGCTTTAATAGATAATTTTCCTAAAAAAGAAAATTATAATTTATCATCGCAAATGTTGAGAGCGGTTGATTCTATTGCTTTGAATATTTCTGAAGGTTCAATAGGTCAATCTATTTCTGAGTTTAATAAATTCATTGGCTATGCAATTAGATCTTTAGCTGAAGTTGTGACTTGTTTACATAAAGCAATAAGGCGAAAATATATAACACAACAAGACTTCAAAGTATTCTATGATGAATCATTTCATTTAATGAATATGATGATAGCTTTTAGAAACAAAATCAATCAATCCTCAGACATCAAACACCAAGCATCAAACAATTAATATGAATGATGAAATCATAAAAAATAACCTCGATTACACACTGTTTTCTTGGGGTAAACAAGGCGGATTAAACCCAATTAATGCATCATATGCCGAAGGTTCCTATTTCTATGACAGAGATGGTAAACAATATTTAGACTTCTCTTCACAATTAATGAACGTGAATATTGGTCATGGAAATCAGCGCATTACTGAAGCAGTTGCAAGACAGATGAAAGAGATGAGTTACGCTTATCCAGGAATGGCAACAGATGTCAGAGGCCGATTAGGAAAAAAGCTTGCAGAAATTACACCAGGAAATTTAACTAAAACATTCTTTACACTCGGAGGTGCAGAAGCTATTGAAAATGGCATTAAACTAGCAAGAATGTATACTGGGCGTCACAAAATTATAACCCATTACAGAGCCTATCATGGTGCTACCTATGGCGCCATAACTGCAGGTGGAGATCCAAGACGCTTTCCTGTAGATAGTCAGGCAATGCCAAATGTAGTGCATGTTGAAAATCCGTATGCATATCGTTGCCCTTGGAATTCTTCGTCTATTGAAGAATGTGGAGAATTAGCATTGGCACATTTAGAACGCGTCATTAAGTTCGAAAACTCTGATAGTGTCGCTGCTATTTTGTTTGAAGGCGAATCGGGTTCATCAGGGTGTATTAAGTATCCACCAATGTATCTAAAGCATGTAAGAGCGCTATGTGATAAGTATGGCATCATGATGATTGTAGATGAAGTTATGAGTGGTTTTGGACGTACAGGTAAAATGTTTGGAGTAGATCATCACGACGTTACGCCAGATATTATGTGCCTTGCAAAAGGCTTGACTTCTGGATATTTACCTCTTGGAGGCGTAGTAGTAACAGATGAAATTGCAGAATACTTTAACGATAATCCCATGACCATAGGATTAACCTATTCTGCGCATCCAACACTATGTGCAGCAGCCTTAGAGAATATCAAGATTATTGAAGAAGATAACTTGGTTGAACGAGCAGCAGAAATGGGTCAGTATATTGAAGCTGAAGTCGAAAAACTAAAAGCAAAGCATCCATCTATAGGAGATTTTAGAAATACTGGTTTACTAGGATGCATTGAATTAGTCAAGAATAGAAAGACTAAAGAACCAACCGTTCCTTGGAATGCAAAGCCATCCGAAATGGAAGCCACAGTTAGAATGGCTGCTAAGATTAGAGAACTTGGAATGTTCACTTTTGTGCGTTGGAATTGGATTTTTATTGCCCCACCTTTAAATATAAGTAAAACTGAAGTAGATCAAGGTTTAGAGATTGTATCTCAGGCTATTGCAATTGCTGACGAATATTGTATTTAAATGATATTCAGATAATATTAAAAGTAAAAAGTAATAATTATGAAAACACTAATCAACGCCCTGATCTTTTTGTTCATTGTTACCACACTACAGGCTCAAGAAATTACAGGTAAGTGGTATGGTGTTTTAGAAATACCGGGTAATTCACTAAGGATACATCTTACAATTACTGAAAATGATGGCGAATATTCAGCCAAATTATTGAGCCCTGATCAAGGCAATACAGTAATTGATGCATCTAAATTTTCTTTTGAAGCTCCCAATATAACAATTGAAATTTCTAGTCTTGGAGCTGCTTACAAAGGAGAATTAAAGGACAAAGAAATACATGGAACATTCACTCAATCAAGAAATAACTTACCATTAATCTTTAGGAGGTCAGAAAAAGTAAAACAATCACCTGAAACAATTGAGGGAAAGATAGATGAGATTTTTGCGTCTTGGGATAATCCAAAAACACCAGGAGGTACTATTGGCGTGATGAAAAATGGAGAAGTAATCTATTCTAAAGCATTTGGTATGGCTAGCTTAGAATATGATGTTCCTAACGCAACCGAGACCATATTCAATATTGGTTCAGTATCCAAGCAATTTACAGCAATGGGTATTGTCCTATTACATGAGCAGGGTAAATTATCAGTAGATGATGATATTAGAAAGTATTTAACCGATTTACCTGACTTTGGACATGAAATCACCATTAGGCATTTATTACACCATACTAGTGGTTTAAGGAGCTTACATGCACTTTTTGGTATAGCTGGTTGGCGTGGTGATGATACTAGAACAAATGCAGATTTGAGACGCGTAATGAAGTATCAAAAAGATCTCAACTTTAAACCTGGAGAAGAGTATTTGTATTGTAATACTGGCTACATGTTTATGGCTGATATTATTGAGAAAGTCACTGGAGAGAAATTTACCGATTGGATGAAAAAGTCGGTTTTTGATCCTTTAGGAATGACCAATTCTTATGCAGAAGATAAGTACAACAGAATCGTACCTAATAATGCAACATCGTATCATTATAATGCAGGAACTTTTGAACGTGCTGTAGAATATTGGGGATATGTAGGTTCTGGAAATGTGCATTCAAATATTAGCGAACTTCTAAACTGGCTGACTAATTTTTACGCACCTAAAGAGGGTTGGGAAAACGCCTTTAAAATGTTAGAAACCCTAGACACCTTTAACGATGGAAGCCATAACAGTTATGCTTTTGGTGTTATAGTAGATGAGTTTAATGGCAAGAAAAGAATACAGCATAATGGTGCAGTTGGCGGATTTAGAGCTTCAGCTGTAACGTTTCCAGAAGAAAAGTTAAGTATTGTGATTCTTTCAAATTTTTCTGCTGCCAATGTAGGTCAGAAAAACAATGCAGTAACTCGATTATTAATAAAAGATGATGGGAATCAGAATACGGAATTTACATCTAAGCTTCCCGATGCTATTTCTCTTAGCTCGAAAGATTTAAAAAAATTCGAAGGTCAATTTTGGAACAACAAAGAAAGCTATGCTAGAAAAATTTATGTTGAAAATGATACACTTAGGTACCATCGCACTCCTGGTAATGTAAGCAAGCTAGTTCCTATAGGAAAGTCTAAATTTAAAATGATAGATGTTCAAGTCGATCTGGTAACAGAATTTGAATTCAAGAATAACAAGCCTGAAAGAATGTTGGTGAAGATTAACGATGACGCTCCTATAGTTATGGATGCTTTTGAAGCTTTCACTCCCTCTGTAAATGATTACAATAAGTATGTAGGGACTTATTTCAGTCCTGAATTAGAAACCCAATATCGATTTTATGTAGAAGGAGATCAGCTTAAGTGGAGGCATATTCGACATGGTGAATTCCCAGTTCAATTTATTGGAAAAGATATTTTGCAAATGATACCTGGAGTTGTTATAAAATTAAAGCGAAATTCTCAGGATAATATTGAAGGATTCTTTGTAACCAATGGTCGTGTTAGAAACCTTTGGTTTAAGAAAGAATATTAAAAACAAATTTCATTTTTAGATGAGTAAAGATATAGTAGAGTTATACGAAGATGTATCAGATTCTCCCCTTTATAGTGAAGATTTAGCACCTGTGCCACCAAGTCAACGGACTTGGAGTAAATGGCATTTGGCTGCAATTTGGGTTGGAATGGCTGTTTGCATCCCTACGTATCTTCTAGCATCTTACATGATTAAAACCGGATTGAATTGGTATGAAGCCTTAATCATTATTGGCTTAGCCAATTTAATCATCACTGTACCTATGGTGCTCAATGGACATGCTGGTGTAAAATATGGCATTCCATTTCCAGTCATTGGTCGTGCAGCATTTGGTACCAAAGGTGTGCACTTAGCCTCAGTAACTAGAGGTATCATTGCTTGTGGTTGGTTTGGTGTTCAAACGTGGATTGGTGGTTTAGCGATTTATGCGATTTTTAATGCAGTTACAGGTTCTACAGGAGAGTTAGGGCTTTCCTTCGGTAAGTTTGTTGGCTTCGTTATTTTCTGGTTTATCAATATGTATTTCATATGGAAAGGTACTGAAAGCATTAAGTGGCTCGAAACCTATTCAGCACCAATATTAATTATCATTGGACTCATCTTGATTTATTGGAGTTATGCCAAAGCTGATGGCTTTTCAGTAGTGTTGGATCAGAGTGTCCAATTAGAAAAAACTGCTGCAACCATTACTTCAAAAGAAGGTGATTATTATCTCAATTTGAATTCTCTAAAAGATAAGGAAGGAAATGTCAAAGTCATGGAATACAATATAGTTTCTGATGACAATACAACTTGGCAAACTTATACAGAAGCACCAATTCTAATCGCAAATACAGAAAATGTTCAGGTGCAATTTAGAAATACAGATGAAGGTAAAGAAGTGTTATCGAGTGTAGTTACTGCAAGTGTTGTTGAAACTGAAAGCTCAGGAAGTAAGTTGTGGAGCTATTTACTATGGCTTACAGCCATGGTAGGCTTCTGGGCAACAATGTCAATTAGTATTGCAGATATTACGCGATATGCTGCAACTCAAAAAGATCAAGTCGTCGGACAGTTTACAGGATTACCACTCACGATGATGCTCTATTCCTTTGTCGGAATCTTCGTGACATGTGCAGCAGTAATTAATTTCAAAGATGTTTTAATTGCTGATGATGCACCTTGGGATCCAGTATCATTAATTGCAAAGTTTCAGAATCCAGTAGTGGTGGTCATTGCTCAAGTATTTATGATTATTGCAACGTTGAGTACAAACATTGCTGCCAATGTTATAGCACCATCAAACGCCTTTTCAAACTTATGGCCAAAGAAAATAAACTTCAAAATGGGTGGAACAATTACAGGTATTATAGGTATCATTATTATGCCATGGTGGCTGCTAGATATCATTTCTACCTTTCTGATTATTGTTAGTGGTTTGCTTGGACCAGTTTTAGGTATTATGATTGCTGACTACTTTTTAATTAGGAAAAAGCAAATGAATCTTGCGGAGTTATTCAAAGTAGATGGAGAGTATTCATATGGTAAGACAGGTTTTAATAGAGCCGCAATGATTTCATTATTTGTAGGAGTAGCTACAGCACTGATAGGTTATTGGGTATCAGCCGTAAGCTTCTTGTATTCCTTGTCATGGTTTACAGGATTCATTATATCATTCGTATTGTATTGTCTTCTAATGAAAAAACCAAGCTAATATGATTACCAAATACATCATATTAGTACTTTATTTTTCTATCCTTTTTCTAATTGGGTATTTCGCTTCAAAGCGTATCAAAAATATTAAGGACTATTATGTAGGAGGAAAGAAACTCAACTTTTGGGTAGTAGCATTTTCAGCAAGAGCCACAGGCGAATCAGCATGGTTGCTATTGGGACTTACAGGTCTAGGGGCAATGGTTGGTGCATCAGCATTTTGGGTCGTTTTAGGAGAAGTCATAGGTGTTAGTGTGTCCTGGTTTTTTATGGCTGAAAAGTTTAAACAACTTTCAGATAAATATAATTCCATTACCATTCCAGATTACTTGGTAAGTCGCTTCAGGTCGTCAACGCACACCTTAAGAATTATTGCAGCAACAGCATTGTCGCTGTTTGTAGTCATTTATGTTAGTGCACAGATCGATGCCACAGGTTCTGCCTTCGAATCATTTTTGGGCTGGAACTATTACACAGGCGCACTAGTAGGCTTCTTTATCGTATTGGCATATATATTTTCTGGAGGTTTTGTGGCTGTAGCATGGTCAGATTTATTTCAAGGACTAATCATGCTCATCGGCTTAGTAGGATTGCCTATAGTAGCCTATTTCGCAATAAGCTCTAACGTATCAGTTTCCGATGAATTAACCAAGATCGATCCCTATTTCCTTAATATTTGGGGAGAAGGCGGTTTCAATACCATTAACCTGTTTACCATTTTAGGCTTTGTGTTTATCGGATTAGGATTTATGGGCTCACCACAACTCTTTGTACGCTTTATGTCTATAAAAGACACTTCCGAAATTAAAAAAGGACGTTGGGTAGCTTTTGTATTTACAATACTCACAGATTCTTGTGCTGTATTGATAGGAATATTTGGACGCTATTTATTGACATCAATGGATGTAGACCCAGAAACAGTATTAGGTAATGGAGCTCAAAATGTATTGCCTTTACTAGTGGAAAGAGTGATGCCGCTTACCTTAGTTGGGCTTTATATAGCAGCCGTTTTAGCAGCGATAATGTCCACAATAGATTCGCTATTGGTAGTTGCGTCTAGTGCAATATCCAGAGATTTTTATCAGCAAATCTATAATCCAAACAAGTCTGAAAAAGACATGGCTAGGATTTCTAGAGTTATTACAGTAGTACTAGCAATCTTTGCTTTAGCCATTGCTATGATTGTTGCTGTAACGACTCCTGAGCGAACTATTTTCTGGTTTGTGATCTTTGGGTGGTCAGGTATTGCGGCAACCTTTTGTCCAACGATAATCTTGTCATTATTCTGGAAAGGTTTCAACGAAAAAGGAGCCATAGCATCTATGATTACAGGCTTCTTATCAGTTCCATTGTTCAAATTTGGATTTACAGCAATAGAAGGATATGGTATTTATTTTGAAAAACTTGGAGAGTTGGGGCCATCCTTTGCTATGGCAATTATAGTAGGCGTTATTGTGAGTAAGATGTATAGAAAATCAGTAGTAATTGATTCTGAATAAAATCTTGTAAATTTAAAAGAGATAAAACTTTAAATAAAATGTCAATCTTAATAAAAAACGGTCATGTAGTTACAGCTTCAGAAAGCTATATAGCGGATGTCTATACTGAAGGCGATAAGATAGTAGCCATTGGAAAAGACTTGGATTATAAAGCTGATAAGGTAATAGATGCTACAGGGCGATTAGTTTTTCCTGGAGGCATAGATCCTCATGTGCATCTAGATATGCCTTTTATGGGGACTTATTCTAGTGATGACTATGAAACTGGAACACGAGCTGCGCTTCATGGCGGAACCACGATGGTTATCGATTTCATATTGCAAACCCAAGGTGATACGCTACATAATGCATTAAAGACTTGGCAAGAAAAGTCAAGAGGTAAAGCCATAGGTGATTATTCATATCACATGGCAGTAACAGATTTTAATAATGAAGTTGCCAAAGAAGTCATAGAGATGATTGAAGAAGAAGGCATTTCATCATTCAAAACATTTATGGCGTATAAAGGTGCTTTAATGATTGATGATGGTCAAATGGTTCAACTCATGAAAGTTGTAAAGAAGCATGGTGGTTTGGTCACTGTTCATGCTACAAATGGTGATATGATAGATTCACTAATTGCCAAGAATAGAGCAAAAGGAAATCTATCACCTTTATATCATTATCTATCCCAACCTGAAGTTACGGAAGCTGAGGCATCTGCTCGTTTTGCAGATATGTTGCATTATACAGATTGCCCAGGTTATATTGTACACATGACTTGTGAAGGCGCTTTAAATGCAGTTAGAAAGGCGACTCAACGTAACCAAAAAGTATTTGTAGAAACATGTACTCAGTATTTAATGCTAGATGCATCACTTTATGAAAAAGACTTTGATGGAGCAAAATGGGTTATGAGTCCACCCCTAAGAGAACCTAAAGATCAAGACGCATTATGGTCTGGTATCAATCAAGGATTGGTGCAAGTAGTGGGTACAGACCATTGTCCGTTTATGTGGGAACAGAAGAAAATGGGAAAGGATGATTTCTCAAAAATTCCAAATGGTCATCCAGGTATTGAGCATCGTATGGAGTTATTGTATTCTGAAGGTGTTCATACAGGAAAGATTTCATTGACCAAGTATGTTGAAGTTGCGTGCACCAATGCAGCTAAGATTTTCGGAATGTATCCGAGAAAAGGAACGCTGGCCGTTGGGAGTGATGCCGATATAGTAATTTTTGATCCTAATAAGGAGCATACAATTTCAGTAGAAACCCATCATATGAATTGCGATTATTCAGCATATGAAGGACAAAAAGTAACAGGAAAAACAGAAACCGTAATATTAAGAGGGCAGATAGCTATTGAAAATGAGGAATGCAAGCTAGATGCTGGTTACGGACAATTCATAAAGAGAGGAAAAACAAGTAAAACAGTTATATAAATATTAATAATTTGTCATTCCGAGGGAGTGAGGAACGAACGATGAGGAATCTGATAAAAGCTTAGAGATTCTTCGCTAAGCTCAGAATGACATAAAAACTAAAATATATGCCAAGAAAAGTAAAATCAGGATTGATACAAATGAGCCTTCCAATGACAGAAGGAGAGGGCACCATCCAGGAGATTATGGATGCGATGTATGATAAACATATTCCATATATAGAAGAAGCAGGAAAGCAAGGCGTGCAAATTCTTTGTTTACAAGAAATATTCAATACACCTTATTTCTGTCCAGGTCAAGATAGAAAATGGTATGCTTCTGCTGAAAGTGTTCCAGGGCCAACTACTGAGAAGTTACAAGTTCTGGCTAAGAAATATGATATGGTTATTATCGTTCCAGTTTATGAGAAAGAACAACCAGGAGTTTTGTACAATACTGCAGCAGTTATAGATGCCGATGGTACTTATCTTGGAAAGTATAGAAAGAATCACATTCCACATACCACAGGGTTTTGGGAAAAATTCTTCTTCAAGCCAGGGAATTTAGGCTATCCAGTATTTCAAACTAAATATGCCAAAGTAGGTGTTTACATCTGTTACGATAGGCATTTCCCAGATGGCGCAAGAGCATTAGGCTTGAATGGCGCCGAAATCGTTTACAACCCTTCAGCTACAGTAGCTGGATTGAGCGAATACTTATGGAAGCTAGAACAACCAGCACATGCAGCAGCGAATGGTTATTTTATGGGCTGTATTAACCGCGTAGGCGAGGAGAAGCCATGGAACTTAGGCAAATTCTACGGACAATCTTACTTTGTAGATCCTAGAGGGCAAATATTTGCGCAAGCTTCAAGAGATGATGATGAATTATTAGTGGCTGAATTCGATTTAGATTTAATTGAAGAAGTACGTTCTACGTGGCAGTTCTTCAGAGATAGACGACCAGAAACTTATGGTAGATTAACAGAATTATAGTATGGCAGAATACAAAAGACCAACAACTGCTGAAGAATTTGAAAAGAATTTCAAGCAGAAAAAACCATTGATGAATGATACGGAAGCGTATTACGAAAGTTCACGCTGTTTGTTTTGCTATGATGCACCGTGTGTTCAGGCATGTCCTACTCACATAGACATTCCGTTATTCATAAAACAAATTCATACAGATAATGTTACTGGAGCTTCAAAAACTATTTTCGATTCCAATTGGCTTGGAAATGCATGTGGTGTCGTTTGTCCAACAGGAGTTTTGTGTGAAGGCGCTTGTGTGTATAATCATCAAGATGTAACACCTATTCAAATCGGTCGCCTTCAAAATTATGCTACAAATAAAACTATAGCTGCCGATAAAAAGCTATTTACAATTGGAGAGCCTAATGGTAAGAAGATTGCAGTCATTGGTGCTGGTCCAGCAGGAATTGCTTGCGCTTGTGAAGCTAGAACGCTAGGTTTTGAAGTTGATATATATGAAGCAAAAGACAAGCCTTCAGGATTAACGGTATATGGTATTGCACCTTATAAAATAACAAATGAAGAAGTTCTGGATGAAATAGAATATCTTCAGAAACAACTTCAATTCAATATCATATATAATTCAGCAATCAACACTAAAGAACAACTCAAAGACATTGAAAACAAATACGATGCGATTTTTATCGGAGTTGGTCTAGGACAAACACGAGTACTTGGCTTAGAGGGAGAAGATAAAGAAGGTGTTGTCGGTGCAGTAGAGTTTATTGAAGAGTTACGCATGAAGCAACATGAGATTTCTGTTCCAGATAATGTAGTTGTGATCGGAGGTGGAAACACTGCTATGGATGCCGCTTCAGAATCGGCAAGAATGGGAGCGAAGAAGACTGTTTTGGCCTATAGAAACTCCAAAGAAAAAATGGGAGCCTATGGCTTTGAATACGATCTTGCCATTAGCTCTGGAGTAGATAGTTTGTTCAATGCCACACCTATTGAAATCATTGGGAATGGCAAAGTAGAAGGTGTGAAATTTTTGAAGACTGAAGTCGTAGATGATCAATTAAAAACAATTGAAGGCAGTGAGTTCACTGTTGCTTGTGAGATGGTGATTAAAGCTACTGGTCAAGCCAAGCAAGGAGAATTTTATAAGTTGATTGACAATTTAGACTTAGATAATAAAACAAGAATTAAGACTAATACTGAATTCCAAACATCTAACCCTAAATACTTTGCTGGAGGCGACGCTATTAATGGAGGCGCAGAGGTCGTAAATGCAGCTTACGATGGAAAGATGGCGGCAAGAGGAATTCATAATTGGTTATTGAGTTAGTATGTGTCTCCCTGAGCGCAGTCGAAGGGTTGATTCAGGATCTCATAATATAGATTTAAAAGTAATGGATTCCGTATCAAGTACGGAATGACAAAACATAAAGAAATGATAGATTTATCCATAGATTTTGCAGGTATAAAAGCACCAAATCCGTTTTGGTTGGCATCAGCACCACCAACCAATTCAGGTTATCAAATCATGAAAGCATTTGATGCAGGTTGGGGAGGCGCTGTTTGGAAAACACTTGGAGTTCCGGTAGTTAACGTATCGAGTCGTTATGGTTCGGTTAACTATAGAAACACCCGAATGATGGGTTTCAATAACATCGAACTTATCACAGATAGGCCACTGGCTGATAACCTTCGTGAAATTGAAGAAGTAAAGAAATACTTTCCAAATCATGCAGTGATTGCTTCCTTGATGGTTGAAAGCAAGGCAGAATGGGAGCAAATTATTAAAGATGTAGAAAACGCGGGAGCAGATGGTATAGAGCTCAATTTTGGTTGTCCTCATGGCATGTGCGAACGCGGAATGGGTTCAGCTGTAGGGCAAGAACCAGAAGTGTTAAAGACTATTGTAGGCTGGGTCATGGACGCTGCAAATATTCCTGTGATTACTAAACTCACACCAAATATCTCTGAAATCACTGAACCAGGATTAGCTGCTTATCAAGGTGGTACTGATGCTATTTCATTGATAAACACTATCAAGAGTATTGTTGGTATCGATTTAGACACCTATGCACCACTACCAATTGTAGATGGAAAAGGCACTAATGGAGGTTACTGCGGACCAGCAGTGAAGCCTATTGCGATGCACATGATTAGAGAATTAGCACAGCACCCAGAAATTTCTAAAGTTCCAATTTCTGGTATTGGAGGTGTTGAAACTTGGAGAGATGTAGTAGAGTTTATTCTTTTAGGAGCAACTTCAGTTCAGGTATGTACTGCTGTGATGCATTATGGCTTTGGAATTGTTCGCGAAATGGAAGCAGGCTTGCGTCAGTTTATGCAAGAAAAAGGATATACTAGTATTTACGATTTTGCTGGAAAGGCATTGCCAAATGTTACCGAATGGAAGCATCTTAACCTAAAACATAAAGTTGTCGCTGAAATCAATTCGGGCAAATGTGTGGGTTGTGAATTGTGTTACATTGCTTGTGATGATGGAGCACATCAAGCTATTGCCTTATCTGATGACCCTGTCAATAGAATTCCAAGTATCATTGAAGAAAACTGTGTAGGCTGCAATTTATGTTCTCTAGTCTGTCCTGTTGAAGATTGTATAACCATGGTAAAACGTGATGATGGTACTCAGCATGTGACTTGGGATGAACGCAGTCAAGCAGGAACTATTCCAACAACTTTTGATGATGATTTAGCTGGAGGGAAGCACCATTATGTACCTTCACCTTCAGACGCTTTGAAGCACAGAAAATAATGCCGCTAATAGAATCGACCTACCAACCAAAATTTCTCTTTAAGAAAGGACACTTCTCTACAGTATATTCAGGGTTATTCAGAAGCGTAAAAGGAGTCGTTCAAAAACGTGAACGCTTAGAATTAGATGATGGAGACTTTATAGATTTGGATTGGAGTTACTCTGTACAGAAAGCAGAGAAGGTAATTATTATTCTTCACGGGTTAGAAGGCAATGCACAACGACCTTACATAACAGGAACAGCAAAATTATTTAATAGTGATGGCTATGATACCTGTAGCGTAAATTTTAGAGGCTGTAGTGGCGAAGAAAATCGTTTGTGGCGTAGTTATCATTCTGGTGAAACTAATGATTTGGATGCTGTTGTCAAGCTTTGTATTGACAAGGGCTATTCTGAAGTTTATATCAAAGGCTTTAGCTTAGGCGGAAATGTAACACTAAAGTATCTAGGAGAAGAACGGCAATTGCCCTCAGAGATTAAAGGTGCTGTGGCGATTTCGGTACCATGTAGTTTGTATAGCTCATGTGTTGAATTGCATAAGATGAAAAATGTGTTGTATGCAGATCGTTTCAAAAGACATCTTATTGGACGTTTGAGATTGAAACAAAAGCTTTTTCCTGAAAATATTTCGATTAAAGAAATCAATGCCATTAAAACCTTAAAAGAATTTGATGATGCTTATACATCCAAAGCTCATGGATTTATAGATGCTATGGATTATTATGAAAAGAGCAGCAGTCTTCAATTTCTTCCAAATATTAAAATTCCGACCTTAGTTATTAATGCATTAAATGATTCGTTTTTAGGCCCTGAATGTTTCCCAATTAAAGAAGCTAAAGAGAATGATAATTTTTTTCTAGAAATGCCTAAGTATGGAGGTCATGTTGGTTTCTTTGAAGGCGATAATGTGTATTATAATGAAAAGAGAAGTTTGCATTTTCTTAATGATTTACATAGCTAAAGTTTTTCTTACATTTGGACTATAAATTAAACTCCTATGAAAAAGAATTATTTACTAGTTCTAGCCTTATTGTTTTTCAGTACAACTTTTGCTCAAATTAGCTTCCAAGAAGATATTATTATTGGTAGAAGTAATTTTATCTATCAAGCAAGATTGATTCACTCAGCTGACATAGATGGTGATGGTGATATGGATGTTATATCTACATCATACACTACTGATATTATAGGTTGGCAAGAAAATTTAGACGGTCAGGGAACCTTTAGTATAATGAAGAACATAAGTACTTCGGTAAACGGACCTCACTCTGTTTTTACAGCCGATTTAGATAGTGATGGTGATTTAGATGTACTCTCTGCTTCTGGTATAGATGGCAAAATAGCTTGGTATGAGAATTTGGATGGTCAGGGAAATTTTGGAGGGCAACAAGTTCTTGTTACTGTTCAGGGTACAAGAAACGTGTTTGCGGATGATTTAGATAACGATGGAGATATGGATGTGCTCATGACTTCTCTTGGACAAAATATAGTAGCTTGGTTTGAAAATACTGATGGTCAAGGTACATTTAGTTCTATATTGACCATTGATAACAATTTTGTTGACGCAAATGATGTAAAGACAGCAGATGTAGATGGCGATGGCGATATAGATGTTTTATCCTCATCATACAATGGGTGTAATATTGTTTGGTATGAAAATACTGATGGACTTGGTAATTTTGGTCCTCAGCAACAATTTATTTCTAATCATACAATTGGCGCTCGATACATTTATACGGTAGATATAGATGGGGATAATGATATGGATGTATTATCTGCTTCATCTAACTATAATAGAATTACTTGGTTTGAAAACACCAATGGATTAGGAAGTTTTGGAACTGAGCAACTTATTGCAAATAATGTTGTAGGAGTGAATTCAATTTACGCTGCAGATTTTGATAATGATGGAGATATGGATGTTTTGTCTTCATCATATACTGATGATAAAATTGCTTGGTATGAAAACACCAATGGACTTGGTGATTTTGGAACACAACAAACTATTTCAACCACAGCAGATACAGCAATTTCTGCAATAGCAGCTGACATTGATAATGATGGTTATATGGATGTTGTTTCTTCAATGGAGCATTTAGCAGAAGTAAGTTGGTACAAAAACAATGATGGATCAGGGGAGTTTGATGACAAAAAAGTAGTTTCGATTAGTACACGTGATGTCAATTCGATTGACATAGCTGATCTGGATGGAGATGGTGATATGGATATTATTTCTGCCTCCAACAACTTTGGTTCTGATGATAGAGGAAGGATAATATGGTTTGAGAATATTCAAGATCAGCAATGCAATTTTTGTTTGCCTCATATAGTCAATGATATTGATGAAGCATATTCAATAAGCGCTGTAGATATAGATGGAGATGGAGATATGGACTTACTTTCTGCAGTAAGTATTGAAAATAATAATACTGATGATAGGATAGTTTGGTATGAGAATGTAAATGGAGTAGGTGATTTTAGTTCTCCTATTATTATTGATACTGTAGAACATATTTCTGCGGTTGTTGCTGCAGATGTAGATGGTGATGATGATATGGACTTACTTATGACTACAGCAGAAGATGATCAGTTGGTTTGGTACGAAAATGTAGATGGAGAAGGAACATACAGCCCTAAACAGCTTATTGCTGGTAATCTCGTACTTTCTATTTCAATTGATGTAAGCGATATTGATGGAGATGGGGATAATGATGTTCTAGTGTCAGATTTTTTTAACGATAATATTAAATGGTTCAAAAATATGGATGGACTAGGTAATTTTAGTAATGGTTTTTTTATTACTAATGCCGATTTAAATAGTCCGCAATGGGTGCAAGCTGGAGATATGGATACGGATGGAGATTTAGACATACTTGTAGCTGATTCATTTGGTGATGCTCAAGTTTCTTGGTTTGAAAATATAGATGGTATGGGTACATTTGGCGAGAAACAAGTTGTTGCTGAGAATGTAGATTCAGCCGAGAAAGTTTATGCTGCTGATTTGGATAATGATGGGGACAAAGATATTATTTCCATTTCCAATAAGGTAATTTGGTTTGAAAACTTGGATGGGCAAGGAAACTTTGGAACTCAGCAAGTAATTAGAGTTGGATCTGAAGTTTTTAATGATTTGAAAATAGCAGATATAAATAATGATGGAGATATTGATATATTTTCTTCGTCTAGTATTGCTGATGAAATTGCTTGGTACAAAAACTTAGGGGTTCTTGGTAATGAAATAACTGGTACAATTAGAATAGATTCTAACTCTGATGGATGTACTAATACCGATATAGCTGCAAGTAATATTATGGTTGTGGCAGACAATGGTGCAGATAGCTTTTCAACTTTTACGTTACAAAACGGTAATTATCAGTTACCTGTGAATGAAGGAAACTTTGTTGTTTCTATTTCTAACTTACCAAATTATTACCAACCTAGCCCCGAATCTTATTCTGCAGATTTTTTTGGACTAGGAAATACAAATGTAGCTGACTTTTGTCTAGAGCCCTCAATAGAAATAAATGATTTAAATGTGAGTGTTTATCCTATCAATGAAGCTAGGCCTGGCTTCGATGCAAATTATCAGTTAGTTTATAGAAATGTGGGAACAGTACAACTGAGCGGAAATGTTTCCTTTGAGTTTGATGAAAACAAGTTGCAGTTTCTTAATGCTGATGAAACAGTTAGCTCCCAAACTAGTAATACGATAACTTTTGATTATGAAGACTTACATCCTTTTGAAGTAAGAACTATTAATTTGTACTTCAATGTGTACCCACCACCAACGACAAATATTGATGACATTCTAAATTTCTCTGCAACAATTAATCCAGTTACGGGAGATGAAACCGAGGTTGATAATACTTTTGAGTTCCAACAAGTGGTTATAGGATCTTATGATCCCAATGATATTCAGGTGTTGGAAGGAGAAGAAATCATATTAGAAGAAGCAAATGAATACTTGCACTACATCATAAGATTTCAGAATACAGGAACTGCAAGTGCCATAAATGTCAGAGTAGAAAATGTTTTAGACGATAAATTGGATTGGACTACAATGCAATTAGAAAGCTTGAGCCATGATGGTAGAGTAGAAATTGAAAATGGAAATCAAGTTGAATTTATTTTTAATAATATCTACCTACCAGATAGTACAAATGACGAACCTAATTCGCATGGCTATATAGCCTATAAGATAAAACCCAAGGATAATGTTGTAGTTGGAAACATATTCTATAATACTGCTGATATCTATTTTGATTTCAATCCGCCAATAACTACAAATACTGTTGCTACTGAAATAGTTGATGTGCTTGGTATAGGGGAGTTTGAAAGTAATATTTTTTCAGTCTATCCAAATCCTACAGATTCTGAGTTGACGATATCAGGAAACGTTATCATATCAGAACTAAAAATTATAGACATCAATGGAAGAGTCTTAAAAACAATAGAAAACATTACTGATAATACTATAAAGTTAGATGTCTCTTATCTACAAGATGGTATGTATTTTTTAAACATTGAAGCCGGTAACTATCAACAAAATGTAAAGTTCCTTAAGGACTAATACCGTAGGACTAAGGCCAATATATTAGTAAACTAATAGAATGAAAGAAAAACTTTTACTATTACACGGCGCCTTAGGAAGCAAAAAACAATTTGATTCTATTAAAGAGGTTCTTGGAAATACATATGATGTATATGATATGAACTTTGAAGGACATGGAGGTGCTGAATCACAGAGAGATTATTCTATTGAGGTTTTTAGTGAGAATGTGATTGATTTTTTAGAGACAAATTCAATTAATCAAATCAACATTTTTGGATATAGTATGGGAGGCTATGTAGCATTACACACAGCATTAAAGGTTCCATATAAGATCAAAAAAATAATCACATTAGGCACCAAATTCGAATGGGATTTAGATTCAGCAGAAAAAGAAACAAGAATGCTAAACCCATTAAAGATTGAAGAAAAAGTTCCTCACTTTGCTAAAATGTTGGAGAAAGAGCATTACCCTCTAGATTGGAAGATTATTATGGAGAAAACGGCAGCAATGATGCTCGACATGGGAAAAGGCGCTAAACTTAATGATAATGACTTCGGAAGAATTAATCAAAACGTAGTTATAGGAGTTGGGAGTTTGGATACTATGGTAAGCTACGAAGAATCTGAGATTGTTTCAGAGCTTTTACCCAATTCAAAATTAATCACACTCGAGGGAGTAGAGCATCCAATTAATAAAATTGAGTCTCAAACAATAGTAGATTATATAATTTCTAATTTATAGTCTTCAAAAGAAAATAAAGATTTGTTTTAAGTAGAATTTTCCTACATTTACTCAAACAAATCTACCTATGCTCAAAAAAGTTTATGGCAGCGCTGTCTTTGGCGTTGAAGCCACTACCATTACTGTGGAAGTTAATGTTGATAATGGAATAGGATATCATCTTGTTGGTCTTCCCGATAATGCAATAAAGGAGAGTAATTACCGAATCGCAGCAGCACTCCAGAATAACGGTTATAAAATCCCTGGTAAGAAGATTACTATCAATATGGCACCAGCCGATTTACGAAAGGAGGGAAGTGCTTATGACCTCACTTTGGCAGTTGGAATCTTAGCAGCATCCAAACAAATACAAGCCGAAAATCTTGATGATTTTTTGATCATGGGAGAGCTATCTTTAGATGGAAGTTTGCAACCTATAAAAGGTGCCTTACCTATAGCTATAAAGGCTAGGGAAGAAGGCTATAAAGGATTTATGTTGCCAAGTCAGAACGCCAAAGAAGCTGCAATAGTCAATGATTTGAAAGTTTATGGTATTGATAACATAAAGCAGGTCATTAACTATTTTGATAAAGGAGAAGCTCTAGAGCAAACAATATTGGATACCAGAGAAGAGTTTTATAAAAATCTAGATTTCCCTGAGTTCGATTTTGCAGATGTAAAAGGTCAGGAGAGTATAAAACGTTGCATGGAAATTGCCGCAGCAGGAGGACACAACATTATTCTTATTGGTCCACCAGGTTCAGGTAAAACAATGCTGGCAAAACGATTACCAAGCATATTACCACCAATGACCTTGCACGAAGCTTTAGAAACGACTAAAATCCATTCCGTTGTTGGACGAATAAAAGAACATGCTGGACTCATGGCACAACGCCCTTTCAGGAGTCCGCACCATACCATTAGTGATGTCGCATTGGTTGGAGGAGGAGCCTATCCACAGCCAGGGGAAATTTCGTTGTCACATAACGGTGTTTTGTTTTTAGATGAATTACCAGAGTTTAAGCGTAGTGTCTTAGAAGTAATGCGCCAACCACTGGAAGATAGAGAAGTCACAATATCTCGAGCAAAATTCACCGTAACCTATCCTTCGTCTTTTATGCTGGTTGCGAGCATGAACCCAAGTCCAGGAGGCTATTTTAATGACCCTAATGCGCCAGTGACATCTTCACCTGCAGAAATGCAGCGTTATCTAAGTAAAATTTCTGGACCACTTCTGGATAGGATTGATATTCATATAGAAGTGACCCCAGTGCCTTTTGAAAAGCTTGCGGATAATCATAAAGGTGAATCTTCAATAGATATTAGAAAACGCGTGACTGTTGCTAGGGAAATTCAAACAGAACGTTTCAAAGAACTTGAAAATGTTCATTATAATGTGCAAATGAACACGAAGCAAATTCGTGAATATTGTCAACTAGATAATGCGTCACTAGATTTACTAAAGTCAGCTATGGAGCGTCTTAATTTATCAGCTAGAGCTTATGATCGCATTTTAAAAGTAGCCAGAACTATTGCAGATTTAGATAATTCATCTCAAGTAGAAGGTAATCATATTAGTGAAGCCATTCAATATAGAAGTTTAGATAGAGAAGGATGGCTGGGCTAAAAGCGTTAGAATAAGTTAGAGGAAAAGTATTTAAGCAATAAGAAAAGCAATAAAGACGTTATAAATTTGCCCACTAAAACATTCTAATCATGAAAAATCGAAGCCCCAAATTTGATATTTCAATTCGTGCCTTTTTGTTTTCCTATTTATTTCTGCTATCTACTTGTTCAAAATCTGATGAAGCTTTGTATGGTCCTCTTGTAGATTTGGGATTAAGTCCAGAAGAAGTTGAGATTAGGTTAACTACATCGCTTGTTGGAGAACTTCCAGATGGTCCAGGAAATCCAGAAGACTTATGTGCAAATGGAGAAATGCAGCTAATGTCAGACGATCCGTATTGTGGATATGTCGATGTAGGAGAGTATTGTGTTAATCAAATCAATATGTATAGAGCAATGCATGGTTTACCACCTTATGTAAGAGCTGTTGAATATGAATTATGTGCAGCTCGAGAAGCTCGATTAGCATTAGAAAACGGAACATTCCATTGGAATGATGGATGTGGATGGGTATCACAAGGAGCTGCAGGTGGTGGTCGAGGAGGAGATGATTCAGACGGAACAGTTGAAAAGTCAGTATGGTGGGTACCTAAGCTATTTTATGAAGAAGGACCTAACGGTGGACACTATCAGGCTATGATGCAAGAAAATAGTCGATTCGTAACTTGTGGTTACTATGCCATTGACCGTGACAGTCATGGGATAATAATTAATTATTATAATGAACTTTGAGTTGTCAAACAAGAATGCTCGAGAGCTTACAAATCAATCACTCTTTAGTAAGTAATTAGTACTGTCTGTTGCTCTTGCCCATTCATCTTTGAAGATATCGTATGAATAACTTAGGGAAGCCATTTTCCCAGTTTTATCAAGTTCAAAAGACATTACAGTACTCAATCTAGTAAGATCCATAAATTTATTATTACCTAAAGGTAGAAGTTCAACCTTATTTAAAGTATCTCTTTTATAATAAAATTTACCGTTTTCAACCCAGAATAATCTTGGACCATAATTTCCCGAAACCTCATTGAATTCTTCTATTAGTTGAGATTCTTCCTTATCCTTTATGTATTGAATATGGGATAAGATATTTTTGAGATAATGGTGTTCAGGGTTTTTTGAAATAGCTTCAATATATAGTTGTTCAGCTTCATCTAAATTTCCATTGTTAAAAGCAGCATTGGCTGCTGTGATACTTTCATCTAATTTCCAGTATAATTCTCTGTATGTAGAATACTTATCATACTGCCCAAGATAAATACCTATTACTTTTTCGTCTTTATTTCTTACCAGAGAATCCTTGAATGTTCTACTTAAAATATGACCGCTAGATGATGAGCTTGGACCAGATAGAATATAAGCACGCATCCTTTGGCTCTTTACATGCTTTATTAACCTGTCATTTTCAATCCAATACGTAAACGTTTGCTCATTTCTGGTGGCTCGGTAGGTTCCAACAAAATCTTCTAATTCTTTTGTAGTTGCCTTATGATTCATTAAGTAGTTGATGGCATCCTCATAGACTTTGTTTCTATTGTCATTATCAGGATATTGAAGCTTTATTTCTTCAAGAACTTTCTCAGCTTCAACGATATCTCCTTTAAACAATAAAGGTTCAATCTTGTAGGTCGTGATTATGGGATTGATCACTTCTAGTTTGTTCATTGTTTTGAGAATTTTGTCCTCAGCACCAATAACCAAAGAAGCATCTGCAAACTTTATCCCATTATCTGGGTTTGGATCATTCTCAAATATGCGCTTAGTTTCATTAAAATATGGCTGTACCTGTTTGGTTTCACCATATATGCTGTACAAAACATTGTTGTAATAACCATTGTTGGGATCGATTTCTAGCTGTTGCTTGACTAGTTTTTCGGCTTCCTCTAATTGATCGTAAGCTAGATTCCTCTGAATTAGTACATCTACCTGTAATTGACTCGGCAATTTTTTCTTGTATGAAAAAGCATTGTTTATGTCATCTTGCTCCTGAAGCTTGCTAACATTATAACCAATAGATTTTTTTGCTTGGCGCAAAAACGCTAAAGCAAATGTAGAATCTAACTCAATAGCTTTTCTATATTTACCTTGAACAAAATATTTCAATGCTTCAAGGTTGTTACTGGTAAACTCCTTAACAGGTAAATCTATATAATGAATCTCATTTCCTTCAGTAAATCCAGCTTTAGAAGTGACAAACACACTTACTTCATCTATAAGGTCTAAAATATCTGGCCCTGTGAAAGTCCGTGTGTCGGTAATCTTTCCATTACTAGCTTTTCTTTTGGTTGCAACTACTTCATAAACACCATTATCTTTCTTGTAGGAGCCATCAATATAAAAATCGTTGAATAATGAAGCCTCTCTAATTTTATCTGAAGTTGAATGTATATCCGTAAAATCTGGACTTAGACTCTTATTTTGGCTAAGGTCATAAGCCAATAAAGCGCCAATGCCATACTGCATCCATGTAGTAGTGCTATCTGTATTGAGCTGTTTGAAACCATAAATAGGTACACCAACTCTAAACTCCTCTTTTGTAATCAATTTGCGTTCAAGTAGACCTTCTTCATTAGTGAATTCAACCTCTTTTGTTGTAGCACCAAGATCGCTATTTCCAAAGCCAAAATAGAGTGCAACAGCCAATACGATAAAGTTTAGAGGAATAATGATTTTTTCTCTCAGCTTAAATATGCGCTTATTTATACGATCCTGATGATACAGGTAAATCAGAAGCGATGGAATAATTCCAATAAAAGCCCAAAGTAATATATCTACCCAATAAGGAGAAATTCCATAACGGTTAAGAATCCAATCAATGAACTGCAAAAAAGTCCATGCTGCTACCAAATAAGCAGCTAGAAACTGAAAGGTTTTGATCCATTTTTTCTTGTTCATCTAAAATAAGAGGACTTTGTGATTAAATAATAGCCTTTTCGAATGTCATACGAATATAATACTATTTAAATATTTGTAGCTATTGCATAATTAAAGTTACTTGTGAATTATATAAGAAGCAATAAAAAAGTCCTTCACTATTGAAGGACTTTTTGTTTGTATATGTTCAGCACCATTATCGTTTGAGTGCAAAATGGGCTTTAAATTCTGTTCTTTGCTCTGAGTTGGGGTCGTCGTACTCCACCAGGAACCAATAGTCATTGGTGGGCATCAACTCCCCATTGTAGGTACCGTCCCAGCCAGACCCCT
>NZ_JANFDA010000001.1:599585-766420 GCF_040493455.1 Winogradskyella sp. 3972H.M.0a.05 | reverse complement strand
TCAGGTCGAAACGGTCGTTCAGACCATCAACCTCGCCTGGCGAAATACCCTCTGGAAACTCGCAAAACTCCAGTTGAACTACTTCTACATCTGTTGTATTAAAACATCCTGTATCGTTAAAGGTTACTTCTATAGAATATGTTCCGCCTTCGGTAACACTTATCGTAAGACCATTACCTGAAATTGGCACACCATCTCTAAACCAAGCTATAGATACTTCGCTTACATCATAGTTTCCTGCTATGGCAGTAACTTCAATTGGTGCGGCACTTGGAGGTGGGCACACTTCGTAATCGATATCTGATGGGAAGCTTGTTAAAGGTGTTGTTCCTATCACAAGATCGAAACTGTTAACAACGTAGCAATCTGCAAATCCTACAGTTTCTACTCTTACATAAACTGTTTCTCCTGAACTTGTATATGGACTACTAAGTGGGTTAACATTATTATTGGCATCGTCTTCTGTATTATGGTAAGAGACATTAAATTCTGAAGGGTCCTGAGTACCTAATACATTAGAATTATGAGCATCTAAGTCAAAATCAGCTTGCCCACTACCATCGTTACTACATTCAATAATATCAACACTATCTGCTGTATGCGATGGTGCAGAGATAACTAGATTGAAAGCTGTTGTAGCATGACATCCTGTTACATTGTCTTCAACTCTTACATATATAGTTTGAGGGTTAGATACGTTTGTATAAGGAGATGCTAAAGCTCCTGTATCGTCATCTGCCTCTTGTTGCGTTAAATGATACGTTACTGTAAAAGCGGCAGGATCTTGCGCTCCTAACACTTGAGCATCACTATCAGTTAAGTTAAACAATGCTGTTGGTCCTGTTGAACAACTTTCAAGATCTTCTGGTGTGTTTGCTTCTGGAAGCGCAAGGAATTCAACATTAATTTCATCTTGAATAATACACTGACTACTAAAAATTACTTGAGCAGTATATACACCCGGTTCAGTAGCTTCAAAAATTGAAGATGTTTCTCCAGGGATGGCAATTCCATCCAAGAACCACACATGCTCTAATGCAGGTGCTTGCGTGTCTAATATAATTGGCTCTCCTAAACATGCTGCAGTACCAGCTGCAATCGTAATATCGTCTCCAAGTTCTAATTGACCAAGATCGAAACTACCTGCTTCTAAGAATACACCAGAATCTAAAGCTGTATCCGCATCATCTCCAATTACTAATTTGATATGATATGTCTCACCTACATTTACTGGAGATTGAGCGGTAAAGACCACTGTTCTACCATCAAATGATGTTGATGGTAAGTTTTGAGGTGTATATCCTCCAAAATACTCTTCGTTAACTGCATCACATCCTGCATTATCTGGATGAATATTGGTTACCAATATTGGCTCTGTTGTACCTGGTAATACAGCTAAGTTAGTCGTGATACCGTTTTCATCTGTAAGGAAGAATGCAAATGCATCTGAGAATGTACATTCAAATGTACCTCCTGTTGCTCCATTATATTCTTCTGAAGCCATTAAGAAGTCAAAACTTATTTCTTGTGCTAGAGGCACAAAATCGAATTCAATAATGGTTGCATTATTAGATTGAACATTTCCTCCACCTGGCTCAACCAAGGTGTCTAAGTCTGGATCTCCAGGCCATGCAAATCCTCCTGTACTCATGGCATTAATGTTTGGTCCATCTGCCAAGGATGCATCTCCGTTTGTCATTAAGATTCCTTCTTCAAAAGGGAATCCGTCTCCATCAACAGAGAAGTATGCAATACCATTCACATCTCCAAAGTCTGTACCTGTAGACCACGTAATGTTAGATATCTGTGCACATTCTCCACCAATTAAAATATCTTCTACAAGTTCTTCAACTGTATAAGTGGTTTGGTCTGTAACAACATTTCCACTTCCTGGTTGGATACATAAATCGAATGTGATATCACTTGGATCACCTCCTGCAGAGAAGACTCTTATATAATATGTATTCCCTACTGTTAAGTTTTCAGCTATACTAGCATCAGCCACTGAACAATATAATTCAGTAAGGTTTCCACAATCTGCGCCTTCATACACAGCATGATCTAAATCATTGAAGAATCCTCCTCCTTGAATATTTTGTAGAATGATTAGTTGAGTTTCTTCTAATGCTGTAAACTGATACCATACATCGTCATCAGGGTCACCTCCACATGATCCATTAGGAATACCAGAATCTGTCGCTTCTACTAAAGTTCCTGGATTAACAATATCACATGTATTATCTGCATTTACACCTGCAACAGTTGCATCTACACAATTATCATTTTCAGGTGGACATGCTTGTAATTGTATTGGATTTGAGTTAATGACACAGTTCACATCATCATCACTAGATACTGTGAATACTACATCGATACCAAACCCATAAGGTCCAAATTGAGTAACGCCTGTTGCATTTACAGATACTGGTGCAGACCCTTGGTTATCAGTAATGGTAACCGATGCTGCATCTCCTAATGATGTTATGTTTACATCAACCAAGAATTGATCTCCATTATCACAATCGTCAACAACAACATAGGTTGCTTCAGGATTGATACATGTCGCACATGCTACTGTATAGTTGATTCCATCTGAACAGCAGAAACTACCAGAAGCACAACTTACTGAACCATCTGAAGTCACAGTAATGAAAATTGTATCTCCTGTAGACTGGAATGTTAATCCTGAAATATCACCTGCATTACCTTCACCATTATATAGTTCTGTAACACCATCACTATCTAAAATCACCAAGAAATCGAAAGGTGCTCCTTCAACTTCTCCAGAATCTATTGTAAGGTTTAAAGGTGATCCATCTGTGGATGTATATTCGAATACATTACCTTCGTTGTTATCGTAGCAATAGAACGCACTAACTGGTCCTACATTACAATCTACTATAGTATCTAAACAAAACTCTTGATTAAAGGTTTCGCTCATTATTGTACAATTCGCGTCCTGATCATTAACCAAGGTTATTTCTACATCTGTGTTATTTGTATAAGGTCCGAAAGTATATAATCCTGTAGCATTTACTACTTGAGAGTTAGCTTGGTTATCACTTATAGTTATTGATGTTGCAGAACCTAAGTCTGTTAAATCAATATCTACATTGAACGTTCCTACTGGGCAGTTTGACACAAAAGTGAAGGTTGCCTCAGGAAGTACACAAGTAAGTGCTTCAATTTCTAAAGTAAAATCTTGAGTAACACCAAATGCACCATTAAAACATGGGTCTGGAGCACCAAAATCTAGTGTACCAATTCTCATTCTATGCTGTCCTGGAGGTGCATCTATCGGCATTAAGAAGGTTGCGTCGAAAGTTGTTGGATTATCTCCTAAAGATACTCCTTGGAATACAAGCTCATCGGCCTCAAAGACTAAGTTATCATCAAAATCTATCCAGATATTTACATCATAAGTAAATCCTGTTTCGAAAGTAATTTCTAATGGTAAGTCAACTCCAGGGAACGCATTCACTGGTGTCGCTGTAAAGTTTTCGTATCCTAAAGGACCTCCACTTGGGAATGAAGTTCCATTAACTACCGTTTCTGCTATACCATTTCCATCTACTGGATCTGGTACTGACTCACAATATCCTGTAAAGAAGTTTACTGGCCCTATCCATATACTTGTCCCATTTCCACCGCAATCTGCTTGAACATAAACATCATAAGATGTATCTGAAGTTAAGCCTGTAGCTACATATGGGTTGGTTACTCCTGTAGCAGTTGGAACTCCTGTTGGAGGCGTTCCTGCGTCAACTATCTCAACGTTCCATGACGTAGCTGATCCATTTTCAGTCCAGCTAAACTCAGTTGATGTTAAACTAAGGTTATTTGCAGTAAGCCCAGATGGTTCTGGACATGTTGGTACTGCTCTTACCCAAAAATTATCTACAAAGACATCATTATCTTCTGGGTCATCTACTGTTCCTTCAGAACCTAAGATTGCGAACTGTACTGTTTGTCCACTGTAGGCAGCCAAGTTTACAACATAACGATCACCACCTGCAGGAACTACAGAGGAAGAATCGAAAGTCAATAAGCTAGTCCAGTTGGCACCATTATCGGTAGTAATGTAGAGCTCTACTGTATCATCGGAACCTAAAGTTCCTGCGTTGGTTTGACTACCAAATTGCATAATAGAGAAATCAAACTCTACTTGGAATGGTCCACCTGTTAGATCAAAGAAAGGAGAAATAATCCAATCGCTCTTTTCGGCTAGCCATAAATTTATTTTATATGCTCCATCAAACCCGTTATTAGCAAAACCGTCTGCAGTCCAGGCTCCTGCACCTAGATCTTGTGGCCCCGTAGTTCCGTCTCCATTATCTGCTTCGTCCCAGCAGTCTGGGATTATTGTAGCAAAGTCTTGAGTATAGTCTGGCACAAAAACATCACAGAGTGTTGTAAATGTCACTGGACCTACCCAGTCACTCAATCCATCTCCACCACAATCTGATTGCACATAATAATCATAAGTTACCACAGGCATTAATCCCATAGCAGTGTATGGATTAGTTACACCTGTTGCTGTTGGCACTCCTGTCGGAGGTGTCCCCGAAGTTACTATCTCAACATTCCAAGAGGTAGCTGCATTATTTTCTGTCCAGCTTAGTTCAGCAGTAAAAGCAGTTATAGTTCCCACAGCTAAATCGGAAGGCACTAAACATGTTGGTGGCGCTTGTGATGTAATTGTTGGAGCATCGAAACAAAAACCCCATTCCCAAGCTGCTCCTCCAGCACCTCCATCATCTAAATATGATAGACGGTATCTAAAGCCAGATTGTTGACTAGCTGTAAAACCAGAAATATCCAGAGGATCACTCTGAAAAGAATCTCTTGCCCCAGCACAAAAATCATCATTTGGCTGATCTGCTGTCCCCGCAAAAAGTTGCCAAGCAACCCAAGCTGCTCCATCGGCATCCCAATACTCTAATGTCAGTGATGCTGCTAAAGGGTTGTACGTATAATCAGCAGCTACGAGCAGCCAAGTCTCTCCCGCTCCAAAAGCAGGGGTAAGATCTATGACTGGAGATTCTGCAGCAATGTCATCATCATTTCCATTGCCAGCATCATCATCATCAAAAGCAAAATTTGCTGTTGTTGTAGGATCTGCTTCAAATGCCGTTGGGTCTGTGTTATAGACCCCAGTTACTGACCAGTTGGCATTAGGCCAGTTTGCCGGTTGGTTCAGTACCTGAGAATAAGAATACAGGCAACTGACCATGAGCAAAACTAATAGGGTAGTCTTTTTCATTTGAAAATTGGTTTAGTTAAATATGTTATCACTCATAGTTATTTGACCGTGAGTAACTTATTTTTTTAGGTTGTTCCTTTAGGGTTAGGGGGATTAAAAAAGCCTTAAAAAGAATATCTTTTAAAGCTTGTCGAATATAAAAAAAAACTTACTTAACAACTTATTAACAAAGGCATAATGGACTAACGACTTTTTTTTACGATTAAAAGTTATGCTTACATAACACAATTGCTAAGTTTTGAGAATAATATAGACCGGAAAATGATCACTATACCCTCCTTTGTATTTTTTACCTACAAAAGTTCTAAATGGTTGTCCTTTATATTTGCCTTTATATTGTGTTAAAAATTTTTCATTAAACACATCTGCTTCACTAAAGCGCAATTGCTCAACATCAGCATTCAAAAAGTTGGCACTAACTAATATTTGATCGAATAAATTCCACTTAAAATCATGATTTTGACTTCCTTTATCATAAGACCAAACGGTATCCATAGGGTTAAACAGATTACCATTGGTAACCAAATATTTTATGCTTTCATTATCTGGATTGTCATTAAAATCTCCCATGACAATAATCTTGGGGTCTTCTTCAGAATTTCTCAATTGCACAATGGCTTCTACGACCTCTTTAGCAGCAGCCATACGTTTATGACTTGTTTCATCTTTACCGTCTCTTCTAGATGACCAATGATTAACAATAACATGTACTTTTTCGTTAAGTAATTGTCCTGAAACCAAAAGAATATCTCTGGTATAATCTCTAGATCCATCATCATCTTCTAAGTAGACTGAAAATGTTTCTGATGATTCAACTGAAAAATAATCTTCATTATAAATCAATCCTACATCGATTCCTCTTTCATCCGCAGAATCATAATGGACTATTCCATAATTAGTCCCTTCTAAATCTTTTGTTGCCAGAAGGTCTTCAATAACTTGCCTGTTTTCAACTTCAGCCAAACCAACGATGACTGGTAATTTATCTGTTTGGAGGTGTCCTATTTTCGAAATTGCTGTACCAAGTTTATACAACTTTCTATCGTAGCGCTTTTGGGTCCAGCGTTTTCGTGATGTTGGTAAGAAATCATTATCATTAGTATGCTTATCGTCAATAGTGTCGAATAAATTTTCAAGATTATAAAAAGCAACAGTTAACTTTTCATCATTATGTATAGGATTAGCCATAATCTTAATTTAAGCTTTAAAAATACAAAACCAATGCTATTCATTTATGTAACTTTGCAGTTTGAAAGAAATTTATGATTGAGAAGAAAGACATTTCATTAGAAAAAACTGTATTAGTAGGAATCATTACTCAAGAACAGGATGATGTAAAATCTAAAGAGTACTTGGATGAGCTAGAATTCCTTACCTATACTGCTGGTGGAGAGGTGCTAAAACGGTTTACTCAGAAAATGACCATGCCAAATCCTAAGACCTTTATTGGTACTGGTAAGATGGAAGATGTAAAGCATTTTGTGGAAGAACACGAAGTAGGTACTGTGATTTTTGATGATGAGCTTTCTCCTGCTCAAGAACGAAATATTAGCAAAATTCTTAACTGTAAAGTACTCGACAGAACCAACCTCATCTTAGACATATTTGCTCAGCGTGCACAAACAAGCTACGCCAGAACGCAAGTAGAGCTTGCACAATGCGAATATCTTTTACCTAGACTTAAAGGGATGTGGACTCACTTAGAGCGGCAGAAAGGTGGTATTGGTATGCGTGGTCCTGGTGAAACAGAGATAGAAACCGATAGACGTATTGTACGAGATAAGATTTCCTTATTAAAGGCTAAAATCAAGGCAATCGATAAACAAATGGCTGTACAACGTGGTAACAGAGGAAAACTTGTTAGAGTTGCTTTGGTTGGATATACCAATGTTGGTAAATCTACATTGATGAATATGATTAGCAAGAGCGAAGTTTTTGCTGAAAACAAGCTCTTTGCAACTCTAGACACTACAGTGAGAAAAGTAGTTATTGGAAATCTCCCTTTCCTTGTGAGCGATACTGTTGGGTTTATCAGAAAGCTTCCTACACAATTGGTTGAATCTTTTAAAAGTACATTAGACGAAGTACGAGAAGCTGATCTTTTATTGCATGTTGTAGATATTTCTCATTCTAATTTTGAAGAGCATATAGAATCGGTAAACAATATTCTTACAGATATTGAGAGCCTTGGAAAACCCACCATTATGGTCTTTAATAAAATTGATGCTTATCAACCAGAACCTTTTGATGAGACCGACTTAATTGAAGAACGTACTACAGCCAATTTTTCTATTGACGAATGGAAAAACACCTGGATGCACAAAGTAGGTGATAGAGCCCTATTTATTTCAGCATTAAATAAAGAAAATCTCGATGGTTTTAGAAAGCGCGTTTATGAAGAAGTGAGAAAAATTCATATTCAACGTTTTCCTTACAATCATTTCTTATATCCTGATATTGAAGATTTTGAAGCATAAAAAAGGCTATCGTAACGATAGCCTTTTTCTTTATATTTCTTTTAAACTTTAGAAAGAATAACTCAATCCTATAGTCCAAAATGTTTGTAAGTCGTTATCAACATTATCAAATGTTGGCATTGGGTTTCCACTCATAGGATCAAACTGACTCAAGGCAAAGTTTAATGCTTCTTGCTTGTTGTTTCTTAAACCAAAATCAAATCCTACTCCAATCATTTTCCATAGTGTGTAGCTAAATGAGTTTGTCCATGTCCAGTTAGATAAATCACTGCTCTTATAGCTTTGGAATGCTGATAAGTTGGTCTTAAAGTTTATCGCTCCAATTTTCTTTGTATAGTCTGCAACAACTTTGGCTCCCATGGAAGAATCGAAGACTGTATCATTGTCTGAAAATACAAAGTTGTAGTTTGCAGGATGAATCACCACAACTAAGTCTGTAATTGGTGTCCAGGTAAAACCAACACCTACATCTAAATATCCAGGATCATTAAAGTTATTGAGTACCGTAGTTCTGTATTCTACTAATCCTGAAACCGCCCATTTTTCATTTAATCTTCTACCGTAAAGTGACGTTAAATTAAAAACATCTGTAGTTGGGTTAAAGCTATCATCATCAGCTGGATTGTCCTTATCATCTAGTTTTACCCAGTTGAAGTTCATAGTTAGGGCATTTCTCCAGAAATATTTTTCCCTGATATCATTTGCATAACCATTGAATGTTATTCCGATGCTTCCAGATGAGTTGTTTGGAGTACCTTGTGCATACCAGTTATTGAAGTTAGACAAGCTACCTCCAATAGTTCCAAAAGCACCCACTCGCCATCCAGGAAGGGCATCAATTTGGGCTTGTAACGCATCTGCTTCTGCCTGATATTTATCAGCCTCGGCTTGTTTTTCTGCTTTTTGAGCTTCTAATTCTTCTTTGGTTTGAGCATTTAAGCTAAAAACACCAAACCCAATGATTAATAGTAAAATAAGTTTCTTCATATTGTCGATTTTGAAAGTGCAAAGATAAATGTTGATTGGTTTTCAACCAATCTTATCGATAGGTTTCGACACCAAAAAATAATTAAAGTCACTACTATAATAAAAAAACTTAGTGTTTATTTAAGTTGATTTTTGACTATGGCTCTCAAATCTGGTATTACTTCTTTTTCGAACCAAGGATTCTTACTTAGCCAAAATCGATTTCTTGGGGAAGGGTGTGGTAATGGAAAATATTTTGGTAAATGATCTTTAAAATTGGCAACGGTTTCTGTCAGGGTCTTCTTCGCTTTATCTTTCAAATAGTAGCGTTGCGCATAAATACCGATAAGAATAACCAATTCAACTTTAGGCATTTTATCAAAAAGTTGATCATGCCATTGCGGAGCACACTCAGGTCGTGGTGGTAAATCTCCACTCTTACCTTTTCCTGGGTAACAAAATCCCATTGGTATGATGGCAAACTTAGATTCATCATAAAAATCCTCATCAGAAACATCTAACCATCTTCTCAATTGCTTACCACTCGCATCATCCCATGGAATACCTGAGGCATGAACTTTTGTACCTGGTGCTTGTCCAATAATTACAATCTTAGAGTTTACATCAGCAGTAGCTATAGGTCTTGGGCCTAGTGGCAAATAATCGTTACAGATTGTACATTGTCTTATATCGTGAAGTAATTCTTCCATTAGCTTTTACCAGCCACCACAATAACGATTTCCCCTTTTGGTGGTTTGTTGGTGTAATATTCAAGGACTTCTTTGGCACTCCCTCTTATGGTCTCCTCATACAGCTTTGTTAGTTCTCTAGACACCGACAGCATTCTGTCTTCTCCTAAATACTCGCAAAAGTTAGTTAAGGTCTTGACCAGTTTGTGTGGGCTCTCATAGAAAATCATTGTTCGCGTCTCTTCAGCGAGTAACTTTAGTCGGGTTTGCCGTCCTTTTTTTACAGGCAAAAATCCTTCGAAGACAAATTTATCATTCGGCAGTCCCGAATTAACCAATGCTGGTACAAATGCTGTAGCACCAGGCAAGCACTCAACCTCAACACCTTCTTCTATACACGCTCTAGTCAGCAAAAATCCGGGGTCAGAAATTGCTGGTGTTCCTGCATCACTGATCAAGGCTACTGTTTCTCCCGATTGTATTCTGCTTACTATGCCTTTAACTGTTTTATGCTCATTGTGCATATGATGGCTTTGCATAGGTGTTTCAATTTCGAAATGCTTTAAAAGTTTCCCTGAGGTTCGGGTATCTTCGGCAAGAATTAAATCTACTTCTTTTAAAATCTCAACAGCTCTAAAGGTAATGTCCTTAAGGTTTCCAATAGGTGTCGGTACAAGATAAAGCTTCATTCAGAATAGATTTATCATCAAATTTACAATCTTTTGTATATCTTGACGCAACGAATCTAAATCTTTTGCATCTTAGTAAAAAGACCAACCAATGAATAAGACTGTAATTACTATTCTTTTCTTTTTAGTTACGCTTTGTACTTATTCCCAAACCACGGATTTAGCTACTTCGGTAGAAGCACAAGACCTCAACGGGAGTGATGTTTCTCAAGTAAATATTTTTCAAGAATTTCAATATGTAACGACAATAATCAATTCTGGAGATAGTGTTAATAATGCGCTATTCTCTCAGGTACTGAATGATCAATTAACAGTGGTGTCGATTACTTCTCAAAACCCTGCTGGTGGTGCAAGTGATGTTACAGATTTTAATGTCACAGGTAGTACAGTTAGTGGTCTCATTGCAAGTATGCCAGCTGATTCTAGTGTTGAAGTAAAGATTGTGGTCGTAGCGCCTGCGCAAATTGGAGGTATTGCAACCACAGCTTCGGTATTTCCTCCCAATGGCACCACGGATACTAACCTAGCTAATAATGATTCTGTCATATCTATTGATGTCCTTGATGTCCCAGTTGATTTTACTGTGACTCATTCCCAAATTACACCTCCAGAGAATACTCCAATTAGTGCTTGGGGAGATACAGTAGTCTATGAGTTCACCATCACTAATAATAGTGAAATTTCTTTTCCTTTGAATGGGTTTTCAGGAAACTTAGAGCTAAACTCTTCACAGAATTACGGTCAGCCAATTGTGGAGTTCGAATATATTGATTGTATTGATACGTCTAATGGCATGGAATGTCCAGATTTATCAGGTATTCCTACTATTACTTTCACCTTAAATAACAATCAAGAAGTATTTCTTTTTTCTGAACAAATTGTTTTTGAACCCAATGGATTCATAACCTTTCAAATGGCTTACAAGTACCTTGATTCGCTATGTGCTTTTGACCCGCAACCCATTTCGGTAAGAAGCTATATTGAAATCACCGCTAATGATGGAGATACTATAGACGAAAACACATCAAACTTTGTAGTTACTGATTTGTTAACGGCAGAATCATGCGATTTCACAGACATCTGTATCGAAACAGTTCAGCTAAGTCCTGCATTAGACACAGTAGTAGATTATGGCGACCTCATAACTTTTGAAACTACAGTCTGTAATAATGGTCCTTTGGATGCGCCTATGCGATTTTTTCTTCAGAACTTAACGGCGTCTATTCAATGGGAAATCCAAAGTCTAGAGTGTGTTGGAACTACGGGTTCAATCACCTGTGATGATTTTACACTATCTGTTGGTGACCAGTTTTGGGTATCCAGTAATTATGTAATGCCAGCTGATGCCACTATTACAGTAATCACTACTTTAATTTATTTAGAACCTGAATGCATTACTGGCGAACCTATTTTAGAAACTCATGTCCGCTCTGCAACAAACATCCTATCGCCTATAATTTTTGATTTAGATTTATCTAACAACTTTGATAGTGATTTTGTTGACGTAAATAATAGTGGAACGGAATGCCCTGAAGCTAATCTTCAGGTTTCAAAAACTCAAATATCTCCTCAACTTCCAGAAGGTAGCGACATGGATAATACTACTGCCTGGGGAGAAATCACATATGAAATCACAATTACCAATGCTGGTGCAGATGATGTACAAGTTGCACTGGTTGATTTAATGCCGCCTTCTAATATTGATATAGCCACAGCAAGCCTAGTTTCTATAGATTGTGTGAATACAACAGGAACAGCTGCTTGCCAACCCGTTATTAATGCAAACTTTGATGTTGAATTTGATGGGGAAAGTAATCAAGCCAATATTCCCGATATCTTTTGGGAAATTACTGAGGATGAAAACTGGGTTCTTCCTGCCAATAGCTCTGTTACTTACCATGTTGTTGTAGACTGGCAACCGATATGCTCTTTTAATGCAATTTCGGTAGAAAATACGGTTTCTGTTACTCCCATAGGCGATTTTGGCGAAGCACAAGGCAATGATAATACATCAACAAGCACAACCTATTTTGCACCTTGTGTAGATTTGATTGTACAAACCTTCCCAGAATTCACACAGGTTGGCGTCAATGAACCCTTTAATTGGATTGTTGATATTAGTAATAGTAGTACAAGTTCGCCTGCTTTTGAAGCCATTTTTGAAAACCTACTAGATCCTTCTTTTACAATTACAGGAACACCAACATGCGTTAATACCTCTGGTAATGCAGTATGCCCTGCAACTTTTAATATTAATGGAAATTCTATTGATGCTGTCATCCCTTCAATAGATGTTGGATCTACAATTAGAATTGAAATTCCTGTTATTGCTCCAGGTACAGGAGGTGCTTTTACTAACACTTCTGAAGTTATTCCAAGTGAAATAAATAATGAAGAGCTTGTCCCAGAAACCAATATCTCGATAAGTAGTGTTCAAGTGATCTCTCCAAGTCTATCTAAAATTTTTGAGCCAGATACTATTTTTACTGGTCAGGAAAGCACACTAACATTTACGGTTTTCAATACTGGTTCTAATGAATCTCAGGAAAATATTGCTTTTACCGATAATCTACCTAATGGTGTTACATTATCTGGAAGTCCATTCTGGTCTGAAGCTAATGGATGCACAGGGAATTTTATTGGAGATGCAGGTGATGATTTTGTTGGAATTACAGATTTAATGTTTCCCGAGGGGGTAGAAAGCTGTTCATTCTCTGTCACTGTTACTTCAAATACTATAGGGCTTTACATAAATGAAGAACTCAATTTTACTGATCAATTAAATATTGATACTTCTGGTGTTTTTGCAACTCTAAATGTTACTGAGGATACTACTAATGTAGATATTGAAGTCATAAAAACTGTAACTCCAGAAGAAGTAACGCTAGGTGAAGATGTCGAATTTTCAATAACAATCACTAACATTGGAACTACAGTTGCCACATCAATAGAAATTTTTGATGCACTGCCCAGTGGTTATTCATTTATAAATGCATCGACGACATTAGGGTCGTATGATGACATTACAAATCTATGGTCTGTACAAAGTCTTTTCCCTGGTGAATATGCTACATTAACTATTGCTGCTACTACGATTTCAGCAACAGATCTTTTGAATATTGCATCGTTAGTACAACTAAATGAAATAGACAGAGATGACACTAATAATTCAGACTCCGCTGAAGTCATTATTAATAATTGCTTGGAGATGTATCAAGGATTTTCTCCAAATGGAGATAACCTCAACGATGTTTTGACTATTCCTTGCATTGAAAGTTTCCCAGACAACAATCTTAAGATCTTTAATCGTTTGGGTGTTTTGGTGTTTGAAGAAAGTAACTATAAGAATGATTGGGATGGTAGAGCTAATAAAGGGCTTTTGAGAACCAATGATTTGCTTCCTGTGGGTACTTATTTTTACATTCTTGACGGTACAGATATTCCCAAGAAAAGAGTCGGTTGGATTTATTTAAACTATTAATCTCTAACTCGCTTCCCGAGAAAATAAGAAATCAAAAGTATAGGAATAGCATAATAAGATAATCCTACCGGATGGCCTGCTGTATAATGTGCTGCAGAAGCAAGTATTAAGTCAAAGAAAAATCCTGCATAAGCCCATTCTGTTAGCCATTTACTGTAACGCCACAAAATCATTACCACACCCAATACTTTTAAAACTGCTAACGGAATTACAATGTAAGTTGGGTAATTGAAGCTTTCGAAAAAGCCTTTCACCATGTCTGTTTTAGTGAAATACATCGATGCGGAATACAGCATCACCAGACACAAAAGAATAGTTGTAATCCAGTACAGGAGTTTTTTATACTCCATATTTAGTTGAATTTATTTTGAACGATTTCCATGAAGCGCTCTTCGTATTCTTCCTTGCCTTCCCAATCGTTATAATCTGGTTTAATGATATTTTGAATCAAACGCTCAGCATCTTCAAGTGTAGAAGCAGTATTAATTTGCGATACAACACGATCGTAATCTTCACTTTTACCATCAAATAGATGTTTTATAAAAGCAATCTTGTCATTTAATCCTATTTGAAGACTTCCTACCTTTAGTTTATCATTCAAAGACTTTGGTTTACTTTCTTCTTCACGTTTTAGAGCATCTTCTAGAGGTTCAAACTCTGGCATTTCGGCAAAGTCCGCTACAATAGATTCTAATTCTTCTGTGTGTTGCCCATTTTCTTTAATCGGTTCAGCTTCAAGTATAGTGTCTACTTGTTGTGCCTCTTGTGGCATTTGAGCAACCAAATCTTTAATCTTTTCCATTAATGGCTGCGTAATGACTTCACGATCTGTATCAAGGTTCACATAAATCTTATCTTCTACCTCAATATTATCACTTACTTTATTATTGAAAGCCGTATCCAACATTCCGAAGAAAGAAGAATCTCCACCAATGGTTGGCATATCGTCTTCAAAATTCTCTTGCCCAAACTTAAGAACCGTCAACTTTTCATAAAGTGCAGCTACTTCAGCATGCATTTTTATGACATCTTCCTTTCCTTTTAATTTAAGAATTCTATGTGCAATGCTTATTAATTCTGATTCTAGTTTCTTCTTCATAACTTATAAGATTAAAATGCCAAATACTTTTGTTTTTTAATAAATTTGCGTCACCTTTATAAAAAACGAAATAAGCCTCGTTTTAGTCTTTAAAATTACAAAATGTTTCTCGAAAATACCGTAAATCATAAAGAACAATTTGGATGGATAGAAGTGATTTGTGGCTCAATGTTTTCTGGTAAAACCGAAGAGCTCATAAGAAGACTCAAACGCGCCCAATTTGCAAGACAAAAAGTAGAGATTTTCAAACCTGCTATTGACACCAGATATGATGATGATGAAGTTGTCTCGCACGACGATAATTCTATCCGCTCAACACCTGTTCCTGCTGCAGCAAATATTCCTATCCTAGCAGATAGTTGTGATGTTGTTGGTATTGATGAAGCACAGTTCTTCGATGATGAAATTGTAAGAGTATGTAATGATTTGGCCAATAAAGGTATTCGCGTTATCGTAGCAGGGTTGGACATGGATTTTAAAGGCAATCCTTTTGGCCCAATGCCTTACCTTATGGCTACAGCTGAGTACGTTACTAAGGTACATGCCATTTGTACCCGAACAGGGAATTTGGCGCAATACAGCTACAGAAAAGCCAAAAGTGATGACTTGGTTTTACTTGGAGAAGTTGATGAATATGAGCCGCTTAGTAGAGCTGCTTTTTATAAAACCATGTTACGAGACAAAGTTCGTAATATGAAAGTGAAAGATGCCGAAGAGGTATCGCCTAAAACTCAAAAAAGGTCTAATGCCTAAAGCTCAAGAAACTTGTCTTGAAATAGATTTAAAGGCACTTGAGCATAACTTCAAGCACCTAAAATCTAAATTAAATCCTCATACTCGATTTTTAGCAGTAGTTAAGGCTTTTGCTTATGGTAGCGATGCTGAAGTTATAGCTAATCACCTTCAAAAATTAGATGTCGATTACTTTGCTGTAGCCTACACTACCGAAGGTATTGCATTACGCAATGCAGGAATTACCAAGCCTATTATGGTGCTTCACCCTTTACCAGTTCATTTTGAAGACATTATTGAGCGTTGCTTAGAACCTGCACTTTACAATGCTAAAGTGCTTAATGAATTTATAGCTAAAGCCGAAGCACTAAATCAAAAAGCCTATCCTGTTCATATAAAATTCAATACAGGTTTGAACCGATTAGGGTTTTGGGAAAATGATGTTGATTTTATTGCTTCAAAGGTTTCAGAATCAGAATCCATTACCGTACGATCAATATTCTCACATCTTGCTGCAAGTGAAGATCTAAATGAAAAAGAATTCACTTTGAAACAAATTGAAGATTTTAAAGCCATAGCTGAAGAATTTTCAAAAAAAACCAATACTAATCCTTGGCTACACCTGTGTAATACTTCTGGAACCATTAATTATCCAGAAGCACATTTAGATATGGTTCGTTGTGGTATAGGACTTTATGGTTTTGGCAATGATAAAAATGAAAACAAACATTTAAAACCAATTGCTACACTAAAATCTGTTATTTCTCAAATTCATCTCATTGAACCCAATGAAACTGTCGGATATAACAGAGCCTACAGTGCAAAAAGTTATGAGAAAACAGCAACGATACCTATCGGTCATGCAGATGGTATTGGCAGACAATATGGTAATGAAAAGGGCTATATAATTATCAATGGTAAGAAAGCACCTATTATAGGTAATGTCTGCATGGATATGATTATGGTGAATATTACTAATATTGAATGTCGCGAAGGTGATGAAGTGATTATTTTTAATGGAGAACATTCTGCTGAAGACTTTGCATCACAAGCCAATACTATTTCTTATGAAATTATCACTGCCATTTCTCAAAGAATAAAACGAATCGTAATAGCATAATTCCTCTTCATAATTTTAACATTTCTCTTTTTTGGTTATTTTAGTAATCTATTAACTAACTAATTAAACATATACACTATGGGAATGTTAAAAGAATTTAAGGACTTTGCCATGAAAGGCAATTTAGTAGACATTGCAGTTGGTTTTGTAATGGGTGCTGCCTTTAACAAGGTGGTTGCTTCATTTACTGGCGGTATTGTCTCTCCGCTTATTGGTCTAATTTTCAACGCCGACTTTAAATCTTTAAAGTATGTATTAAAAGAGGGAGTTGCTAATGCGGAAGGTGTCATTGAAGGTGAAGTTGCGTTACATTGGGGAGCTTTCTTAACCAATGTTATTGACTTTATTATCGTAGCATTTGTGATGTTCATGGTTGTCAAAGCGGTTAACAAAATGAAGAAGCCAGAAGAACCAGCACCACCATCTGGGCCATCTGAAATTGATTTATTGACAGAAATTAGAGATTCACTTAAGAAATAAACATTCTTAATAAAACTATAAATTCAAAGCCACTTCTAAACAGAAGTGGCTTTTTTATTGAAAACTTAAGTACATTTGCTTCATAATTGAATTATTTATGAAAGTAGCATTAGTTGGAGCCACTGGTTTAGTTGGTGAAGTTATGTTGAAAGTTCTTGAAGAACGTAGTTTTCCTGTAAGTGAATTAATCCCTGTAGCTTCCGAAAGAAGCATTGGTAAAGAAATTTCATTCAAAGGAAAACCATACAAAGTCTGTGGAATGACCGATGCTATAGGGCAAAAGCCTGATATTGCTCTGTTTTCAGCTGGTGGTGGAACTTCAAAAGAATGGGCACCAAAGTTTGCTGAAGTAGGCACAACAGTCATAGATAATTCATCAGCTTGGCGAATGGATCAAACCAAAAAATTGGTAGTTCCAGAGATTAACGCCAAAGCGCTCTCATCTGATGACAAAATCATTGCAAACCCTAATTGCTCTACGATACAAATGGTAATGGCTCTTGCGCCGTTGCATGATAAGTACAAAATTAAACGTATCGTAGTTTCTACTTACCAATCTGTTTCTGGTACTGGAGTTAAAGCAGTAAAGCAACTAGAAAACGAAATGGCTGGTATTAAGGGCGAAATGGCCTACCCTTACCCAATACACAGAAATGCTTTACCACACTGTGATGTTTTCGAGGAAAATGGATATACCAAAGAAGAAATGAAATTGGTTAGAGAGACTCAAAAAATTCTTGATGACAGAACTATTGCAGTAACTGCAACTGCTGTGCGTATACCAACCTCTGGTGGCCATAGCGAATCTGTAAATATTGAATTTGAAAATGACTTTGATATTCAAGACGTCAGGCAGATTCTCAATAATACCCCTGGTGTAACGCTTCAAGATAATATTGATGTCAATACTTATCCTATGCCAATCTATGCTCATGGAAAAGATGATGTTTTTGTAGGCCGTATTAGAAGGGATGGTTCTCAGCCTAATTCATTAAATATGTGGATAGTAAGTGACAACCTAAGGAAAGGTGCTGCTACCAATGCTGTTCAAATTGCTGAATATTTGGTTAAAAACAGTCTGGTTTAGAACCACAACATTTGCACATCATCGATTTTTTATTCTCCTTGGCAGCAAAAAGTTGCCATACAACTAATTAATTCCCAAAATACTAGCTTAATTTAGTATATTCGGTATCCAAATTTTACTGTAAATGCTAAAAAATTGCTGTAAATTTTCAGGAGTTCTATTACTCCTGCTGATTTTTTTATCCTGTTCTGAAGATAATGGAACTATGCAACCATTGTTGGTTAATGCACAGGATGATAGTGCGCAGGTATTTCAGAATGCCTCTGTCGATATAAATGTTTTATCCAATGATACTAATGTGATGAATGAAGGCTCTTTTACATTAGGCACTAGTATTAATGCAACTCTAGAAGTATTAGATAACGGAACTCCTAATAATCCTAGTGATGATAGAGTACGCTATACTCCTAATGCTGATTTCTTTGGAGAAGACTCATTTCAATATACCATATGTTCAAGTCCAGAAAACTGTTCATCAGCTACAGTGACAGTAACAGTTAACCCTGTTACTATCGTAAATTTCAACTTAGATGAAATGCCATACGACACTTTAGATGAATATAACTTCTTCAGTGGTAATATGGCGGATTTAAATCCTACTTACGGCGTTCTACCATACGATATTATTACACCTTTGTTTTCGGATTATGCTACCAAGAAAAGATTTATTTGGATGCCAAATGGAAGCAGTGCATCATACATAAACGATTATTCGATAATGGACTTCCCTGTTGGTACTATTTTGATTAAAACATTCCTGTACGACAATGTCTTACCAGCCGGAAATAAAAGAATCTTGGAAACAAGACTACAAATAAAAAAAGAAAGTGGTTGGCAGTTTGCCAACTATAAATGGAATGAGGCTCAAACCGAAGCTGTGTTTGACCTTTCCGGAAGTTTTGAACAGATAGAGTTTGAAATTGATGGTGTGGTTAGAAATGTAAACTATGGTGTTCCTGCTGAACCTTCGTGTTTAACATGTCATAAATCAGCAGCTGATGTGCCATTCCCAATTGGAATGAAACCTCAGAGTCTAAACAGAATGTATGCATATGATGAAGGCACTATGAATCAACTGCAAAAGTGGGAAGAGTTTGGATATTTAGAAAGCGGATACCCTACAGATATCGTTAGCCACGTAGATTGGGAGGACGAATCAGAACCTTTAGAATTAAGGGTTAGATCTTACTTAGACATTAACTGTGCACACTGTCACTCAGAAAGTGGGCATTGTAATTATAGACCTGTTAGATTTTCTTTCAAAAAATCTGGGGAAGACATTGCTAATCTTGGTGTATGTGTAGACGCTCATGAAGTGTTTGATGCGTCTTTGACAAAGATTATTGAACCTGGTAATGTTGATAGGTCGATACTAGCATTTAGAATAGATACCGTTGAAGAATCACTGAGAATGCCATTACAGGGTAGAACACTGAGACATGATGAAGGCGTAGCCCTTGTACAAGAATGGATTAACTCATTAACCGTAGAATGTGAATGATATAATAATATATAAACAAATTAAATTTTAACTCACTAATTAGAATACCAAAATAAATAACCCCGATTATGAAAAAATTATTACTTTTTTGTATCAGCATGGCGACTGCACTATCGGTTTCAGCACAGGTTGGAGAAGATAGTTGTGCAGATGCTTTAGCTGCAACATCGATAGTTGCTGATGTTACTTACTCCATAGGCACTATAAACGGTGACGACCCACCACTATTTTGTGTTGGTAGTAGTACAAATGTTACTGGTGGAGAATGGGTAAAATACGTACCATCTCAAGATTATATAGTATCTGTTAGTGCTGATTTGGCACAAAACGAAGGAAAAGATACTAGAGTTCATGTTTTTACTGGAGACTGTGGTTCTCTAACTTGTGTAGCTGGTGACGATGACACAGGTGTCATTGGAAACCCTAGCTACTTATCTGTTGTTGAGTTTGACGCGGTTGCAAATACGACTTACTACATCGTATGGGATGATAGATGGGGAGACAGTAGCGATTTTGATTTTATCTTAACTGAGACTGATCCACCACCTCCAGCACCAACTTCTCCAATTACATTTGTTCAATCTTCTATAAGTGCTCCTGGTTCTTATGATCTTGGATTGATAGATATGAATGGAGACTTCCTGGATGATCCTGTTTCTGTAAGTTCTAACAAAATCTATATCAACGAGCAACAACCAGATGGTTCATTTGTATTTAGAGAAATCACTACAACTTCTGCAGACTTCCTTCCTGGATGGAGTATGGCTGCAGGAGATTTTGATGCTAATGGATATAATGATTTATTATATGGTTCTGGTACTGGTGTTACCTTTATGCAAGCAAATGCAGATGGTACTGCTTATACAGAAATTTCAGGTCCAGAATATGTTTTCTCACAAAGATCAAATTTTGTTGACCTTAACATTGATGGTCATTTAGATGCCTTTGTTTGTCATGATGTAGCGCCAAGTGTATCTTATATCAACGATGGATCTAACAACTTAGTCTTCAACAATTCTAATGGTCTTGGAAGCTATTCTTCTGGTGGTAATTATGCCTCTATATGGGTTGATTATGACAATGATGGTGATATAGATATGTTTATGGCTAAATGTGGTGGTTCTGGTGACAGACCAAAAAACCAATTACATAGAAATGATGGAAATGGAAGTTTTACTGAAATTGCCAACGATCCTGGTATAAACCTATGGGACAATATCCAAACATGGTCTTCTGCTTGGGGAGATTTTGATAATGATGGTGATATGGATGTGTATGTAGGATCTAGTACAGGTAGTGACCATACCTTAATGAAAAACAACCTTATTGAGCGTCAAAGCAACCCTTCATTAGATTTATTTGTTGATGTTACAGCAGGAGCTGGAATAACACTAACTGAATCTATAGGACATGAGAACATTGCTCACGATTTTGATAACGACGGAAATTTAGATGTATACTCTAATGGTGTTATCTTATTTGGTAATGGAGACTTAACGTTTAGTGCTATTACTACACTTACTTTACCTCCAGGTTACGGTGGTGCTATCGGAGACATTAACAATGATGGTTATTTAGATCTTTTTGCTAACGGTAGTTTATATACTAACCAAAAAGAAACCAACCACAACTGGATAAAAATTGTAACCATTGGTAAAGCTTACGATGGATTAACTAATGGTAGTAACAGAAATGGTATTGGAGCAAGAGTTGAAATCAATACACCTTCTGGAACTCAAATTAGAGATGTTCGCGCAGGTGATGGATTTAAGTATATGAATTCTCTTAACACACACTTTGGTATTGGAACTGATACACAAATTAATTATGTGAAGGTTACTTGGCCAGGTGGTATTGAGGATGTTATTTCTAACCCAGCTATTAACTCTACACTTCAGGTTCCTGAAGGAGACTTTACGTTATCTTTCGAGGAAACTAGTGTGGACAATTTAATCATGCATCCAAACCCAACTAAAGATGTTCTAAACCTTAATTCAACATTAAGCTTACAAGGCGTTGTTTATAGTGTGTTTAACATCAATGGTGGACGTGTGATGAATGGAAAGTTAAATAGTGACACTTTAGATGTATCTGAACTAGCTTCAGGAAACTATATCTTAAGACTTAAACTAGAGAATGCAACTAAAACTCAGAAGTTTATTAAGTACTAATTATTTTCATATATAAACAAAAAAGCCAGTGCAAATGCACTGGCTTTTTTGTGTTCGTTATGTTTTGACTACATCTTCATGAGCCAATTTTTCACATCAACTTCTTCTTTTACTACAGCCTTTATTTCATCAATCGCAATTCGTTTTTGCTCCATAGTATCTCTGTATCGAATTGTTACAGTATTATTTTCTAAACTTTCTCCATCGACTGTAATACAAAATGGTGTCCCAGCTGCATCTTGTCTTCTGTAGCGTCTTCCGACTGCATCTTTTTCATCATAAGCTACACTAAAGTCCCACTTAAGGTCATTAACGATATCCTTAGACATTTTCACCAATCCTTCATCCTTTCTAACCAATGGTAAAATTGCAGCTTTTGTAGGCGCTAACACAGCTGGTAATTTTAACACGTCTCTGGTAGTACCATCTTCTAATACTTCTTCTTGAAGTGAATTAGAGAACACTGCTAAGAACATTCTATCCAAACCTATCGAAGTTTCTAGTACATAAGGCACATAACTCCTATTCTCTTCATGATCGAAGTATTGCAGTTTCTTCCCAGAATATTCTTCGTGTTGAGCCAAATCAAAATCTGTACGCGAGTGGATTCCTTCTAGTTCTTTAAATCCAAATGGGAACCTGAACTCTATATCTGCTGCTGCATCTGCATAGTGTGCTAACTTTTCATGATCGTGGAAGCGGTAATTATCTTCTCCCAGACCCAATGACAAGTGCCACTTAAGACGATGCTCTTTCCAGTACTTATACCATTCTTGTTGTGTTCCTGGTTTTATGAAGAATTGCATTTCCATTTGTTCAAACTCACGCATTCTAAAAATGAATTGTCTTGCAACAATTTCGTTTCTGAACGCTTTTCCTGTTTGAGCAATTCCGAAAGGAATCTTCATCCTACCAGTTTTTTGCACGTTAAGGAAATTCACAAAAATACCTTGAGCAGTTTCTGGTCTAAGATATAGATCTGTCGCATGCTCTGCAGAAGCTCCAAGCTTAGTTCCAAACATTAAATTGAATTGCTTAACATCAGTCCAGTTTTTACTTCCAGACAGTGGGCAAGCAATTTCTAATTCTTCAATCAGAGCCTTCACATCTGCTAAATCTTCATTCTCTAAAGATCGTCCTAAACGCTTAAGGATTGCATCTCCTTTTTCTTTATACTGAAGTACTCTAGGATTAGTAGATAGAAACTGGTCTTTGTCAAAAGCATCTTCAAATCGCTTGGCAGCTTTTTTCACTTCTTTCTCTATCTTGGCATCTAGTTTTCCGACATAATCTTCAACAAGTACATCAGCTCTGTAGCGCTTTTTAGAATCCTTGTTATCAATCAACGGGTCGTTAAATGCATCGACATGGCCTGAAGCTTTCCAAGTTGTTGGGTGCATAAAGATTGCTGCATCGATTCCAACAATATTATCGTGCATTTGCACCATAGCCTTCCACCAATAATCTCTGATGTTTTTCTTTAGTTCAACACCATTTTGGCCATAGTCATATACTGCGCTTAATCCATCATAGATTTCACTACTCTGAAACACATAACCATATTCCTTGGCATGTGCAATTACCTTCTTGAATTTGTCCTCTTTATTTGCCATGCTGCAAAAATAAAAAACCGCTCTAACTGAAGAACGGTTTTTATTAAAATAATAGCTTGAGTTAAATATTATTTTAGATATATCTCTGTACTTCCAAGTTTTACTCCATTATGAAACGCACTTATGTAGTATTTACCTTCGAGCAAAGGCATTTCTTGTTTGCTAGCGCCTATAGCTGTGCAAACTCCCATAGATTGGTTTCTATAGTGAACTGTAGTCTTGGCACTGTAGATTAAGGAAGAATCATCGAATTTTGCGACACCTTTGTCTGCAAAAACATTATTCCTTGGATCTACAATTTGTATGTAAATGTCTTTTTTTCCTGGTTTTGTGAGAACGTTTTCTGCAAGTGTTATGCAAACGTCTATAACATTAGTCTTAGAAGCTTTGGTTGTAGCCAATTTTCTTCCTAGAACAGTATTGTAAGATGACACATCAAATGCCATAGCTTTTAGTGCAGATGCTTCTTCTATTGTAGTCTTTAGAGACTCATTAACCTCAGTAAGGACTGTGTTCTCATCCTGTTGAAGTTTAAGAGCTTCTTCTGCCTCTCTAACATCTTCTTCCAATTCAGCATTAGTGGTTTCCAAAGTTTCAACAGAAGCTTCTAACCTCTTGTTCTTTGAAACCAAACCACGTGCCTGATCCTTATACTTAGCAATTACGGATAAATCACTATTCAATAATCTTAGTGAGTCCAGAGCGATTTTTGTGTTTTGTTTAGCGTCTTCGAGTTCTGATGATAAAGAGGTATTAACAGAAGTTAAATCATCATTTGTCGAAATCATTTGGGACAGTTCGCTTTCTACCAGTTTTTTTTCTTCTTCTATAGCGTTTTTTTGTTGTTCAATGGATATATAGTTTGAAAAACTAAAAACTGTTAAAACTGCAATGGCAACAATTAATGAACTAATAATTAATCTGTAGTTAAATAATTGAGGGTTAACTATCATTATTAATTTTCATAATTTCAATGCACAAAAGTAACAGTATCCACAACTTTATTTTATTTTTATCGATAAAGTGATAATAAATTTGTTAAACTTATTTTTTCCCAAATCTTGTCTTGGATGTAGAACCCATCTTAGTGACAATGAAAATTACATTTGTACCTCTTGCAGACATCAACTTCCGACAACTAATTTTCACTTTGAAGACGATTCAGAAATGAAAAAAATCCTGTTCGGACGTGTTTCTCTTGAAAATGCCACAGCTCTATTTCACTTTTCAAAAAAGGGCATAGTACAAGAATTGCTTCATAATCTAAAATATAGACGACATGAATCCATCAGCACTTATCTTGGTCAGTGGCTTGGAGAAGAATTGAAATCTGTTCAATCCTATGAAGACATAGATATTGTTATCCCTGTTCCGCTGCATAAATCCAAAATGAGAAAGCGTGGCTATAACCAAGTCGCAGAGTTTGGTAAAGAAATAGCGAATGCTTTACAAGTGGATTACAATGACACACTTCTTAAAAAAAGCTCGGCATTGAAAACTCAGGTTTTCAAAAGTCGAATAAAACGTTGGTCAGATAGTAATACTGCTTTCAATCTTACACAAACAGAACATCTAAGTGGCAAGCATATTTTATTAGTGGATGATATTATTACTACTGGAGCTACAATTGAGGCCTGTGCTAATGAATTGTTAAAAATTGAGAATATAAAGTTAAGTATTGCAACAATGGCAATTGCGAATTAATTTTTACGTTTGTATGCCAAATAAGTCGTTTCTTTGCGCCATAATAATCTGAAAATGCTCAAACGCAGTTCTCAATTTCTTTTTGCATTAATTTCTCTTAGCTTTATTATTGGTTGTGCCAATCGAGGTACGCCTTCTGGAGGTGAAAAAGATGTTACACCACCAGAAATCATAAGATCCACACCAGAGAACTTTACGACCAATTTCACAGGTGATGAAATAAGAATTTATTTTGATGAGTATATCAAAGTTAAAGATCTTCAAAAACAGCTTATTATTTCACCACCAATGGATCCAGAACCAGACATCATACCTCTAGGGACTGCAAGCAAATATATTCGCATCAAAATTAAAGACACGTTACTTCCCAACACCACTTATGCCTTTAACTTTGGGCAAAGTATTGTCGACAATAATGAAGAAAATCCATATCCTTATTATCGCTATGTGTTTTCTACAGGAGAAACCATTGATTCACTGTCTGTAAGCGGTCAAGTTATGGATGCTAGCAATAGAGTTACAGATAAGTTTATTTCTGTAATGCTGTATGAGGTTGATTCAACATTTACAGATTCTATTGTATATAAAGAAAAACCAAAATACGTTACCAATACGCTCGATAGTACTACTGTCTTCAGTATCGACAATATAAAATCTGGCAAGTATATGCTTGTTGCACTAAAAGAAGAGAGCGGCAACTTTACGTTTCAACCAAAAACTGATAAAATTGGTTTCCATAAAGAGTTTATCGAGGTACCAACAGATTCTACCTATTTGATAAAATTATTTCAGGAAGAGCTAGATTTTAAGGCATTGAGACCAAGGCAAGTTGCAGGTCAAAAAATTGCTTTTGGCTATGAAGGTAATTATAAAGGCACTACCATTGATATGCTCGATTCAAAGCCTGAAGGCTCTGAAATTAGAATCACAAAGGATAAAGATGTAGATACTTTATATTATTGGTACAAGCCAAAAGTAGAACTCGATTCAACGTTATTTAGGATAACCAATAACACTCATGTTGACACGCTCAAACATCGCTTTAGAGATCTTGAAAAAGATTCGTTGACCTTGTCTTCAGAACCTAGAGGAACCCTAAAATTTGATGATGATTTTACCATTACAGGTTCTGTTCCATTTGCTAAGATCGACAAATCTTATATTACTATTATAGATAAGGATTCTTTGGCTGTTGATTACCAAACCGAGTTAGATACACTTTTCAATACGTATAAATTCAAGTTTGATAAAAAAGAGGACGAAACCTATAAGGTACAATTACTACCAAACGCATTGACAGACTTTTTCGGGAATGTGAATGATACACTAAACTATACTTTGCGAACCAAAGATTTCACACAATATTCAGATATTAGATTGAGATTAATCAATGCGAAGTACCCTGTTATTGTTCAACTTGTAGATGACACTAACAAAGTATTTTACGAGCAATACGTTACAGAAAATAAACCTGTTGACTTTGAGCATATCGCACCAAAGGACTATTATATAAGGGTTATTTTTGATGAAAACGAAAACGGTAAATGGGACTCTGGAAATTATCTTAAAGGCATTCAACCCGAACGCATAAGTTTCTACCCAGAAAAAGTAGAAGCCAGAGCAAATTGGATTAATCAACCCGAGTTTACTTTAGACTAAAACTGTCTCTATCTTCGAGAAACTGTAATTTATCTCTATAGGTTTTGATATGGCTTTTAGAAAGTGTAATAACTTCTATTTGCTCCTTACCTACTTCTATATTGTCTAATCGATTTCCAAGCACATCATACGCTGCAGAATGTCCAGAATATTCGTAATTGTTTCCATCCAATCCTACTCTATTCACACCAATACAATAACTCATATTCTCAATGGCTCTAGCTTTGAGTAAAGTGGACCAGGCATCAACTCTTACTTTTGGCCAATTGGCAACATAGATCAAAAGATCGTAATCTTCAGTATTTCTGGCCCATACAGGAAATCTCAAATCATAGCAAACAAGTGGACATATGCTCCAGCCTTTATAATCGACTATGAGTTTTTTATCGCCTGCCTTATAAACTTTGTGCTCTCCAGCCAAAGTGAATGTGTGTTTTTTATCATAGGTGCTTATTACTCCGTTTGGCTCTACAAATAATAATCGATTGTAAAATGCACCTTCTTCTTCTACAATAATACTTCCTGTTATAGCGACATCCTTTTTAGAAGCCATATCTAACAACCATTGTACTGTTTCTCCTTGCATGGTTTCTTTATTGCCATTGGCATTCATAGTGAAGCCTGTGGTAAACATTTCTGGCAGTACAATTACATCAACATCTTCATCAATACTATTTATCTTCTCAGTGAAGTTCTTTCTGTTTTGTGTAGCATTTTCCCAAGCCAAGCTCGATTGAATCAATGCGATTTTTAAGTCCTCTTGCATGCTTTAAAATTAGATATTATATACAAAAAAGAAAAGCCAAGCTTGACCATTTTCAAACTTGGCTTAGATTAACCACCTCTAAGTAGATTACATCTTTCTTTTTGCCTTGGCTTGCCTTTGAGTAAGCTTTTCTATCTTTTCTAACATTTTTCGTTCATCTTCTGGCGATAGCTTTCCTTTACTCTTAAGCTTTTCGTATTTCCTGTTGGCTTTATTCAAAGCTTTCGTTGCTTTATCAAATCCTTTTTGGGCTTTTTCTTTTTTTCTAAGTGCTCTTTCTGCTTTCTTAGCTGCCTTCTTTGCTTTTTTCTCAGCCTTTTCTGCTTTTCGTAGTGCTTTCTCTTTCTTCTTTTGAACCTTTTCAGTTTTTGCTTCCTCCGAGGCTTTTTTAAGCCTCTCAATAATTACTTTACGTTGCTCAACTGTAAACGTCTCTGTAACATCCTTATCATCAAGATAGATTCTACCCTTTTTTACCTGATATTGGTTTGTACTTTTTATATCTTCTTGTGCATTGAGTGTCAATCCAAAGCACAGACATAAAATCATCATCCATAGTTTCATACTGTCAAAAGTTTTGATTCTATACTTATGACACAGAAATTTTAAAAAAGTAACATCGTTAAATTTTACGGAGTATTTCAGCAGCTTGTTCTAAAGTCTCTTCAGTCTTGGCAAAGCAAAACCTAAGTACTTTGTCGTCTTTGTTATTATCGTTGAAAACTGAAAGCGGTATTGAGGCAATTCCTTTTTCTTTGGTAAGGCGTTTAGCAAACTCTATGTCGTATTCATTGGTGATTTCAGAATATTCTAGTACTTGAAAATAAGTCCCTTTTGAAGGTGTTGCTTTAAATCTAGATCCTTCTATTAATTGCAAAAACAGGTCACGTTTTTCCTGAAAGAATTTTGGCAACTCTAAATAGTGGTTTGGGTGCTGTAAATATTCTGCCAAACCCTGTTGTGATGGATGGTGTACCGAAAACACATTGAATTGGTGTACTTTCCTAAACTCAACCATCAAATCTTTTGGAGCACAGCAGTAACCAATTTTCCAGCCAGTATTATGAAACGTTTTTCCAAAAGAAGCCACAATAAAACTCCTGTCTTTCAAATCTGGAAACAGACAGGCACTTTGATGCTGCTCGTTATCAAAAATGATATGTTCATAAACCTCATCACTAAGTACAATACAATTGGTGCCTTTTGTCAATTCTTGAAGCTTTAACATGTCTTCCTTATACAAAATAGTGCCACTTGGATTGTGAGGTGTATTGACGATAATCATCTTTGTTTTTGATGAAAACAGTTGTTTTACCTCATCCCAATCTACTCTATACTTTGGTGCACTAAGTTGAATAACTTTAGTAATTCCTCCATTGACTTCTATAGCTGGTTCATAACAATCGTAAGCTGGCTTAAAAATTATCACCTCATCGCCTGGTCTTACAAAGGCAGAAATTATGGTGTAGATTGCTTGAGTAGCTCCAGCAGCAACTGTAATTTCAGAATCTGGGTGATATGAAACATTATACAGCTGTTCTATTTTATTTGAAATGGCTTTTCTCAAATTCAAACTTCCAGCCATTGGTGCATACTGGTTATACCCAGAGTTCATAGCTTCAGAAACCAAATCCATAAGCTTTTGATCACTCTTGAAATTTGGAAAACCTTGCGATAAATTGATAGCTTTATATTCATTAGCCAAAGCACTCATCTCAGTAAAAATGGTAGTGCCTACATTTGGAAGTTTGGATTGGTGTTGCATGCTTGTAAAGATAATAATCTAATCAAAATTTAGTTATATACTTAAACCCTAAACCTACATCATCATAAAACAAATAATTACATTTCTCTTCGTTTCAATCTTATTGGTCAACTGCAAAAAAACGGTTGACAAAGAACATGCTACAGAAATTGCACGTCCAGAAACCACTATTGTTGAAGTAGATAGTACACTAATAGATAGTACTAAGCTGGGATTGAACTTTAAAACCAAAGGAAACTATGATGTATTGCTCTCTGCAATTCAATCTGATAAAGTATATTTTAAATCACAACTTCAACAAAATGAAACGAAAGCTATAGATAGTGCTTCAGCTTATCTTAAAGACAAATTACTTAATCACCTAGTTCCACATTGGTATGGAACAACTTGGGACTTCAATGGTCATACAAATATTCCAAATGATGGTGAGATTGCTTGCGGTTATTTTGTATCTACAACATTAAAGCATTTGGGTTTCAATCTAAATCGTTACAAAATGGCGCAGCAGGCTGGTCTTATTGAAGCGCAAATGCTTCAACCAAAGTCTGAACTTAAGATTTACTCTAATCTTTCTTTTAAAGCTTTAAAAGCTAAACTCAATTCAACCTATGAAGATGGACTCTACTTTGTTGGTTTAGACAATCATGTTGGCTATGTCTTTATTAAAAACGATGAACTTTACTTCCTTCACTCTAGTTATTGCGATAATAAAGTGCTTATAGAATTGGCCGAGCATTCTTATTGTTTTCAATCTAATATCTATGTATTTGCTGAAATTACAACCAACAGAGCTCTTGCAAAAAAATGGATTTTAGATACCCGATTATCTATTCCAAATTAATGGATTGCTTTATTATCTTTGAAAGACATTCAAAACCAATTGACTTATGAAATTTTTTAGACTTCTTTTTCTCTTTGTAACCATTCAGATTTCCGCACAACAAGGAGGCATGTGGATACCTTCACTCTTAGAAGGCATGAATGAAAACGACATGCAAACGTTGGGTAGCAAGCTGACTGCACAAGACATCTATGATGTTAATAACTCTAGTCTCAAAGATGCGATAGGTCATTTTAATGGTGGCTGTACCAGTGAAGTTATTTCGCCTAAAGGATTGTTGCTTACCAATCACCATTGTGGTTATGGTCAGATACAATCGCATTCATCATTAGAAAATGATTATCTCAAAGATGGTTTTTGGGCGATGAGTCTAAGTGAAGAATTGCCAAACGAAGGGCTTTATGTTGAGTTCATAGTCAGTATTCATGATGTTACACAAGATGTTTTGGTCGCTATCGATGATAGTATGGATGCTCGAACCAAACAATCAACCATAGATCGAAATAGTAATGCTATTATGAAAGGTTGGAAAAAGGAAGACTGGCAGACACTAAAAATAAGACCATTCTACAAAGGCAATCAGTATTTCTTATTTGTTACTGAGCGTTTCGAAGATATTCGTCTGGTTGGTGCGCCACCAAGTAGCATTGGTAAGTTTGGGAGTGATACAGACAATTGGGTTTGGCCTAGACATACAGGAGATTTTTCAATCTTCAGAATTTATGCAGACAAAAACAATCGTCCTGCAAAGTACAGTACGGATAATGTGCCGTACACGCCAAAACACTACCTGCCAATATCTTTAGATGGTGTCGAGGAAGACGATTTTACAATGGTTTTTGGATTTCCAGGAAGAACCAATGAGTACTTACCAGCTGTTGCTGTAGAACAAATAACACAAAAGGTAAACCCAAGCAATATTGCCATTAGAGAAGCTGCATTAAAAGTTATTGATGCCAATATGAAGTCTGACGATAAAATTCGAATTCAATATGCATCCAAGCAAGCCAGAATTGCCAACTCATGGAAGAAGTGGATTGGTGAAAACCTTGGGATTGCAAAAAGTGGTGCTATTGATATAAAACGTGAAGCAGAAGCTGAGTTTGCTAAACAAGTCAAGGCAAAAGGTCTTGAAACTGAATATGGAAACTTACTTTCTGATTTTGACAAACTATACAAGGAATTTGAAAGTATCAATGTGAAGCGTGGCAACTTCGTTGAAGTCTTTATTAGAACCAATGAGTTAATGCAAGTCATGTTTAGGATGTATCAAATGGAAATACAGTTGAAACGAAATCCTGATCGTTTTGAAACCCTAAAAGAAAGTATGACATCTCGACTAAAAGGCACTTTTAAAAATTATAATGTCAATGTTGACAAAGGTGTATTTGAAGCTGTAATGCCTTTATATACTGATACTATTGATGCATCCATTTACGACAATACAGCTTTTACGAGTTTGGATAGTGCTTTAAGCATGCTTGAAGGTAGTGCTGAAGACGTGATGAAAAGACTCAATGCTGATACGGCTTATCAATATGCAAAACCATTTGTAGAGGAGTTTTACAGTACAATAGAACCTGAATGGCAACAAAAGAACACTCAAATTAATGCAGTACAAACCAAGTACATGAAAGCCTTAATGGAAGTGGTTCCAAGCGAACGTTATTTCCCAGATGCTAATGGAACACTTCGAGTTACATATGGTAAAGTCAATGGCTATGCACCAAGAGATGCTGTGTACTATACTCATGTTACATATCTTGATGGAGTTATGGAAAAATATGTGCCTGGCGACTATGAATTTGATGTTCCTGAAAAGTTGAGAACACTCTACAACAATAAAGATTATGGACAATATGCTGATAGCAATGGTAAGTTGCCTATCTGCTTTATTGGTACAAACCATACAACTGGTGGGAACTCTGGAAGCCCAGCCATCGATGCGAATGGAAATCTTGTTGGATTAAATTTTGACAGAGTTTGGGAAGGTACCATGAGCGATATCTATTATGACCCTGAAATTTGCCGAAACATTATGGTCGATTTGCGTTATGTGTTGTTTATTATTGATAAATATGCTGGTGCTAAGCACCTCATCGAAGAAATGGAATTAGTACATCCGAAGAAGGACTAATTAAAACTTCCTGTCTGCAAATACACCATCACATCGTTGATACAAGTCTTTAGGTCTTGCTTTATCTCGTGTTCCCAAAACCTAAAAATAGTATAGCCCATAGCTTGTAGTTTATCATTGACTTCTAGGTCGCGTTGTATATTGCGTTCAATCTTTGGGATCCAAAAGGCACGATTACTTTTTATATTCAGTTTTCGTTCTTCCCAATTATGACCATGCCAAAACTCCCCATCTATAAAGATAGCGAGCCTATATTTTTTTATCGACACATCTGGCTTTCCTGGTAACGATTTTGTATGCACTCTGTAACGAACATTTTTCCGCCACAATGCTTTTCTAAATAAAAGTTCTGGTTTGGTATTCTTGGATTTGATTCTACCCATTTGTTTAGATCGCCTCTTTGTGGTATAAAACCCTGAAGCTTCATTGAAACGAGGAACTTTTATTTTTTTATATTCGTAACCCATAGAAATCCTTCTAAAATAACTATTAATGAGCCATTTAGAAAATAATTATTTAGATTATGTGAGTGACAAACATTTATTGCAATGTATTTCTAATCTTTATAATTCCTATATACAAGCTAAGACAGAAAAGACTTCCACAATTCCTAAATTCTATAGAAATAAGGTTGACACTTTTAAGTTGACTTTTGATTTAAAATTCAATAATCTCAGTGAAGAAGATTTAATCAAGTTTGAAGTATCTCGGCAAATTGACAAGTCGATAAATAATGCTATAGGAACATTTCATGAAGAAATTTTAGGAGGTATTAAAGGATTTAGCAATGGAAAGCTTAGTGGTTATGATATTAAAGCTGATGACAATTCTCTTTTTGCTGAAATAAAGAACAAACATAACACTATGAATAGTAGTTCTGCGGAAAGTGTTTTTCAAAAATTAGAGCAATTTGCTAATGATAATCAACAAGCTAAGTGTTATTTGGTTCAGACATTAGCCAAAAAAAGCTTTAAAAAAAAATGGGAAGCAACAATTAATAAAACGCCATATAGGCACGATAGAGTCTTTATGATTTCTGGGGATAGGTTTTATGGCCTTTTAACAGGGGACGAAAATGCACTTTTTAAGTTATACGAGGTACTACCAAAAGTTATCGACGATTTCTTAGCGACTAATGGCGAATCTGTTACCGAATCTTATAATATTCTAGAACAAATATCAAATAATGCTTTAGTCTCTAGGAGAAATATTTTGGATGAAATTTCATTTCAAAACTTTGGCTATTATCAAGGCTTCGATTCTTTAAACAGTTAGAACTTTGTTTCCTGTTTTCAACAAAAAACATTCTATTTCATTCAAAAACTAACGATTTAACAACCATTATTTGAACGTTTTGTAAAACCCAAAATCTTTATCAAAGCGAGGAGCTTTATTTTTTATATTCGTAACTTATTGACATTTAAATGCGAAAAACAAAAATGGATGATCAACAGAGAATTAAAATTCTTAACAATGCCAAAGATTTTTTTAGAAATGAAATAGTAAACTCTCATCTTGAAGGTGCTACTAAAAGAGCAAGTTCTCTTAAATCATATAAGATTAATCCGTTTTTATTAGCCTATTTAGCAAATTTTCTAGAAGGGACTTCTACTCCTGAGAGTTTTGCCAAAGCTCTTGTTTTTCCTCGCTTATTAAGTACATCTATTACCACTACTTTTGGCAATAAGGCGCAAAAAATGATTTCAGAGCTATTTGATGGTATGATGGGATCTGTTGTTCAAGGAATAGATATAGAATTTATAGATGCTTATGATGGCAGGAAAAAATATTGTCAGCTAAAGTCCGGTCCAAATACTATAAATAAAGATGATGTAAAAACAATAATTGATCACTTTCAATCGGTTCAAAATTTAGCCAGAACTAATAACTTAGACCTAAGAGTTGATGATATGATTATTGGTGTTCTGTATGGTGAAACAAACGAATTAAGTTCTCACTATAAAAAGATCAACGATCGTTTCCCTGTGATAATAGGCAAAGAATTCTGGAGTCGTCTTACTGGAAAAGAAAATTTCTATTTTGAAATAAGCAATGCCATAGGGCAAGTTGCATTAGAAATTGACGGAAGTGAAAAGCTTCAAGAAACCATAGATACCTTGGCTGATGAAATTCGCAAAGTATTTCCTTCAGATACATTTTCATAATCGTTCAAAAAACTAACAATTGAATATCCTATTTCTTTTGCTAAGTTAACTGGTACAGCATTCCCTATTTGTTTGTATTGCTGAGATACAGAACCTTCAAAATGCCATTCATCGGGAAATGTTTGAATCCTTGCATATTCTCTAACTGTAAATGGTCTTGTTTCGTCGGGATGACAACGCTCTGTTTGTTTTTGAGCTGGGCTACAAGTTAATGTCAAACAAGGTTCATCCCACCCAATTCTTCTCGCCATTCCTGTTTTCCCTCCTCCTAAATAAAAGCTTTTCTGCATATATTCTTTCTGAATATCCAAAGGCAAATCCCTCCAATAACCTTTTGGAGGAACTAAATCTAGAACTTTCTTTTTGTGGTCTGGATATAAGGCACCTTTAGATTTTGGTACTTTCTTATTAAATAACTTTCCTTTTTTTAAAGCGTCTTTTAAAGTATAGATTTCAGAAAAAGGTTTTGGGTAACTATAATCAACTTCAATATCTTTTCTTACAGCAGCCAAAATTAGTCGTTCTCTTTTCTGAGGCACATTGTAATGGATTGCCTTTAAGACTTCTACTGGAGCAACCACGTTATATCCAATCTCATCTAAAATAGAAATCATTCCTTCTAATGTCCTCCCTTTATCATGATTTAAAAGCCCTCTAACATTTTCGCCTATACATATCTTTGGCTGTACTTCTTTAATTACTCTAGCAAACTCGTAAAACAAAGTTCCTCTTGCATCTTTTAGTCCCAATTTCTTTCCTGCATAACTAAATGCTTGACATGGAAACCCTCCTGTTACCACATCTACTTCGCCTTTGTAGCCTGAAAAGTCAATCTCTTTAATATCTCCTTCAACAATATCCCACTCAGGTCTATTTTTTCTAAGTGTTTGACAAGCCCACTTGTCGATCTCATTTAAAGCTTTACATTTTAAGCCTGCTTGTTCCAGTCCTAAGGCCAAACCTCCCGCACCTGCAAATAATTCTAAAACTGAATAATCCTTATTTGGTACTACAAAATTCCCTTCATCAAGTTTATCAAAAAACCTTTTAAATTCAGGAAAGACCTCTAGTTGTTCTTTATTGTAAACTCTATAATCACTCATAGGTTCTCTAACAGCAATTAACTTGCCTTGATTATCCCATCGTCTTAATGTTTCAGGATTTTTACCTAGAATTTCAGCAGCTTCAGAAATCGAATAACTCTCTTTTATAACCATATTATACAACATTACACATGGTTACAAAAATAAAATAGTTTTTCACTAAACCAAATAATAGTTTTCAACAAAAAATCCCAAACATTTCTGCTTGGGATTTTGTTCTATATGGGATGCTGAAACAAGTTCAGCATGACAATTAATATCTATAATACTCTGGCTTAAAAGGCCCTTCAACCTTAACACCAATATAGTCTGCTTGCTCTTCTCTAAGTTCAGTTAATTCAACACCAATCTTAGCCAAGTGAAGCTTCGCTACTTTTTCATCTAAGTGCTTCGGTAACATATACACTTTGTTCTCGTAGCTCTCAATGTTATTCCAAAGCTCTATTTGTGCTAGAGTTTGGTTCGTAAAAGAGTTACTCATTACAAAGCTTGGGTGACCTGTTGCACAACCAAGATTTACCAAACGCCCTTCAGCAAGGATAATGATGTCTTTACCATTTACAGTGTACTTATCCACTTGAGGCTTAATTTCAACCTTGGTATCACCATGGTTGTCATTTAACCAAGCCATATCGATTTCATTGTCAAAGTGACCAATGTTACAAACAATAGCCTTGTCTTTTAACGCTTCAAAATGACGTCCTTGTACGATGTCTTTGTTTCCTGTCGTTGTAATTACAATATCAGCATTACCAACAACAGTTTCTAAGCGCTTTACTTCAAAACCGTCCATAGCTGCTTGTAATGCACAGATTGGATCAATTTCAGTTACAGTAACGATACTTCCAGCACCTCTAAACGAAGCAGCAGTTCCTTTACCAACATCTCCATAACCACAAACAACAACACGCTTACCAGCTAACATAATGTCTGTTGCACGACGAATTGCATCTACAGCACTTTCTTTACAACCATACTTGTTATCGAACTTAGACTTAGTCACTGAATCGTTAACATTGATTGCCGGTAATGGTAAAGTTCCTTTTTCCATACGCTCATATAATCTATGAACTCCAGTAGTCGTTTCTTCAGAAAGACCATTGATTCCTGGAACTAGTTCAGGATACTTATCCAAAACCATATTAGTTAGGTCTCCACCATCATCTAGGATCATATTCAATGGTTGTCTGTCTTCTCCAAAGAATAAGGTCTGCTCAATACACCAATCGAATTCTTCCTCAGTCATGTCTTTCCAAGCATATACTGGTGTTCCAGCTTCTGCAATTGCTGCAGCTGCTTGATCTTGAGTTGAGAAAATATTACAAGAACTCCAAGTCACTTCAGCTCCTAGAGCTTGTAGAGTTTCAATTAATACAGCAGTTTGAATCGTCATGTGAAGACATCCAGCAATACGAGCTCCTTTAAGAGGTTGAGAATCTTTGTATTCTTCTCTAAGGCTCATTAATCCTGGCATTTCAGCTTCTGCCAATTCAATCTCTTTTCTTCCCCATGCTGCAAGCGACATATCCTTTACTTTGTAAGGTACGTAAGGAATTGTTTTTGTATTCATAATTATATCTTTGTATATATCTATATTTGCGAGTGCAAAGATAACTATTAACTTTCAGAATATTAAATGCCTTTATATAAAACGCTCAATCCCAACTCACAAACTTGCGTTAAAATCTGGAAGATTGCAGAGTCTTACGAGGAATTGATAGGTAAATCATCCTTGAGACCTGAAAGTCTGGAGCGCTTACAAGGCATGAAAAGTGAATTGCATCAACGTGGCTTTTTGAGCGTGAGACATCTACTCAGGGAATTTGGTTATACCGACCAAGACTTATACTACGATGATCATGGAAAACCACACCTAAAAGATGGAAAACACATCTCAATAACGCACTCGTTCAATTTTTCTGCAGTCGTTGTTAGTGATGCTATTGTTGGCATTGATATTGAAATGCAACGCGATAAGATTACAAGAATCGCTCGAAAATTTATCGATTATGAATTCGATTATTTGGATGCTAATCATTCAGAATATGTAAAAAAACTAACCGTAATTTGGTGCATCAAAGAGACACTTTACAAACTCTATGCAACACCTGGACTCAGTTTCAAACAACATACGCTTGTCATTCCGTTTACTTTAGATGAATCAAATACTTCTGCTTGGATAGATTTTGATACCAAGTCAAAATATATGGCAGATTTTTTAGAGTTTGAAGGGTTTACATGTGCTTATACATTACCTGCTTAATGACAAGCTATCAAAACATATTAGATTCTAAGTCTTCTAACCAAAGATTGTTAGCTGTTCTCATCGACCCAGATAAGATAGTACTACATAATGTTGAGCATTTTATCAGCAAGCTAAATGCTTCGATAACTACACATATTTTTGTTGGTGGTAGTGATGTTGAAGACACTAAAACTGATGTCTTGGTTAGAGAAATAAAAAAATGGACAACGCTGCCTGTGATTTTATTTCCTGGCGATGTCAGTCAGATTACTTCCGAAGCTGATGCTATTCTGTTTTTATCATTGATTTCTGGTAGAAACCCAGATTATCTTATTGGTAAGCATGTGGAGGCCATTTCTAAACTTGAAAGTACTACTTTGGAAGTAATTCCTACGGGTTATATTCTTGTTGAAAATGGCAAGCAAACCGCAGTCGAAAGAATCTCTCAAACCAAACCACTTTCAAGAGACAACATTGAACATATCGCCAACACGGCAAAAGCTGGTGAACTCTTAGGCATGAAGCTTATTTATCTTGAAGCTGGTAGTGGCGCTATTCACCCCATAAATAAAGACATTATAGAACAGGTAAAAGCCAAGCTCTCCATTCCATTGATTGTTGGTGGTGGCATTAAAACCAAAACCCAGTTAGAAGATGCTTATGTTGCTGGCGCTGATTTGGTTGTTATTGGGACTGCTTTCGAAAATGATGAAAGCTTCTTTGAAGAACTAAAAAAACCTCAAAATGAAAATATCTGTTGAATTGACCTTAACACCACTTCAAAATACTTTTGAAGATCCCATTATAGAGTTTATTAAAACCTTAAGAGCTTCCGAATTTAAAGTCTTAGAGAATCCTTTGAGCACACAAATCTATGGCGATTATGATGCTTTAATGCCTTATCTCAACAAGGCGATAAAAGATAGTTTTGAAGCTTTGGATAATGTAGTTTTAAGTATGAAAATTGTAAAAAGCGATCGTAGCGACTATGAACCAAATTTTTGATTTCTTTTTAGATGCTTATAAAAGCGCTCCTACATATGCAATCATATTAGAAGCTATTGCTTTTGTATTCGGCATTGCTAGTGTCTGGTATGCTAAGAAGGAAAATATATTAGTTTATCCAACTGGTTTAGTTGCTACAGTAATTACCGTCTATCTTTTATATAAAGCTGAATATTTTGGAGATATGATGATGAACTTCTACTATTCTGTGATGAGCATTTATGGATGGTGGAATTGGTCTAGAAAGAAGAATAATAAATATGTAGTGCCTATATCTCGAACAAATACAAAAGAAAAATGGATTGGCTTTGGTATGTTCTTAATGACAATATTAGTCACATTCTTGGTATATAAAGGCTTTGATAAAACAATAGCTATAGAAAACTATATTGATATTTTCACTTCAGGTATTTTCTTTACAGCAATGTGGTATATGGCCAATAAGAAAATTGAAAATTGGACGTTATGGATTTTTGCAGACCTTATTACAGTTCCTTTATACGCCTATAGAGGTTTAGGCATGCTATCGCTTCAATATTTAATCTTTACTATTTTAGCAATTCAAGGATATATTGCATGGAAGAAACACTTAAGCAACAACCTTCAAACTGTATAAAAGTAGTTTTATTTGGCCCTGAATCTACAGGAAAAACTACACTTGCCCAACAGTTAGCCAGACATTACAATTCTGTTTGGGTGCCAGAATATGCAAGAGAATATCTTCAAGATAAGTGGAATAATGAGCGTAAAACTTGTGAACCTCATGATTTGCTCCCAATCGCTCTAGGTCAGATGAGATTAGAGAATGATTTAGCACAAAAAACAGATACAGTTTTAATATGTGATACCGATCTTCTTGAAACCAAAGTATATTCCGAAGTATACTATTCTGGAACTTGCGATCCATTGCTGGAAAAATATGCCTTAGAAAATACATACGATCTCTACTTTTTAACTTATATTGACACGCCTTGGGAAGCAGATGATTTGAGGGACAAACCCAATGAAAGAGAGGAAATGTACAATGCGTTTAAAGATGCATTAATAAGTACCAACAAACCATTTGTAGTCCTGAAAGGAAATAAAAAAGAACGCTTACAAAAAGCCATTGATCACATAGATCAACTAATGCAGTAATGATTATGACATTTAACGAAAATGATCTTAAACAAATAGAGAAAAAAGGCATCACACTTCAAGACGTGAATCGTCAAATACAACTTTTCGAAAAGGGGTTACCTTTTGTAAACCTAAAAGAAGCAGCAACACTCTCTGATGGTATCGTAAAAATTGAAAAAGACAAAGAACAGGCTTTCATAGATCTTTTCGAAAATAAACGTCCAAATCTGTCTATTACAAAGTTCGTTCCTGCATCTGGAGCAGCCACTAGAATGTTTAAGTTTCTCTTTAGCTTTTTAAAAAAATACAAACCAAATAACGGCACTATAAATTCTTATATCAATAAGAATAAAGCCAATGACATGTCTTTGTTTTTGGTTGGAATGGAAAAATTGCCTTTTTATGATAAAGTTCTTCAAAAAACCAGGGATCAACATTCTGATTACGAAGACTACTCCAACGATAAAAGAATAATGGCTTTTATCACTACGATGTTAGATATCGATAAACTAAACTTTAGTTTCTACCCTAAAGGGTTATTACCATTCCATAAATATAAAGACCATGTCGCAACAGCATTTGAGGAGCATCTTTTTGAGGCTGCTTTATACGGATCTTCAAATCAGGAGGCAAACCTTCATTTTACCATATCCGAGCAGCACAATCATATTTTTGATGAAGAATTTAAGCGTATTGAAGAAATTGTAGAAGAAAAAACAAATACAAAATTCAACATATCATTTTCTTATCAGAAACAATCTACAGACACCATTGCCGTAACTGCAGACAATGAACCGTTCCGCAATTCAGATGGAAGCTTATTATTTCGTCCATCGGGTCATGGTGCTTTGTTAGAAAACTTAAATGATCTTGATGCTGATATCGCTTTCATAAAAAACATTGACAATGTTGTAGTCTATAAGTACGAACAAGATGTTGCTTATTATAAAAAACTTCTTGGTGGTATTCTGCTAGAATTACAATCTCAAGCTTTTGAATATTTAGAATTACTAGACTCTGGTTCAGTAGATGAAGAGAAGATTATAGAAATTGCAGAATTTCTTACTCAAAAACTAAATGTGGACTTAAGCGAGGAGTTCGAAAAATATGCAACAAAGTATCAAATAGAATATCTACATGACAAGCTGAATCGTCCATTACGAGTTTGTGGTATGGTAAAGAACGAAGGAGAGCCTGGTGGTGGTCCGTTTTGGGTAAAGGATGAGCGTGGTTATACCTCGCTTCAAATTGTAGAATCTGCTCAAATCAATAAAAAAAATAAGCTGCAAAAAGCCATCTTAGTAAACTCAACCCATTTCAACCCTGTAGATTTAGTTTGTGGTCTTAAAAACTATAAAGGTAAATCCTTTGACCTGAAAAAGTTTGTTGACCCAAAAACTGCCTTTATAAGCATGAAAACAAAGACAGGAAAGGATATCAAAGCCTTAGAACTTCCTGGACTATGGAATGGCAGCATGGCTTATTGGAACACTATTTTTGTTGAAGTGCCTTTAGTCACCTTTAATCCTGTAAAGACTGTCAATGACCTCTTGAAAGCACAACACCAAATTACCTAATGTACTCTATTAGTGATCTTATTTCTGAACTGAAATTCAAAGCCATTCGCAGCTCTGGAAAAGGTGGCCAACATGTGAATAAAGTATCCTCCAAAGTTGAGTTAAGCTTCAACCTAAATACTTCTAAAGTGTTTTCTGATGAAGAAAAACAACGCCTTTTGCAATCACTTCAAAATAGATTTGCCAATGAAGGTGTATTAATACTTCAATGCGACGAATCTAGAAGTCAACATCAAAACAAGACTATAGTAATTCAACGATTTCTCAAACTCATTGAAGAAGGTTTGGTGGTTAAGAAGCCAAGAAAAGCTACAAAGATTCCTAAGGCAGTAATTGAAAAACGCTTAAAAAGCAAACGATTAAAATCCGATAAAAAAGCCTCTCGCAAAAAACCAGATATTGATTAACTAATAGTTGTTAATTATTATTAATGGCATATCTTTGCACCGTTCTCAAAAAGGGGTGCCAAAAAGTGGCTGAGATCATACCCAATGAACCTGGAACAGGTAATGCTGTTTAGGGATTACGAACATCAAGAAAACGTTCGGTGAACGTTTTCAGTGAGTGCAGAAAAAGGCTTTAGTATTTTTCCAAACCCACAAATTGATGTTCATAAATTATTTTACTAACAATAAGAATAATGACCTCTTTTTATTCGATTATAATTAATCGTAATGAAAAAATTATTTCATGTTCTTGTGGTGTTTATTGTATCATTCTACACCTATTCACAAGACAAAAAACAAGACTCAACCAAGGTTGAAAAACTAGATGAAGTCCTCGTAAAAGCCGTTAGAGTCGATGCGACTTCGCCAATCACTCACACTAATGTGACTAAAAAAGAAATCTCTAAACGAAATCTTGGACAAGATGTCCCAGTATTACTCAACTTCTTGCCTTCAGTAGTAACTACTACAGATGCTGGTGCTGGTATAGGCTATACAGGCATTAGAGTAAGAGGTATTAGTGCCCAATCTACCAATATCACTATAAACGGAATTCCGTACAACGATGCTGAGTCATTAGGAACCTTTTGGGTAAACCTAGGTGACTTTGCCTCATCAATAGAAAGTCTTCAGTTGCAGAGAGGTGTAGGTACCTCAACAAATGGCTCAGGTGCATTTGGTGCAAGTATCAATATTCTAACTGATGCTGTTTCAGATAAAGCAAACGGAGAAATTTCTAATTCCTTTGGGAGTTATAATACTAGAAAACATACGGTGAAGTTTAGCACAGGTTTAATGAATAATCATTTCGAAATTGCTGGTCGACTTTCCAATATTGTTTCAGATGGCTATATCGATAGAGCTTCAACCGATTTAAAATCCTATTATCTACAAGGATCTTATGTGGATGATAATACGCTGATTAAGGCCATTACTTTTGCTGGGCAAGAGGTAACCTATCAATCCTGGTTTGGTATTGATGAAGCGACATTGCAAAGCAACAGAACCTTTAATCCTGCTGGTCAGTATACTGATGATGATGGTAATACTAGGTTCTACGATAATGAAGTAGACAACTACAATCAAGATCATTACCAACTTCACTGGAACCAACGTTACAATAACCGTTGGTCTACGAATTTGGGTCTAAACTATACTTATGGTCGTGGCTATTTTGAGCAATTTAGAGAAGATGATGATTTTGACACTTATGGTTTTGAGCCACTAACTGTAAATGGTGAAACGGTAACTACCACAGACTTAATCCGTCGTCGCTGGTTAGACAATGATTTTTATGTGATCAATGCTAGTGCCAACTATAAGAACAATAATTTGGATATGATCTTTGGTGGGTCATACAGTCACTACAATGGAGATCATTTTGGTGAAGTTATTTGGGCTGAATTTGCTAGTCAAAGCGAAATCAGAGATCGTTATTACGATGGTAATAGCCGTAAAAATGACTTGTCTGTATTCTCAAAAGCGAATTATAGAGTTAATGAAAAGATTCGATTATACGGAGACCTTCAAGTTAGAAATGTAACCTATAAGACTACTGGAACTTCATCTGATGTTATTCCTTTTGAAGTTGATAAAAACTTTACGTTTTTCAATCCTAAAGCGGGAATCACTTATCAATTGAACACCAATAACGACTTATACTTTTCGTATGCCAGAGCAAATCGCGAACCAAATAGAACTGATTTTGAAAGTAATGAAGGTATAGAGCCGGAACAGCTTAATGATTTCGAACTTGGTTGGAGACACCGTGAAGGAAACTTCAGTTTTAATGCCAATGCCTACTATATGCATTATAATCAACAATTAGTACTTTCTGGTCAGCTGGATGATGTAGGAAATCCTATAAGAACCAACAGTGGTGAAAGTTATCGTTTAGGGTTAGAGTTAGAGGCTATTATTCCGGTGACAAAGACCTTAACTCTACAGCCAAATATGACTCTAAGCTCTAACAAGAATAAAGAAACATTTGCTTCTATAGATGGTGTATTGAGAAACTTAGGCAAGACCAATATTTCATTTTCACCAGAATTTATAGCAGCTAACGCTATTGTATTTCAACCTGTAAAAGATTTACAAGTATCATTCTTAAGTAAATATGTTGGTGAACAATTTATGGGTAACACCGATTCTGATGTTTCAAAATTGGATAGTTACTTTGTAAATGACTTGAATATTATCTACGAAATAGAAACCAATTCTATTTTTAAGTCTATTATACTAACTGGCTTAGTCAACAATATCTTTAATGAAAAGTATGTTTCTAATGGATATTACTTCACTTTTGATGATGATTTCAGTAATCCAGGAACAATTACTACTGTAGAAGGTGCAGGCTTTTATCCACAAGCTACGACCAACTTCTTAATAGGTGCAACGTTAACGTTTTAAACAAAAAAGAGGATTGTTAAATAACAATCCTCTTTTCATTTTTAGTTACTTATTAGCAGAGAATTTCCGCCTTGCTGAATCCTGTAAGGTTTCAGTCCACAGCTCAATCCTTCTGTAAGCGGTAATCCTGTATTAATATCATATTTGTTTTCGTCTTCACAATTACTAGTTGCAATAGTGCCTTGGACTGTCATGATGGAACATGTCTGAAACACACGGTTAGGATCAGCATTGTCCCAAGCCACAAATGAGTCTCCAAAGTTTCTCATCACAATAAGACCTCCTACACCCTGACCTGGTATCACCACCGGATTTTGAGGGGTCAACAAATTTTGAAACTGAGGAAGCGCAAGGTTTACTTCAAAATTAACTAGCACATTTGGTAAAAGCCCACAATTGTTGTTGCCGTTATCATCACTTTGGCAACTTATTAGTGTAAGAATCATTACAAATAGTAGTCCCAACTTTTTCATATCATCACTTTTTTTGAGGTGTGCAATTTACAATAAATTAAAGCTTACCGTAAATATTTTGTATATTTGCATAGTAATCTCGTGTGAGCGAGATTTTTTGTGTTTATATGAGCACACAAATTTAAAACGATGAAGTTATGAGTAACGTATCTTATTACACTGAAGAGGGGCTAAAAAAATTAAGAGAAGAATTAAATTATCTTAAGGATGTTGAGCGTCCAAAAGCATCGCAAGCTATTGCTGAGGCTAGAGATAAAGGAGACTTAAGTGAAAATGCTGAATATGATGCTGCCAAAGAAGCTCAGGGTATGTTAGAAATGAGAATTTCTAAAATGGAAACGACCTTAGCTAATGCAAGAATCATAGATGAGTCGCAATTAGACACTAGTAAAGTATTGGTTTTATCTACTGTGAAGTTAAAAAACCAAATGAATGGCATGGAAATGTCGTATACTCTAGTGGCTGAAAGTGAAGCTGATTTAGCGTCAGGAAAAATCTCTGTTAATTCTCCTATTGGAAAAGGGCTTTTAGGGAAGTCTGTAGGCGATACTGCTGAAATCCAAGTGCCTAATGGTGTTATAAAATTCGACATCTTAGAAATAACAAGATAGAACGCTTTCACAAATAAATTTTTAAAAAGATTCCTATTCTCATAGGAATCTTTTTTATTTTTATCCTAACCTATCGTAACTCAATGGCTTCAATATTCACTAAAATAATTCAAGGTGAAATCCCTTGCTATAAGGTGGCAGAAACTGATGATTTCCTTGCTTTTTTGGACATTAATCCAAATGCAAAAGGTCATACGCTATGCATTCCGAAGAAAGAAGTAGATAAGATTATGGACTTGGATGAAGAGACCTATATTGGTCTTATGCGTTTTGCTAGAACCGTTGGTATTGCTATTGAAAAAACGATTCCTTGTAATCGTGTTGGGATGACAGTTATTGGTTTGGAAGTGCCTCATGTACATGTGCACCTAATACCTTTGAATTCTATGGAAGATGCACGTTTTCTTTCTAAAGAAACGCTTTCCAAAGACGATTTTGAAGCTGTGGCAAAAGCGATAAACTCTAATTTAGAATAAAAGAAATCAGATGACTATTGCTTTTCAAGGAAAAAAATACCCTCTAGCTTTCAAAACACCATTCTTTTTTAATTGAAATAAATCTTCGATATAATGCCCATACACTGCTGTGGCTTTATCTCCATTTATTTCAAAGTATGGTTCAGGGAATAAATCCTTTGACATCTCCTTTCTGTATTTACTTAAATCAAACTCTACTGCGGGTTCAAAATCAATCTTAACTGGCTCAATTGTAGTATGTTCGTTATAAATGTGGTTATAATCATAAAGCGCATAAGTCCCTGCCCATTCCCCTCCTTTAGTTTTATAAAGTGCAGAATATTGATATTTTGAATGATAAAATTTGCCATCTATTTTCACAACATAAAGTAGTACATGCTTATAGTTAGAAAATGGAGGTATTCCATAATGATCATAGGCTTCAAAAGCTATTACGTCCAAATTCAATCTACCATATACCTGTTCCAGGATTCTATACTTTGCTTTAAAAGCACGATCCATTAACATCTCTTTAGGCTGGAATTCTTTTACTTCTATTTTTTCCCCAACAAATACATATATTTCTTTATCCTGTCCTGTAAAATTGCTCACACTAAAACTTAAAAGAAGAAGAATTATGAAACGCATTTCTGATGAATTATTATTAATGATTTCTTTTCAAACTGATTTGCATCGTCGTACCTTTTCCAATTTCAGAAGAAAGCACTTTTATGCGTCCATCGTGGTAATCTTCAATTATACGTTTTGCCAGTGATAATCCTAATCCCCAGCCACGCTTTTTACTGGTAAATCCAGGTTCAAAAATCTTAGAAAATTGAGTTTTAGGAATCCCTTTACCAGTATCTGTGATATTAATTTTCACATATTTATCAGAGTTCAAAATCTCTACTTTCAACTTCCCTTTACCCTTCATCGCATCGATAGCATTTTTAACCAGGTTTTCAATGGTCCAACTATATAATTGTTGATTGAGGTTAACCATAATTGACTCTTCTGGTGCATCAATCTCAAAATCTATCAATTTTGAAGATCTAGTCTTTAAATAGTCATAAGATAGTTGTGTCTCTTGTACAACATCTACAGTTTCTAGTGTTGGAATAGACCCTATTTTACTAAAACGATCTGTTATGGTTTGCAGACGAGTAATATCTTTTTCTATTTCTGTGATGTATTCGTCCTTAACATTTTCAGATTTAAGTATTTCTGTCCAGCCAACCAGAGAAGACAAGGGTGTTCCTATTTGATGCGCTGTTTCTTTTGCCATTCCGGTCCACAGCTTGTTTTGTTCTGCATTTTTTGTACTTCTATAGAAGAAATACACAACACCAGCAAACAGTAGAATAATAAGAATTAATGCTAATGGATAATACTTCAATTTGTTCAACAAAGGAGAATTCCCATAGTACAGTTTTCCTCTTTCTTTGTTTAGTAATTCCACTTCCAAAGGAATATTTTCGGACATTAATTGATTCATTATTTTTAGAGTAGCAGATGGGCTCTGTACCTCAGAACTATCAATGTTTCTAAAGCTTATAATACCATTATTTTTATCTAGTAAAAGCATTGGAGCCGTCATCGTAGTATCTAGTACAATCTTTTCTGCTATAACATTAATATCTGCTTCTGGATCAATTAAATTACTTGAAAACTCTTCATACGAGAATGTCCAAGTTTCCATTTTTGTACGCTCTTCAGCTTTAAATTTTTGAAAGAACGAATAGGTGTTCCATAAGATGAGTGAAATAATGATAAAGGAAGCCAGGATAATCAGCCAACGGGTTAGGTTTCTATTAAAAGATAGTGTCATTAACTATAGTTTTCAATCCTAAATATAATGCTATTATAACAATAATATTGCTCAGGAAGTTTAGGCTTATAAAACTTTTAACTTTAGACACGAAACGATACCTTTGTGCAAATTCATTTTACCAATGATTTCATTAGATCCTAAAGACCTTTCAACAGGACGATTACATGGTCATTTATTGAGTACTGTTGCACCAAGACCAATAGCTTTTGCAAGCACTATAGATGAAGAAGGACGACCAAATTTATCGCCTTTTAGCTTCTTTAATGTGTTTAGCGCTAATCCTCCTGTAATGATTTTTTCTCCTGCAAGGCGTGTTAGAGATAATACGACTAAGCATACGCTCGAAAATGTGGAATCGATCAAGGAAGTGGTGATCAATGTGGTGAACTATGATATTGTTCATCAAATGTCATTGAGTAGTACGGAATATCCTGAAGGTGTTAATGAATTTGAAAAGGCTGGTCTTACAATGCTCGAATCTGATGTTGTAAAACCTTTTAGAGTTGCTGAATCTCCAGTACAATTTGAATGTAAGGTCAATGATGTTGTGAAGTTAGGAACTGAAGGTGGCGCAGGTAATTTGGTAATTTGTGAAGTTGTAAAATTACACATCAGCAAGGACGTTATGAATGATGACGAGACTATAAATCAAGAAAAACTTGATTTGGTTGCCAGAGCTGGCGGCAGTTATTACAGCAGAGCTAAAGCAGGCTTTTTCGAAATTCCTAAACCGCTTAGAACTCTTGGAATTGGTGTTGATAATATGCCAGAACATGTTAAGGACAGCATGATTCTTACTGGGAATGATTTGGGAATGCTGGGTAATGTAGAGGCATTGCCAAACCAAAAAGATATCGATGCTTTTATTGATGACGTTAGTGAGCGTTATCCAGATATAAAAGCAATGTCGCATAGAGAGAAGCACAAGATTGCCAGAAACTTTTTAAGCTATGGTGATGTAGAGAGTGCATGGAAATTATTATTAAGTTAAATACATACATATTAAATGGAAATTCAAGGAAGAGTAAAAGTGATTGGAGAAACCCAAACGTTTGGAAGTAACGGGTTTAGAAAGCGTGAAATAGTGATCACTACAGAGGAGCAATATCCTCAACACATTATGGTAGAATTTGTTCAAGATAAAACAGATTTATTGAATAACTACCAAGTTGGTCAGATGGTGAAAATCAGCATCAACCTAAGAGGAAGAGAGTGGGTAAATCCACAAGGAGAAACAAAGTATTTTAACTCAATACAAGGTTGGAGAATCGAAAATCTTCAAGCTGAAGCGCAACCAGAAGGTATGCCTCCAGTACCACCAGCTGATGCTTTTGAACCAGCAGGTGATTTGAACGAAGATGATCACGATGATCTACCTTTCTAAAAAACAATGAGCAACGCCGAGGAACATATTGTCAATAGAGTCGCAAAAAGCCCTCTAAAAGTTATTGATCTGGAGGATTATTATCCAGATGGAGAACGTGCGCTATTCGATATTAAAGATTGGCTATATGAAGGTTTTGTGCTTCGCGAGAAGGATTTTAGAGCAGCCGTAAAGCAACACGATTGGTCGCAATACAAAGATGCTTATGTGGCACTGACATGTAGTTCTGATGCTATAGTGCCCATTTGGGCCTATATGCTTATTACTGTTTCATTGGAGCCTTATGCGAAGTCTGTACTTATTGGTGATTTAAATACTCTGGAAACTTCAATATATCAGGATATCATTACAAATCTCAATATTGAAGATTATAAAGATGCGCCTCTGATTATTAAGGGCTGTTCTAATAAGCCTATACCAGACAGTGCTTATCTAATGCTAACTGAACGCCTGAAACCTATTGCCAAATCCATCATGTATGGTGAGGCTTGTTCGGCGGTTCCGCTTTATAAAAAGAAATAAAAAAGGAGGCTTTAAAGCCTCCTTTTCTTCATATATATATCTAGCAATTAATCTAGATTCGGGATTCTAAGTACTTGCCCTGGATATATTAAATTAGGGTCTTTCAGCATTGGTTGATTTGCTGTGAAAATCGCGTTGTATTTCATGGCATCTCCATAATAGTGCTTAGCAATTTTGCTTAATGTATCTCCGCTTTCAACCGTATGAAATTGTGCTTCTGGCTCTGTATGTTCAACCGTCATTAAATCTTCTACAGAAGCAATTCCAGCAGAGTTACCCAATACCAAAACAACTTTTTCTTTTGTAGATTGATCGTAAGCCATTCCAGAGACTGTTACTCTATCATCATCTACAAGAACGCTTAAGTCTTTAACCTCTAGGCTAAGATCTCTTATGGTTTCTTCTAGTCGTCTTGCCATTGCAGCTTCTTCTGCTAATTCAGCAGCTTCAGCAGCAGCTTTTTTTGCTGCAGCTTCTTCCTCTTCGTTTTTACCTCCAAAAATCGCAGAACCTGCCGCTTTAATAAATGAAAATAAGCTCATTCGTTTGTGTGTGTTTTAAGTTAATATTGATTAAGGTTGTGTATCCTTCTATTCTTTAGACACACAAAATCGTGTTGAAGTCACATTTTATAGAAAAAGAAAACGCTCAAACCGAATGGAATTCGGATGAGCGTTCTCGAAACTAAATAACCAACCAAAATTTAGCCTCTACTATTCTCTCTAGGGTTATCCTTCTTCTCAGTCTTTTGTTTACGTTTCTTAGGCTTGTCTTTAAATTCAGTTACTCTTCCACTCGTATCAGACTCTCTCAAAAACTGAATGTAGCCTCTTCCTGTAAACTCATATATCGTTCCTGAAGAAGGATGGTACAACTCTATCGTTGCATCATTAATAACGCTTAGATCAAAACTTTCATTATCGAAGAAATCATAATCTAATGTTAATGTTTTTAAATACATATTGCCTGGGACATCTCCTACTCCATATACACCTGTATAATCCCATATAATGTCATTAAGATTTATTGGCGGAATATCTTGCGAACTTCTAAATGTAGAATCGTTTCCACCAGATAAAAACTGTAAATAGTTTTCGTTGTCAAACTCATTCAATACTCCCATTTCGCTCGTGTATGTCTTTTCCCACGCTTCATATTCTTGCAAGAAATAATGGATGTTATCATAGAATACAAAATCGTAATCGAAGTTGTTGATTTGGTATCCATTCAAGAAATAGGATGTATCATTAAACGGATTGTATAGTTCTATTGTATTGTTATCTATTTGATACACATCAAAGCTATCGTAACCATCTATTACATGATCTATATCCAGAATCATATCATAAGCATCGTAATTACCTATAGGAACTCCAAAACCATTACCTTGCTGGCCAAAGCCCACCAAATTATTATTTGCATACAGCACGCCATTTCTAAACGAAACCGTGAATGCTATTTGCAAGAAAGGTGTCTCGCCATACCCTATAGTTTCATTAATATCTACATACCAAAGATCGTAGGAGTTCAATAACTGGTTCAGGGAAATACCTGGGTTGTTATCAAAATCATCTACAATAACTTCCGTGTAGCAAGAGGTCAATAAGGTTGTAGTTAGTGCAAATCCTAAAAGTAATTTCAAAGTTCTCATAAGCTAAGTTTTTTGATTAATGACATCTCACCGAAGACTTTTATTAAGGGTAATCTTCTTGAGATTACAATACTAGTTTCAAAACCTGTGCCAAAAAAGCTAAAGCCTTGTTATAAAAGCATTGTAAGACCTATAATTTGTGTATTTTTGAGTAGACAAACTAACTACTATTTATGAGTTCATATAAGTACGCTGTTTTTGGTGCTGGAAGCTGGGCAACAGCTATCGTAAAAATGCTTTGTGAAAATGAGAATGAGATTGGTTGGTATATGCGCAGTGTGTACACCAAAGAGCATTTATTAAAGGAAAAGCACAATCCGAGCTATTTGAGCTCTGTGGAGTTTCATCTGGAGCAACTAAAGATTAGTAACGATATCAATGAAATAGCAGATTGGGCAGACGTACTCATCTTTGTGATTCCTTCTGCTTTTATTCATGCTGAACTCCAGAAACTAACCACAGATATTAAAGACAAAATTGTAGTGTCTGCCGTAAAAGGGATTATCCCAGAATCTGGCTTATTAGTTGGTGAACACTTCCATGATATTTACGGAATTGCTTTTGAAAATATTGGTGTCATCGCTGGACCTTGCCATGCTGAAGAAGTTGCTTTAGAACGCTTATCGTATTTGACCATTTCTTGTGCTGACGCTCAAAAAGCACAAGCCATTGCAGATTCTTTATCGAGTCGTTATATAAAGACCAAAATCAGTGATGATATAATTGGTACTGAATATGCCGTAATGCTGAAAAACATATATGCCATTGCCGCAGGAATTGCGCATGGTTTGGGCTATGGAGACAACTTCCAAAGTGTATTGATGAGCAATGCCATTAGAGAGATGAAGCGTTTCATAAAGAAAATGCACAAGATGAAACGCAATATCAATAACTCGGCTTATTTGGGAGATCTACTCGTTACTGGCTATTCGGTATTCTCTAGAAACCGAATGTTTGGAAATATGATTGGTAAAGGCTACACGGTAAAGTCTGCACAAATGGAAATGAACATGGTCGCCGAAGGTTACTATGCTACTAAAAGTGCTCATTTGCTCAACCAAAAAAACGAAAAGAAAACGCGTTTGCCTATTATCAATGCGGTTTATGACATCCTTTATGAAGGGAAAAACCCTAAAAAGGTGTTTAAAAAGCTAACTGAGAAGTTGGATTAAAGCATTACATAATTTAATGAGGAGAGCTGAAAATTTAGAAAACTTCTTATACAATCAAACTACTGAAGAATCACTTGCAAATTACTTTGGGTTAAAATATCTTCATACGAATGGTCACATTGTTAGAAACGAAAAAGGATGGCGTGACAATGAACTAGAAATAGATTATATCTGGATAGCAAAAATCAACTTATCGTTTAAAGAACCTCTTGGATTGATAACTATTAAGTACAATAAAAGTAGTTTCCGTGATATTCATAATCCAGAAAAACTTTCTCAAGCAATTTTTTTATTTAATGAAAATGGTAGTATAAAAGACATCTATTCTGAAGAGTTAATAAGCACAACCAATGACCCTATATGGAATATGAAAAATCTAAGTTTAGCTGATGATAATAGGAGTATAACTTTAGATGGTGTTTCTTACAATTATTGTATTATAACGCAAAATGTCAAAACTCAAATTATAGCAAATAACCCAAATAGCTCTGAATGGAAAAAATGGGAAAAAGAAATTTGGGATTTAGGGAAAAAACTCGCTGCTAGCTCTGGTAAAGAAAAAATAATCAACCTATTTAAATAAATCCCTTCATCACAACTATTCTTGTTCTTTTTTAAAAGAGTATTATATGAAAAAACTTCTTTCTTTTATTTTTAGTTTAGTTTTCATTCTTTATTCTTATTCACAAGAGTCACAAAATCAGAATCTAATTTTCACTGGAAAATCAATTGATGATGCCATCAAATTTGAAATAAAAATTAATTCTAAGGTTGAGAAAAACTATGCAACAATCGTATTAGCTCCAGAACTTTATCCATATGTAGATAAATACGAACTAGTTAATCCTAAACAAATATCAAGAGTATTACCAAAAAACATTCCTGCTAATGTCGAATATTTCTATGATAAAAATTCTAGAGAAATAAAGTACACATCATACAAATGGGCATTTATAAATAAAATTGACGACAAGACTTTGTTTGACAGGAAAAAACTTAAAGAATTAGTTGAAAAAGAATGTGGTGAACTTGAAACTTATACTAAGCTGTTTTCTGAATTAGAGGAAATAATTACTAAAAAATACGCTTTAGGGAAAAAGTCTGTTTTAGAAAACAAACCAAAAGACAAATTGATAGAGTGGGAGAATGCAAATTCTAAAGGAACTTTGAAGTTAGAATTTCAAGATTGTAGTAATAATAAAAATTTATTACCTGGATGGTTCGTAGTCAGCTTTATCGAATATTCAAAATAATAAATGGAGACATACAGAAGGATTATTGAAATAGTTGATGCCAATATTATTTATTGCCTTATTCCAATAATCTTGACATTAATGCTTGTCGAGCTTTTCTTCAAAAATCGATTCGAAACAAAAAAGGCCCTGAATCTAGTTCGTTGGACAATTATTTTCTACGCAATCGTCACATTTACTGTTTATTTGATTGGAATGGCTATTTATCCTGATGAATATGCGTTTATTAACCGAGCAACTGGGCCTTATGCAATAGCATATTGGATTATGTTTTTCGGTGCTTTAATTTTACCTCTTACTTTATTCGTTAAAAAATTAGCATCAAAATTTTGGTATGTTCTTTTAGTCGCATTTGGGATGAAAAGCGGATTATATTTTGAAAGATTTGTAATTTTTGTAACTAGCTTTCATAGAGATTATTTACCCGAAAATGAGAATACCAAGCTCATAGATTTACTCTCTTTTGATATTGGTATCATATTCCTTCAAGGTATGCTAATCGCTATTTTGACTTTGATACTATTAGAAATAATAAAAAGAAGTGCAAACACAGCATGAGGCGATAAACTCTACCTCACCAAAACATCCTTTACCTCCAGAACGTTATCTAAAAGGATATTATATTTTTCTTAAATTGATTGATGTAAGGAAGATTCCTTTTATCAAATAGTTGGGTTTAATTATGAAAACTAACATTATAACATATTTGTTATTTCTAGCTTTTTTACTGATTTCTTGTAAGCCAAAACAAAACTTAGTTTACGAAATTAGTTTTCCTGGTTTTTTCGGGAATGAACTTGATTTTTTAGGAAGTTTTAAGTCGTCTAGTAAAATAGAAAATGAGCAAAAAATATTTCATTACGATAGTTTAAATTTAAAAACTGTACTAAATGAAAAAAACTACGAATTTTGGATTGACAACATATTGGTTTACTCTATGCCGACAAAAATTGAGAATGAATGTCGAGTTATAGAAGTATTTAAGAAAAATTTTATTCTAATATCCTCTGGTAGTTGTGGAATAGCAACACCTGATTTTGTTGATAGAAACAATGTTAAAGTAATTGATTTAAATTCACATAAGGTTTACAATTTTTCACTTAATGAGTTTCGGCTAACTAGGTCTATTAAACGTTCCAGAATCGGTTATCCTAATTCAAAAAAATACTTTGGTATTGTAAGTTTTGATTTAGATTTTAATAAAATGAAAATTTATAATCAGTTTTCTGGAACACTGGAAATAAATCTGAATGAAATAACTAAGCTCAACAACGAACACAATTAACTGTCTTTATCGTTGTTTATTTTATCGCATACGTGTTTGTTTACTAAATTAGTTGCTCAAACACGCAACTAATCATACTCAAAACCGTTGTAAAACATTAAAAACTAAATGAAAATTACATTAACAATAATTGCTGCAATTGGAATCATCTTACTAATAGTTTCTTGTGGCAGCAAAACAAAAAAAGAAGAGAGGGAAACGATTATGATTGACCCAAGTGAACTAATACCTGGACCAATCCAGCATAAAGATTTATCCGAAAACCAATTAACCAAAATTAAATCGATTCATAAAACTTTCGAAGAAGTTTATCCTATAAGTCTGGAAGAGACAATAACGAACTTTAAACGTGACCTCAATATTGACAAAGAAATTAACCTTTGGCTGAAAATGGAAGAAACGTTTCAAAATATTATAAATGAAAAAGAATACGGAAAAACTGAAGAAAGAAAAGAAGTTTTTAAAATTATCCTCATGCGAACTATGATGCCAAAACATGAAGTAAAGAGTAATTTAGAAATTAAAGAATTATCAGAAAATGATGCTGATTATGTGCTAGATGAATTTGAATCGCGAATGAATAAATAAAATGCATTACAACAATGATTATAATTCATTTTGGCAAAGAGCTAAAACAATGTTTAATTTATAAATCAAAAAGCTGGATTTTGTTGTACGTAATGTTGACCCAAATGAGAAACTATTTTCTTTTATTAATGTTTTTGACTTTTATATCATGCGATACAAAAAATCATATTGAACTTGATGGGAATTGGATAATAACAAAAATGACCTACAAAGGCAAAATGGTATATCCAAAAACTATAAATCAAACAGTTCGGATTGTATATAGCGGATATGAAAACTCTGAGAGTATGACTTTTCGAATATCTGACTCGACTCTGACTCTTCCTGGTTTTGAATCGGAACAATTGAAAACAGAATTTGCTTTTGAAAAAGGAAAGTTAAAAATTGATTCTAATACTACAAACTCCGAATCTGCATTGACTAATGAAATTTTTAGCGGAATTTATGAATGGTCATTTTCGAACACCGAAAAAACATTGGGATTGAAATCTGATAAAACAAATATTGATTTGATAAGTCAAAAGAAAATAATAAGCGACGCTGTTGATAAAACATTTGAAGGATTTTAAACACTAAGAAGAACAACATGTTTAGCTCATTGCTGCTAAATTCCTTATACAAAACTACCTCACCAAAACACCCTTTAGCTTCATCAACGGAATGGTTTGTAGAGCATTCTCATTAATCGTGTTCTTTCTGAATAGATAGGTTTTATCAAACATGGATGTGCCTTCAAAAAACGTTACTTTAAATTCATTATTTAAGGCTAATACCTCATCTTGTAAGAATTCAACCTTGGCATAAGACTTTGCAGGAAGTTTATCTAGCTTGTGACGCATCAATGAGGTTTCTCTATCTTGGTCATAGCCTTTCGTAACGATTAAAACCATGTCTAAATCAACCTCTTTATCGTTGATGATATAGGCATTCCAATCGTTGGTTCTATGCGTTTCGTTAAACTCACGAACTACAGCGACATAAACGTCTTTAACTTCTGGAATTTGAATGTCTTTTTTCATATTCTGCAATGTCGCTTCGAGAACCTCAGCGACCATGAAGAGATTTATTACTGATGCCTGAGGTTCTCGAAGGCATCATGTTTAGTTCACTATAAGCTACTCTTAAACTGTTTCAAGAAACGCACATCGTTTTCACTCAATAAACGAATGTCACTGATTTGATGAAGTAATAGTGCAATACGATCGATTCCCATTCCGAAGGCAAAACCAGAGTATTCTTTAGAATCAATACCACAGTTTTCCAATACATTAGGATCTACCATACCACATCCCATAATCTCTAACCAACCTGTTCCTTTAGTCATCTTGTAATCGGTCTCGGTTTCGAGTCCCCAATACACATCGACCTCAGCACTAGGCTCAGTAAACGGGAAGTATGAAGGACGTAATCTAATCTTGCTCTTTCCAAACATTTCCGTAGTGAAATATTGAAGTGTTTGCTTCAAATCAGCAAAACTTACATCCTTGTCAATGTACAAGCCTTCAACTTGATGGAAGAAACAATGCGAACGTGCAGAAATAGCCTCGTTACGATATACTCTACCAGGAGAAATCGTTCTGATAGGTGGTTTGTTGTTTTCCATGTAGCGTACCTGTACAGAACTTGTATGTGTACGCAATAAAATATCTGGATCGGTCTGAATAAAGAAGGTATCCTGCATATCTCTAGCTGGATGATATTCAGGTAAGTTCAGTGCTGTAAAGTTGTGCCAATCGTCTTCAATTTCTGGACCTTCACTCACATTGAATCCTATACGAGAAAAGATATCAATGATTTGATTCTTCACTATTGAAATCGGATGACGAGACCCAATGTTGATAGGCGCTCCAGGACGTGACAGATCGCCATAAATACCTTGTTCTTCTTGTTGGCTTTCAAGCTCAGCTTTTAGTGTATTGACTTTGTCTTGAGCAGCTACTTTTAAAGCATTAATGGTTTGACCAAACTCTTTTCTTTGGTCTTTAGCAACATTTTTTAATTCAGCATAAAACTCATTTAGCAATCCCTTCTTCCCTAAGAACTTAATTCGGAATGCTTCAATTTCATCCTTAGTCTGTGCTTTAAATGCTTGTGCTTCTTCGGTTAATGCTTTAATCTTGTCTATCATTGATCTAGCTCAAAAAATTGAAAGGCAAATTTAATAATTATTAGTCTATAAACTCTGTTTCGACAAAATAGTTTACAATGGCCTCTTTCATTAAGATGCTTTGCTCACCTGCTTTAAGGAATGGTAATTCTTCTTTTACTTTGTAGTGTGGCCATCCCTCTTCATCCACAAAATCGAATTCGTAATAACCATATGGTTCTAGAAGTTTGCATATTGCTATATGCATTAAGTCTAGCTTATGATCCTTCTTGAATTTTCGATCCAACTGCCCAAGTTCCTGTACACCAATAAGGTAGATAATGGCGTCCAAATCCAAAGTATCTCCATCTGCAAATTGCGCAGATAACTTGTCGACTACCAGGCCCCATCGTTCTTTTAATTGCTCGTCTCTTGCCATAATTGAGCGCAAAGTTACTGACTTATAAAATATTGAAGAAGAATTATCGTTATAATCCTATCAATCTATTTTTTTAAAGCTATTACAATACATTACTTTTAATCTTAGGGATTTCCCATAAATTTGTAGAAATCTTGGTTTGTATGACTGTAATTGATATTGTATTAGGCGCACTGTTGTTATTCGGATTAGTGCGTGGTCTGTTTAAAGGCCTTTTCGTAGAGGTTGCCTCTCTTTTGGCACTCGTGCTTGGTGTATATGGTGCTATTCACTTTAGTAATTTTGCTGCAGATTTTCTTCAGAGTCGAACCGACTGGACAGAGAAAACGATAAACATTACTGCGTTTGCAATCACGTTTGTGATTATTGTATTGGCAATAAGCCTTGCAGGTAAAGCATTGACAAAGTTAGCAGATTTTGCTTCGCTTGGTATCCTCAATAAGCTTTTGGGCGGTGTATTTGGCGCAGCTAAAATTGGACTTATTCTCAGTGTGGTATTGATTGTTTTTGATCGTATGAATAATACCTTGCCTTTTGTAGATGAAGAAGATGTTGAGGATTCGGTACTCTATAAACCTGTAAAATCCATTGCACCAATTCTATTTCCAAGCATCATTAATTCTGAAAGCTCAGAAACAGAGGTAGAAACTGAAACACAAGTATAAAAAAAGCCGTTGCACTTCGACTCTGCTCAGTGACCAACGGCTTTTATTTTCTGTATATATATCTTATTAAAGCATTTCTACTTTTCCTGTCTTAAGACTATAAACACCTCCAACAATTTGGATCTCTCCATTGTCTTCCATCTCTTTTAGAATTGGAGATCTTTCACGAATACGATCCATCGTTAAACGTACATTGTTAGCCACAGTAGCAGCAACAAAATTTGGATTAGACGAGTTTGCTTCACCTTCAACCTCTTCCGAAGATTTGTGAACTGCTGGCATAATGTTATCTAACATTGCAGTTATATTTCCTAGCTCTACGCTATCGCAAGCAGCTTTTACAGCACCACAAGCTTCATGACCCATAACAAGCACTAACTTACTTCCTGCTACCTTGCAAGAATATTCCATACTTCCAAGAATATCTACATTCTCAAAATTACCTGCAACTCTAGCTACAAAGATATCTCCAATAGCTTGGTCTAGTACAGTTTCAACAGGCACTCTTGAGTCTATACAAGATAGTACAACAGCCTTAGGGAATTGCCCAGATGTTGTTTGACTTACTAATGCGCCATTGTCTACTGCTTGTCCATTACCGCTTGTAAATCTATTGTTTCCTTCTAATAAATCTTGCAAAACACCTGAAGGCGTTAAAGCGCTTTGCATGTCTTTTGTTATTGCTATATTTTTCATTTTCTGTTTTTAAAAAATTATACTTGATCTTTTATATTTTCTTTTACCCAAGCCAGACATTCATCAAACGACTCAAAAATGTGCGACTCTGGTATAAAGTCTGGTATAATGTCGATACGTTCCATCATGTACCGTGGTTGTTTTAATAAGCCCACAAACAGAACTTCGACATCTTTAGTTTTTAAATCTTGAAGCATATCTTCCATAGCATAGAGCCCGGATTGATCCATATACTGCATACGCCCAAGACGCATGATTACAGTCCTGGCTGTGTCTGGAATCTGTAGCGATAATGCTTGAAAATCACTTGTAGAGCCAAAGAACAGAGGTCCTTTAATGTGCTTAATGAATACCTCTTCCTTAAGGTTTTCAGGGAAATCTTTTTCGTCTGCCCATGCTTTTTCTTTCTTCAAATTCTTGACATCAGACCGTTCGGCAGTGAGATCTCCAATCTTTTTCATGAACATTAAGGATGCAATTACTAAACCAATACCTACTGCAAATACTAAATCCCAGAACGAAGACAATATCAATACAACTAGCATTATAACAACTTCTGAACTAAACCTAATTGGTCCTAATTTGATATCCTTAGGTAACGATGGAATAGCTCTTAACCCTTTATAATCCATAACACCTATACCAACTGTGATTAGAATTCCTGCTAATACTGCTGCTGGAATTTTAGAAGCCAACGGTGCAATCGCTAATAAGATTACAAATAAAAGGATACCTGCAATCATACCAGATAATTTTGTCTTACCTCCAGAATTGATATTTACAACAGTTCTGATAGTTGCACCTGCTCCTGGTATTCCTCCAAAGAGTGACGCAATACTGTTTCCAATACCTTGACCTATCAACTCTTTGTTTGGCTTGTGCTTAGTCTTGGTCATGTTGTCTGCAACGATACTCGTTAATAATGAATCTATTGCTCCTAATAATGACAGCGCTAAAGCGGTAAAAATATACGGCTGAATACTACTGAGACTGAAATTGGTAAAAATTTCAGTTTTAAGCTCTGGTAGACCTTCCGGAATTTCAGGAATTGGTCTATAATCCAAACCTCCTAAAATAGCAATGGCTGACATTACAATGAGCGCCACAAGTGTGCTAGGTATTTTTGTAGTTATCCGCTTAAACCCATATATGATGAAAATGGTTGATAACGCTAATATTAGTTCTAGCCAATTAATATGCTTTAAAGCTCTTGGCAATACTTTTATGGCTCCCAAAACACCTGAAGCATCTTTACCTGCTAAGGTTTTTGATTCCATAAGAATATCATCTTGAGTTATCTTTTCTGCTCTGCTTATGGTCTCTCTAAAATCTTCTAGTACAAGAATTCCTTCTCCTGCTTCATCCTTGAGAATGTTTTCTAAAATAACTTCTTCGGCTTGCGGTTTATACTGGTTTACAAAATCCATATCTTCTTTTGGGTAATACCCTATTGAAGGTAGAATTTGCGTTACCAAAATAATGACTCCAATGGCTGTCATGAAACCTGAAACTACTGGATATGGTATGTACCTTATGTACTTACCCAGTCCAATCATTCCAAGACCTATTTGCATTAAACCTGCTAATAAGAACACTGTTAGTATTGCAGGTAAGGCTTTTTCAACACTTCCATCATTAGCTGCAATAATCCCAGCTATAATAACCATACTTACAGCTGTCATAGGCGCTGTAGGCCCAGATATCTGTGTGTTTGTTCCTCCAAATAACGCTGCAAAAAAGCTAATGAAAATAGCACCGTATAGTCCTGCACTTGGACCTAGACCAGATGATACACCAAAGGCTAATGCTAGTGGTAAGGCTACAATACCTGCTGTGATACCACCAAATGCATCACCTCTAATGTTCGAAAAAAGATTCTTCATATGAATTCCTGATTTTAGTCAGTTATTTCTCTGAAAATACGTTAATTTTTCAAAATGAGAAAATAACACTTAAATCAAAAAAAAACATTGGCTAAAAATTAACAAACGTTATCATATTCAATTGGTCTCTACTCGACATTTCAAAGAACTGATTCATGTACCCTAATTCGAAGCGTACATTTTTATTTAACCTAAACCCGACTCCTCCATATAAACGGTTTCTGTCAAAAATACTCGATTCGGTATTCAGGAAGATTTCATTGTAAGCTGATAAATACCATTTACTTGGCTGATCATCTTCTGTTGAACACAACGGAATATTGAAGCTTAGGAAGTAACGGAAACGCATTCTAAAGTCATCTTCTACAAAGCGTTGTTCAAACCTGTAGCGATGGCTAAGACCTACTTTTCCTATTTTTTGTTTTGTAATAAACTGTTGGTAAATACGATGTTCGTTGACACTAACTTTATCGTCTCCAACATAGTTTTCTGAAGCAATAAAACCATAACCTAGTAATACGTTGTTGTTATTTTCGGAAAGGTTGTAACCAATACCTGTTCTTAACAGTAATTGTTCTAAATCGCCAATGGCATCGTAGTTACGATATTGCACTTCATGATGCCAATTCCACTTTTGGTCAATCTGCTTATTTCCAAAATAAATAATCCAGTTCCCAAAGGAACTATCTTGACTCATTCCAAAAAATGGAAACACCAAACAACAAATTATTACTAGGCTAAACTTGGTTTTTATACGCTTCACTTTAGTTATCTCTTTAAATTACACTTTATCTATTGCAAAATACTAAACTTAAGCAACTTCTTGTTTCTTAGAGAGTAAAACTGGCACTTCAAGCTTTTTAATCACTTCAGACATTTTACCAGCCTTAGATTTATTGTCAGAGTTCTCTCTATCTAAACAAACCAAATTGATATTATTCTTTTGCAAGTAATTAGATAAATTCTTTAACGAGTTATCATTTTGTTCAAAAACATATTCAACTGTTTTATTACCAGAAACACTTTCGCTCTTCTTTTTATCAAAAGAACTATTTACAATATTGAATGATTTTAATGGTGTTTTGGCATGGCCTAGTAGTTCTTCAGCAAAATCAACTTTAAATACATCTTGCATGTTATTGATTAATCCTAATGACAACTCTTTGTTTGGCTCTATTGTATTCTTTTCTGAAGCTATTAAAATGGAGCCTTTGTATTTTTTCAAAACAAAATCTGTGACATTGTCTCCTGAAAACTTCAGTGGATTGGATTTTCTCTTGCCCAAAACAACAATATCTGGGTTAGACTTATTGATATGATTTTCTATCTCTACCTTAACATTCCCGAATGAAAAAGTAGAATTGATTTTCATGTCATATTCTTTGGAGACAGTATCTATTACATTCTGAATCTTTTTTTCAGTAGAGATATGTTCTCGGTTTATGGTTCTCATAGCAGACAATTGATTGTCTTGATCTACGATTTCTGTTGGCTTCTTTACATAGAAAAGCTCTATATCTGCATCAATCATCTTAGCTAAGCCTACTGTACTCTTTATTGTGCTTTTTGTTGAACTTTTTAAGTCTGAAAGCACTAGTATTTTATATTTATTTTTTTTCATGATTTATTTTTTAAGCTGATTTTGGTCTTAGTTTGAAAAACTCGATAAAACTATCTGGGTTTTCTATAATTCCTCGTTCAGAAATTAACTTAATATCAATATTCCTCTCTTTGGCTTTGAATGCAAAATCTTCAAGAATTTCAATAATATCATTATCGAGATATCTTGTCTTTCTTACATCTAGCTCCAAGTACGTGTCTATTGGAAGGCTATCTAATTCTTTTAAGATTGCTCCCTTGTTGAAGAATGTCACTTCTTCTGCTAAAGTCATTTTTATTTTGTGCTTACCGTTACTCTGATCTTCAATATGTAAGAAGTGAGAATTTTGGTAGCTCTTTATTAAGATCACAACAATACCTACTGCAAGTCCAAGTCCAATTCCTATTAATAAATCTCCAGTAATTACCATAGGTAAAACTGTAGCCATAAAAGGTATAAATTGCTTCCAGCCTTGGTCGTACATCTTTTTGAATAATGAAGGCTTAGCTAATTTGAATCCTACAATCAATAATACCGCTGCTAATACAGATAGCGGAATCATATTTAGCAGTCTTGGGATAAGGATTATTGAAGTCAATAAGAAAAATCCATGGATTATTGCAGACATTTTACTTCTTCCTCCAGATTGAATATTAGCAGAACTTCTAACGATTACCTGAGTAATTGGAAGTCCTCCAATCATCCCAGAAACAATGTTTCCTGTTCCTTGAGCTAATAACTCTCTATTGGTTGGTGTAACGTTTTTGTGCGGATCTAATTTGTCTGTAGCTTCAACACAAAGAAGTGTTTCTAAACTAGCTACTAAAGCTATTGTAAATGCCACAATCCATATATCTGGATTGGTTATAGCAGCAAAATTTGGAAAGCTAAACTGGTTTAAAAATGAGCTTGTATCTTCTGGTACAGGAACACTTACTAAGTGTGCTTCTGTGATTGCCAAAGTCTCGCTAGATTGTGTAAATACAAAGAATAAAATCCCAAATACTACAGCTACTAAAGGTCCTTGAACAATTTGAAATATCTTAGCTTTTTTAGCCAATACTTTCTCCCAAAGTAATAGAATTAAAAGTCCAATGACTCCTACGATAGTCGATCCAATTTGGATCTGATCGAAAATACTTAGAATCTGGCTAACTACTCCTTCTCCACTTCCTTTGAATAGTGTAAAGGCCTTATCATAACCAAAGAAGTGCGGTATTTGCTTTAAGATAATAATGATACCAATACCTGTAAGCATTCCTTTAATTACTGAGGATGGAAAATAGTATCCGATAATACCTGCTTTTAGAAGTCCGAATATTAACTGGATAATTCCTCCAAGAACTACAGCAAGTAAAAAGTTTTCAAAACTTCCAAGAGTAGCAATTGCAGCTAATACGATTGCTGCCAAACCTGCTGCAGGCCCACTAACTCCAATATTGGATCCACTTAAACTACCAACTACTATACCTCCTACAATCCCTGCAATTAAACCAGAGAACAGAGGGGCTCCACTTGCCAATGCGATACCTAAACAGAGTGGCAACGCCACAAAAAATACCACAATACTAGCTGGCAAGTCATTTTTTAAATACTTGAACATAAAATATACGTTTTGCCTCGGCGTTATTGCCAAGAACTATAATTAAACTAAAAATTGATTGGTGCGCGAGGTGCGCTAAAAACGGGATTAAACGACGTTTTGTTCGGGTGGTGGGGATACCAATTCCTTGTCGTTTGATGAATAGGATTTCGAATAATAAGCTTCTGCCAATGCCAACTGTTCCGAAAGCATATTATACAAAGGGAATAAGTCTTGAAATAATTTTACTTCTTTATCTTTGGAGGATTCTTTCCCTTCCTTGCCTTCTTTCTCTTCTTCTTCAGCATCCAAAAACAGGGAAGCCTCAGCATTACAGTCTATAACCGACACTATTGTTGGAGCCGCAGTGACTCCAAGTAATATGGTTATAAAAAATAACGTGATTAGAGATTTGAGCATTGGTTTTTTAGTTATCGAAACAACAAATATAAGTTTTTATTTGTTAAACAAATATTAAAAAACCTTAAACAGTTCAATTATAGGAGTTTATTGATTTTTCGTTCAATTTTCTTGAAAATATTTAAGCTCAAAACTTCGCTAATATATTCGACTTTCCCGTTCTGATCTATTATCATATTATAGGGATAATGGGGTATTTTAAATCTTTTACTAAGCTTTCCGTCTGAAACTACAGTATAATCTAATTGATGCGTTTCTAGGAACTTCGTTAGCGATTTTTTATCATTCCAGGCTACTGCAAAAAACTCTACTGGCTTGCCTTCGAACTTTGCTTTTAACTTATTCAAATCAGGAAACTCTTCGACACAGGGTTTACATTGAATAAACCAAAAATTCATAACGACTACTTTTCCCTTTAACGAGCTTAAGGTATGCTTATTCCCTTCAATATCTTCAAAACTTAATTCGGTAAGTGTAGAGCCATCAATCTCTTTTCGTTGCTTTTCGTTTTCTTTTAGAATGGCTTTATACTTTTCTTCTTGTGCTTTCCTAAACTGTACTTTTTTGTCTTGGCAAAAGGTGTTTACGGAGAGTAAAAAAGAAATGGTTAGGGCAAAAATCTTAAATATCATTATTTTAAAAAGGGTTATAGTGGCTTTATATCCTCGCTTTCCACCCAACCTTCGTTGCCGTTGGCAAGTTGAATCTTTTTCCATTGGTCAACAGAATCTAAGACTTGGACTTTGGTGCCTTCGTGAAGACGGAACGATTCTTCGCTCCTTTTATTAGGCTCACTCATAACTCTACTTTCTTGAGAAAACACTATGGCTGGCTTATCTTTTTTTACTAGGTTGTACTTTTTGAAAGCGAATGATAAAGCAATAAGCCCAATAAATAAAACTAGAAAGCTACTTACGAAGCTTAAACGCTTTCGTGTTTCGCTATAAGAAAAATAATATAGTAAGAACAACACTATTGAGAGTATTACTAGAGCTATGGATATCTTTGACCAATTATCAAAGGAGAAGGTATTGGTAATATCCTTCATTATTTTTGAAAACCCAGCTTGTGGTAGTACCTCGATATCATCAATAGTCATATTTCTTGCAAAAGCTGCATTATTCCTAATGTCCTTATCATTTGGCGCAAGACGTAGTGCCTTTTCATAATTATAAATGCTTGGCGCTATATGATTGAGTTTGTAGTGCGCATTTGCCAAGTTGAAATATACTTCTGCGGAATGTTTACCATTTTCTAAGATTAGATTATAGGCATCAATAGCTTCTGCATATTCTCCATCATTGTATAAGGCATTGGCTTTTTCGAATAATGCTTGGTTCTGAGCAATTACAAAATTGCTAATCAACAGTATTACTATGTATGATAAATACTTCATGTAATGTCTATACGCTATCTAATTTGTCGATCTATTGCCGAAATTGCATCAGCAGACCTACTATAATCTTGTTGCATTGTAACATTGGTCGTTGGTGTATATCTCGCCAATTCGCAACTTTCTAAAAGCGAGATAAACTCTCCAACTACATCTTGCTCAACACTTCTATCACTAAGCAATGTTTTAATCTTATCCTTACTCATTTCACTGGTTTCAATAGCTAACTTCGCCTTCAGGTAATTGTGCAAGGCCTTTTCTAAAGCAATGTAAAATGCTTCTTTCTTTCCTAAGGCTTTCTTAGCTTCTCCCAGATATTTCTTAGCCAATCTATCGGCTTTTCTTATTCTATTACCATGTACATCTGCATCTCTTTCGGCTTTCTTTCTACGGACAACTATAGCTATTGGTATGGCTAAAAACGGTGTTAGTAAAAGTGCCCAAAAGGTTGTGGTTTTAAAGAAATACTTAGGCTTTATTGATGTGAAATTTGTACTGGTTTTAATGAACGCAAACTGATCGCCTTTAAGGGTTACTGCTTGTTTCGTTGATGTGTTTGAAGACGTGTTAGAGTTAGACCCATTGAGAGGTCCATCTAAAACATCGATAACAATCTCATCAGAATTTAAACGTCTGTAAGTCTTGGAGTTTAAATCAAAATAAGAGAATGAAATACTTGGTATTGGATACTTCCCTTTGTATTGAGGTACAACGGTATAGCTTTCACTCTTTGTCCCTTGCATTCCAGATAATGGTGTACGAATCTTATCATTCTTTTCTGGTTCGTATACTTCTAGCGAGCTTGGTAAGGTAAGCTCTGGTAACTCAAAAAGTTTCAAATTTCCTTTCCCCGATACTTCTACTTTTACTTGTAAAGATTCTGAAGCATCTAATTGAGATTTTGAAGCTGAAACATTGAAATCGAAATCCCCAACCGCTCCAGTAAAATCTGATGGTTTTCCAGCTTCTGGTAATGGTTTCACATTAATGGTTCTACTACCTGCAGAAACCACCTTATGAACCTGAGTCATTATACGACTACCGAAAAGATCTCGTCTATTAGTAGGAACTTCGACGGTAATATCTAAACTCAATGGCTCAATATCCAGTTTTCCAATTTTTTGAGGATAGAGTACAACGCGCTTTAAAACCACATAGCGATACTCTTCTCCTTTAAAGGTTCCTGTTTCTGCTTTTATGGCTTTTACTGGGATGTTCTGACTCCAGAAATCATTGTATCTAGGGTTGTCGATTTCTCTCCAGTTACTCACTCCTGTCGAAGGGTGAACGTATAGTTTGTATACGACAGTAATTGGTTCGTTGAGATAGGGTTTAGTTTTGGAAACTTCTGCTACCAAATGAACATTTTCTGAGGCAACATAGTCTGCATTATTACCATCTTTTGGTTTTGAAACTGCAGCGGTAACTTCGACCGTTACTGGAATAGTTTTGTAGATATTACCTTCAATTTCTATTGTGGCTTGCTTTATAGTAAACCTGCCTCGCTTTTTTGGTGCTAAGAAATAGGTATATGTCTTTTTGTAAGAGCGTTTTCCGCCTACCCACGAATTACTTACGGAAGTGTTTGGACCTCCTATAACTGCAAAATTTTTGAAACTAGGTGGATTAAAGTTGTCGCCATCTTTGTCCATTTCGAAGTCTATTCGAAGGCGTTCATTAATCCCTAATTTTTTCTTGCTTACTTTGGCTTCGAACTTAACTTGGGAAAATAAAGATGTTGATGATAAAATCATCAAGCATACGAATATGGGCTTCAACATCTTCATTCTAAATAGCAATTGCGTTGTTTACCAATCTTTATCTGTTTTTATTTTTTGGCCTTTTTGTTTCTTGGCATTCATCTTCTCTTGAACTTTTTGTTCTTTATCATTCATGGCCTGTAGCAAGTTCTTTATTTGCTGCTTAGATAATTTTCCTGGTTGTGGTTTTGGCTTTTGCTGCTTTTTCTCCTTATCACCTTTGCCCTCATCTTTTTGATCTTGCTTCTTTTCATCTTTTGGCTTTCCGTTTTCATCTTCCTTTTCTTCGCCTTTTTCTTTCTTGTCTTCTCCTTGATCTTTTTTCTGCTCTTTATTATCCTTATTCTCGTCTTCCTTCTTTTGCTGATCTTCTTTGTTTTGGTCTTTCTGATCCTTCTTATCTTCATTTTCATCTTCACCACCTCCGCCTTGGTCTTTGGCGCATTCTTTTGCTAAAGCAAAATTGTAGCGGGTTTCATCATCTGTAGGATCGTTTCTCAATGCATTTTTAAAGGCTTCAACAGCTTCTTTACACATTTCATTCTGCATCAAAATATTACCAATATTGTGATAGGCTTTGTGTTTTTCTTCTTTCGTCTTAGCTAATATGGCTGCTTGCTGTGTTCTATATAGCGCCTCTTCAAAATTACCTTTGTTATAATATGAGTGTGCTAAATTGTAGGTGCCTGCTGCATTGGATTGTTCTGAAATGGCTTTACGATACTCCATCTCTGCAGCTACAAAATCACCATCTACCAAATTATTTCCTTCGTAAATGAAGTTATTGGCTTTCTTCTCCGCCTTTATCTTTTCTTTATCCTTTTTCTCTTGTGAAAAAGATATAAAGACACTCAATGATAATAAAACTGTAATGACTGTTCTCATGTTCATTAGTATTATTTCTTTTGAATGAATTTAGTACTCAAATACACTTGTTCCCATTTTCCGTCCTTATAACTTCCTACTTTGAAATTATAGGTTGAATCATCTACATATTCCCACATATCTGTTACAATACTAGTGCCATATTTATATTGATAGACAATATTCTTACCCTCTTGCATAACGGTACCTTCTGTAACACCTCCAAAAACATCGAACTCCCAAAACTTGATAGTATTAGACGATTTATCAAATTTTCTAATGCCTAAGTTTCTGTCTCCTATTTTTGTTTGTTCGGCATCAACAAACCCTTTAGATTTTGCTGTAACTATGGCTTTGCCTAAATCATACTCAAAAGTCACTTCTTGCTTAAAAGCACTTCCATCTCCCCATTTACCTTCTGCATACCAGGTTTTGTCCACCAGATTATCGAAAACTGAAAGTTGGGAATCTTGAGCCGCCATTATTAGTGGTAGACCAAGAAAAAAGAGTATGTATTTAATTTTGTTCATGTTTTGTGTTAACCAAGATATTAAACCTATTCTGTAAATCGTTTTAATGTTTTCTTAAAAGTTTTCATTGAATAGATTAAGTTTCTTTAACCAGGCTGTTTTACGCTCTAAAAGGAAAATGTCTAAAAACAGTAATAAAATCCCTAAACCTAAAAACCACTGGAACTGTGATTTGAAGTCTGCAAATTGTTTTGCTTCAAATTCTTTTTTATCCATTTGTATTAGAATATCCTTAATGGATTCTACAACATCCTTGGTGCGTTTTCCATTAATATAGGCTCCATTTGCTTCATCTGCTATAGTTTGAAGCGTCTCTTCATTGAGCTTAGTAATTACCGTTTCGCCATTATTGTCTTTCTTGTAATTCAATACAACACCATTTCTCTTTATAGGAATTGGTCCTCCTTTAGGGTCTCCAACACCAATAGTAAATATCCTGATGCCTTCTTCACTGGCAGCTTCGGCAACTTCAGCAGCTTCATTACTATGGTCTTCTCCATCAGAAATGATGATTAAAATTCTACTGGTTTGCTCGTCATCGCTGTAATAAGTTCTCGCTAATTGTATGGCTTCGTTTATGGCTGTTCCTTGAGAAGACAGCATATCTGTATTCATGTTTTGTAAAAACATCTTAGCCGAAGCGTAATCTGTTGTGATTGGTAATTGCGGAAACGCCTTACCTGCATAAGCAATGATACCAATTCTATCACTTACCAGATTATTGATGATTTGCGTTACCAACTGCTTAGATTTTTCTAATCGGTTTGGGGCAATATCTTCAGCCAACATACTTTTGGATACGTCTATGGCAAATACAATATCTACCCCTTGACTCCTTACAGTCTCTAACTTAGTACCAATTTTAGGGTTTACTAAAGCAATTGTAAGGCATGCAAAAGCCAAACTCAGTACTACGATTTTTAGTGCTGACTTGAATAACGACTGGTTTGGGCTTAACCTTTTCAATAAGGTAGAATTAGCAAACTTGCGCTGTGCGTTTCGCTTCCAAATTTGTAAAATGAGGAACAACAAAACTAGCGTTGGGATTGCCAACAGTGTCCAGAACCATATTTTTTCTTCTAATTGATACATTTACTAAATGCTTTAAATAAAGCTTCTGAAAATTGTAAAACGCAATAACAATTCTAACATCAATAAAAGGCCAGCCAGTAATACTAACGGTCTATATTTTTCTTGATAATTATAGAATTTAAATTCTTCTATTTCTGTTTTTTCAAGCTTATTAATTTCATCATATATCTGAGCTAACTTTTTGTTATCAGTCGCTCTAAAATATTTTCCTCCTGTAACTTCAGCGATTTCTTCTAACAGTTCTTCATCTATTTCTACCTGAACTCTTCCGTAGTGAAAATCACCATTATGTTTAAATGAAATTGGAGATAATGCCATACCATTGGTTCCTAATCCAATTGTATAGACTTTAATCCCAAATTCTACTGCTAAATCCGAAGCAATCTTTGGGTCAATCTCACCAGAATTATTCACACCATCTGTTAATAGAATAATAACCTTACTTAAGGCCTTACTGTCTTTCAATCGATTTACAGATGTGGCTAATCCCATTCCTATGGCTGTACCACTTTCTATAATTGTATTGTACTTCACATCATTTAAGGAACGTAATACAATGGCTTTATCTGTCGTAATTGGCGTTTTTGTAAAACTTTCTCCTGCATATTCCACCAAACCAATTCTATCATTAGGTCTTCCTTTAATAAATTCTGAGGCTACATCTTTGAGTGCTTCTAACCTGTTTGGTTTAAGATCTTTGGCCAACATACTTGCTGACACGTCGATTGCCATTACAATATCAATACCTTTAGTTGTCTTTGTCTTAGAACTCACATCTACAGTTCTCGGTCTTGCCAAAGCTGTGATTAATAATCCAAGGGCTAATAACCTGAACACAAATAGAAGATGCCTGAATTTTGGGAGTATTGAACTTCTTACTTTAAAGCCTTTAAGGCTAGACATTTTTAGTTCTGCTGTTTGACGCTTGTATTTGAATAGATACCATATCAGGGCCAGAGGCAATAATAACATTGCCCAGAATAACTTCTTATTTAAAAACTCAATCCCTTCTAGCATTATTCGTCTTCTTTTTGTTCTTTTTCTGGTTGTTTATTTTGAAGCTCAATGGAATCTATGATGCGTTCTATCATTTTGTCTGCATAAACATCATCTTTCTTCCAAACTAATACAATCTGCTGAATTACATTTTCATTAGAAAAGGTAAGCATCGTATAACTTCCTTCGTTAAAATCATCTGGGATAACTGTTGGAAATTCTGCTGTACCATGAGTTCTTAACCCTTCTGCTCCATTTGGTGTAACAAACTTATCATTTTTAGTAATAATGTTTTTTACCCCGTTGCTTTCCCAAGTCTGTAAACTTCCTTCAATGGCTAAGCTCAAATCAATTTCTTGTTGTTGCTCCTGTTCGTCTTTGGATGCTGGTTGATTTATTCTTGTCGTGGCAACAACAATATTGAACTGATCAATTAAACTACCATATCCAAACATGGCAATTTTCACCTTATCCTTCATCTCTGGAGGAAGTGGTGCTTCCATACGCTTAAGCACTTTTGGTGTTTCTATAGCGATAGGTGGGAAACCATATTCACTTTTTACCCAATCACCTTCAAGCAATTCTTTGCTTTCGTGACCTATGACTGTATCTTTTACATACTCAAAACCATACTTAATCCCAAATCCAACAAATGTCGCTACGAGTAAGAATAGTGAAATGAGAGTCGTAATAAGGATCTTCTTGCGTTTCTTTTTTCGCTCTTGTGCTTCTCTGTATTGCTGATCTAGTAATTTTTCTTCTTCTGTAGGTTCAGGCAAAACTGCTTTAACCTCATCAACTTCTTTGGCTACTGTAGATAAGTCTATTTTTGCAAGTTCTATATCTGGAGTAGACTTGGCGAACTTTACTAAATCTGCACGTTTTAGAATGGTATCAATATTTTTTATGGTATTGTTTGAAAAATCAAACTGATTTCCATCTTTTAGCAAGTTTAAGCGATCAATCAATTGATCGGTAGTACTTTCTAAAGCGTGGTCATAAACTTTTTCGTCTAAAAATTTCCTTATGATTAGTGTTAATTCAGAATAAAAACGTTTTATCTCCGAATTTTCTAAATAATTACTGTCTTCTAGTTTTTGGATAGCGAGTTTGGCTCTATCGTAAGGTGGCAATAATGCCTCTTTTTCTTCTTCAGTAAGAGGTTTTTGTCTCCAAATGAACCAGTATAATAAGAACGCTACTAACCCAATGATAAGCAGTGTGAGAAGTAAGTATTTCCACCAATTACCTCCTCTTTTGTCTACTTCTATAATTGGCTTTATGTCATAAAGCTTTTGCTTAGAGGTGTCTACTTCAACATTATTGACTTCAACCCTCAAAGAATCAGTAAAGAACAATTTTTCGCCTACCAGAATCTTTTGTTTGGGAATAATGTAAGCTCCAGAATCGAACTGAGTAAGCCCATATTTTTTGATGAGCTTATAGCGTGCATCTTTTTTGGTCGTATCAATTTTGTATGATTCTATAACTTCTAAAGGCAAAAAAGTTTGTCCTTCTGGGAATACTACAACTTGTGTTGTATCTGCTTCAACCTGAATTTCATACTTAATTTCTTCACCTATTTTAATCTTTGTAGAATCTATAGATGACGTGACTTGGGCTGTTAAGGCATTTGTGAATAGCAACAAGAAAGTAACGGACAGAAGGCATATTCTGCTAAAACTACTTTCAATACTATTTGACTTATCTCTTTTCACTTATATCTTACTACTTTTAGAACTATCCTCTTCGCTTAAAATATCCCAATAACTTTTTCACATAACTCTCATCTACTCTACAGTTTATTGTTCCTGCTCCAGATTTTGAAAAACTATTTTTATAATAGTCTACTTTGTCTTTGTAGAATGTTGAGTAATTCCTTCTCACACTTTTTGAAGCTGTGTTTACCAACAATAGCTCTCCTGTTTCTTCATCTTGCATTTGTACCATTCCTAAATTTGGAATCGCTTCTTCGTGCTTATCATAGATTCTAATTCCTGTAACGTCGTGACGTCCTGATGCTATTTTTAGAGTATGTTCATAATCATCTGCAATGAAATCGCTCATTAAAAAGACTATGGCTTTCTTTTTCATGACGTTGGACAAGAATTTCAAAGCCTCTGCAATATTGGTTTGTTTGCTCTTTGGCTGAAATTCTAAAAGCTCTCTAATAATCCTGAGAACATGTGATCGTCCTTTCTTTGGTGGTATGTACAACTCAACCTCATCAGAAAACAGTATGAGACCAATCTTATCATTATTCTGTGTTGCAGAAAATGCCAAGGTTGCAGCAACTTCTGTAATGATTTCATTTTTGAATTGCTGCTCTGTTCCAAATAATTCTGAACCAGAAATATCTACCATGAGCATCATCGTAAGCTCTCGCTCTTCTTCGAATACCTTTACGTAAGGTTCGTTATAGCGTGCTGTTACATTCCAATCGATGTTTCTTACATCATCACCATATTGATACTGTCTTACTTCAGAAAAAGTCATACCTCGCCCTTTGAAGGTAGAATGATATTCTCCTCCAAAAATGTGATCAGACAAACGGCGTGTCTTAATCTCTATCTTTCGTACTTTCTTAAGTAATTCCTTAGTATCCATTGTTCTTTTTGTCATTCCGCACTCGATGCGGAATCTAATGCATTTAAGCTCTTGAAATAATTATGAGATTCCTGCTTTCCCTTCGACTGAGCTCAGGGTGACACACAGGAATGACAATCCTATGGCACTTCTATTTCGTTAACGATTTTATTAATGATGTCTTCTGAGGTAACATTTTCAGCTTCTGCTTCGTATGTAATGCCAATTCTATGACGAAGTACATCATGTACTACTGCTCTAACATCTTCGGGTATGACGTACCCTCTTCGCTTAATAAATGCATAGCACTTAGCAGCAGTAGCTAAATTGATACTTCCACGAGGGGAAGCACCAAAAGAAATTAAAGGTTGTATTTCGGAAAGTTTATATTTTTCTGGGTATCGTGTTGCAAAAATGATATCAAGGATGTATTTCTCTATCTTTTCGTCCATATACACATCTCTCACTGCTTTTTGAGCTTTTAGGATTTGCTCGATGGAAACCACAGGGTTTACTTTTTCGAAGCCTCCCTTTAAGTTTGCTCTAATAATCAATTGCTCTTCATCGATTTTTGGATAATCAATAACGGTCTTGAGCATAAAACGGTCTACCTGAGCTTCTGGTAATGGATATGTTCCTTCTTGCTCCACTGGGTTTTGAGTTGCCATTACCAGGAATGGTTTGTCCAAGATGAAAGTTTCGTCACCAATTGTTACTTGCTTCTCTTGCATTGCTTCAAGTAAAGCGGATTGTACTTTGGCTGGTGCTCTGTTGATCTCATCCGCTAAAACGAAATTGGCAAAGATTGGCCCTTTCTTTATAGAGAAATCATTTTCTTTAATGTTGTAGATTAATGTACCTACGACATCGGCAGGTAATAAATCTGGGGTAAACTGGATTCTACTAAAACTTCCGGCTACTGCCTGAGACAGTGTGTTAATCGCCAAAGTTTTTGCTAGCCCAGGCACACCTTCTAGTAGAATGTGACCTTGACCAAGTAATCCTATTAATAAGCGTTCGACCATTTCTTTTTGGCCAACGATAACCTTGTTCATTTCCAAGGTCAGTAAATCGACAAAAGCACTTTCCTGTTCAATTTTCTCGTTAATCGACTTAATATCAATTGTACTGGTTTCTTCCATTTTTAAAAATTTTTAAAGTCCCGAATATAATTAGTGAAATCGAGGCTTGCAAATTGTTAAAATTATTTCGGGGATGCTGTTAACAATTGGTTAAAAATTCAGTATTTAAAACAGGTTTAAGACTTTTTAGTTTTCTATTTTTAAAGTTTAAGAAAAGCTTATGAATTCTGGAGATTTTTCAAAGATTATTGCTGGAACCATGACCTGGGGAAAATGGGGTAAGGCAATGGACTCAAAAAGTATGATATCAATCATGAATCATTGCCTTGATCAAGGCATTACTACTTTTGACCATGCCGATATTTATGGCGCCTATACTACTGAGGCTGAATTTGGTGATGCTTTTGCCAATAGTGGGATTAATAGAAGTGATATTCAAATTATTAGTAAGTGTGGCATCCAATATCTGTCTGATAACAGATCTAACAAAGTAAAACACTACGATTATAGTAAGGATTATATCATTTGGTCTGTTGAGCAATCGCTTCAAAACCTAAAAACTGATTACTTAGATCTTTTGCTTTTACATAGACCTAGCCCATTGATGGTTGCCGAAGAGATTGCAGAAGCGATTACGCTTTTGAAAAAAGAGGGTAAAATAAGAGGCTTTGGCGTGTCTAACTTCACACCGAGTCAAATGGAAATGGTTGGACTAAGAGCTGATGTAGATGTAAACCAAATTGAATTTTCCTTAACGCAATTTTCGGCCATGCATGATGGCACTCTGGATTACATGATTACAAATGGCATTACACCAATGGCTTGGTCTCCTCTTGGTAATGTGTTTAGAGAAGACACTGAGCAAACCAGAAGGATACATCGACAGCTTGGTGAGCTTATGGATAAATATAATGCCACTGAAGACCAATTGTTATTGGCTTGGATTTTGAAACATCCTTCGGGAATTCATCCAGTAATCGGAACTACAAATACGCAAAGAATTACTGATGCGGTGGCGGCTACAAAGATAGACTTGGAGCTCGAGGATTGGTTTTTAATATTGGTTGCTAGTCAAGGACACAAGGTGCCTTAATTATTAGTGATTATGGTTGAAGATTTAAAACATGAATTCACGTCACTTGTAAGCGAGTATGCAAATAGTAATGATTGTTACGTCTATTATGAAGAACTAGCACGTGCATATAATGGTAACAATCGACATTACCATAACTTAAACCATATAGCGCACATGCTCAACTTACTCAATGATGTTGAAGCTTATGTTTTTGATTTAGATGTTCTAAAATTAACCATCTGGTATCATGATGTTGTTTATTCTTCAAGAAAAAATGATAATGAAGAAAAAAGTGCAGAATTAGCCAAAAATCGATTAAATTCGATCAATTTTGATGGAAATCGAGTAAAAATCATTCAAAATTTGATTATTTCAACAAAAAAGCATGAGGTTATTTTAACTGAAAATGATGATAATGCTTTCCTTTTGGATATTGATTTGTCGATTTTGGGTTCAGATTGGGAAACTTACTTAGAGTATTCGAAAAAAATAAGAAAGGAGTATGCCATCTATCCTAACTTTATGTACAAAAAAGGAAGAAAGAAAGTTTTGAGTCATTTCTTGGAACGAGAACATTTATACTTTACTAATTATTTTAGAAACAAACTTGAAAACCAAGCCCAAGAAAATCTGAAGAAAGAACTTAACATGCTATGATCAATAAACGCCTACTCATAAAAAATCTGTTAGCTCACAATGATGAGAATAGTTTTTATGACAAAAAGCGTAAAATTGATATTAGCGAAAAAGAGGGCAAGGCAAAATTCTTAAAACATATTTGTGCACTATCCAATAGTAATCCTAAAAATAATTCTTACATAGTTATTGGTGTACAGGATGAAGATAACAAGATCATTGGTGTAGACTTTTTTGATGATAGTAAAATTCAGAATTTAATTAATGCATATTTAGACAATCCTCCTATTGTTCAGTATGAGAATATTCCTTTTCCACATTTACCAGATCATAAAGTCGTTGGTTTAGTAACCATTAGACCTATAGAAAAGCTAACATCTCTTAGAAAAAACATCTGGAAATATTATGGAGGTTCTGTGTTTTTTAGGGATGGAAGTATGAGCATGCCCAAGGTATTTGACATAAAGATTGAAGATGTCAACTCAGAGATTGTTTCTGCTATTGAAGCTCATGCCCAAAACAACATTGAATACACCTTAGATGGTGTGTTTGATTTTATGGAGAAACGTCGCGATTTTAATCCGCAATACAAAGTGTTTAAAGAATATTTTGTGGTTTGCTGGTCTGGGCAAAAAAAAGCTATAAAGGGAGAAACATTTTTCTCTAGAGTAGATATTGAGCTTATCAATGAGCAAGTGCGCTTGTTCTTTTCGACTTTAGATGAAGTGACTATTTCTTATGACTCTGACACATTTAAAATTGTAGAGTATGTAAGTCTGGGATTGCAGAATTCTTTTAAATATTATCCTTTGGAAGAGACGATAATTAGTTTTGACAATAATGCTAATTACAGTATCGATTCAAAATTATTGTTCGAACCTCCTCAATACGATAAAAAACCATTGTACCATATTCTCAATGCTAATAATGCACTTCTGGAGAAACTAAAAAAAGGTATCACATTAACCAAAAACGAAGAGCAAGATGTTCTTAATCTACCTGCTACATATCTTATTTGTTATCTGAATAACTTTAATGATGCCTTAGAGAAACTTCATGAAGCAAAACCCTATTTAAAGTCTAAATATAAGACTGCTTATATTTCATATAAAGAAGCAATTCGTATTTTGAGAAAAGTAAAATACAGTTAGGTTTTACAAACTTAGCCAACTATACACTATTTTTTACCAACTATAAATTTTAAGGCAAATTATCGCTTTATTTTTACGATGTTTATAGCGCTATTAATCAATGAGATAAATCTTGTAGGAGCTGATATTATTCAGTTAATACAAGATTTTTTCTTTTAATATAACTCGGTGATTTTAACGATAAAATACCTTAAAAATCGATGAAATTTTTGCAAATACCGTTAGTAGATTATTTCTGCAATTTGTAGTTTTTTTTAGAATTCAATCCTCTTTATTACGATTTTTGTCTTGCTATTAATCAATAAAATAAATCTTGTGAGGAGAGGCGACGGTCTTACTAAGCAAGATTTTTTTTTCGCCCTAATTTGGAGTAATTGTAAATTCTAACACTTGTGGAATTACGTGACACTGATCTGCCGTAACTTCGATAACCTCTGAAGTAAATGTTTGATATCCTTCTCCTGTAACTTCAATCGTATAATTACCTGCACGTTCTCCTGCTCCAAAGAATCTACCACTATTATCAACTCGCATTAAAGGTTCTTGATATGTTCCATCTATTGCTGTCACTGTTATATCTTCAGTGATTTCTGCATTTGTGGAACTGTCTATTATCGTTACATCGAGCCCATACACAAATACTAAAGTACATATCACTTGGTCGCCGTTATTATCATCATCATTATTACAACTAAAAACAATAGTAAATACTAACAGTAGGCAAAGAATTCTCTTCATGGCAAATCAATTTTATCTTTAAGATGCAATAAACTAAAAAAGGTTGCGTAGAATTTTAAATAAAATCTAAGGTTTGGAAGGCTCCATTGAGTATTAAATCATCATCTGCTTCGAGCCACTTTTTTAATATGGTAGCGTATATTCTTCTAAAGTCAATTTCATACTTAAGATCACCATTTTCATCCAAATCTTCAAGGCTTACTAAGTCATTGTAAAACCCTTGGGTTTTTAAGTTTTCCCCTATTATGAAAACATTATTTGCGGTACCATGATCTGTTCCATTGGCTGCGTTTTGAGCAACTCGGCGTCCAAATTCCGAGAATGTCAAAATCAATGTATCTCTAAATGTGTCTTGAGATTTTAAATCATCAACAAATGCTTCAATACCTTTAGCATATATATCTAAAAGCCTCTTCTGTCGATTGGCTTGGCTCGCATGTGTATCGAATCCATCTAAGGATGTATAGTAAATCGAAGTGTCTAGTCCAGAATTGATAAACTGGGCTGTAGTTTTTAATTGCTTCCCAAAGTTATGGCTTGGATATTCGGCTGTACCTAACTTAACCTTGGTTTCCTCATAAATATATTTTGCGGAAGATTTTGCTTCTATGAATGTCTTATACAAATACCCTAGGTTATGCTCGCTTAAATGTGTATCGTTATAATGTTCAACAATTTTATTCAAAAATGGATCCCTGGATGTATTATACAATACCCTATAATCCTTGGTTGCTATTCCATTCTTATAACTTCCTTTCATTGCTAAAGAAAGTGCTTCGTTAACTTCTATAGCATTGTATGGCTTTTTACCATATTTGTCTAAGTACCTTCCAATCCAACCGTTTTGCAAGTACACATCCGAATCACTTGCTGATTGCCATATGTCCATAGATCTAAAATGTGAACGGTTAGGGTTTGGATACCCAACATTGTTAATAATACAAAGATGACCATCATCCCATAATCGTTCCAAAGGTTGTAGGCTTTGATGTAATCCTAGCGTATCATTCATTCTGATAATATCACTGTCTATAGCTAGACTAGGTCGGGCTTTATAGTAAAAATCATTTGTGTAAGGAATTATAGAGTTCAAACCATCGTTCCCTCCAGTGAGTTGAACTATTACAAGTCTTTTAAATCCTCTGGTTCTGAAACTAGTATTATCTAATGCCTTAACAAAGCTAGGGACTAAAACTACGCTACTTGCTAATGCCGAATTCTTTATAAACTTTCTCCTATCCATAATTAGCACATTTGATATTCTGGTAAAGACATTAACTGTATGCAATAATCTCTTAATGACGACTTATTGAGAGAACGTAAAAATGCTTCAGTACCATTATTCAGTTTTGTGTTCAAAAGATTTTGTTGCAACGTTGCATTAGAATAATGCCCATAGTTACTAAAGAATGCATCCCAGTTGGCTTCTACTTTAAAAGGCAATTTCTTCTTGTTTTTTTTGAAATAATATTTCCTAAAGGCATCATTAAAATCTCCTTTTTCTTTATGAGGAATTTGAGCATGGTTAACCAATAATGAAGCCATTCTCAATCGTACCATTATCGTATTAACGTCTATCCAAGAGCTTCCTCCTTTCCAGCCAGCAACATTTGGTGGTCTTAATAATACTTGACCAAGTAGATGCTGAAGCTTCATCAAATCTCTTTCTCCTTTGAACTTTAAAGGAATTGTTCTATGGACTCCAACTAAAAAGTCGATAGGTGATTTTATTTTAGTGCCAATATTTTTCTCATCATAAAACCAATCTTGTAGAAATACGAATCGCATCAGTTTACTAATGTCATAATCTCCATAGAATACACTTACCATCTCATTAATATGCTGCTTAACGATGTTTTCATTAACGAAATAGCGATATATTTTTTCACAAATGAATCGTGCACACTGCTTTTGTTCTAAAATGATGTCTATAATGTTGTCACCATCAAAATCTCCTGTTTGCCCAAAGAATGTTTTCTGCCCATAATCATGTTGAAGTCTTCTCAAAACAAAGTCTCCTCTAAAATTATGGTTATACCCAGTAAATGCTCTAGCACTTTGTTTTATATCTTCTTCAGTATAATTGCCTACTCCAAGAGTAAATAGCTCCATTAATTCTCTCGCAAAATTCTCGTTAGGTTTACTTTTTCTATTTTGCTTTGCATTAAGGTATTTTATCATAGCAGCTTTTTTTGAAACTGCCTTTACAAATTCTCCAAAATTACCTAGAGCATTGACCCTGAGAACATTAATAAATTGCTGAATATGCATTGCATTGCTTTCTTGGCAAACAAAATGGTTAGCCCAAAATAAAGTCATTCGCTCTCTTAATTGAGCTTTATTATTAGCTATCTCAGTAACCCAAACTTTATTGAGTTCTACACCTTTTTTTTTATTGAACTCAACAATCTTCAATCTAAGCTCCTTATTTTTCCTAAGCTCTAAAGGATTCTTAATACCCTTCAACTCAGACAAATCAACAGATATCTTCTTCACCGATTCCGATTCAGTAAATAATTGATCAACAACTTCTTGTCTAGTAAGGTTTTTTAAATTGAATAATTGATTTGGTAGGATTCCAAATCCTGCACGCCAATATAAATGTTGAATATGACTCGTCTGCATAACTTTAAGACCAAGATAGGTGATTAAGGTTTAATCAAAAGCTTCAAAAGTCATTCCAAAAGTCTAATATTATTGTATCTGACCTAGAATTAACAATATTACTGGAGCAAAACCAACAAGCGCAATACGAAACTTAAGTTTTGACTTCCTAAAGCTTAAAAACAGTATTAATGGTAATATCATAAAAACTATGGTGTAGATTATGAGGGCTATCCAGTCTCCAGGCATAGTGAGATATTCAAAGGTTCGTATACCTTCATCAAGGTATGCAACAACATTACACAGTAAAAAACTGATGATAACTAGTAGAATGAGTTGCCTTCGTTCCATAAAAAAACCGTTTGAATATCAAACGGTTTTTAGAATTAATATATTGTTACAATGTTCTATAAATCGAACTTAATTCCTTGTGCTAAAGGCAAATCAGTTGTATAGTTAATTGTGTTGGTTTGACGTCTCATGTATACTTTCCAAGCATCAGATCCAGACTCACGTCCTCCACCTGTTTCTTTTTCACCTCCAAAAGCACCACCAATCTCAGCACCTGAAGTTCCAATATTAACATTGGCAATTCCACAATCAGAACCAGCATGAGATAAGAAACGTTCTGCTTCACGCAAATTATTAGTCATAATTGCAGAAGATAATCCTTGCGCAACACCATTCTGTACATCGATAGCATTTTCAACATCTCCAGAATACTTCAATAGGTAAAGTACTGGTGCAAAAGTTTCATGCTGAACAATTTCGAAAGCGTTATCTGCTTCAGCAATAGCAGGCTTCACATAGCACCCACTTTCATAACCTTCACCTTCTAAAACACCACCTTCAACAACAATGTTTCCACCTTCTTCAACAACTTTATCTAAAGCTGCCTGATACATTTTCACTGCATCTTTATCAATTAATGGCCCAACATGATTGTTTTCATCCAATGGGTTTCCGATTCGTAATTGACCATAAGCATCAACTACTGCATCTTTAACTTTATCATAAATGCTTTCGTGGATAATTAAACGACGTGTAGACGTACAACGTTGTCCTGCAGTACCAACTGCTCCAAATACTGCACCAATTACAGTCATTTTTATATCAGCATCTGGTGTTACTATAATAGCATTGTTTCCACCTAGTTCTAATAACGATTTTCCTAATCGCTCACCAACGGTTTTAGCAACAATCTTACCCATTCTCGTAGATCCTGTTGCAGACACTAATGGAATACGCTTGTCAGTAGTCATCATTTCACCTACTCTATAATCCCCATTGATAAGACAAGAAATTCCTTCTGGCAATCCATTTGCTTTAAAAACCTCAGCAGCAATATTCTGGCAAGCCACACCACACAAAGGTGCTTTTTCTGATGGCTTCCATATACACACATCACCACAAATCCAAGCTAGAGCTGTATTCCAAGACCAAACTGCAACTGGGAAGTTGAATGCTGAAATGATTCCAACAACACCAAGTGGATGATATTGCTCATACATTCTATGTCCTGGTCTTTCAGAATGCATCGTAAGACCGTGTAGCTGACGCGACAATCCAACAGCAAAATCACAGATATCAATCATTTCCTGTACTTCCCCAAGGCCTTCTTGATAACTCTTACCCATTTCATAGGATACCAACTTACCTAGAGGCTCTTTTAGCTCACGTAACTTTTCTCCAAATTGTCTTACAATTTCGCCACGCTGTGGTGCTGGCATCACACGCCATGTTTTGAATGCTGAAGTTGCAGCATCCATAGCTTTATCATAATCTTCACGAGTCGATGACTTTACTTTTCCTATCAATTGTCCATCTACTGGAGAATAGCTTTCAATTAATTCACCATTAGAAAACCAATTAGAACCTGTAGAAGTTCCTTCATTTATAGCTTTTACGCCTAGTTGCTCTAAAGCTTCTTGTATTCCGAAATCAGTTGCAACTGCTTCCATATATATCGTTTTAGGTTGTTATTAAAATGTGTCGCGAAGATACTAAAATTAGTATAGTTCATTTCTTAAAAAACATTATAAAATATTACCTTTAGAAACCATCTTTTTAATTAATGCTATTATGAAAAAAATAAGCTTTCTTTTTATTGTGATTCTATTCTGTTTTGGATGCTCCAATAAGACTTCTAATTCTGAAACTAAAACAGAACAATCTACTGAATCTGACACAATCATAAAGCCAGAATTTGCAATCATAATTCATGGTGGTGCAGGCACCATCTTGAAGAAGAATATGACTCCAGAAAAGGAAGCTGCTTACAAAGCCAAATTAGAAGAAGCCATAAGAACTGGTTACGAGATATTAAAAAATGGAGGGACAAGTTTGGATGCTGTAACCAAAACTATAAATATTATGGAAGATTCGCCGTTGTTTAATGCTGGTAAAGGTGCGGTATTCACCAATGCGGAAACCAATGAGTTAGACGCATCTATCATGGATGGAAAAACATTGAACGCTGGAGCCTCAGCAGGAACTAAAACCGTAAAGAATCCTATTGACCTTGCCAGAGCAATTATGGACAATTCTCCTCACGTTATGATGGCTGGTGTTGGAGCAGAAACCTTTGCTAACGAACAAGGTTTGGAAACAGTAGAGCCTGAATATTTTTACACCACGCGAAGATTTGAGTCTTTGCAGCGTGTTAAGGCTAAAATGAAGGCAGAAGAAAAAGATATTGATACAGAATCGGCTTTCTATGACCCAAACATTAAAGATTCAAAATTTGGTACTGTTGGGTGTGCTGCATTGGACAAAAACGGAAACTTAGCTGCAGGAACTTCGACTGGTGGCATGACTAATAAACGTTGGGGACGTGTTGGAGACTCACCAATTATTGGCGCTGGCACTTATGCTAACAATGCTACTTGTGCTGTATCGAGCACAGGTTGGGGTGAGTATTTTATTAGAGCTATGGTCGCTCACGATATTTCTGCACTCATGGAATACAAAGGATTGTCTTTAGAAGAGGCTGCAAAAACTGTTATTAGCAAAGTTGGTAATCTTGGTGGTGATGGTGGTATTGTTGCAGTTGATAAAAATGGAACTATGGTTGCTGAATTTAATACTGCTGGGATGTATAGAGCCACAATGAATGATAAAGGTGAGTTGGTAATCGGAATCTATGGAGAGTAATTATGGATTCTGAAGATATCAAAACGAAAATCCTCGAAGAAATTGCTAAAACTGAAAAGCAGATTGAGGACTACGAAAACCTAACCAAGCCTATTTCTCCTAGTGATGCTATTGGTCGTGTAAGTAGAATGGATGCCATCAACAACAAAAGTGTAAACGAGGCTTCTTTGCGACAAGCTAAGCTAAAGCTCGTTAACCTAAATCGTGTTTTAGACAAATTTGGGACTGAAGATTTTGGCATTTGTTTGAAATGCAAACAACCGATTCCTGTTGGTCGAATCTTGATTAGACCCGAAAGTTTATTGTGCGTTAATTGTGCTAGGTAATCACCCTCTAAACAAGAAGAAATCATCTTTTATGTGTTCGATCTTGGAATCGTCATTGGTAATGATATAGTCAATGGCTTGGTCAGTAAAACTTTTACCCTTTTCGGTAAGTGAAACAATATTATTATCAATCTCAATCATATTGTTCCTGATGGCCAAGTCCAGAACTGTTTTAGAGCGCACTTTTTGCCAATTGATATGCTCATTTAAGTGATTGACATGGCGTTCACTTTCCTCATTATGATTTCTAAGATGGAGTAAGAATGTTAATAAGGAAACTTCTGTACGTTGTTGTTTTTCACGATACAAAACAGCGATAATTCCTTTTGAAGGTGCAAACAAATAGACCATTAAGAATAATAGTCCTAAAACTGTTGTAATCGATCCAGCTATAGATGCATCTAACCAATGCGCTACCCAATACCCTAGAATAGCACTAAACACACCAAAAACACAAGCTAGTAATAACATCTTCTTGAGGTCTTTAGTAATGAGGTATGCCGCCGCCGCTGGTGCAATCATCAACGCAACTACTAGAATTGCCCCGACTGCGTCAAAGGCACCAACCGTTGTCACTGAAGCTACTGACATCAATCCATAATGCATAATTACTGGTGAGAATCCTAACGATGCTGCAAGACCTGCATCAAAGGTACTTACCTTCAACTCTTTGAAAAAAGCAAATAGCAATCCAATAGTTACTAATAATATACTACCAATAATCCACAAGGATTTTGGTCCAAGATCAACTCCCGAAATCAAAAACCTATCAAAAGGAGCAAATGCTAATTCCCCAAGCAATACTGCATCAACATCGAGGTGTACATCATTTGCATTTTTGGCGATCATAATAACTCCTATACTAAACAATGCCGGAAATACCAATCCAATAGCTGTGTCCTCTTTTACTAATCCTGTCTTTTGAATATACTCTACTAAAACTACTGTGATAATTCCTGTGATGGCAGCTAGTAATATTAATAATGGCGAATTGAGATCGTGCGTAATGAAGAAACCAATAACAATTCCTGGCAGAATAGAATGGCTAATGGCATCGCTAATCATGGCCATTTTCCTAAGTACTAAAAATGTTCCTGGAATAGCACAAGCAAGAGCTACCAAACTTGCAATCAATTGTATTTCTATTTGTGCACTATTCATTGTTTGCTTGTTGATTATACAAATTTGCTGCTGTTTCAAAACCATCTTTGGTAAGACTCCAATTATTGCCTTCAAGGGTTATGTAATCTTTCTTTACAAGCTTCTGCAAAGTTCCTTTTGTAAATCCTTGAAAGTTATTCAATAACCTAATAGCGTGAGGATGGGAAATGTCTTCATGCGTTTTGGCAATGTCATGCATAAACGCCAAGGTCTTGTGCAACTGTAAGTCACGACGATTTTTGATGAATCTTATTTGTTTGAACAATAATCCTCTACTAGGAGAAAACACAAACGATACTATTACAAAAACTGCTGCAACTATAACTATTACTGGTCCTGTGGATAAGTTATTTTGACTAGCACTAATTGCCGTCCCAAACACTCCTGAAAATGCTCCAAATAATGCTGCCAAAAACACCATCTTGGCTAAGCTATTGGTCCATTGTCTTGCCGCCGCAGCTGGTGCTAACAACATTGCACTCATAAGCACCACACCAACGGTTTGTAACCCGAGTACGATTGCTAAAACAATAAAACTTGTGATTAAAATATCTATTGCCTTTGTATTAAATCCTAAGGTCTTGGTATAATCTGCATCAAACAAAAGTATCTTGAATTCTTTCCAGAATAGCAATAAGATTAAGAGACAAATTCCAGTGACAATTGCCATCAACCACACATCACTTTCTACTAAGGTTGCAGCCTGTCCGAATAGATACTTATCCAATCCTGCCTGATTGGCATTGGGTTGCTTCTGGATAAAGGTCAATAGTAACATCCCAAAGCCAAAAAACAAAGACAATATTAATCCTAAAGCTGTGTCTGATTTCAAGTGCGTTTTGGTAATAATGCCTCGTATCCAAAACGTGCCTATAAGTCCACTCACCAAAGCACCCAATAATAAAATATTACTATCCTTTGCTCCTGTAATCAAAAATGCAATAGCGATTCCTGGTAACGCGGCATGTGAAATAGCATCACCAAGTAAACTTTGCTTTCTGAGTACGGCAAAACTCCCTAACATACCAGTAACTGCACCAAGGATTGCTGTACCCAACGTTATAGTTCGTAAGGTATAGTCTGTAAAGACAAGTTCTATGTATTCTAGTATATCTATTCTTCTTTGCTTTTGTCATTCCGCACTTGATGCGGAATCTATTTAAGTTTCAGTTTTTGCAGAATCTCAATTCTTATCATGAGATCCTGAATCAAGTTCAGTATGACATAAATATCATTCCTGAATACTTACCTTATAATTAATACCATAGGTCTTAGTAAGGTTATCATCATTAAATATATCCTTTACTGGACCAGTAGCAATTTTCTTCACATTCAAAAAAGTTACCCAGTCGAAATACTCGGGAACTGTTTGTAAATCGTGATGCACGACAATCACTGTTTTTCCAGCTTTTCGTAATTCTTTCAATATGTTGATGATTGCTATCTCAGTGGTGGCATCAACCCCCTGAAACGGTTCGTCCATAAAATAGATTGAAGCGTTTTGCACTAAGGCTCTAGCTAAAAAAATACGTTGCTGTTGCCCTCCAGATAATTGGCTGATTTGCCTGTTTTTGAACGGTAGCATCCCAACTTTTTCTAAGGCTTCTAAGGCTGCCTTTTTTTCTTTTTGATGTGGGCGCTTTATCCATCCTAAGCTTCCGTAAGTTCCCATCATCACCACATCTAATGTCGTGGTTGGAAAATCCCAATCTACACTTCCTTTTTGTGGTACATAGGCAACCTGTTTGCGTTGTTCATCGTAGGGTTTCCCATAGATACTTATGCTTCCTGCAATGGGTTTTAATATTCCTAATACCGCTTTAATAAGCGTAGATTTTCCTGCACCATTAGGTCCAACTATAGCCATAAGTACACCTTCTGGGATCTCAAGATCTATATCCCAAAGTACAGGCTTGTAGTTATATGCTACAGTAAGGTCATCTACTTTTACAGCTATATTCTTCATAATTTAATTCTATTGTCATTCAGAAGGAGGAACGACTGAAGAATCTTATTACGCTTAAACTACTCTCTAGATTCTTCGCTACGCTCTGAATGACATTCAATTCATTTTAATGCATTAACTATAGTATTCACATTATACTCAAACATACCTATGTAAGTCCCTTCAACAGTTCCTGCACTTCCAAGCGCATCCGAATATAAAGTGCCTCCAATGACAACTTCATGATTTTTTGATTTTACAGCTGCTTGTAATGCTTCAATGGTTCGCTTAGGCACTGAGCTTTCTACAAAAATAGCCTTAACATTCTTTTCAATAATAAATGCCGCCAACTTCTGGACATCTTGAACTCCCGCTTCGGTTGCTGTTGATAACCCTTGAAGCCCAACTACTTCAAATCCGTAAGTTCTTCCGAAGTAATTAAAAGCATCGTGTGCTGTAACAAGAATGCGCTGCTCGGCTGGTAAGGTTTCAATAATACTATTGATATCACCCTCTAGCTTCGATAGTTTTACTAAATAGTCAGCTTCATTCTTTGTATAGGCTTCGGCGTTTTTTGGATCTTGCTCCGAAAGTACCTGAGTAACTTTCTTTGCAAACTGCTTGAAGTATCCAATATTGAACCACACATGAGGATCAAAATTTGACGCAAAATAATCTGATCCTATTAAAGTGCTTTTATCTAATTCTTCTGTCAATGCAATTGGTGTTTTACCTTGTTGCTCCATCTTTTCGAACACCTCAACCAACTTACCTTCTAGGTGTAGTCCATTATAGAAAATGATATCTGCATTCACCAGTTTGGTTACGTCACCTTCGCTTGCTTTGTATAAATGTGGATCGACGCCGCTTCCCATTAGTCCTTCTACATTAATCAAATCGCCTCCAATATTCTTTACCAAATCGGTAATCATAGTCGTAGTAGTCACTACATTGAGTTTACCATTATCTTCTTTAGTATTCTTACAACTGAATACTGCTAATACTAAAGCTATTACAAATACTTTTTTCATCATTCTAAAAATTTCCAAATTTAAGCCCTATAAAAAATGTTCGTGGTCGGTTAGGACCATAGATAAAGTCTGAATCTCGAGTTGGACCAGAATCGAAATCGTCTTGATAGCTACCAAACAAGTTTTGTACACCTCCGCTCAATTCGACATGAAATTCTTTCTTTAAATCAAAATGATATGTCAATTTAGTGGTCATGTCAAAAAAGGCATTAGTATCTACCAAATCCATAAAACCAGATTCTCTCACCACAAACGGAACCACCATTGGTCCTGTGTAGTTTCCTGTGATATCTAGTTTAAATGCCTTATTAATATTCCAATAAGACGTTAAAAAACCATAAACATTTGGCGTTCGAACAAATTCATCGATGATTACATCGGTTTCATTTGGGACGGAACCATCAGTTTCAAACAGAATTTGTGCTTCGTCATATACTGCCTCTTGAATCGTTATACCTGCTTGAAATGCTAGCGCAGGACTAGGAACAATACTAAGTTCAACATTAGCACCTGCAACATAAGCGCTAGAACCATTTCTGGTTTCTTCCAAAATAGAACCATTAGGTAATGATGTTCCAGTACTAACAATCGTGAAAGGATTTTCGAGTGACGTGTAAAAGCCTTCAACCAAAAGGTTAGTTTGGGTTTTTCCAAAGTCCTTGGTGAAATCCAAAGACGCCGTAAATGCATTTGAGAATTCGTTTTCTAGATTATTGCCCAAAATCACAAAACGTTGTTCTCCACCAACCGAGGAAATATGTAAATCTTCATTAAAGGCTTGTGGTGCTCTAAAACCTCTTGCATAACCTCCTCGTAGTTGCAGCTTATCTGTTACATTATAAAGCAACGTAAGTCTAGGACTTAAAACGGTTTGAGACACATTAGAGGTTCTTGAAATATCCTGAATATTATAAAACCCATCCACATTTACATGATCAAGTCTTGCGCCCAAAAGAGCTATGAATTTTTTAGAAGGTTTCCACTCATATTGACCATAAAAACCAAAACTATTAACCTTTTGGTCAACGACTCTGTTATAGCCTAAAATTTCATCATCTGTATCATTTAGCTGATATTCTAATCCTGTAGTGATCACATCATTATTTTTGAATTTATGGCTAAACTTTGCTCCACTAACGAATGCTAAATCTGTTGTTGCTCCAAAAGCATTATTGGCGAGTTCAAAATCCTCAGGAGCAGTACCTCCTCCTAGACCACCATAATAGCTATCTCTATCAGTATGTTGTATAGAGGTATAGATTGAAAACGTGTTGGTGCGCTCATCATTAAACAACTCATAATCCAAACCAGAAAATATTGTGTTATGATCTAATTCTTCAGTAATATTCGTGAACTGAGGCGCAAGTTCTAATTGATCTCCACCTCGCCTGTACTCTCTAATGGCTGTAAAATCAAAACCAATACGGCTGTTGTCATTAGGTCTCAAAAACGCTTTTGCGCCAAGCGAATTATTTTCTAAAACAGTTATTTCAGTAAATCCATCACCATTGGCATCAAAACCATCTCGATTTCGGTAAATTCCATAAAACGTTACTCCACTGCTTAAGTCGTCACTCACAATTGAGGCATTAAGATTTACGTTACGATCTGCTGTTTTCCCATCAATCAATGCCAATGTAGAAGACACTTCCCAATTATCATCTGTCGGCTCCTTGGTAATGACATTTATGGTTCCTGCAATAGCGTTCGACCCAAACAATGCCGAGCCTCCACTTCTTACAACTTCAACACGGTCAATAATGCTTACAGGAATTTGTTCTAATCCGTAGACCCCATTTAATGCGCTAAACACAGGGCGACTGTTTACCAATATCTGAGTATACTGCCCTTCGAGTCCATTCATTCGAACTTGAGTAAAGCCACAATTTTGGCAATTGGTTTCCATACGAACACCTGGTTGAAAATTCAACCCGTCAGCAAGTGTAAAAGACTGTGTTGCCTTAAAAACTTTTGGTGTTAAGACTTTCACGATAACTGGGGCTTCTTTTTTGCCAATTTGGTTTCTGGTGGCACTTACAACAACCTGATCTAAACCAAGCGCATCTTCAATTAACTCAAAGTTTAGTGTTTTGCTTTCATTTACATTTAATCTAAATTCCTCTTCCAGAGTACGATAACCTTGTGACTTTACAATCAATATCAGGTTTCCTGAACCAACTGAAAGTTCATAATTCCCATTTTCATCAGCTATGGTTCCTGTGCTACTGTTTTTAATATAGATTGAAGCATAGGGAACTGGGCTATTATTTGAGGTCACTTTCCCTGATATTTGTTGTGCAAAAATCAAGAAAGGTGATAAGAAAAGTAGTAATGCTATATTATACTGCTTCAGTAACATAAATAATTGTAGTGAAATCTTGGTTAAGTAAAATGGTATTATTGCTGATGCTGATTTGAGTCATTTTGTTATTGCTGAATTGCTTCACCACTTCTAATGTGTTTCCAAATCTTAATCCGTTCATAGCGCAAAAGTCAAAGAACTCTTTATCATCACTCATCAATCGGGAAATGGTATATCGCCTACCTTCTTCAGCTCCAGATAAAGCTATAGAAGTATCTTTTGTAGTAATTTCACCATCGGCGTTTGGGATGGGATCACCATGCGGATCGAATTTAGGATACCCTAAATACTCACTGATTTTATCAGCAAGAAAATCTGAAGTTTCGTGTTCTAATAATTCTGCTTCACGGTGAATATCATGTAAGCTCATATCAAACAACTTAAATAAAAACGATTCCCAAAGACGGTGTTTTCGTATCACTGAAAGTGCCATCTTTGTTCCTTTATCGGTCAATTGAAGTTCCTGATACTTCTCGTACTTTAGCAAACCTCTTTCAGCTAACTTTTTTGACATATCCGTTGCTGCTGCATTAGATATACTCAGTTTTTTTGCAATTGTTCCAGGCTTAGTGTCTTTATGATCCTGATGCTTATTTTTATAAATTGCTTTTACAAAATTTTCTACAGCTACCGACATTTGTATACTTTAATTAATTTTTAAGTAAGCTTAAATATTTTTCAAAGATAGCTAAAATTATTGTATTGATAATCCTTTTCTAAATCAGTATCTTTTGTGCTTATTTAAAAGTCCACTATTATGCGTAAAATATGCGTTGTTGTCATCAATATCCTTTTCATCCAATTGAGTGTTGCTCAAGTGGAAAAAGAACCTTTTCAGTTTCTTGATGTTTTTGAATTAGAATATGTGTCTGATCCTCAGATTTCACCAAATGGTGAGCAGATTGTCTATAATCGTCGTGGATTTGATATCATGAAAGATGGTTCCAAAGGATCACTTTGGGTTATCAATGCCGATGGTACTAATCACAGGAAATTAACCTCTAGAGAAGTTGGAGAATCCCAGGCCAGATGGTCACCCTCTGGAGATCGTATTGCATTTTCTAGTGCTACTAATGAAGGGAATGAATTATACATGTATTGGGTAGCTTCTGGTCAAATTGCAAAATTATCACAGTTGCCTGCATCTCCGGGTTCGCTTACTTGGTCACCTGATGGTAAACACTTAGCATTTGTAATGAAAGTTGAAACTAAAGCACCTGTCATTGCGAAAATGCCATCTGCACCCAAAGGCGCCGAATGGGCAAAACCAGCACGTATTACGGATCGCCTAAAGCACGAAGCTGATGGTAGTGGTTACATTACTCCTGGATTCTCTCATATTTTTTTAATTTCTGCTGAAGGTGGCACAGCCAGACAAATCACTTCAGATAATTTTAATCATGGAGGTGCATTATCATTCTCTCAAGATGGAAAATCCATTTATTTTTCATCCAATAGAAATGAAGATTGGGAGTATGATTTTAGAAATAGTGAAATCTATAAAGTAGATACTCAAACAAAAGTCATACAGCAATTAACTTCTCAAAATGGTCCAGATTATAATCCAAAAGTATCTCCCGACGGACGAAAAATTGCTTTTATAGGATTTAAGGATAAGGTACAGGCCTACCAAACCAGAAAGCTATTTGTGATGAATAGCGATGGTTCGCAACGCAAATTAATATCGGGTAACTTAGATAGAAGTGTTAGTAACATTACCTGGGATAAACAAGGAAAAGGATTGTACTTCATATACGATGACAAAGGGAATACCAAAATTGCACACATTAGCCTAGGTGGAACCGTTAAAACTATTGCTTCAGATGTTGGCGGAACCACACTTGGTAGACCTTATGCTTCTGGTTCTTATTCGGTATCAAATGATGGTACTATAGCTTATACTGAAACTCGTCCAGAATTTCCAGCAGAGTTAGCAGTGGTATCTCAAAAAAACAAATCCTCTCGCATTACCAACCTTAACGAAGACATCTTAGGACATAGAACCTTGGGCAAGGTAGAAGAAATCTGGTATAAATCCTCTTACGATGGTCGTGATATTCAAGGTTGGATTGTAAAACCTCCAAACTATGATGCCTCAAAAACATATCCTTTACTGGTTGAAAATCATGGTGGTCCAATTTTAAATTATGGTGATCGATTTACAGCCGAGATACAATTGTATGCGGCAGCCGGCTATGTGGTATTTTACCCGAACCCTAGAGGAAGTACAAGTTATGGTGAAGAGTTTGGTAACCTACTTTACAACAATTATCCAGGACAGGATTATAATGATGTAATGGATGGCGTGGACGCTTTAGTGAACAAAGACATTGTAGATAATGACCGTTTATTTGTAACTGGTGGTAGCGCTGGTGGAATCATGACTGCTTGGATGATTGGTAAAAACAACAGATTTAAGGCTGCTGTGGTGGCTAAGCCAGTGATGAATTGGATAAGCAAAACTCTGGTTGCAGACAATTACTACGGTTATGCTAATTCAAGATATCCAGGTCAACCTTGGGAAAACTTTGAAACCTATTGGAAATTTTCACCAATATCCTTAGTAGGCAATATCGAAACACCTACAATGGTCATGGTTGGGTTAAATGATTTACGTACACCACCAAGTGAAGCAAAACAACTGTATCATGCCTTAAAGCTGAGAAAAATAGAAACGGTATTGGTTGAATTGCCTGGCGCATCGCATGGCATTGCAAGACGACCGAGTCAACTGATAAGTAAAGTAGCTCATACTTTAGCATGGCTGAAGAAGTATGATGAATAAAAGATGCATCTCGAAGTAACTGCCCAATTACCTTAGATATTATTTAGTACCTTTAAAAGGCTATTAATTGGGTTATGCAACGTGCTCTACTATTTATATTTTGTCTTGTTACATGTCATATTCTTGCCCAAAATCAAGAGGTAAAAATTCTTGATTCTATTGATCGATCTATTATTGAACTGACCTTAAAAAAAGCAGATGATTTCTATAAGACCAATTTAGATAGTGCGCTTTACTATATAAATGAAGCCAAAAGCCTTATAGAACCATACGATGATGTTGAACTAAAAGCTAAATCCTTACTTTACCAATCAAAATACCTTCTCTATAAAAGAGAGTATGGCAATATTATTCCTTTACTGCAACCCAACATTAATAATTACAGGTTATTAAGTTATGAGTCCCTAGGTAGAACTTATAAAGATATTGGGCATGCCTACAAGCAAGAATGGATTCCAGATAGTGCTTTGGTAAACTATATTAAGGCACTAAAGTGTTTTGAAAAATCTGGAAATAACAGAGATATTTCATTGACGTATTTGTCTTTGGGCTTGGTTTATTCTAAAATGGGCAATAAAGAATTGTCTAGTGATTTCTACGATAAGTCAATGGCTTATTCTGAAAATTCCGAGGTTATTAAAATGCACAAAGAGCGAATCACAGATCAACCGATAAGACCTGTTACTTATCAAGGAACTATTAACCTATCATTAGATATTGCTAAAATCGCGCAAGAGAGAGGTGACAAACGGCTTTTGGCCGTCACATATTCTGATATCAAAAAAGACTATTTCAGAATTAAAGATTATAACAAGGCTCTTGAGTATGCCGAGAAAGAATTAGTAATAAGAAACGAAACTAAGTTCACATCAACCATTCCTGTTACACAATATTTTATTGGTAATATTCATTTGATCAATAACGATTACGGTAAGGCGATTGATAAGTTTAATGACGCTTTACCCAAAGCTACAGACAGCTTAAAATTATCTATTTATAAAGGGTTAAAATCTGCTTATGTAAATACTGGAAACACTAAAGAAGCTCTGAAGTATATGGAGTTATATGATGTTTTAAAAGATTCGATCAATATTTCAAAAACAAAGGCCACGATTGCTGAAATCACTTCTAAGTACAATGATGAGCAGCAAAAGCAAGAAATTCAAACACTAAATTTTCAAAATAAAGCCAATGCTGAAAAAATTTCAAACCAGCGTCTAACGCTTTTCAGTATAATTGCCGTAAGTGCGCTACTGCTTTTACTCGGTGTTTTCATCTATAGAAACTATCGTTCTAAACAAGAGCTCAATTATTCGCAACTCAATTTCAAACTTCTTCAAACACAATTGAATCCTCACTTTATGTTTAATGCTTTAAACGAAATAAAGTTAAACTTGGATTCAAAAGACGCTAAGAAAAGTTCTGAACACTTAACAGCCTATAGCAAGCTAATGCGTTTGATTTTGGAAGGATCTAATGAAGATTTTGTAACGCTTCAAGATGATATTAGTTTAATTTCCAATTTTCTACAATTACAGCAACTCGTATATAACCACAGTTTTGATTATGACATTGAGGTCGATGACAATTTAGATCTCAATTACCTCAAGTTTCCACCAATGCTAACACAACCTTATGTTGAAAACGCCATAATTCATGGTGTAAAGCAAATTGAAAATGGCGAGATTAAGATCAATTATGCCCAAAATAATGATGCCATAGTCGTAACTATTTCAGATAATGGAAAAGGAATTGTTGACAGTAAAACTGTAAATGGTAAAGCACTTCATAAGTCACTTGGGACAACAATTACCAAACAACGACTAAAAAATTACAAATCACTGTATAACTTTAATATTGAAACTAAAACTGAAAACTCTAATGGGACACATGTAACCATTACCTGTCCTATTCAAACCGTATAAGCTAATGGCTGTATCTTGCTTGATTATAGAAGACGATAAAACGCAAAGCGACTTTAATAAGGATACGTTACAAAGTCATTTTGAAGGCATTGGTACTATTGACCAATCCTACAATCTTATTGAGGCAGAGCATATGCTTACTAAGAACGTGTATGATATTATTTTAGCAGATATTCATCTAGGAGATGGAAATGTATTTGAATTGCTGAAGAAAATACCCCTTAAAAAATCCAAAATCATATTTACGACTTCATACAGTGAGTATGCTATTGATGCATTTAAGTACAGTGCCATTAGTTATCTTTTGAAACCTTACACAGAGAAAGATCTAACCGACGAAGTTGCAAAGACCATTACCATAATTGATCAAGAAAGCTATCATAAACAACTCGAAGTTCTATTTTATAACCTAAAACCTCAAAACCAATCGCAGCGTATTGTCCTTAAAAATCATGATTTAATTCATGTTGTTGACCTACAAGATATTTACTACGCTCAGGCAGACAATAACTACACACATTTTTATTGTGATAATGATAAGAAGATTTTAGTCTCCAAATCTCTAAAAACGTTTGAAGCGGAGCTTGTAAAAGAACAATTCTTTCGATGCCATCATTCTTACCTCATTAATCTTCAAAAAATAAAAGCACTTCACAAATCAGCAGACGCTGTCATTCTGGACAATAATACTACCATCCCTGTTGCAACTAGAAAGAAAAAACTACTGCAACAGCTTTTAAAGTTTTAACACTTACCATTAAAATCTCTACACTTACAACTCCATACCCTGTAGCCAGTAACTCTTTCATTTTCAAAGGCTTTAAAACCATACTTTTAATAGGCAAATCCTTTAAATTTCTGAGTTATGAAAACAAAAATTACACTTATAATTACGTTTATATTAGCGCAATGTCTTTGCCATTCTCAACTAATTGATGTTGATCATTGTGTCTCTGCAAGTAATTTACTTCAATCTGGTACTGTATCTGTTATTGATCACCCTGTTTTAAATGGTGATCCCGATAGTAAAGTAGTATTACAAAAAATACGATTAGAAGATAATGGCATTGAAATCAATAACCCTGGCAGTATCTCTCTGGGGTACGATAGTGCTTTACAGCGCTGGGTAATATTCGATGAAGATAATTCGCAACTTGTTGTTAATGCATGTTACAACATCATAAGGGTGGGGGATGGAAAAGATTATGCTTTCGAGGTAAAATGCGATGCTGCTTCCATAGATCCAGCATTTCCAAATAGCTGTACTATTGACTATCCCGAAATTAATGATGATAGTAATTCTAGATGTATCTACTCATCAGTTAGGGATTTGGACAATGTCATTAATGATCTCGACATCGATTTATACTATAATTATTTGTCCCCAGGGAGCTGGATCCTATGGACATTGACCTCTGCGACCCTTCCTGTCAATGCTAACTTCAACCTTATTTGCAATCCACCGGGAATGATCTATTATGAGCATTATAGTGATTTCAGTAATATAGATAGAGTAATCACTTCCGTGACGGTTTTTTCACTTTGGACGATATTGACACATCCATTACTGGACAATAACCCAAATGCCAAAATTTTTGTTTCCCATAGACGAGAGCCTTCTACGGACTTCTTCCTTGATTCCCATTCTGTAAAGTATAATTCTATTACTGGCTTTTGGCAAATTCACTGGGAATTAGAAACACTTACTTCTAGTGACCTTATCTTCCCTACTAATAGATTTTGGAATGTGTTTATTGTAGATGATTCTTTAAGTACTAATGAAACTACTTTGTCATCAACTACAATTCACCCTAATCCTTCAAATGATGTATTTAATTTAGAATCAGAAAAACCAATAACTGAAGTAACACTATACAATCTTTTAGGGCAAGAGCTTCAAACCATTTATGGTAATGGAAGGCAAAACTTTCAAATAGACCTTACTAATTATCATGCTGGACAATACTTAGCCAAAGTAAAGCTGGATAATAATATAGAGACCGTAAGACTGGTGAAAAACTAGATTTTCATTTAAGAACAACCACAACCATCATTGCCACAAGCTTTGGTGGTTTTGGCTTTTTTAGGTTTCCAAAGAAATTTTTGAACCAAAAACCAAACAGCAGCAGAAACTGTTAGCACAACCAATATGTTTTGTATAATTTGATTCATTCCGTAGAAGTTTCCGACAAAGTTATGAATTCCTAGTCGTTTTACCTCCCAAAATCCTTTCAACTTCATTAAATTTGCAGGCATTATTGACAGGGCATTTTTTAAATGAATTGCAATGTCATTCCGACTTGGTGACTGAGCGGAGTCGAAGTTAAACAGAAGAGTCTTGTAAAAGATTTCTCGACTGCGCTCGAAATGGCACCATGATTTAAAATTATAAATAACACGAAATGTATAGGAGTCATACTTGTGGCGAATTGAGAGCTACTGATATCAATAAAGAAGTAACACTATCTGGTTGGGTTCAAAAAACACGTGATAAAGGATTCATGGTTTGGGTGGATATTCGTGATCGATATGGTATTACCCAGTTGATATTTGATGAAGAACGTTCTTCAAAAGCATTGATGGAACAAGCCCAAAAATTGGGTAGAGAATTCGTAATCCAAGCAAAAGGGACTGTTATTGAACGTGCTTCAAAAAACCCTAATATACCTACAGGTGATATTGAATTATTAGTATCTGAACTCAATATCCTTAATGACGCTTTATTACCTCCATTTACAATTGAAGATGAAACCGATGGTGGAGAAGAATTGCGTATGCAATATCGTTACTTAGATATTCGTCGCAATCCTGTGAAGAATAACCTCATCTTTAGACATAAAGTTACCCAAGAAGTTCGCAACTATCTATCAAAGCAATCTTTTGTTGAAGTAGAAACACCTTATTTAATTAAGTCTACGCCTGAAGGCGCTCGCGATTTTGTTGTGCCTTCACGAATGAATGAAGGTGAATTTTATGCATTACCCCAATCGCCGCAAACCTTTAAACAGTTATTAATGGTTGGTGGCATGGATAAATACTTCCAGATTGTGAAATGCTTTAGAGATGAAGACTTGCGCGCAGATAGACAGCCAGAATTCACACAAATAGACTGCGAAATGGCATTTGTAGAACAAGAAGACATCTTGAATACTTTTGAAGGTCTTACACGTCATTTATTGAAAGAAATCAATGGTGTTGAAGTTGATACATTTCCACGTATGACATTCGATGATGCTATGCGCCTCTACGGAAACGACAAACCAGACATTCGCTTTGGGATGGAGTTTGGAGAGCTCAATGCAGTTGCACAACATAAAGATTTTAATGTCTTTAATAATGCTGAACTAGTCGTAGGTATCGCTGTTCCTGGCGGAAATACATACACCAGAAAAGAAATTGATAAACTTATCGATTGGGTAAAACGTCCGCAAGTAGGTGCTTTAGGCATGGTATATTGCCGTTGCAACGATGATGGTACGTACAAATCGTCTGTAGATAAATTCTACGACCAAGACGACCTTGCAAAATGGGCAGACGTAACTGGTGCAAAAGCAGGTGATTTGATTTGCGTATTGTCTGGAGACACCAATAAGGTTAGAGCACAACTTAGTGCTTTGCGTATGGAGCTAGCGGAACGATTAGGTTTACGTAAGTCAGATGAATTTGCTCCGCTATGGGTCGTCGATTTTCCACTTCTCGAATGGGATGAAGATACAGAACGTTACCATGCGATGCACCATCCATTTACATCACCAAAACCAGGTCAATTAGAATTACTAGACTCAAAACCAGGAGAGGTAAAAGCCAATGCTTATGACTTGGTATTGAATGGAAATGAAATCGGCGGTGGTTCTATTCGTATTCATGATAAAAGTACACAAGCCATAATGCTGAAACACTTAGGTTTCTCCGATGAAGAAGCGAGAGCGCAATTTGGATTCTTAATGGATGCTTTTGAGTATGGTGCACCTCCACATGGCGGTATAGCCTTCGGTTTAGACAGATTAGTAGCTATCTTGGGAGGACAAGAAACCATTAGAGATTTTATCGCGTTCCCAAAAAATAATTCTGGTCGCGATGTGATGATTGATGCGCCTGCGCCCATTGACAATGAACAACTGCAAGAATTGAATTTGAAGTTGGATTTGTAACCTTCTATCAATTCTATTTGGTGACTGAGCGGAGTCGAAGTCAAGTCGAGAAATCTATTTACTATTTTTTGAATTCCTGCTTTCGCAGGAATGACAAGTATTTTTATTAGCTTTAATCCATGGCAAAGCCAACCTTGCTAAAGCGATTCCTTATCTGGAAATACAAACATATTTCCCAACGTAACTTTGTCCTTATTCTAAGTGGACTCATTGGGTTTATTGCAGGATTAATCTCTGTAGTACTCAAAAACCTAACATTTGGTATCGCTTGGCTTCTGGAAAAGAGCATTATTTTTTCTGAAAACAAAGCTTATTTTATTTTACCAGTTCTAGGATTGGCTTTGGTGTACATTTTTGTAAAACGTATTTCCAAAAAGCCTTTAGAACCGGCAATTCCGTCCATCCTGTATGCCTTGTCCAAACGTAGTGGGAAGATTGCCTCGAACAAAATGATTTTGCCTTTAATCACTGCACCACTGACCGTAGGTTTTGGAGGTTCGGTTGGTCTACTTAGTCCCGCAATATTTTCTGCTTCAGCTGCCAGTTCTAATATTGGAAACTTATTTCACATTAGCAGAAAAACCCGAACGCTACTCATTGGTTGTGCAGCGGCAGGAGTGATTGCAACGAGCTTTAAATCACCTATTGCGGCAGTAATCTTTGCTATAGAAGTATTTAGTCTTGATTTAACTTTTGCGTCTTTACTGCCACTATTAATAGCATCATTAACTTCTATCATCACATCCTATTTTTTTGTGGGAAATGAGATCCTATTCAAGTTTCAGGTTACAGAAATATTTGAAGTGAAAGATACTCTGTTCTATATCCTTCTTGGGATTGGTACAGGAGTAGCCTCCATATATTTTTCAAAAATATACTTTGCGATTTTTAAATTTTTTGACCGCTACAATACACGTCTCAAAAAGCTACTAGTTGGTGGATTAGCCATTGGTATTATGCTATATTTTATTCCACCACTTTATGGTGAAGGATTTAGTTTTATTAATAACCTCCTATCTGGCAATCATGTGGATGCTTTGGGTAAATCGCTCTTTGATAATTACATTGATAATATTTGGATTGTCATTGCATTACTTATTGGCATTACCATTTTTAAAACAGTAGCCATGACCACAACATTTGCTGCTGGTGGAACCGGCGGAATAATCATTCCAACTTTAGTAATGGGAAGTTCTTTGGGCAATGTTGTTGCAAAAATCATCAATAATCTAGGCTTTGGCTTTCAGGTTTCGGAATCTAATTTTACGCTTATCGGTATGGCTGGACTTATCGCTGGTGTGCTTCATGCTCCGTTGACTGCTATCTTCTTAATTGCGGAAATTACAGGTGGCTACGAACTCTTTGTGCCTTTAATGCTTACCGTTTCTATGTCCTTCCTCATCACCAAGAATGCAATGGAACATACTATTTATACCAAAGAACTGGCAGAACAGGACGCTTTACTCACTCATGACAAGGACAAAAGTGTATTGACCCTAATGAATTTGGATAGCGTAATTGAACAAAATTTTATTGTATTACATCCTGAAACTTCTTTACGAGATATGCTGCATGAAGGCGTTGCAAAATCTAGTAGAAACCTCTTCCCTGTTATTGATGATGGTGAACGTTTAGTTGGCGTTCTCTTGCTTGACGATATCCGAAATGTAATGTTCGATCAAAGTTTATACGATTCTACTTCTGTTGAAACCTTCATGAACAATCCACCAGACGTGATTATCTACGAATCGGATTCCATGCAAAAAGTAATGCAGAAATTTCAAGGATCTGGAGCATGGAATCTACCAGTTGTTAAAGACGGAAAGTATTTTGGTTTTGTGTCAAAGTCAAAATTACTAACCGCTTACAGACGCGAATTGATTAATTTTACCAAATAATTATATCAATGAAGCTTTCTTCAATCCATATTGTAATTATTGTCTTTTCCTGTTTTTGTATGTCTTGCAATAGACCATCAAAAGACGAAAATGGGATTCTACTTTTTGAGAATTTAGAATCGAGAACCGACACCCATTGGACTGCTGGACATTCTTCATTTTGGTTTCCAACTCAAAAAAGAACTGGGCCATATATGTATTTGGGAGATGAAAAATATTCTGGCCCAATAGTTAAATACCACCCGAATGGCAAACTAGAATTCAAAGGCACATATGATTATGGTTTTAAGTCCAATGAGTGGTCTTACTATGATGCCGAAGGCAATCTATTCTCTGTTGAAGAATATGGCGATTTTGGAACGTTGCATGATAAAAAAGTGTTTTTCCCTGATGGAGAGTTAAAACTGAAACTCATACAGAATCGTTCAAATGATACACTATATTTTATTGAACGGTATGCCGATGGTTCTCTGAAGTATATGCATCATTTTCATTCCTTAGAAAATGATATTGAACGGTATAAACGTTTGAATGAAAAGGGTGAAATCTATGAATTTTTTAATGAGGATTCCATTTACTATAAATTAGATCCTGAAACACTAGAACCTATTAAGTCTGGAACTTTTATGAATGGTAGACGTGTTGGCTCATGGTTATCCTATTTTGACAATGGCTTATTAATGGAGTCAAAAAACTATCAGGATGGCGAATTGCATGGCGATTATAAATCGTATCACTATAATGGCAGTATCAATCGTTACGGCACCTACATCGGCGGTGATAAAACCGGGGAATGGATTGAGAAATATGATGATGGAACTACTAAAATAATCGCCAATTTCAAGAGAAATAAATTAGAAGGACAATACAAAGAGTTTCATGAAAATGGCGCTCTCAAAAGCCTTAAAGAATACTATGCCGACCAACGTATTGGAACTTGGAAAACATTTTACGATGATGGTACGTTGATCAGAGAAACCAATTATGACTAATTAAAATTAATGTCAGTAAAAGCCAAAAAACACTTAGGTCAGCACTTCCTTAGAGATGAAAATATTGCTAAAAAAATAGCTGACTCTCTTAGTCTAAACAACTACAATAAAGTCTTGGAAATTGGCCCAGGAATGGGTGTTTTGACAAAGTATTTGTTGGAAAAAGATATTGAAACATATGTCATAGAAATCGATACCGAGTCTGTCGAATACCTCAAAGCCAACTACCTTAATCTTGCTCCCAGAATCATAGAAAAAGACTTCTTAAAGTATGATTTAAATGCAGTTTTTAATGGTGAATCTTTCGCCATTATAGGAAACTATCCTTATAACATTTCTTCGCAGATTGTGTTTAAAACCTTAGACATGCGAGATCAAATCCCAGAGTTTTCGGGTATGTTCCAAAAAGAAGTTGCCAAACGCATTTGTGAAAAAGAAGGTAGCAAAACTTATGGTATCCTTTCGGTATTGACCCAAGCATTTTATGATGCAGAATACTTGTTTACGGTTCCACCTTCAGTTTTCAATCCGCCTCCAAAGGTAGATTCAGGTGTCTTGCGTCTTACCCGAAAGGAAAACCATACACTTCCTTGCGATGAAAAACTCTTCTTTAAAGTTGTAAAACAAGCATTTCAGCAACGTCGAAAAACACTTCGTAACAGTTTAAAAACATTCAATCTTTCCGATAATTTAAAAGCAAATGTTATCTTTGGCCAGCGTCCAGAGCAACTAAGTGTAGAGACGTTTATTGAACTCACACAGCTTATTGAACAGGACGCATAATTTTTTCATACTGAAAAAGCGTGTCTGAAGAAAAAGAACATATCGCATTTGAGATAAGTGATGAGCTTATAGAAAAGGTACAGCATCTCATTGAAGCAAAAAATGATGATGAAACTAGGGACTTTTTTAATGAGTATCACTATGCTGATATAGCCGAAATTTTAGAAGAACTAGATTTCGACCAGTCTGTCTATGTGATAAAACTTCTTGATTCTGAAAAAACATCAGACATTCTTGCAGAGCTCGATGAGGATCTTCGTGAAAAGATTTTGAAAAAACTTTCCGCAAAAGAAATTGCGAAAGAGATTGACGAGTTAGATACAGATGATGCTGCAGATATCATTGCCGAACTTCCTGAAGAACGACAAGAGATCGTAATCTCTCAGATTGAAGATGAAGAGCACAAAGCTGACATTCAGGAGCTTCTTAATTATGATGAAGATACTGCCGGTGGTCTCATGGCAAAAGAGCTGGTAAAGGTCAATGAAAACTGGACTGTAACACAGTGTGTTCGCGAAATGCGTGCTCAAGCCGAAAATGTGACCAGAGTACACTCTATCTATGTGGTGGATAATGATGAAAAGCTTATTGGTCGTTTATCACTTAAGGACTTATTGATGGCTCCAGACAGAGCCAACATCTCTAGTGTTTATATCCCAAAAGTAGATTATGTTCATGTCGATGATGATGATGAAGAAGTTGCCAAGGTGATGCAAAAGTATGACTTGGAAGCAATCCCTGTAGTCGATGATAACAAAGTGCTTCTAGGACGTATTACGATCGACGATATTGTTGATGTCATTAAGGAAGAAGCTGAAAAAGATTACCAACTTGCGGCAGGTATTACACAAGATGTAGAATCTAGTGATGGTATTATTCAGTTAACGAAAGCACGATTGCCATGGCTCTTCTTAGGATTAGTTGGTGGTGTTGGTGCGTTCTTAATCATGGAAGGCTTTCAACAAGCATTTGAGAAGTATGCCGTATTGTTCTTTTTTACACCGCTAATTGCTGCAATGGCAGGAAATGTAGGTGTACAGTCGAGTGCAATTATTGTTCAAGGATTAGCCAATGATGATGTAAAAGGCAGTATCAATAACCGATTGCTTAAGGAAATGTTCTTAGCTGCACTTAACGGTATTATCCTAGCCATATTCCTTTTCTTTTTTGTGTGGTTGTATGATGGCGATGTCAATAAAGCATTTGCAATTTCTGTATCGCTTATTGCTGTGATTATCGTTGCAGGTCTAGTTGGTACATTCATCCCACTATTTTTAGACAAACGTGGTATCGACCCTGCCATAGCTACTGGTCCTTTTATTACGACTAGTAATGATATCTTCGGAATTCTTATTTATTTCTGGATTGCCAAGTTAATTTTAGGCATTTAGTAAATCTACTATCTCTTGATATCCTTTACTTTTAGCAATATCTATTGGTAAAACACCTTCATTATCGGCTTGATTGACAGCTCCTAATTCAATTAAAAGTTTTATAATCTCTAGATGCCCTCCCTCAACTGCAGCATGAAGCGGAGACTTACCATCTGAATCTGTTTCATTGATATCACTCCCATTATTAATCGCCTTTTTGACCATAAACATTTTTCCAACTAAACAAGCATATAAAACTGGTGGTACTGGTTTAAAACTGGGTAATGAGGATAGTGGTGATTCATAAGAATTGTTTTTAGCATTCATACTTGCTGCAATAGATAAAAGCAACTCATCTTTGTCTAGCTCATTTTTTTCCTTATCCGTTAATTCAATTTTATTTTTCTTTTTTCTTCTGAAAAACCACTTCATACTTTTTGTCAGTCTTAATATTTTAAAGAAACTAATATAAACATTTGTCCTCTTTTAAGCATTTTGAAAATGAGCCTTAGCCAAAAAGCTTTTGTATTTTTACACTATGAAAGCAATAAATATCAAAGACAAATTTTCTAAGTTCAGTAAGAATTGGCATCCTCATCAAGTAGCAGTGGTAGATAACATGCAGGTGATTTTAGCTAAGCTAAAAGGTGAGTTTGTGTGGCATAGTCATGATAATGAAGATGAACTTTTTCAGGTTATAAAAGGCACTTTACATATGCAATTTAGAGATAGAACCGAAGTCGTTAATGAAGGTGAATTTATTGTAGTCCCAAAAGGTGTTGAGCACAACCCAACGACTTTAAATGATGAAGAAGTTCATGTACTACTGTTTGAAAAAATAGACACAGCGCACACAGGTAATGTTCAACATGAACGTACGCAAACAGAATACCCTAAAATCTAAGCATGACTATTCTTCATATAGATTCTAACCATCCCTTATTACTAGAGCAACTAAATGATTTAGGCTTAACCAACGAGGAAGATTATTATAGTTCAAAATCGGAGATTGAAGCAAAGATTCATAACTATGACGGAATTATTATACGTAGTCGATTCAAAATTGATAAGCCCTTCTTAGATAAAGCTATCAATCTAAAATTTATCGGTAGAGTTGGTGCTGGATTAGAGAATATTGATTGCGACTATGCAGAACAAAAAGGTATTCACCTCATTGCTGCTCCAGAAGGCAACAGAAATGCAGTCGGCGAACATAGTCTTGCTCTACTTTTGGCGCTTTTTAATAAAATTACCAAAGCCAATGCCGAAGTAAACAGAGGATTATGGCTAAGAGAGGAGAATCGTGGTGTAGAACTCGATGGAAAAACTGTTGGGCTTATTGGTTATGGTAATATGGGAAAAGCTTTCGCGAAAAAGCTGAGAGGTTTCGATGTTGATGTACTCTGTTATGATATAAAACCAGATGTCGGTGATGAGAATGCAAAACAAGTTTCACTAAAGGAACTTCAAGAAAAAGCAGATGTGTTGAGTCTTCATACGCCTCAAACTGAATTGACTATCAATATGGTAAATTCAGAATTTATAAATGGGTTCAAAAAACCATTTTGGTTAATAAATACAGCTCGAGGAAAGAGCGTAGTTACAAAAGACTTAGTCGCCGCATTACAGTCTGGTAAAATCTTAGGTGCTGGATTGGATGTCCTGGAATATGAAAAATCCTCGTTTGAAAGCCTTTTTAATTTGGAAGTGCCTGAAACGTTTAGATACCTCATTGAGGCAGATAATGTCATTCTTTCTCCACATGTTGCAGGTTGGACAGAAGAAAGTAAAATTCTTTTAGCACAAACAGTTGTCGATAAAATTAAAAATTTTGTCGCTCGGAAAGCATAATAAAATGTTAGTTCGAATAAAATTGTGTTAACAATCGATGCTTAAAAACCTCGTTAAATTGACAAATTTCTTCTGCTCTATTAATTAGATTCTTCGCTACGCTCTGAATGACATTAATTTCGGCTGTGATTCAAAAGAAATGAAAAAATTTAAAGACATCTTTTAAATTCTATCGTTCAGGAAAGACCAATTTTTATTGAATTCCGATATTATATTTTCTTTTTTCTTTCGACTCAATCCTTTAATTTGTTTTTCTCGCTTTATAGCATCATTTACATCATGGAAATGTTCATAATAAATAAGAAAGAAACATTTGTACTTAGCAGTAAAAGCTTTGGAAAATGGCTCGGGATTTTGATGAAAGAATAATCGTTCTTTGAGATTATTAGTGATACCAGTATAGAGGACAGTTTTAGATTTATTAGTTAGTATATAAACATAATAATTATGAGATCCTTTTGTTTTCATCCTTCCAAAATAACTAAAATAGAGATTCTTCGCTGCGCTCTGAATGACATTAATTTCAACTGTCATTCAGAAGGAGTGAAACGACTGAAGAATCTATTTCAAAATACTACACGATCCTCTGTTATATTACTTTGTCTTTAATGACAATTAACTTTGTATTTTTATACCATGAAGAAAACCGTTTTAGTTTTTTCAGCTTTAATCATTTCATTGCTTTTACTCTTTCAGCTTGGTCAATATTCTATCATTTCTAAAGACATGAATATTGAAATCGTCATTGCTGTAGTGGCTGTTGTTTTTTTCATTATTGGTGTTTACCTCAACAAAAAGTCACTACATAAGAATCGGGTTGAATCTATCGAAATTGATTCAAAAAAAATTGAAGAACTAGACATTAGTAAACGTGAATATGAAGTGCTTCAACTGATCTCCAAAGGATTCTCTAACAAAGAAATTGGTGAAAAGTTATTCCTTTCGGAAAGCACTATAAAGACTCATGTGTCTAACTTACTCGTTAAACTAGACGCAAAACGACGCACGCAAGCTATTCAAATTGCTAAAGAGCTAAGAATCCTTTAAAATCCCTATTTTTAGACTAAAGTATGAGTGCTTTGGTACTTTAGTATGACCACTTTTTTTCTGCCTAGAGATACATTTGTGGTGTTCAATTTTAATAAATCAGTCATTATGAAAAATTCAGTTTTAAAGTATGGTTTTTATGGTCTTTTAACCGCAGTTGTTCTATTTCTATTAGCACTTTGGTTAGGAAAAGGGTTAAGTTATACTACTCAAGAGGTTCTAGGTTATACAACCATGGTAGCTTCGTTATCTTTTATTTTTTTCGGAGTTAAACATTACAGGGACAAAGTAAATAATGGTTCGGTATCATTTGGTAAAGCACTTGTTATTGGACTCCTTATTTCTGCTTTTGTAGGATTAGGCATCGGAATAGGAGATTACATCTATACGACTTCCATTAATCCAGATTTTATGACCGAGTATATGGATTATACTTTGAAAGGTATGGAAGAAACCTTAAGCCCTGAAGAATTTGCTGTAAAAAAGGCAGAACTAGAACAGCAAATGGAAATAATGGGTCGTCCAATTATGTTAGCTGTTGTAATGTTTGCAACGGTCTTTGTTATAGGACTGATAATTTCATTAATTTCAGCACTTATTTTACAACGTAAATAAAATTATACATTATGCATTACGACGCATCATCACCAGAAGACTATATCAGTCAGGTTCCTGAAGAACGTCAGGATATTTTAAAGCAATTGAGAGCTACAATTAACGATAACCTCCCTAAAGGTTTCGAGGAAGGTATTCAGTATAAAATGATAGGCTATTACGTACCACATTCTATTTATCCAAATGGATATCATTGCGCACCAGAAGAGCCACTTCCATTTATGAGCTTTGCATCACAAAAGAACTCTATCAATTTATATCATAGCGGTATTTATGCAAATCCGGAATTACACAAATGGTTTGTGGAGGAGTATCCAAAACACAGTAAGTATAAGCTAGACATGGGAAAGAGCTGTATACGATTTAAACGTATTAATGACATCCCTTTCGATCTTATTGCCGAATTGTGTACAAAAATGACCGTTGAGCAATGGATAGACTTGTATGAAACTAACCTCAAAAACAGCAGAAAAAAATGAAACGCGTTACTGGAATAGGCGGAATGTTCTTTAAAACTAAAGATCCAAACGCTACAAAAGAATGGTATAAAAAACATCTTGGATTCAATACCGATAATTACGGTTGTACCTTTTGGTGGAAAGACAAGGAAGGTAATGATTGCTCTACGCAGTGGAGTCCATTCCCAGCAGATACAAGCTATTATGAGCCTTCAAAGAAAGACTTCATGTTTAACTATAGGGTTGATGATTTGGTTAAGCTTTTAGAGGTTTTGAAAGAAGAAGGTGTAGAGGTTATCGGCGATATTCAAGAATACGAATATGGAAAGTTTGGTTATATCATGGATAATGATGGTAACAAAATAGAGCTCTGGGAGCCTGTAGATGCTGCATTTCAGTAAATCTGTAACATAATTGAAGTAAAATATACTAATAATATACAATTCATAATGTTCTGAGTTATAGACTGAATGAATTTTTTTAGTAATTTTAAAACCCTAATCGTAATTCAATTATTATGTCAGATGAAAAAAGTTTGGGCGACGACCTTAATGATATGCTAGGCGACGCCAAAGAAGGAGCTAAGAAAGCAGCAGACAAAGCTGGTGAGTTTGCCAGTGATGCCGCTGATAAAGCCAAAGAGTTTGCTAGCGACGCTAAAGAAAAAGCTTCGGAGTTCGCCGACGACGCAAAAGAAAAGTTCAATGAATTTTCTGATGATGCCAAGGAAGTGATGAGTGATGGTAAAAATGTAGCCATCATTGCTCATATTACGCTTATAGGGTGGATTATAGCCTTAATTATGAATAGTGGTGAAAAGAAATCCGAATTCGCCTCATTCTACATTAGACAAATGTTAGGTATATTCATAATAGGTTTCATCTTAGGAATCATTCCTGTGATAAATTTATTTGCATGGATCCTTACGCTAATCCTTTGGATTATGAGCTTAGTTGGAGCAATTGGCGGAAAGAAAAAGCCAATCTTCTTACTTGGAGAGCAATTCCAGGATTGGTTTAAATCCTTATAAAATATAAAGACCAGAGCTATACGTTCTGGTTTTTTTATAATTTTTATTATCGTAATATTGCAATATTACGATAATATTGTATCTTTGTACCATAAAACAAACATTATGGGAGTTTCAAAGTTTAGTATTCATACAGAAAACATCAACCAAATCGCAAGCATTGCCAAGGTATTTGCACACCCTGCTAGAGTTGCTATCCTTAAGCATATTAGCGAGCAAGAAGGTTGTATTTGCAATGACTTGGTCGAGGAAATAGGACTGTCTCAAGCAACTATTTCTCAACATCTTTCAGTAATTGATGGTGCTGGCTTATTGCAAGGCACCTATGAAGGTAAAAAGAAATGCTATTGTTTGAATATAGAACGCTTTGAAGAATTCCAAAACTTATTGAACTCATTCTTTTTAACGACTAAATCCAATTGTTGTTAGAAATAAATATCTAAGAATTTCATATTAATCTATAATATCATGAAAACACAAGAATTTTTAAACCTGCTAGAATCCAACAAAGACAAATCTCTGGTTTTTGAATACACTCCAAACCAGTACGTTGGAGCCAATTATCACATCACAGAAGTAAAACATATAAAAATAGATTCTGTAGATTGTGGGGCAAGGACAGATGCCTGGAACGAAACTATTATTCAATTATGGGAAAGCCCTAAAGAGTTGGACAAAAGAGAGTATATGACAACGCTCAAAGCATTAGGTATACTAAATAAGGTAGGTAAGATGAAACCTTATGATCTAGATTCTGAAGTAAAGTTTGAGTATAGTAATGCTTCTTTTCATACAGCGCAACTATTTGTTAACGATTTCGACATACAAGGTCAACATCTTATTGTTAAGTTAGCCGTAGAAAAAACAGATTGTAAGGCAAAAGATGCCTGTGGGGTAACTGAGGCACCTCTGACTGTAGAGGCCATGCAAGGTGAGCCTTGTTGTACACCAGATGGTAACTGTTGCTAAATAATATTAATAATTAGTTTCTGAATTAAATTCAGAATAACAAGCATATGGAAAACATATTAGTCCTGTGTACAGGAAATTCGTGTAGAAGCCAAATGGCTCATGGGTATTTAAACCATTTTTTAGATAATAGAAGTGTCAAAGTTTATAGTGCTGGTATTGAAACGCATGGTTTAAATCCAGGTGCTGTAATGATTATGAAAGACGATGGTATCGATATTACGAGCCATACTTCTAATCATGTTGATGAATACTCGGATGTTGATTTTAATTACATTATCACTGTTTGTGATCATGCCAATGAAAACTGTCCTTTTATTCCTAGTAAAAATGCTAAGCGATTACATCATAACTTCTTTGACCCTTCGAAGGTTGAAGGTACCGAAGATGAAAAGTACAATGCTTTCTTAAAGGCCAGAAATGAAATAAAACAGTACTGCCAAGAGTTTTCTCAAGAAAACTTCAACTAATAAAAAAAGCCTTGCTGATTTAGCAAGGCTTTTTTTATATACTCTTTATATAACTATTTCTGCATATTCTTTGCTTCAATACTAAGCGTAGCATGAGGCACAAGCTTTAATCGTTCAGGATTAATGAGTTTTCCTGTAACTCTGCAAATTCCGTACGTTTTATTCTCAATTCTGATCAACGCATTCTTAAGATCTCTTATGAACTTTTCTTGCCTAATAGCCAATTGAGAATTTGCTTCTTTACTCATCGTAGCACTTCCCTCTTCGAACGCTTTAAACGTTGGTGAAGTATCATCTGTACCATTATTATGATCGTTCATATAAGCACTTTTAATTAATTGTAAGTCGTGCTCTGCTTTATCTATTTTTTCTTGTATAAGTACTCTAAACTCTTCTAACTCTTTGTCTGAGTACCTGTTGTTTGTATCTACTGACATAGGCTTAATGTTTTTGTATAAACAATTTTGTATTGATATCGTCGAAAGCTATATCTATACCATTGTTTACAGTGTCCATAATTTCCAGTTCTTCGGTTAAGGTTTCTGTTTTAATATAATCAATATTAGAATGGACGGCATTTACAATGGCATCATTACTTTGAAGTACTACGTCTATTCTATCTGTTACCTCAAACCCTGAGTCTTTACGTAAATTTTGAATTCGGTTTACGAGCTCACGTGCAATACCTTCTTTACGTAAATCGTCAGTGATTGTAACATCTAGAGCAACTGTAATTCCTCCCTCACTTGCAACAAGCCATCCTTCTATATCTTGCGATGTTATCTCAACGTCACTAACTCCTAAAATAATATTTTTCCCGTTAATGTCAATAGCTATTTCGCCATTTTGTTCTATTTTTTTGATATCCTCAGCCGAAAACTGGTTTACAGCACCAGCAATAAGCTTCATATCCTTACCAAATTTTGGCCCTAATACCTTAAAGTTTGGCTTTATTTGCTTCACCAAAATGTCTGATGCATCGCTCAAAAGCTCAATCTCTTTAACATTAACTTCATGTTTTATCAATCCTGAAACCGCTTCTATTTCTTGCTTTTGTGATTCAGAATCAACAGGAATCATTATTTTTTGTAGTGGCTGACGCACTTTTATTTTTTCCTTAGCCCTTAACGATAATACCAATGAAGATATTGTTTGGGCATTCTCCATCTTACGCTCCAGAACTTTATCTACAAAACGTTCGTCATACTTAGGGAACTCGGATAAATGAACACTTTCGAAGTTTTCTTTATTGGTCACAGACATTAAATCTAGATAGAGCCTGTCCATAAAGAAAGGGGCGATTGGCGCTCCCAATTTAGCTATTGTTACCATACAGGTATAAAGTGTCTGGTAAGCCGAGATTTTGTCTGTTTGGTAATCGCCTTTCCAGAAGCGTCTTCTACTTAATCTTACATACCAATTACTTAAGTAATCTTGAGTAAAGTCCGAAATAGCTCTTGCAGCTCTTGTAGGCTCGTACTCTGCATAGAACTTATCTACTTTATTAATTAGTGTATGAAGTTCTGAAAGTATCCAACGGTCAAGCTCTGGTCGGTCTTCAATGGCTATATCATCTTCGGAATAGTTAAATCCATCGAGATTTGTATACAGACTGAAGAATGAATAGGTGTTATATAATGTTCCAAAGAATTTTCTTTGAACTTCTTCAATTCCAGGAGAAAACTCTTCAAAGTCTTCACCCTTTTCTTCATCTGGTTTTTCCCATGAAAACTTGAGATTATCCCAAGGATTCGCATTCGCGATCATATACCAACGCGTGGCATCTGACCCATATTTGTTTAAAGTGTAAAACGGATCAACTGCATTGCCTAAACGCTTAGACATTTTCTGACCGTTTTTGTCTAGTACCAATCCGTTAGACACAACATTTTTGTAAGCTACTGAATCAAAAACCATTGTTCCAATAGCATGCAGTGTATAGAACCAACCTCTTGTTTGGTCTACACCTTCTGCAATAAAATCGGCTGGGAAAGACTTGTTGTTATCTATTAGCTCTTTATTTTCAAAAGGATAATGCCATTGAGCATAAGGCATACTTCCTGAATCGAACCACACGTCTATAAGGTCACTCTCACGATACATTGGCTTCCCTGTTTCTGAAACTAAAACGATTTTATCAACAACATTTTTATGAAGGTCTACAGTATCGTAGTTGCTTTCAGACATGTTCCCTACTTCAAAATCCTTGAAGATATCTTCATCCATCAAACCTGCTTCTACTGCTTTAAGCATTTCAGCTTTAAGTTCTTCAATAGAGCCAATACATTTAGCCTCCTTACCATCTTCTGTTCTCCAGATTGGTAACGGAATTCCCCAAAATCGTGAACGAGACAGGTTCCAGTCATTGGCATTTGCCAACCAGTTCCCAAAACGTCCTTCTCCTGTAGATTTTGGTTTCCAATTGATGGTAGTGTTTAGCTCATACATTCTTTCTCCAACGTCTGTCACTTTGATAAACCACGAATCTAAAGGATAGTAAAGAATTGGTTTATCTGTTCTCCAGCAGTTAGGATAGCTGTGTTTATATTTTTCAACCTTAAAGGCTTTGTTTTCTGTTTTTAGTTTGATTGCCAATTCGACATCTACAGATTTTTCAGGAGCTTCTCCATCGTCGTAATATTCATTCTTTACATACTTCCCTGCAAATTCTCCCATTTCTGGTCTAAAGCGTCCTTGAAGATCTACCAAAGGCACTAAATTATCGTCATTATCTTTTACCAACATTGGTGGCACTTCTGGTTTGGCTTGCTTCGCTACCAAGGCATCATCGGCTCCAAAGGTTGGTGCAGTATGTACAATTCCGGTACCATCTTCAGTGGTTACAAAATCTCCAGTAATAACTCTGAATGCATTTTCTGGATTATCATTTGGCAAGGCATAAGGCAATAATTGTTCGTATTTAATACCAACTAAATCTTTTCCTTTGAATTCTTTAACCACATAAAATGGTATCTTTTTATCTCCAGACGTATAAGCCAATAGGTCTGATTTCGCTTCAACCTCAACATACTTTCCTGAGAATTGTTTTCCAACTAGGTTTTTGGCTAAAACCACATTCATTGGTTCGAATGTATACTGGTTGTAGGTTTCAACTAAAACATAGTCAATCTTTTTCCCAACGGTTAATGCTGTATTACTTGGCAAAGTCCAAGGTGTTGTCGTCCACGCCAAGAAATAGATTGTACCTTCATTTTGAAGAAACTCAGGCAAGGTATCTTCTATAGCTTTGAACTGTGCAACTACAGTCGTGTCTGTAACGTCCTGATAGGTTCCTGGCTGGTTTAATTCGTTATTACTTAAACCTGTTCCAGCTTTTGGAGAATAGGGTTGGATGGTGTAGCCTTTGTACAACAAATCCTTATCATAGATTTGCTTGAGCAACCACCAAACCGATTCCATATATTTGGATTTATAGGTAATGTACGGATCGTCCATATCTACCCAATATCCCATTTTCTGGGTAAGGTCGTTCCAGATGCCTGTGTAGCGCATTACCGCCTTTTTACAGGCTTCGTTGTATTCTTCTACGGAAATCTTTTTGCCAATATCTTCTTTGGTAATTCCTAGCTCTTTCTCCACTCCAAGCTCAACAGGGAGACCATGAGTATCCCAGCCAGCTTTACGTTTTACCTGAAACCCTTTCATGGTTTTGTATCGTGGAAATATATCCTTAATGGCACGTGCCAAGACGTGGTGTACACCCGGTAATCCATTTGCTGAAGGTGGCCCTTCAAAAAATACAAATGGCTCCTTTCCTTCTCTAGTGCTTACACTTTTTTCGAAGATATTATTCTCTTGCCAATAGCTTAGAATCTCTTCTGCTACTTTTGGCAAGTTAAGTCCTTTATATTCAGGGAACTTTTGGCTCATATCACACTCGTTTTTAACAAGAGTGCAAAATTATGAATTTTGACGGAATTTGTTTGCTTTTAACACTAAGCAAATAGCCTTATTGAGGGAATTATTACTTAGAAGTGGTAATAATTAAAAATATGTTGGTGAGTTTAGCTTAGTAAACTCACCAACATTGCTATCATCAATGTCTTAATTAATTATGATTTTCTTTGTCTTGGTTCTATTATCGGTAGTAAAGTAAACGATATAAGTTCCTGTACTTAAGCCAGATATTTGAATACCATTATCTAATGCCTGAGCTGAAAGGTTGTCGTATTGTTGTACGATTTGCCCTTGAATATTGATCAGCATTAATTTATCTACAGCCTGAGTAAGGTCTTTAACAAACAACTGATCTGTTTGATTACTATAGTAAATCAAATTGTACTCATATTCAGACTCCTCAATACCTAAGCTATCTTCTTCTGATTGGAATACGATTTCGAATCTAGAATCAAATTCTCCTGCTTCTGAACTAAAACTACATCCTTGACTGCTCAAATCGTAATAGATTCCTGTAAGGTTATCTTTAAGATATATCTTTTGGTCTTGTGCTATGTTCTCTAGTTCTGTTATTTTCAATTCATAAGAATAGTCTCCAGATGCATTAAGCACTAGTGGCACCACTTTATCAGGTGTAATATCTGAATAAGCTTGCATAAGCATCTTCTGACCATCTAATACTGTACTAAGATCGTCAGCATTGTCATCTGCATTTTTCGCATCGTAACCATAATCGTATTCGTCAGTGGTAAACTCGCTAAACCCTAATAGTAATTCTCTTCTAGTTTGAGGACCATCAACTGAGGTAAACTCTAAACGAATCTTCTTCATCAATGGACCTTCTTCTACTTCTTCTTCATTTTCATTATCTGTTTCGTCTGCCGAAGTAGTTGCTTCACTTTCTTCGCTAGTTCTAAAGAACACTGAACCATTATTGTAGTTACCGTTAGCATCTGCTTCTTTGATGAACACACGTTGCGAGTTATTGAATTCTATATTACCAGAAGCTACAATTTCTGTCATGAAACCTTGTCCAACAGGAAGGTATTTTGTTGGTGTTTTAGTTCCATCTTGTGAACCATTGTTAGCACCTTCAATTCCTACGAACTGATATGCTCTTACTGATCCTAGTTTGTTTACTTGGGCATAGCCTCCGTCATATTCGTCCAAGTTGTGAGACGATCCACTCCATTGTTGCCATAGTTGTAATGTACCATCAATTATTCCTGCATTGTCATCTATAAACTGATGAATGTCTAAAGCTGAAGGATATGGATTACCTAATAGGAAATCTGTTTTTGACACACCAAACTCTGAACCTGGTGCAGCATCTGTAACGCTCACTAAAATAGTTCCATTGTTTGGCTTTCCTTCAAAAATGTATTGTTGCTCGCTACCTGCGTTTCCTGTTCCTTTCTGAGTATACCCAACACCTGGGTCTAAAGTGGTCAAAGAGTTAATGCGGAACCAATCGAAATAGGTTAGTCCGTTAATGTAAGTATAGGTCCATCGTGTACTGATTTTTCCAACTTCATCATGCTCGGCAGTAAATTGCACATTACTTCCGTTGCCTTCTTTTAGCATGTTTAGTGCAAAAGTAGTATTGTTTGCATTGTTACTAGAGGCGTTGTTATTGGTCAAAGTAGTAGCTGCCTGTGTTCCAACTGGTGAAGACCAATAGTTATACCAATATACACTTGTATTTCCTTCTTGACGACGCAATATCTTTCCAGATGTTGACGTCACTAAGTCACTATTTTCAGTTTGAATTAATTGAGAATCATCTTCTAAATCTAGAGTTCCGTTTAGTTCTAAATACCAACTATTATTAACCTGATTATCATTAGAAACAGTCAGTTTTTTGTTGTTATCAATGATTAGACCTAGGTTTTTGTGAGAGTTAGACGTGGTAACGTTTCCACTAATTTGTACGATACTCCAATCTTTATTACTACTTACATCTTCTATATCCCAAACATTACCATGCAACCATGTGTTTTCGTTTGTCCAGTTTCCATTAGAATCTGCAATGTATGGCATTGGTGCAGTTTGCTCTTGAACTGTTGTAATGTGATACAACCTCATCTGCTTACCATAACTTGAGTAATCTGAAGTTGTATTATTCTTTATATCACGCATTGGGTAGTAAGCAATCAGGTTGTTCCAAGATATTGTACTCTGCGTGTCCATATCGATAATATCTTTATCGATAACTGACCCTCTTACATTACCTGAATTGTTTTCAATCTCTTGATATACCATGCGTTGAATCTGGTCTTCTGTAAGCACAACATCAAATACTCTAACTTCATCAATAGCACCCTTAAAATATTCTCTATCTGCTGAAGCTCTGGAAGTACGGCCTACTTCAAACTTGCTTGTACTAAGCCCAGTAGTTATGATGTTTTTTCCTGTAACTCCAGAATTGTAAGTTCCTTTTAGCTTACCATCAATGTATATATTCATCACTCCAGTAACATTAGAATATGTTCCTGCGATATGGTGCCATTCGTTTCTTGGTAAAGCCGCAGAAGATACAGATCGCATAGGATTACCTTCTACCATAATGGAGAATCTCGGTAATTCACCATCTTTAAGCCATAGCTTACAGCCTCTATCTTCACCAGCAATAGTTGTTACACCACTGTTAGCATTATCGATTTTTACCCATGCCATTATAGTGACAATCCCTGTTCCTTCTATGAATGAATCTGTAGATAAATAATCGTCTATACCATCAAAATCCAATAAAGCATTTGCAGCTGGGTTAGTATCGAATAAATCTCTGTAATCTAGGTCTCCACCTGTATTAACATCACCGTCAGCATCTGGTAAAATTGAAGATGAAGGATTACTAATTTCATCATTAGGATCTTGTCCATCATTAAGGTTAGACCCTTCAAAAGCATTGTCTAATCCATCGGAATCTGTATCTACACCAAGTGTAGAGTTTGCCATTCCGTTTTCTTGAATATCCGGAATTCCGTCGGCATCTGAGTCTAAATCTATAATATCATTAATCCCATCATCATCTGTATCCACAGGAGTTAATCCACTTCCGTAGACTAATAGCATTCCTTTTCCAGTATCTACAGCTCCAGTAGGAGCGATATATCCTATAGTCAATTGGGCTTCAACATTATCTGGAATACCATCATTATCTGAATCGATATCAAGTGAATCTATCAATCCATCACCATCTGTATCTCTTGTCGAAAGACCATTTAATTCATCTTCATCAGTAACACCATCGTTATCATCATCAATATCACATACATTAGAAACACCATCGCCATCTGTATCAGTAGGGTCTAAACTACAAATCACAGTAAGATATGATACCTCGTCATCACACGAAGCCCCTGGAGGGTCTACTAATGAGCAATTTTCTGAAATAGGCATATTAACACCATTACCATCTATTGTACACCATTCGATGTTACTACTATAGTTACCAGAATTTGAATCTTCTATATTTCCGTTTTGAGAAAAAATACTTCCTATACCAAATGTTCCTTGCGGGCTACTACTTTCATCCTTATAACCATCATTACACATTTGGATACGTCCGTAATTGAAGTTAACGGTTCCTTTTTTATTGAGAACGTTACCATTAACTGTAATTATTAAACCAAAGTCGATATTAACAACATCTGTAGTTTCTTCAATCTCAATAGAACCTGAATCCAATCTAAGAATGTGGTTTACATTCAGGGTATTATTTCCTTGAAGTTTTAACGTAGCACTTCTTGTAACTCTATGATTGATATTAACAACATCATTCGATAAGTTAGATGGAGGAACACCATTAGCATCCCATGTGGATGCGCTTGTCCAGTTACCGTCTTGTACCGTTGTAAATGTTTGTCCTTTAACTATTACTGTAAAAAGAACAAACAACATTGAGAGTAGTGTTGTTCTCATAAGCAGGATTTTATAATAAATGTAAAGGGGACTAATTAATATGAGGTAAAACTACTCCGAGAACCACAGTAATTAAAATATCCTCGATAATCGGCATTAATACAGTGATTATTGTAAAAAAAATCGATGAAAGGGAAAAATATCCGATAATATAAAATTGATTATCAACTAATTAGATAATTTATAATCGACAAAATGGACAAAACACCTATAAATGACCAATCTTAGACTAAAAAGCCTACCACATCTTCAATCTTAGAGATTTTTTGAACTTTTATTGATGTGTTTTTTAATGAAATGGTATTGTATTTAGATACAAATATGGTTGCATATCCTAGCTTTTCTGCTTCTAAAATACGTTGCTCTACACGTTGTACAGGACGGATTTCTCCAGATAATCCTACTTCGCCTGCAAAACATATGTCACTTTGCAATGGTTCATCTTCATTGGATGATAAAATCGCAGCAACTACAGCCAAATCAATTGCTGGATCATCGACCGTAATGCCTCCTGTGATGTTTAAAAAGACATCTTTTGCTCCGAGACGAAAACCAGCTCGTTTTTCTAGAACAGCTAATAGCATATTGAGTCGTTTGGCATTAAATCCTGTGGCACTCCTTTGCGGAGTTCCATATACTGCTGTACTCACTAATGCTTGTACTTCGATAAGCAATGGCCGCATACCTTCTAGAGTTACTGCAATGGCATTACCAGATAATGCTTCGTCCTTTTTGGAAATCAATACTTCGCTTGGGTTTACGACTTCTCGTAAGCCTGAACCTTGCATCTCATAGATGCCTAGTTCATTGGTAGACCCAAATCGGTTTTTATTGGCTCTAAGAATTCTAAAAACATGGTTACGATCACCTTCAAACTGAAGTACAGTATCGACCATATGCTCCAATATCTTTGGTCCTGCGATATGTCCATCCTTAGTAATATGCCCAATTAGTATCACTGGTGTATTGGTTTCTTTGGAAAACTTCATCAATTCGGAAGCACATTCTTTGATTTGCGAAATGCTTCCTGCTGAAGATTCTATATAATCGCTATGCAACGTTTGAATTGAATCTACTACCACAATATCGGGCTCAATGGCTTCAATTTGTTTGAAAATGTTTTGCGTTTTGGTTTCGGTAAGGATATAGCAATTACTATTGTTTGGGTTAATGCGTTCGGCGCGCATTTTTATTTGCTTCTGACTTTCTTCTCCAGAAATATAAAGTGTCTTATAGGGTAGTTTTAAAGCAATTTGAAGCAGTAGCGTACTTTTTCCTATTCCTGGTTCGCCTCCAAGCAATGTCAACGACCCTTGTACTATTCCTCCGCCAAGTACACGATTGAATTCTGAATCTGAGGTTTGTAGTCGAGTCTCTTTTGTGGAATCGATTTCATTGATTAACAATGGTTTTGAAACACGCTTAGAATTTGAAGTAGATGATTTCCAATCGTTTTTTTCTGCTTTTTGGACAACCTCTTCAACTATGGTGTTCCATTCTTTACAAGTAGTACATTGTCCCTGCCATTTTGCATATTGGCTGCCACAATTTTGACAAAAAAAGGTAGTTTTTACTTTAGCCATTTATTGTCTAATTATTCTCTTCATTATTTTCCTCATTCTCCTCCTCTTCTTCTTTCTTCTTTTTCTCTTTTGCCTTTTTTTCTTCTTCTTCTATCTTTTTAAGTTCTTTTTCTAATTGCTTCAGCTCTTTATCATCTCTTTTTTTCGCTTTTTCGGCTTCCTTCTCTGCGCGCTTCTTCTCTTTCTCCGCAATCTCTTGCTCTTCTTCCTCCATAATTAAATTTTCTAAGCCTTCAATTTTAGTCATGATGAAGTCTACTGTAATATGCCCTTCTTCATTAAGCTTTAAAGCTTCTTCATAGTTCTTCAACGCTCTCGCTTTTTTGCCATTTTTTTCAGAATAAACTCCAGAATAATAAGGCCCTAACATAGATTCTGGGTCCTGCTTTTTGGCTAAGGCAGCCAAGCCTTTAAACGACTCAATATCTTTGCGTTCTTCTGCTACTTTTGCAACTTTTTCGAACTCTTCTAAAGGTATTGGTTTGTCCACTCCAAACATCTCATTAATGCCTTTGTAGCGTTCAATAAGGTATTTATCTAAGGTACCTTCGTATGGCACAACTTTTTCTTTGATTTCCTTATCATTTAATGGTTTATAAAGATTGAAAATTTTATCGAACGCTCTAGTAATACCGCTAGTTACTAAGGTGTAGTGCGATTCGTTATCAAAGTCATCGAAGTAGTAGGTAATTTTGTCATTATTAACCTCTTGAAGCATTTGATTGGCTTGCAAAACACCGTCTCGTATTGGTCGTATATCATTATCGCTAGTTGCCATATAATAGAAGAAGTCGTTTTCCATCCATGCTAATCTCGCCGCCAAGCTTTCACTAATATTTCCTCTAAAATCAGGACTCAAGTTTACATAGGCTTGAAACAAAGGATTTGGTTTCATGATAAATGCATTTGCGAAACTTCCCATAGCATTGTGACCTACAACAACTCTAAAATTACCTGTATTATACTTCCCATCTATATATGGTATTAACTCGGTCTCTACAAACTCATAAAATTCCATACCAGATTCGTATGGTAATCCCGTGGCTTCATCAACATAGGAATCGTAAAATCGATCTTTGCCTTGCATAATACCAACTATTATAGAGCTTGGCATATCGTCAAAATAGGTTTGAAATTCTACTTGCCCTACAACTGGCTCAAATAGATAATCGCCATCAAAAACAATAATCAATGGATGCTTTAGCTGGGATTCTTCGTCATAACCCTTGGGTAATTTGATTTTTAGTTGTCGGGTCGTATTTGTTTTAATCGACTCAATGTCTTCATAGATGACTTGCGCGTTTATAGAAAAGCATAAAAAACATATGATGATAGAGGCTATTGTCTTTTTCATGATTAACTGATTTAATCGGTTGCTTAGGTTAATTCTTAAGTTCTTCTTTAAGACCATAAATTTTTTCTAGCATCATCTCTTTATCGATATACTGAGATGGCTTCAACATTAATCCTGATTGGTATGTTTTTAGTGCTCTTTGTAGTTCCCCATTCATTTCGTAGTACATTGCTGAATAAAATGGCCTAATCATAGATTCTGGGAATGACTTCCCAGCTAATGCAGATAGGTTTTTTAATGATTCTATATCATCTTTCTTTTTAGAAGCGGAAGCAATGGCTCTAAGGTCATTCTCTGAAACTAACTTTTTAAATCCATAGATGTTTTCTACATCTTGATATTTCTTCATTAAATACTCATAGGGAGAACCTTCAAAAGTGAGTACTTTTTCTGTGTACTCTTTTCTGGTAATTGGCTTGTAGAGGTAAAATATACTATTCAATGCTTTGGGTATTCCTCGTCCTACCAAAGAATAGTGGTTAGCATCTGTAAATTTATCATACTTATAGTGAAACTTTTCGTTTTCTACAGTAGAGAGCTTGAGGTTACAGGCTTCAATATCGTTTCTGAGCATAGCTATATCTTCGTCTGCTGTAGCCAAATAATAGAACGTATCTTTAGTTACATTAGTTAGTTTTTCTTGCAGCTTATCTGCCAGTTCTGGGATAATTTCTGGACTGAGGGCTATATATGCGCTAAAAACTGGACTTGGTTTAAACAGAAAATAGTTCACAAAATTTGCACCTTGTTCATGACCTATAATAATTCTAAACCCTGAGGTATTGTAGTTTTTCTCTATGAAAGCGAGAAGTTCTTTCTCTACAAATTGATAAAATTGGTCTCCGGTTTCTGTTGGTAATAGATTTAGGTCGTCATAGACAAAATCATCTTCGCGAGTATCGCTTTGCTTGATTCCGACAAGTATGCAGTCTGGCACATCTTCCCAATAGGCTTGGTAATCTATATTTCCAGCAACAGGATCGAACAAATAATCGCCGTCCAAAATCACTACTAGAGGATAGCCATAGGCATCTTTAGCATCATAGTTTCTAGGGAGTTGGATTTTTATTTTTCGCTTTTCGCCTAGTTTGTCTGAATCAATTTCTTTATAAATTGCTTGCGCAGATAGAGTTTGGGTCATAACACAAACCAAAAGCAAGGTGATAAGGTTTCTCATTTTGGTAAGATTGAATGTCAAGGCAATTTAAAAAATTATTCCTTAGCAATCTTGTTCTTTCTATTATAAATAGGTAAATATAATAGTGAAGTTCCCCCGAGAATAATGATCATCAATGTTTGAGACGCCCACATTATCCAGCCAAATGCAAAGCTAGGGTCTTTTGCTATCCCAAATATTGAAAATGCAGCGAATACTGCTGCTGGAAATGAACCAATACCTCCATTGGTCGCTGCTATACTAAATGAAGCAGAAATAAACCCAATAAGAATTGCGCCTAAGGAAACGTCTTCTAAGCCTGGTATTGCCAAGCTTGCAGAATAGAACATGGCTAAATACATAATCCAGATAAACAAAGTATGAAAAATGAAAGCCCATTTCTGTTTCATCTTAAAAATAGAAACAGCGCCTTCTATAAGACCATTGACAAACTTTTTAACTTTAATTGCCAATTTAGATTTTCCTGTTTTTATAAACCTGATAAAAACGAGAGCTGCCAATGCTAATGCGGCTAGCCCTATACCTATTATAGTCGGGTTGAATCGCTCTGCAAAAAATTGATAGATAAAGTCGAATTGCAGAAATAACGCAATAACGATAATCAATACCATAACTAGCATATCTGCAATTCGTTCTGAAACTATGGTACCAAATCCTTTTTCAAAAGGGACGTTTTCATAATTGGTTAAGATTGTAGCTCTTGCTACTTCTCCCGCTCTTGGAATAGTGTAGTTAATAAGATACGTAGCCATTACAGCCATGAAACTATTCGGAAACTTAATCTTATATCCTAAAGGTTCTAGCATGAATGGCCATCTGTAGGCTCTTGACAAATGGCTTAAAACACCAAAACACACACCAATAACCACCCATTTTTTATCTGCATTTTGCCAATATTCCAGGATTGTTGATAGTGGTACTTTTGACAAAGAATACCATACTAAAAAAACTCCCAACAAAATTGGGAGTGCTATTTTTAATATTTTCTTCAATAATTTCAAAAGTTACTTTAATAAGTTTGTAGCCTCATCTGGAAAAACTACTGAAGGCTTAAATGTTTTTGCTTCTTCAATATCCATAAACGCATACGTCATAAGGATCAATGTATCTCCTTTAGACACTTTTCTTGCTGCGGCACCATTTAATGTGATTTCTCCAGAGTTTCTAGGCCCTGGAATAGCGTAAGTTTCCAGGCGCTCACCATTATCATTATTCACAACTTGAACTCTTTCTCCCTGAATGATATTAGCAGCATCCATAAGGTCCTCGTCTATGGTAATGCTTCCTATATAATTAAGATCTGCACCTGTAACTTTTACACGGTGAATCTTGGATTTTACAACTTGAATTTGCATGAGGCAAAGATAATTATTTTAAAGCGATATTATCGATAAGTCGTATATCGTCTGCATATGCTGCAATAAACGCTCTGTAAGATTTTGTTTTAGACTTTCTTTTGATAGGTTTTAAGGTTTTTTCGTCTGCTATTATGAAGTATTCTAGTTCTAATAAGTTGTGTTTTGCAAACTCATCTTCGACCCATTTCGTCACCTTAGTGGCACTTTTCGAACCAAATTTTGTTTTAGCAGCTTTTAGGGTTTTATAGATAAAGGGTGCGGCTTTTCTATATTCTGGCTTCAATCGTTCATTTCTCGAACTCATGGCGAGACCATCATTCTCTCTATGTATTTTGCAACCAATGACTTTAACGGGAATATCATAGTTTTCTACAAGTTTTTTAACGATCTGTAACTGCTGAAAATCCTTCTCTCCAAAGTACGCAAAATCTGGTTTTATGATTTCGAACAAACGTTTCACAATGGTTCCTACACCATCAAAATGTCCTTTTCTGAATCTTCCTTCCATCTCATGTTCTAAGCCCGAAAACTTAAAGTGCTCTGAAGCAACATCGTCACCATAGATATCATCTACGGTTGGTGCATATACTATGATTTTGTCTTTTGAAACTGTCTTTAATAATGTAACATCGCGCTCTAATGTTCTAGGATATTTCTTTAGATCTTCAGCATTATCAAATTGAGTAGGGTTCACAAAAATGCTGACAACTACATGAGTGTTTTTATGAAAGCCCTCTTTTATTAAAGATAGGTGTCCATCGTGCAAAGCACCCATTGTCGGCACAAAACCAATGGAATTATTGTTCTCCTTTAGCCTTCCTACTAAACGGATTAATTCATTTTTATCTTGAAAGACTTTCATTATATAACAAAAAATTAACAGCTAGCAAACTTAAGATTTTACAGCCAATCTGCATAAAATTTTGTACTTTTGCCTGTTTTTTATTCTAAAATCAAAGCCTAGCTGTATGAAAGATAAACGAATATTGTATGTGTCGTCCGAGGTGGTTCCTTATTTACCGGAAACAGAGATTTCCTCAATGTCCTTTGAGGCTCCAAAAATGGTAAACAAACAAGGCGGTCAGATACGAATATTTATGCCAAGATTTGGAAACATTAATGAACGTCGTCACCAGCTTCATGAGGTTATAAGACTTTCTGGAATTAATCTAGTTATTAATGACTTAGATATGCCACTTATTATTAAAGTTGCATCAATTCCAAAAGAACGTATTCAGGTTTATTTTATAGACAACGAAGAATACTTCAAAAGAAAAGCTACACTAACAGATGAGGATGGCAACCTGTTCCCAGACAATGATGAACGTGCCATATTCTTTGCTAAAGGTGTTATCGAAACTGTAAAGAAACTAAACTGGGCTCCAGATATTATTCATGTAAATGGTTGGTTAGCTTCGTTGCTGCCACTTTACCTTAAAGAATACTATAAGGACGAACCTTTATTCACAGATAGTAAAATTGTAACCTCAGTATACAATCAAAGCTTTAATGGTTCGTTAGATAAAAACATGATTAATAAGGTTCGTTTCGATAATATCGATGATAATGCTATTGAGGTCTTAGAAACAGCGAATTATAATAATTTAATGAAGGTAGCTATCGACTATTCTGATGCTTTGATAAAAGGATCGAGTGAATTACCAGAAGAATTAGTCACTTACCTCGCAAATTCAGACAAACCTGTTTTAGAATATCATTCTATTGAAGAGTTTATGGAACCTTACACAGAGTTTTATAAAAACGAGGTTTTAGGTTAAACATTTTAGGTAAAAAAGATGAACATGAAAATTGCCTTTAAATATGTTGTTGCAATTGGGTTTATAATTACAACATTTATTGCTTGCGATAAGGATTTTGCAAGTTTGGATTCAGATATTATTAATAGTGGTAACGCTTCAAATTTCAATACAGAACGAGCAGTCTATAGAGACGACGTTATTGCTTACACAAAAAAATTAGGCCCTGCACAGACAAATACGATGCCTATTAATCCATTAGGTTTCTATAATGATCCTGTATACGGAAGTACTACGTATAGCTTTGTTACTCAACTTAGCAGTTCTTTAATTGACCCAGATTTTGGTGATGAAGTTGAGTTAGATTCAGTAGTATTAACTATTCCTTACTTTGCTACTAATGATGGTGTAGATGAGGACGGAAATCCTGTTTTTATTTTGGATTCTGTTTATAATCCACTATTCCCAATTAAGCTCAGTATTTATGAGAACAATTATTTCTTAAGAGATTTCGATCCAAATTCTACGTTTGATGATCCTCAGGGTTATTTTTCAAATCAATCTAGTTCTGAAACAGATCCTATTTCTTCTACTGCTCTTGAAGGCACACCTATAGTGACTTCTGTAGATAGTAATGTGGATTTAAATTTTTTCACTCCAAACAGTTCTATAATTCAATTAACAGATGTTGATGGTAATGTTACCTCAACACTTACGCCATCTCTTAGAGTGAAACTAGAAAAGGAGTTTTGGCAGCAGAAAATCCTAGACATGGAGGGACAACCTGAATTGAGCAACTCTAATAACTTCAACAACTACTTTAGAGGGCTTTATTTCAAAGCAGAGTCTCAAGCTGGCAATGGAAATTTAATGCTACTAAACTTTGGATCCACCAGTGCTAATGTAACATTATACTATACCAGAGCTCCATTCACTGAAGGCGCAGATAGAGACGAAGTAACATATGTTCTCAATTTTAGTGGCAACAAAGCTACTTTTATAGAAAGTAATCCTTCATTTGTGGTGCAAGATGGTGATGAAACCAATGGCGATCAAAACCTGTTCCTTAAAGGAGGGCAAGGTTCTATTGCAGAAATCAAACTATTTGGAGGTACAGATGTCGATGAAGATCCTCTAGATGATAATATTTTTGAAACTTTCAAATCTCAATTCGTTAATGTTGATGAAGAGGGGAATTACGTTAGTAGAAAACGATTAATTAATGAAGCCAATCTAGTAGTGAAACTAGATGAAACTTTCGATCTTGCTGAAGAGAATACTAGGCTTTATCTATATGATGCTGAGAACAACATATCTTTATTAGATTACAGTTTTGATATTACAAACTCTATATCTCCTTTCGATTCTAGAACCGAGCATTTGGGTCAGTTACAAACCATTGAAAATGAACAAGGACAGGAAGAAAAAGTGTATAAGTTTAATATCACTCAACACATAGTTAACCTGTTGACAAATGATTCCACCAATGTAAAACTTGGGTTATCAGTATCCAATAACGTTAATTTAGAAGGAGAGTTTGTACAACCAGACGTACAATTGACTCCAGAGACAACAATAGAAAATGCTCCAATAAGTTCTATATTATCTCATCGTGGAACAGTTTTAGGCGGAAGTGCTCATCCTAATGAAAATAAAAGAGTATTTTTAGAAATCTTTTACACCGAACCAGAAAACTAAAATTTTATGTGTGGTATCGTTGGTTATATAGGACATAGAGAAGCCTATCCAATCATAATGAAAGGGCTAAAGCGTCTAGAGTATCGTGGTTATGACAGTGCAGGAATTGCATTATTTGATGGAAATGATATAAAACTTTCTAAAACGAAGGGAAAAGTTTCCGATTTAGAGTCTAGAGTATCTCAGGAAATTACCACAGAGGGCTCCTTAGGTATTGGCCACACAAGGTGGGCAACACATGGTGTTCCTAACGACATTAACTCGCATCCACATTATTCAAATTCTGGGAATCTGGTAATCATTCATAATGGAATTATAGAAAATTATGAATCATTAAGAACTGAGCTTACTAAGCGAGGATATTCCTTCACTTCTGATACAGATACAGAAGTATTGGTAAATCTCATAGAAGATGTAAAGAAAAACGAAGACACCAAACTTGGCAAAGCAGTTCAGATAGCGTTAAACCAAGTTGTAGGAGCTTATGCTATTGCTGTATTCGATAAAACAAAGCCTAATGAAATTGTGGTAGCAAGATTGGGAAGTCCATTAGCAATCGGAATTGGTGATGATGAGTTTTTTGTAGCTAGTGATGCTTCACCATTTATTGAATACACCAAGAATGCCATCTATCTTGAAGATGAACAAATGGCTATCATAAGAAGAGGTAAGGATGTAAAGATTCGCAAAATAAAAAGTGACACTCTGGTAGATCCTTATGTTCAAGAACTCCAAATCAACTTAGAGCAAATTGAAAAAGGTGGGTATGATCATTTCATGCTTAAAGAGATTTATGAACAGCCAAGCGCTATTAAAGATACATATAGAGGAAGACTTAGGGTGAAATCTGGCATTATAAAAATGGCAGGTATTGATGATAATCTTGACAAATTCCTTAAAGCCAATCGCATCATTGTTGTGGCTTGTGGTACGTCCTGGCATGCAGGGTTAGTTTCTGAATATATTTTTGAAGACCTTGCACGTATTCCTGTAGAAGTTGAATATGCTTCAGAGTTTAGATATCGTAACCCAGTTATAAATAAAGGTGATGTGGTCATTGCCATTTCTCAATCTGGTGAAACAGCAGATACATTAGCAGCCATTAAACTTGCAAAATCTAGAGGTGCATTTGTATTTGGTGTTTGTAACGTGGTAGGCTCTTCTATTGCTAGAGAAACAGATGCAGGTGCTTACACCCATGCAGGTCCAGAGATTGGTGTAGCCTCTACAAAAGCGTTTACTACTCAAATCACTGTATTAACACTTATCGCTTTAAAGTTAGCTAAAGAAAAAGGCACGATTACACAATCAGCATATCAAAGTCATTTAGAAGAACTGTCATTAATCCCTGAAAAAGTTGAAACAGCGTTAAAGTCTGATGCTCATGTTCAAATGATTTCAGATATATATAAAGATGCCCGTAACTTCCTTTACTTAGGTCGTGGTTATAACTTCCCAGTAGCATTAGAAGGTGCACTTAAACTTAAGGAGATTTCATACATACATGCGGAAGGATATCCTGCAGCTGAAATGAAGCACGGTCCTATTGCACTTATTGATGAAAACATGCCAATCGTTGTCATTGCAACACGAAAAGGACACTACGATAAAGTTGTAAGTAATATTGAAGAAATTAAGTCTAGATCTGGTAAGATTATTGGTATCGTTACTGAAGGCGATGTGAGTGTTAAAAAACTGGCTGACCATGTTATTGAAGTCCCAGAAACTCTCGAATCATTAACACCTTTATTGACTACAATTCCATTACAACTACTCTCTTATCACATTGCAGTGATGCTCGATAAAAATGTAGACCAGCCAAGGAATTTAGCCAAATCTGTTACAGTAGAATAATCTTAAAATTCTATTACATTTTTCGGTAACTTTTGCCAATAAAGTAATTTATTCATACCTTTTTTGTTATAATTTTATTATGCGTGCATAATTTTAATGAAATTTTCATTGATTTATGCTAGAATTATTTATATTGGCTTAATATTAAATTAACTTTCCCTAAAATGAAAACAACTTTAAAGATTTTAATGCTGTTTTGCTGTGCTTTTTCGTTTGCACAAACAACAGTAAAAGGTACTGTTAAAGACAATAGTGGACAACCGCTTCCTGGCGCAAACATTATTGTTGTTGGTACAACCACAGGAACGATATCCGATTTTGATGGAAACTTCACCCTAACAGTAGATCAAGACCCACCTTTTTCTATTCAAGTGAGTAGTGTTGGATTCGAAACTGTTACTCTAGAAGTTACAACTAACAATCAGGTATTAGATTTTGTAATGAATGAAGGTACTGAGTTGGATGAAGTTGTTATCTCAGCGTCCAGAACTCCAGAGCGTATTTTCGAGTCGCCTGTAACTGTAGAACGTTTTGGGCTTAAAGCCATAAAAAATACTGCTTCAGTAGATTTTTATGATGGCTTAGAAAACCTTAAGGGAGTTGATATAAACACTAATAGTTTAACTTTTAAGTCTATTAACACCAGAGGTTTTGCAACATTTGCCAACACAAGATTCATGCAGTTGGTTGACGGAATGGATAACTCTGCTCCAGCTCTTAACTTCCCACTGGGTAACCTTTTGGGGATGACAGAAACTGATGTTCAAAGTGTTGAGATTCTACCAGGTGCTGCTTCTGCATTATATGGTGCAAATGCCTTTAACGGAATTCTATTTATGAGAAGTAAAAGCCCTTTTGATCATTCTGGCATAAGTGCATATTACAAGCAAGGGATTACTTCACAAGAGGCTGCTGGTGATAATGACTATACTGATCTAGGTGTAAGAATGGCCTACAAGTTTAGCGATAAGTTTGCTGCTAAAGTAAACTTCGGATACCTTAAAGGTACTGACTGGGCTGCTAACAGCACCTTTGATAAAGACATGGTTGGGGGAACCAGAGCTACAAACTTAAATTACGACGGTCTTAATGTATATGGAGATGAAGTAAGTACAAATATCAATGGCGTTGCTCAATTACTAGAAAGTCTTGGTTTGGCTCCTGCTGGTTCTTCAGCTTTAGTACCATCTGTTGATGTGAGTAGAACAGGATATGATGAAGGGGATTTAACCAACTATAATGCAGAGAGTATCAAAGCTGATTGGGGCTTATACTACAGACCTTGGGGAACTGATTTTGAAATACAATATGTTGGAAAAGTAGGTTCTGGTAATACAATCTATCAAGGTGCTAACAGATATAATATTAAAGATTTCTTCTTACAACAACACAAGCTAGAAATTAGAAACGACAACTTCTTCTTAAGAGGTTATGTAACAGAGGATAAGGCCGGAGACTCTTACGACATGGTCTTCACAGGAATTAATATCAACAGAGCATGGAAAGACGACCAAACATGGTTTGGAGAATATGTAGCAACTTATATTGGAGCTACTCTTGGTGGTGCTACAGATGCTGGAGCCCATGCCGCTGCACGTCAAGCTGCAGATACAGGTCGTTTAATACCTGGAACTCCAGAATTCCAAAATGTTTTTAATGGTATTATTAATGATCCAGACCTTACAACGGGTTCTAAGTTCCAAGATAATTCAAAGATTTATCACGCTGATGCCAACTATAACTTTGGGCATTTATGGGATGCTGCAGAAATACAAGTAGGTGGTTCATACAGAAGATATGAGCTTAACTCATTCGGCACAATCTATACGGATACAGATGGTCCTATTGATTATTCAGAAGTTGGTGTATATACTCAAGTTCAAAAGTCATTAGACTTAAATGAAAGTTTAAAGCTGAAATTAACTGGATCTGTACGTTACGATAAATCAGAATTATTCGACGGATTCTTCTCTCCTAGAATCTCTGCTGGTGTCACGGTAAATCAAAACCATAATATTCGTGCTTCGTTCCAAACAGGTTTCCGTAACCCAACCACACAAGACTTGTACATTGGATTGGACGTAGGTAGAGCAATATTAGTTGGTGGAGCACCAGATAACCCTGCTAGAGATGTTAGAAACTACAACCTTAGTGCTACTGGTGCTGCAATCTTAGGTCAATCGAACATTAACTTTGATGGTCAAGGTGCTTATAACAACTCGTTCTTTGCGAGTTCTGTACAAGACTTTTCTGCATCTACAAACCCTGCTGATTTAGAAATTGCAAACTCTAACTTAGCACAACCTGAACAAGTAAGTTCTTTCGAATTAGGATATAGAGGTAAAGTTGAAGGGTTTATTATAGATGCTTCTGCATACTATAACTCTTATAAAGATTTCTTAGCTAACGAAACTGTAATCGCTCCGTTCTATGGTGATGTTCAATTAACACAAACCATTCCTGGAACTACTACACCTTTAGCACTTGCTGCAATTGCTAATGGCGATTTCCAAGCATATCAAACATACACGAATTCTGATGCGGATGTTGCCTCTTATGGTGCTGCACTGAGTGTATCAACCAAAGTATTTAAAGATTTTGATCTTAGTGCAAACTATACGTATGCTAAATTAGATTTTGATGTTAATGCTAATCCTGATTTTAGAACCAACTTCAATACACCAGAGCACAAAGTGAAAGCTAGTTTTGGTAATACTAACTTATTCAAGAATTTTGGTTTTAACCTTTCTTGGAGATGGAGTGATAACTATTTCTGGGAAGCATCATTTGGTGATGGTGAGGTTCCAGCATATAGTGTGTTAGATGCTCAAATAAATTTAAGAGTGCCTAGCTTAAAGTCTACGTTCAAAGCTGGTGCTACAAACTTGTTACAAGATGAGTACTTTACAGCCTTTGGAACTGGATTAATCGGTTCTCAATACTATGTATCATTGACTATTAATAACTTATAATAACGAAAAAGAAAACACGAGATGAAAAATATTAAATACATATTATTATCGCTTCTCACGTTAGGTTTATTTGCCTGCGAAAATGATACGCTCGATGATCTTAGAGAAAGAAACAATACTACTGAAGCTCCATTACCAGATTTAACCGCTGGTACAGCAGATTTCTCAAACTATATTGCTATTGGTGCTTCTTTTACAGCCGGTTTTACAGATAATGCATTGTTTATTGCTAGTCAAGAAAGTTCTTTTCCGAACATTATGGCGAGTAAATTCAGAAATGCTGGAGGTGGTGCGTTTACGCAACCTCTAATGAATGATAATTTTGGAGGCTTGGCTTTAGGTGGCATGCGTATTACAGAACCTAGATTAGTGTTTGGCGGTGCTGGCCCAGTGCCTTTAGAATCTGTGATTGGTCCTGTAACTGTAAGCACAGATATTGCATTAAATAATCCATCAGGGCCTTTTAATAACTTAGGTGTGCCTGGTGCTAAGAGTTTTCACTTATTAGCTAATGGTTATGGAAATATTGCTAATTTCCCTTTTGCAGCTAATCCATATGCGGTGAGATTAACTGGTTCTACTCCAGATGCTTCTATTATAGAATTAGCTGCAGCACAAAGTCCAACCTTTTTTACACTATCTGAAATAGGTGGAAATGACGTTCTTGGTTATGCGCTTTCTGGTGGTGATGGCTCTAATCCAATTACTGACACAGCAACTTTTGATGCATCTTTAAATGCTATGGTTGCTGCATTGACTGCTAATGGTTCTAATGGTGCCATTGGAAATGTACCTTATATTACAAGCCTTTCTCACTTTACAACTGTACCTCATAATCCTTTAGATCCGTCTAATGATGCCTTTGGTCCATTAATTCCAACGCTAAATACATTGTTTGGAGCAATGAATCAAGTATATGCATTCTTAGGGGTTCCTGAAAGATCAATTGTATTTGCTACTGATGAAGCTAGTGCGGTAGTCATAAGAGATGAAAGTATTCCAAATCTTGGACCACAGATAACACAAGTATTATTGGCTGATCCTAATTTTCCTGCTTTCATAGGACAATTTGGTCTTCCTCCACAAGCAGCTCCTTTAGTAGCTGGTCTACTTGGAGGTACTTATGGACAGACCAGACAAGCTACTGCTGAAGATTTATTAGTACTTCCTAGTAGCTCTGTTATCGGAACTGTGAATGAGGATTTCTTCCAACTTTTATTATCTCAAGGACTTACTCCTGAATTAGCTGGACAGTTCTCAGTAGAAGGTGTTACTTTCCCGCTAGAAGATAATTGGGTATTATTACCAAGTGAGCAACAAGAAATATTTGCTGCTACAGACGCATACAATGCTTCTATTAGTGCTGTTGCTAATGCCAATGGATTAGCATTGGTTGATCTTAATTCTATTCTTGAAGAAGCTTCTACTATCGGCATTCAGTTTGATGATTACTTTATGAACACAGATTTAGTGTTTGGTGGATTAGTAAGCTTGGATGGTGTACATCTTACTGCTAGAGGATATGCTTTAATGGCTAATAGTTTCTTAAAAGCTATTGACGATACTTTTGGTTCTAATTTTGAAGCTTCAGGGAACTTAGCTAAAGCTGGAGATTTCCCGACAAATTTCTCTCCGACTTTACAATAGATAAAATAAATAATCTAGATATAAAAAAAGCTCATGAAATTCATGAGCTTTTTTGTTTCTATAAGTTATAAGGCTGTTATAATTCTAAAGCCTTTTTAATATCATTATCCATCAATAATTCTGTTGGGTTTTCTAGTGCTTCTTTTACTGCAACCAGGAATCCTACAGACTCTTTCCCATCAATAATTCTATGGTCATAAGACAATGCTACATACATGATTGGTCTTATTTCTACTTTCCCATCTATTGCTACTGGACGCTCAACGATATTGTGCATTCCTAAAATTCCGGATTGAGGTGGATTAATAATTGGTGTTGATAGCATACTTCCAAATACACCTCCATTAGATATAGTAAATGTTCCTCCAGCCATTTCGTCAACAGTAATCTGACCATCTCTAGCTCTTATAGCTAATCGTTTTACTTCACTTTCAACTCCTCTAAAAGTTAAGTTTTCAGCATTTCTAATAACTGGCACCATTAACCCTTTAGGTCCAGAAACAGCTATAGAGATATCACAGAAATCATAACTCACCATTTCTTTACCATCGATCATAGAGTTTACTGCTGGGTACATTTTTAATGCTCTAACAACAGCCAATGTAAAGAAAGACATAAACCCTAAGCTTACACCGTGTTTCTCTTTAAACGTCTCTTTATATTGTTTTCTTAAGTCGAAAATTGGAGACATATCAACCTCATTAAAGGTCGTCAGCATTGCTGTTTCGTTCTTAGCGGACACTAAACGCTCAGCTACTTTTCGTCTCAGCATAGATAGCTTAGATCTGGAAACACCTCTTCCCTCTCCTCCGACAGCTTCACCCATAGATGGTACTGCTTTGACGGCATCTTCTTTTGTGATACGACCACTGACACCTGTTCCATTAACTTGAGAAGCGTCAATTCCTTTTTCTGCTAAAATCTTTTTTGCAGCTGGGCTTGCTGTTCCTGTTGCGTAAGTCGCAGCCTGTGGTTGAGCAGCCGTTGCAGTAGAAGCCACTGCTTTTTCTTCCTTCGCTGGTTCGGCAGCAGGAGCGCTTCCACCTTCTGGTGCTTCAGCACTTGTATCTATTAAACACACAACTTCACCAACAGCTACTGCATCTCCTTCTTCAGCTTTTAGGGTAATTGTACCACTTGCTTCTGCAGGTAGCTCTAATGTTGCTTTATCGCTATCTACTTCTGCAATAGCTTGGTCTTTTTCAACATAATCTCCATCTTCAACTAGCCATTGAGCAATTTCAACTTCTGTGATGGATTCGCCCGGTGAAGGCACTTTCATTTCTAAAACCATTGTCAACTTAATTTTAGTTTTTTAATATCTCTGATTGTTTTTTGTCTTATCAAATACGAAGTCAATAACCTGTTGGTGTCTACGTTTGGAACGAGTTGAACTACCAGCAGCAGGAGCTCCATAAGATCTTCTGGTTGCAGCTCTCCAAGTTTTTGCTTCTTCTAAATGCATCATCATGAAGCTATAGGCTCCCATATTTCGAGGCTCTTCTTGTGCCCAAACGATGTCATCTGCATTCTTATATTTTTTCAAAATAGCTCTAATGTCTTCTGTAGGTAATGGGAATAATTGTTCTATTCTCACTAAAGCTACATCATCTCTATTCAGCTTTTCTTTCTCTTCTAGTAAATCGTAATAAAACTTTCCTGTTACGAAAACAAGAGTCTTAACCTTGTCTACATTAGCCTCTTCATCATCAATAAGCATCTGAAAACTTCCATTAGCAAACTCATCTACTGATGATACTACTCTTGGATGGCGTAATAAGCTTTTTGGCGTAAATACGATAAGTGGTTTACGATAATTGGCTTTCATTTGTTTACGCAATAAATGGAACATATTTGCTGGTGTAGTACAATCTGCAACAAACATATTGTCCTTAGCACATAGTTGTAAATAGCGCTCCATTCTGGCAGAAGAATGCTCTGCTCCCTGACCTTCGTAACCATGAGGAAGCAACATTACCAATCCATTTTGTGTCTTCCATTTATCTTCTCCTGAAGAAATGTATTGGTCTAGCATAATTTGCGCACCATTACTAAAATCTCCAAACTGTGCTTCCCAAATGGTTAAGGTATTTGGACTTGCCATAGCATAGCCATAATCGAATCCTACAACACCATATTCTGAAAGCAATGAGTTATAGATGTAAAAATCGCCTTGGTCCTTCCCTATATTATTTAATAGGATAACCTCTTCTTCACTGTCTTCTACTTTTACAACTGCATGGCGATGAGAGAATGTCCCTCGCTCTACATCTTGTCCAGATATACGAACATTGAATCCTTCTTGCAACAGACTCCCGTAAGCTAAATGTTCTGCCATTGCCCAATCTAGTTTGTTCTCATCGAACATGGTTTGTCTAGATTGTATTAATCGCTGTATCTTACGAATAAACTTTTTATCTTCTGGTAGTGTAGAAATCACTTTAGTAATCTCTTCCAGATTCTTTTCAGGATAGGTTGTATCAACCTCAGCTATCATTGTATTCTCATCTGCTCTAGAAAACGATTTCCAGTTTTCTTGCATAAACTCAGTAATGATAGTCTTATCTTCTTTCCTAGAATCTTCTAACTCTTCTTCTAATGAAGCTTTATAGTTTTGCTCGAGAGATTTTACATAAGTATTGTCTATGATACCTTCGCTAATCAATCTTTCTGCATAGATATCTCGAGGGTTTTTGTGCTTAGCTATTGCTTTGTACAGTAATGGTTGCGTAAATCTAGGCTCATCTCCTTCATTGTGTCCATACTTTCTATAACCTAGTAAGTCTATAAAGACATCTCGCTTAAACTGCATTCTGAAGTCTAAGGCAAACAATGTTGCATGAACTACAGCCTCTGCATCATCGGCATTGACATGCAATACTGGAGACAGTGTTACTTTACCAACATCTGTACAATATGTACTAGAGCGTGCATCTAAGTAATTGGTAGTAAACCCTATTTGGTTATTCACTACAATGTGAATGGTTCCATTAGTCTTATAACCATCTAACTTCGCCATTTGTACAACTTCGTACACCAGTCCTTGTCCTGCAATAGCAGCATCGCCATGTACAACAATCGGTAATACTTTAGATGGATCTTCTTTATAGAATCTATCTTGCTTAGCTCTAGTAATGCCTTCCACAACTGCTCCAACCGTTTCTAAGTGTGACGGGTTTGGTGCAATACTCAGGTTGATTTCTTTTCCTGAATCGGTTTGTCTATTACTTGTCCAACCAAGGTGGTATTTCACATCACCATCAAATACTTTTTCTTCATAATCTTTTCCATCAAACTCACTAAAAATATCCTTGGCAGACTTTCCAAATATGTTTGTAAGTGTACTTAAACGACCTCTGTGTGCCATTCCCATGACAAATTCCTTCACGCCATAATTTGCTGCTTTTTCTATAACAGCATCTAGCGCAGGGATTAAAGATTCGCCTCCTTCAAGAGAAAAACGTTTTTGCCCAACATATTTTGTATGTAAGAAGCTTTCAAAAGATACGGCTTCATTAAGCTTTTTTAGGATATGTTTCTTTTGGTCAGCGGAAAATTTTGTGTGATTATCATTAACATTGAGCTTATTCTGTATCCACTCAATCTCTTGTGGCTTACGAATATACATGTACTCTACACCTATAGCATCGCAGTAAATAGCTTCTAAATGATTTCTAATCTCTCTAAGTGTGGTTGCTCCCAAGCCTAAGATATCTCCTGCGTTGAAAACCGTATCCAAATCACTCTGCGATAAGCCAAAGTTTTCAATCTCTAGCGTTGGTGCGTATTTTCTTCGATTACGAACTGGGTTAGTCTTAGTAAATAAATGTCCACGAGTGCGATATCCGTCTATAAGTTTTACAACTTGAAATTCTTTCTGAACATGCTCTGGAATCTGAGTACTTACACCTTCAACAATCTCACCATCGAATCCGTAATTTTCGCTACCAAAATCGTAACCTTGAAAAAAGGCTCTCCAACTAGGTTCAACTGAATCTGGGTTTTCTAGATATTGGTCGTACAAATCGGCAAAATAAGCTGTGTGTGCCGCATTTAAAAAGGAGTATTTATCCATGTATTTTGAAACCTTCTCGTTTTGTCAAAATTTATACAAAAGTACAACTTTTACATAAATCGACTATGGTTTTAGTATATTTATAACGTGTATTTTATTTCCGAAAAAAGACTATGAATTTTTCAATTTTGAAGTTTAAAAAAACGCTATTATTCCTTTGTCTAACAATAGCTGTTTCTGGCGAATTATTAGCTCAAAATAATTCCACCAAAGAGCCAAATACGTTTTGGAGAAATGTTCAGTATGGAGGTGGTGTCGGTTTAGGGTTTGGCGATGGCTTTTTTAGTGCTACAGTTGCACCACAAGCTGTTTATAATTTTAATGAGCAATTTGGACTTGGCTTGGGTCTTAATGGCACTATTAATAATCAGAAAAACCGTTATAAATCTACTATTGTTGGCGGAAGTGTTATTGGATTATTTAACCCTATTCCTGAAGCACAGCTTTCACTTGAATTTGAGCAACTCAATGTAGATCGAAATTTTGATGAAAACTTCGTAAGCAATGTCGACGACAATTTCTGGAATTCGGCATTGTTTGTTGGAGCTGGTTATAGAACAGGAAATGTAATCTTTGGTGTTAGATACGATGTATTATACGATGAAGACAAAAGTATCTATGCTGAGCCTTGGATTCCTTTTGTGAGGTTTTGGTTCTAACTTCGACTTCGCTCAGCTAACAATTGGTGTTAAGAAGAATATTGATTTCTGTACCAAACTTTTTGCCACTCACGCTTTAAAATCAAAAACGTCACTTGCTCAGAGAGTGCCACAGTATCGCTTCCATCTAATGCTTTAATGACTTTCTCAGACACATCAATGATATAAAGCAGGTTGAGATAGTCGCCAAATTTTTCATTGATAAGCTTATAAATCGCTTCATGTAGTACAAGTTTCAAACTTGTTGGAAGCGTATCAGCATCGAACTCCAAATCGACGTTTGCATACAATAAATCCTTATTAAGTTGGGCGATTAGCTTCTTGTAGAGATCTAATCGGTTCGCTTCTTCAATCAGACTCGAAAAGGTTTCTGGCCACTGCATTAAGAGTTTCTCGTCATTAAGTATTCTCCAAAGTTCTTCAAGAGTGTTTTTCTTTCTTCAGGTATAGATAAGTTATCCAATACCGAAAAAGCCTTGTTGGTATAGTCTTCTATCGCTGCTTTTGTTGCTTCAGCAGATCCGCTAGCTAGATATAGTTGCTTTACTGTAAGTATCTTATCCTCATTGTCCACAGGATTAATACTAAATAAATGCAGGAGTTGTTGCTTATCATCATCGCTCGAAAACTCCAAAGCTTTCAAGTAGAGGTATGTCTTTTTATTTTCTATAATATCTCCGCCAACTTGCTTACCAAATGTTTCTGGATTTCCAAAAGCATCTAAGTAATCATCTTGCAATTGAAATGCTATTCCCAGATTTTTTCCGAACTCATAGATCATCTCTTGGTCAGTATTAGATGCTTTGGCAACTATCGCTCCCATTTTCATAGCAGCTCCCACCAAAACCGCTGTTTTGTATTCAATCATCTTGAGATACTCATCAACCTCAACATCATCTCTGGTTTCAAAATCCACATCGTATTGCTGGCCTTCACAAACCTCTAATGCTGTTTTACTAAACAGTTTTGCCAAAGCTTGAAAAACTTCTGGATCGTAATTTTCAAACAGCCTGTAAGCCATAATCAGCATCGCGTCACCAGATAGAATTCCTGTATTAATATCCCATTTTTCGTGCACAGTTTGCTGTCCTCTCCTCAGTGGAGCATCGTCCATAATATCATCATGTACCAAAGAAAAATTATGAAACACTTCTATACTCAATGCCGCATCCAAAGCTTTGGAATAATCACAATCAAAAACCTCAGCAGACATTAGCGTTAACACTGGTCGTAATCGCTTTCCGCCTAAATTGAGGATATAATCTATCGGCTGATATAAATTCTTTGGTTCTTTTGAAGTTGAATACTTACTCAAGTATTCCGTAAACACCTTCTGGTAGAATTCTATGGTTTGCATTACGCAAATGTAAAGCAAATGATGCTTTTATGACATAAGCTTTTCTTAAATGTTAAAAAATCATTAAAACCATGGAAACTTTTTTGGTTTATAAAGTTTCCGTTCGTAGTTTTGCCTTGAAATTTTAATGCCTATGCAAGAAAAAATTACAGATAAAGCAGGAGAAATGTTTTTGTCCTTTGGGTTCAAAAGCGTTACCATGGACGATATTGCTAATGAGATGGGTATATCTAAAAAGACCATCTATAAATACTTTAACAATAAAGACCACTTGGTAGATGAGACTGTAACCTATATCCAAGTGACTATCGATAACATCATCGAGGATATTATTGCTAAAGGATATAATGCTATTGAGGAAAATTTTGTGATTAAGAATGTGTTTAAAAACATGTTCAAGAATGCCAAAACGTCTCCTATGTTTCAGTTGAAGAAATATTATCCTGAAACTTATACAAAGCTGATGGCTCGTGAGATTTGCACATTCAGTGATTGTGTGACTCAAAACCTAGAAAAAGGGATAGAAGAAAAACTTTATAGATCAAATATTAATAAAGATATGGTCATGAAGTTTTACTTCATCTTGGTTTTTGGTATTCACGAAAGTGAGCTTTTTGACAACACATTATCGGAAGTTGTAAAAACCGAAATTAAAGTTCTAGAGTACCATACAAGGGCAATTGCTACGCTCCATGGACTCACAGTTTTAGAACAGGAATTAATCAAATACAAAGAAAATCAATCATAACTAAAAGCCCGTAAAACGGCATTGATCTAATGAAACATAATTTTATATTAATAATAAGTATCTGCTTCTCATTTATTGGGTTTTCACAAGATAACCCTATGAGTTTCTCTTTGCAGGAGGCTATTGATTACGCTTTACAGAACAATAGAACTGCCAAGAATGCTGCAAGAGATATTGAAGCTGCCAAAGAGCAAAAATGGGAAACCACTGCAACTGGTTTGCCTCAAGTAAACGGTACTGTTGATTACCAAAATCAAATTAAGCAACAGTTTGAAGCCGTGGATTTTAACCAAGACGGTATCCCCGATTTTGGTGCTAAGCACTCTATGACTGCTACAGCGAGTCTTACTCAGAAAGTCTTTGATGGTTCTTATTTGGTAGGTCTACAATCTGCCAAAGTATTTCTGGAAATTTCAGAAAATGCCAAAGAAAAAACAGACTTAGAAGTTAGAAAAGCGGTTATCAACGCTTATGGCAATGTACTACTCGCCGAAGAGAGCATCCAAATACTAGAGCGCAATATTGCTGTTCTGCAAAAGAATCTGGATGAAACCACTAAAATCTATGAAAACGGTTTAGAGGAAGAAGAAAGTGTAGAGCAATTACAAATAACATTGGCAGGTGTTCAAAGTAATCTTAACAACACGAACAGATTAAAGAATATCGCTTATCAGATGTTCAACATCACTGTTGGTTTAGATATCAATGCGACATCTACACTAACGGATAATCTTGAAAATTTAGCAGAATTTAATATTGTTTTAGGCTTACTAGATGCTGAAGAAGATTTTGAAAACTCTATCGATTACAAGATTGCTGAAAACAATAAACGTTCTAGTGAATTACTGCTTAAGCTTGAAAAAAGCAAAGCCTTACCAACACTAGATGCCTTTTTAAATGGTTCTTACATTGCCAACAGAAACGCTTTCGATTTCACAGATTTTGATAACAAATGGCAAGGTGTCGCTTCATTTGGAGCTACATTAAGAATTCCAATCTTCAGCTCTCTTGGTAGAAGTTCAGCAACACAGCGTGCTAGAATTAATCTTGAAAAATCTAAAGATGACCTTCTAGAAACAGAACAGCAACTTAAGCTTCAGATAAAGAGTGCCAAAAGCAACTATCAATTTTCTATAGAAGATTATGGTATCAAAAAACAAAATCTGGCTTTAGCAGAACGCATAGAGCAAAAAAATCAAACCAAATTCTTTGAAGGTATCGCTTCGAGTTTCGAGTTACGACAAGCACAAACACAACTGTACAGTGCTCAACAAGAATACTTACAAGCCATGCTAGATGTCATAAATAATAAAGCAGAATTAGAAACTGTACTCAATGAAATCACACAAAACTAATCGTTCAAAATATATGAATACTATGAAAAAGTTTATCACCTTATCCATTGCATTACTTGTTTTGTCATCATGTGGTGGTAAAAAAGCAGAATCATTAGACGATTTATTAGCCTCTGAAAACTTAGAGCAAATCAGAGCTAAGAAAGCTGAACTGGACACTGAACAACAAACCTTGTCAGCAAAAATCAAACAACTTGAAGAAAAAATTAAAGAATTAGATCCTCAGGAAAAGATTCCTTTAATAACAACTATTGCTACAAAAGAAGAAGTATTCAATCATTTTGTAGAGCTTCAAGGGAACGTAAGCACAAAACAAAACCTAGTAATTTACCCAGAATATTCAGGAATCTTATCTAAGGTATATGTAAAAGAAGGGCAAAAAGTCTCTAAAGGACAAATGCTTGCCAAAATTGACGATGGCGGATTAAGTCAACAAGTTGCACAATTGCAAATTCAAGCTGATTTAGCAAAAACGACTTACGAGCGTCAGGAGCGCCTTTGGAATCAAAAGATAGGAAGTGAGATACAATTCCTTCAAGCAAAATCAAACTACGAAGCACAGCAAAAAGCAGTGAATCAATTGCAACAGCAAATTGCTAAAACTGTTGTAAGAGCACCTTTTACAGGAACTATTGACGATGTTATCACTGACCAAGGAAGTGTTGTTGCTCCTGGGCAATCGATGCTATTCAGAATTGTGAACCTTAAGGATATGTATATCGAAACCGATGTTCCAGAAAGCTATATCTCTAACGTTACTGCTGGTAAGAATGTCGAAGTAGAATTCCCAATTCTTGGAGAGTCTATGGAAGCTAAGGTGCGTCAAGCAGGGAATTTTATAAATCCAGCAAACAGAACCTTCAAGATTCAGGTAGATGTACCAAATGATAATAATCTTATTAAACCAAATCTTACGGCTAAACTTAAGATAAATGATTATACAAACGATAAGGCCATTTTAATTCCTCAAAGTATTATTTCTGAAAATGCCGAAGGAAAACAGTACGTCTATACCATTGTAGATAAGCAAGACAACAAAGCCAAAGCAAAGCGTGTATTTATCGAAACTGGAAAGACTCAAGGTGATAATATTGAAGTGCTTTCGGGTATAAAAAATGGCGATGAGATTGTGGATGAAGGCGCAAGAAGTGTTAAGGATGGACAAGAAGTGAAGATTCTAGTAATTGAATAATCCAGATAACGCGAAAACATTAAGACATGACCAAAAAAGAGAAAAACGTAAATAAGGAATTTGGATTATCCTCTTGGGCAATCAATAACAAAACCACAATGTATGTGTTGATTGCGTTGATTCTTTTCCTTGGTGCATCTGCTTATCTAAGCATGCCAAGAGAGAATTTCCCAGAGATTAAAGAAACCAAAATATACATAAGCTCTATATATCCTGGAAACACTGCAGAAGATATTGAGAAGCTTATTACAGATCCTATAGAAGATCGCTTAAAGACTGTCAGTAACGTTATTGAAATCGCATCCACATCACTAGAAGACTATTCTAGTATTATGGTTGAGTTCGATGAGAATATTACTGTTGAAGCTGCTAAGCAAAAAATAAAGGACGAAGTAGATATTGAAACTGCAAGTGAAGATTGGCCAACCTTCAATGGTGCTAAAGTAAAGCCAAACATCTTTGACTTAAGTATGTCCGAAGAAATGCCAATCTTAAACATCAATATCTCAGGAGATTACCCTATAGATAAACTCAAAGAGTACGGCGAGTATTTAGAGGATGAAATAGAAGGTCTTCCAGAAATAAAGCAGGTTGACATTAGAGGCGCTCAGGAGAAAGAAGTCGAAGTCGCTGTAGACATCTATAAAATGATGGCTGCACAAGTAAGCTTTGATGATGTTATAGGAGCGATAAGCAGAGAGAATATGACGATGTCTGCCGGTAACCTTATTGCTAGTGGTCAGCGACGAACTATTAGAATTCTTGGGGAGATAGAAGATCCTTCTGAACTTGAAGACTTTGTTGTAAAGTCAGAGCAAGGTAACTCCATCTATCTAAAAGATATTGCTCAAATCAAGTTCAAGGATGAAGATAAAACCACTTATGCAAGAGAATTTGGTGCTCCAGTAGTAATGCTCGACGTTAAAAAACGTGCTGGTAAAAACATGGTTGCTGCTGCAGAACAGATTAAAGTCATGGTTGACGATGCAGTAGAAAATGTATTTCCTCAAGACCTACAAGTAAGCATTTCTAACGATCAATCCTCAAAAACTATTGGGCAAGTAGATGACTTAGTAAATAATATCATCTTTGGTATCATCCTGGTGGTTACAGTACTAATGTTCTTCCTTGGATTTAAGAATGCCCTTTTCGTAGGATTTGCGATACCAATGTCTATGTTCATGTCTTTAATGATATTGAATATGCTTGGTTATACCATGAACACCATGATTCTATTTGGTCTCATTATGGGGCTAGGAATGCTCGTGGATAATGGTATTGTAGTTGTAGAAAATGTGTATAGGTTGATGGATGAAGGAATGCCTCGAATTGAAGCTGCTAAAAAAGGTATTGGCGAAATAGCATTCCCTATTATTATCTCCACTGCAACTACTGTTGCGGCATTTATTCCATTAGGATTGTGGCCAGGTGTAATGGGACAATTCATGATTTATTTTCCTGTAACGCTTTCCGTAGTTTTAGGGTCATCATTGTTTGTTGCAATTTTCTTCAATTCAGTATTAGTATCTCGCTATATGACTACTGAAGATAAAAAGATGCCTGTAAAACAAATCATTAAGATTACAGCCATAATGGGAGTTATTGGTGCACTTATAATGTTCTTTGGAGGTGAATATAGAATCTTAGGAACGTTAATGATATTTACAGCCATAATGCTTTGGGTCTATCGCTTATTCTTAAGAGGTTGGGCTAACGGATTTCAGAACAAAATTTTACCACGTTGGGAACGTTTTTATGAAAAGGTACTTCGAGCTGCATTAAGTGGTCGTAAACCAGCTGCTATTGCTATTGGGACATTCGTCTTATTGATAATCGCTTTCATGGGCTTCGGAGCTTCAGTCGGAAGTCAACGTACCAAAGTTGAGTTCTTCCCAGATAACACACCAAACCAAATTATCGCTTATATCGAATATCCCGAAGGTACAGACATTGAGAAAACTAATGCTATTACAAAAGATATCGAAGAACGTGTCTATAAGATCATTAATGAAGAGGCTTATAAGCATGGAGATTTCAACTTCTTAACAGAAAGTGCAGTATCTCAAGTAGGTGAAGGTGCTGGAAATCCACAAACCGATGGTGGGTCACAAGCCGAAATGCCACATAGAGGTAAGATCACTGCTACAATGCGTGAATACAAATTTAGAGAAGGTGCCGATAGTAACGACCTATTGAAAAAAGTACAGGAAGATCTTAAAGATGTTTATCCTGGGGTTTCAATTTCTGTTGAAAAAGATGCTGTTGGACCTCCTGCTGGATACCCAATTAATATTGAATTAGAAGGAAATGATTACGGTGAATTGATTGCTACTGCTGAAAGAATGCGTGATTTCATTAACTCGAAAAACATTCAAGGTATTGATGAATTAAAAATCGATGTTAACAAATCTAAGCCATCCATGATGGTACAAGTTGATCGTAAAAAGGCAGGGGAGTTGGGTGTTTCTGCAAGTCAGGTAGGACAGCAATTGCGTAACTCAATATTTGGAAGTAAAGCAGGTATCTATAAAGAAGACGGTGAAGATTACGATATCTATGTCCGTTTCAATAAGGAAAATCGTTATAACACCAGTGCCATTTTCAATCAGAAGATAACCTTTAGAGATATGGCTTCTGGACAAATTAAGGAAATTCCTGTGTCTGCAGTCGCTAAACAAAATAATGCTTCAGGATTTAGTGCGATAAAGCATAGAGATGTTAGACGTGTGGTTACTGTATATTCTGCTTTAGCACCAGGATTTACAGATGCAGGCGCTATTGTATCCAAAATCCAAAATGAGATGCAGACATTTACTGATTTACCTTCAACGATAAAGGTAGATTACACAGGACAAATTGAAGAGCAAAACAAACAAATGGCTTTCCTTATGGGAGCATTCTTCACTGGTCTGGGTCTTATATTTTTCATCTTAATATTCCAGTTTAACTCTGTATCTAAGCCTGGAATTATCATGCTGGCAATATTCTTGAGTTTAATTGGTGTATTTGGTGGTATTGTGGCAACAGGAAGTGCCTTCGTTATCATGATGACCATGATGGGTATTATTTCGCTCGCCGGAATTGTAGTAAATAATGGTGTAGTACTGCTTGATTATACACAATTACTTATCGACAGAAAGAAAGTTGAACAAGATCTTGAAGATGATACTTATTTGGCTAATGATGATTTACTGGAAGCTATTGTTAAAGGAGGGAAAGCGCGTCTAAGACCTGTATTGCTTACCGCAATTACAACAATCTTAGGATTAATCCCATTAGCTACTGGATTCAATATTAACTTCTACACACTGTTTAGTGAGTTCAATCCTCATATTTACTTTGGTGGTGATAACGTAATTTTCTGGGGACCGTTAGCTTGGACTGTAATCTATGGCTTGTTCATAGCCACATTCCTTACACTTATTGTGGTTCCTATATTATTCTACTTAGTTACTAGATTAAAGATGAGAATGTATAGCCATAGAGTAGCTGTTACAGAAATTGCTCCTGTTCAGCAAGAAGTTTTTAATATGGATAAACGTATTGGCGATGCCCCAGCCTAAAAATATCTTTCTCTTCTTTTACAGAAGGATTGATTAATAGCAGAAAAGCCTTGGCAATGCCAAGGCTTTTTTATTAAAATAACTTGTGGTTAGAGTTTAAAATTTAATCTTGCAAATAAGAATCTTCCGGTATATCCAAACTGAGATGTTCTCCTAGAGTATACAAACTGATCTCCTGCCGTTCCTCCAGCCCTATTTTCGTCTGGGTATACATCAAGAAGATTATTAGCACCAATTGTAATATTAGTGTTTTCGAAAATGTCATACGAAACTGTAAAATCTGTAACGATCTTTCCTCCGTAAACAGCATCATCTGATACTGTATGATTTTCTACACGATCAGTACCAGCAAAATCATCTGGGTCTTGAACCTCTCCAAAATAAGTGTTTCTTAGCAAGAAATTCCACTTCTTAAAGGATAAGTTATTTGATAAACTTCCTTTTGTTCTTGGCTGCGCTAGTGTTAAGAATGCCTCCTCCTGAGCATCAAAAAAGTTTCCTTCTTGCCCAGCATCCACAATTGCTTGAGGAACATTTAAAGCATCTACTTCTGTTTCATTTAAGCTAAGTGCAAAATCTGAAGTCAACCTTAATTCTTCGTTTAGATCTGCCTTATGACTAAGAACTATATCTAATCCTTTTGTCTTTGTATCTATTGCATTTACAAAAAATCTAGCACTTGTTGCTCCTGCCGAATCAAAAATTTGCGCTGCTTCTGCGCTGGTTCCTGGTCCAAAACTACCACTATATACAATTCGATCATCGATATTAATTAAGAAACCATCAATGCTAAATGTTAAGTTCCAATCAGATATTTTTCCTGTTAGTCCTAAACTAAAACTATTTGAGGTTTCTTCTTTTAGCTGGTCAATTCCTAACAAATCAGCTAAACGACTATCATTTGTAAACGTCCCTTGTTCAAATGGTTGGTTATCCACAAAGACGGTACTTGTTCTACTAAAAAATTGCTGATGCAATGATGGAGCCCTGAAGCCAGTATTATATGCTGATCTAACATTTAGCCCTTCAGTAATCTTGTACCTAGCTGCTAATTTTCCATTAATGGTACCTCCAAAATCCGAGAAATTCTCATAACGCCCTGCTAAACTAACTAAAAATTCTTCTGTCAAGTCTGCTTCAAAATCTACATAAGCCGCTATACTATTTCTCGTTTTATTAATAGCATTGTTGGGATCAAAACCTCTAAATACTTGAGCTCCTCCTCCAAGTACTGCCCCGGTAAAATTATTTGTTACTAAAAGATCATCTGTAGTTGAAGCAGTAACGACATCTCCATTGATATCATAACTTAAATATGATGCTTCTTCACCTTCTTCAATAAAGTAGTTTTCTACTTTATATTCTAATCCAAGAGCAACATTGAATCCTTCGAAAGTATCTTCAAAGAACCTTGAAACATCTAGGTTCGTTGTATTTTGAGAAAAACCTATTCCACCAGCATCAAAACTTCTAGGTGTCCCAGTGCCTAAAGTACCATTACTCGAGTTCCCTACAGTAAAGTCAAAGGTGTTTTGCCCATAAGTATTTGAAAAATCAACATTCCAATTATTAACCTTTCCTTTAATTCCCACAGCAACAGATTTGTCTACAATATCACTACCAATATTCGGTAAAAACCCATTAGGAAATGCAGGCGTATTCGCTCTACCATCTCCTTGGGCTGGTCTTCTGTAAAATCCAGAAGCTAACCCATTTCTGTACGACAATCCTCCAAAAGAATAAATTTCTGCATTTTCACTAACAGGAATACTAGCGTTGAAAAAGAATTTCCCTTCTCTTAGTTTTGAAGTTCCTACTTTGAACCTGAAATCTTCTCTAGTAAGTCCTCGAGCTGCTAATTCTTGTTCATCAGCATCAAAATCCAATAAATCTCTGAAAGTATCAATATCTGTTTGATCATTTAAGTTTAACCCCGCTATTTGTGCTGCTACTGCAGGATCTAAATAAGATAAAGATTGAGCAGCTGTTTGGTAGTCGAAAAGTGTCATTTCTGCAACATTTCCTCCATTTGCCGCGAAGATTCTTTCTGCTCCATGGTAACCTCTAAAAATATCTCCAGCATAATCTTTGTTTCTTAAGGCTGGTTCTCTTGTTGACAAAGTCCCTGTAAAGTTTACAAACCCTCCTTTGTCACCTAGAGGAAGCCCATAATTTGCGTCTATCTTAAATTTTTCACCATCACTTCCTCCCTCAAATTGATTCGAATTTTCACTAAAATTTGCTCCACTGGTAACCATCAAATCTAACTTTTTCGTGTCTTTTTTCAACACAATGTTTATCACACCTGCAATTGCATCAGATCCATATTGTGCTGCTGCACCATCTCTCAAAACCTCTATTCTTTTTATTGCAGCAGTAGGAATTGCATTCATATCTGTTCCTACGCTTCCTGCACCTACCGTTCCGTTAACATTTATTAGTGCAGTATTATGTCGCCTTTTTCCATTAATTAATACAAGTACCTGATCTGGCCCCAATCCTCTTAATGAAGCCGGATCGATATGATCAGTACCATCAGAAACTGTCTGAGTTTGAGAGGTAAATGATGGTGCAACATAATTTAATATTTCATTGACAGATGCTTGTGGACTTTTATTAGCCAATTCAGTTACATCAACAACATCAACAGCTACAGCAGTATCAACAGACGTTCTGCTTGGGTTTCTAGATCCCACTAAGACAATTTCATCTAAAGCAACACCAGGTTGCATTGTTACATTAAGCGTATTACCTGTAACGATTATTTCTTGTGTTTCAAAGCCCACATAAGAAAACACTAATGTATCCCCATTACTTGCTGCAATAGTATAATTACCATCAAAATCTGATGTTGTTCCTGTGGATGTTCCCTTTATTACGATAGAGACTCCAGGTAATGGTTGAGAGGTATCATCTAATACTACTCCTGATACTTCTTGTGCATTAACTATAAATGTACCTAAGAGCATCATTAAAAAAATTGCGTAATTTTTAATCATAATTTTTAGTTTTAAATATCCTGTGAAAATACTATTTTTTAGTAAAATTCTTACATTTTTATGTTTTACGTCTTCATATTTTGTTTTTAGCAGAAAATGCTAAGCGTTTTTTATAGCATACTCAATATTTTCTAAAAGAAAAGCTTTAGCACTGAAGGGGCTAAAGCTCTTCTAACCTAACAAAACTTACTCAAAAATTAATTAGAAGCATTTTCTGTAAACGGTGTTGGAAATTCATTAATTACATTATCTCCTGGTCTGTCTAGTGGAATATACGTATCGTTCAATCGATTTAAACGTCTTAAATCTACCCATCGATGACCTTCGGCAAGTAATGAATAACGTCTTTGTCTTAATATCTCTTCTATCAATGATGTATCGTCTGTAGCTCCCAAATAATTTGGAAGTCCTGCAGCATTTCTTACTCTATTGATGCCAGCCAATACTTCATTTACATCAGAACCTATTTGAGCTTCAGCATAAATCAAAATCAATTCTTCATTTCTAATTAAATATACTGGAGCTACATTGCTATCGTATACAGCGATTTGATAATCCGCTGACAAGCCATCGAACGTTGTTGTTCCTCCTGTAAGTTGGAAAGCTTTTTCTGCTACTCTAGTATCTCCTGCTTCAGCATCGGCAATCCATGAATCGTGTATCATGAATTCTTGTCCCGATTGGTCTGGCACATGAAATTGTGCATTGGCAATATCGTTTCCTGTTAATCCAAAAACATGAGCTGGACCATTAAATAAATCACCATTAATATTAAAGAATGAACCTGCTATTCCAGATATAGCTCCGGAATTATCGCCTTGATACAAAGCTACACGAGCAAATAAGGCTCTATTAAATTGTCTAAATGTAGCAGGGGTATTAAAGTTTGCAAAGCCTTCGCTAATGTTAAAATCAAACTCGGCACCGCCATTTGAAAGATCGGCAGCAGCTTCATCTAACAGATCTCTTATTGCCTGTAAAGCTTCAGGATAACTTACAAAAGGACCTAAGTTTGTCGGATCCGCCACATCGAGTCGAATACCATTAGAGAATTGCCTATTCGCTACCATTAGTAAGGCATATGCTTTTAAAGTTTTGGCATAGCCGAAGTAACTATTCTTAACAGCATCTGAAAATCCGGCCGAAGAGTTTTCTACTGCTGTGACTAAAATATTTGCAGATTTCACAACCTTATACCAAGCAGCAAAAGCTCTTGTGGTTAAGAACCCATTATTGTCTAATGGTCCTTTTAATAACTCTCCCGTATAGCGAGGGTCTACACCACTAAGGTCATAGTACTCTCTACCTAAGATGCTCACAGTATCGTAATGGAATTCTAAATCTACCCTCATTACTGCTTCAAGACCTGTTGCTAATAGTTGAATATCTGCCTGACTGGCTCCACTAAAAGCACTTTCTACAGAAGGTGCATTTGGGTTTTCAACCTCATCCAATTGACATCCCGATGCTATGAAAATTAGCATACACAGGATCAATTTTGATATTATATTTTTCATAATTTAATTTTTTATTGATTAGAAATCTACATTCAAATGAAAGTTAACGAACTGTGATGCTGGGTAAGGTGTCACCTCAACATTGTTAGCAAGGACATTGTTTCCGAAGTTAGATACTTCTGGATCATAACTGTTATAATCGAATATATTGATAAGGTTTCTACCAGAAACACCAACTCTGATTCTCTGAGCATACTTTATGAGACCTTTAGGTAGTGTATAGAACAACCCTATTTCTCTTAATCTCAAATAACCTGCATCTTCAATAACTGGATCTGGATTTACAAAGGCCTGACTTGCTCTGTAAGGTCCATTGGTTAACTGACCTGTTGGATCTAACCCTGTATCGTCATAATCCCAAGTGGTTCCTGCTAAATCGTAAAGAAGTGTGGTAAGGTTGATACCATCTCCGCCTTTTTTCCAATGCCATAAGAAAGACAGGTCAAAGTTTTTATAGCTTATTTCGTTGAACCAAGTCATTTGGAAATCTGGCTCTGCATCACCATACACAAAGAATCCATCGCCTTCCGGGTCTCTCAATGCAATCTCTTCTGCTGTAAATGCAGTTGCATCATATGTTCCTACAATCTGTGTAGCACTTTTACCTTGTTGGATTAAGAATGTTCCTAAGGACGCTGCAAATCCACCTTCGGTAAATGCAGGAACGTCTAGGCGTGTGATTTCAGATTTATTCTTCCACCATCTTAAGTTTGCTGTCCATGAGAAATCTTCCTTATCAATAACATTTGCAGTAAGTCCAAGTTCTATTCCTTTATTTTCTAATTCACCTCCATTAATTACTGTAGCGGTAAATCCTGAAGTTGTTGGGAAATCTGCTTCGATCAATAAATCATCAATCGTTTTATTGTAGAAACTAACTTCAAAATTATACTTGTTATCAAATAATCCGAAGTCGAGACCAAACTCTAATTCAGTTTGGCGCTCTGGCCCAATGTCTGAATTACCCAATAAGTTATCTGGGCTTAATCCTGAGGTACCGCCAATAAATTGAGGGTCAAATAATGTAAAACGATCATTGAAGTTAGGGAATCTTCCTGATTCACCATAAGCGATTCTAGGTTTGATGTAACTTATTTCCTCTACATTCCAAAAATCGAACTTATGTATATTGATTGCTAAGTTAGCCTTAGGGTAGTAATACAATTCGTTAGCATCACCATTGTTAGTAGACTTATCACCTCTAACACCAACGGTTCCGATAACCATATCGTTATAGTTAATCTCTGTTTGGGCAAAGAATCCTGTGTCCTCTTGAGGTCGAATAGTTTGTTGCGTAGAAACACTAGTGGATTGTCCTAGATTGGTTTGCGAACCGTTTAACCCTGTTGCTATTGTAATTACAGTGTTTCGGTCAAAATCCTGAAAGAAGTTACCTAACTGAGTTGTGAAGCTTAGTCCATTATCTAAATTAAGCTCATGTACTAAAAACGCCGAGAGGTTAAAGTTTGTATTGACTGTTGTTCCAGAAATAGCAACACCTCCTAAAGATGAAGGGTCTCTAAAATACGAGAGTGCTCTCGGGAAAATACTGGTCGTTCTCAAAGTATATTGATCAAACCCACCTTCAAGAACAAGCTTAAGCTTATTCATATCTGTAGTGAGTAACTTTATATTTGATGTTGCACTACCAATAAAACGATTTACCTCTTCTCTATTTGTGGTAATTGCCACTGTTTCTAAAACATTTGATCCTGCTCCTCCCGCTGGATAAACACCATCAACTGGTGATAAATCTTCCCATGGATAAGTAAATGCTAAAGCATATCCTATGGTTCTATTGGCATTACCATTATTAAAGAACCCTCTGTCAGCTTCAGAATTAATGTAATTAGTCGTTACATAAAGATCTAACCAATCGTTAAACCTTTGACCAACATTAAGTCTAATAGAACTCTTTTTATAACCTGTGTTATCTACTAATCCTGGTTCATTTTTGTGCGTAACACCAAAGAAATAATCTGTGTTCTCAGTAGCTCCAGAAGTAGTAAATCGAGATGTTGTAGATACTCTTGTATGATCGAAAAGCTCAGCTTCGTAATCTCTTAATGTAGCATTTGCTGGCCCTCCAAAAGCTACAATTTCATCTGGATCCCAATCTCTGAGCCCTAGTAGTTGCGTTGGACTTCTGAGCCCTAAGGTCTGTGAGAATGACACCTTAGGCTTTCCTAGTTTACCTCTTTTGGTTTTGATGATGACTACACCTCCTGCTGCTCGGGAACCGTAAATAGCAGCAGCAGATGCCCCTTTGAGTATCTCGACGCTTTCGATATCTTCTGGGTCTATGTCTGCAATCCTGTTGGATGCATCGTCTTGGTTAGTGGAAGCATTTCCTCCTCCAGAGGCTTCACTTACTACATTATTTCCTAAACCTATTGCTGAGTTGTCTACATAAACTCCATCAACAATAAATAAAGGCTGTTGATCTCCAAAAATAGATGTAACTCCTCTAAGTCGCATTGAGATCCCTCCTCCTGGTGCTCCTGAGTTAGCTTTGATTTCTGCACCATTGAATTTTCCATAAAGCGCACTACCAAGTCCAGACTGGACTGTAACCCCAGTAAGGTCTTGTGCAGATACCGAAGCTACTGCATTTGCAGCATTGGATCGTTTTGTCGAAGTTGCTAAACCTGTTACAACAACTTCATCTAAGCTAGTTAGGGACTCTGAAAGCGAAACATCTAGGGTTGAAGCTGATGTCACTTGAATTTCCTGAGTTTCATAGCCTAGATAGGAAAACACTAATGTGGCAGGAAAACTATTGACAGTAATGGAATAGTTACCGTCAAAATCTGAAGATTGTCCATTAGAAGTACCTTTTTCTAAAACTGTGGCACCACCAATTGGGAGACCTGTAGCTTTATCGGTTATTGTTCCTCTAACTTCTTGGGCAAGAAGAAAACTAGGAACTAAAACAACGAAAACCACAAGCCACTTGAAGAATAATTTTTGGCTCATAATTGGATATTTTGAATTAGTCAGTGTTAAATATCCAAAGAAAATTCAAGAAATTTAAAGATTTTGTGAAAAAAATTTAACTTTCTTTTAACAATATTAAATACTTTTTCAAGATTTAACAGTTTTGAAAGAAATAATTTAATTCAAAATTTGAAATGCTAAAAGTGCTGCTAGATAGGCAATTACGGTCATGCTTCCAAGTTGAATCATTGGCCATTTCCAGCTATTGGTTTCTCGTTTCACAATAGCCAGCGTACTCATGCATTGCATAGCAAAAGCGTAGAATAATAATAAGGAAATGCCTGAAGCTAGTGTAAACACCTTGCTACCATCAGGTTTTACTTCAGCAGCCATACGCTTTACAATAGTATCCTCTCCCGAGTCTTCATCGTCATTAGCACTTCCTACACTATAAATGGTCGCCAATGTACCAACAAACACTTCGCGAGCGGCAAAAGAGGTTGCAATACCTATTCCTATTTTCCAATCATAGCCTAAAGGTTCTATAGCTGGCTCAATAGCTTTTCCAACTAAACCAATGTAAGAATGTTCGAGTTTATGAGCGGCGAGTTTGTCTTCGAATTCTTTTTCGCTTATTGATGGGTAATTTGCTCTTACTATGTTTTCAGCATCGTTGAATTGTTTTCCTGGTCCATAGGATGCCATAACCCATAACACTATAGAAATCGCAAGGATTATTTTACCTGCTTCAAAAACGAATGTTTTGGTTTTTTCTACAACTGTAATCAGGACATTTTTTAGTAACGGGACTTTATAACTTGGCATCTCTACCACAAAGAAACTTTTGCTCTTTATCTTCATGACTTTGTTTAGAACTAGAGCAGAAAAGACTGCCATCAAAAAGCCCAAAATATATAATGCCATTAAGGTTAATGCCTTATAGCCAAAGCCTAAGAAACTCCCTTCTGGAATTACTAATCCTATGATAATGATGTACACAGGCAACCTTGCAGAACAGGTTGTAAAAGGAGTAACCAAAATTGTAATGAGACGCTCTTTCCAGTTTTCAATATTCCGCGTAGCCATAATTGCAGGAATGGCACAAGCTGTCCCCGAAATCAAAGGCACTACACTTTTTCCGCTCAAGCCGAAACGTCGCATAACGCGATCCATTAAAAACACGACTCGACTCATATATCCGCTTTCTTCCAAAACAGCGATGAGCAAGAACAGGAAAGCTATTTGAGGAATGAAAATGACCACACCGCCAATTCCTGCGATAATACCTTCAGCCAATAAGTTGGTAAACACTCCCGAAGGCAGCGTGTCTTTTACCCAATCGGACAGTGCTGCGAAACTTTCATCTATAAAATCCATAGGCACTGTTGCCCAATCATATATTGCCTGAAACATCAATAATAAAATGGCAAAGAAAATGACATACCCAAAGACCTTATGTGTAAGCACTCTGTCCAACCTTGACCTAAAATCTGTTGCTTTAGATTTATCTATAGTCTGCCCTTGCTTGAGTACATTATTAATAAACTGATAACGTTTTACAGTTTCTTTTTGCTGAAGTCTTTTAAGTTCTGCATTAGACTTGGTTTCAAATTTTTCAAGAGCTAATTGACTCCTTGCTACCTTTCCAAAGTTGACGTCTTGCGTAATGACAATCCAAAGTTTATATAAATCTTCTTTCGGGAACGCTTCGGATAATCGATTGAAATATGCTTTATCAATTACAGAAACATCTAAACATGGTATTGTGTTTAATGAGGTGTAATTAGAAATGAGTTCTTTGAGATTATCAATGCCTTCTCCTTTTCTTGTGCTCACTAAAGCAATCTTGGTTTTTAATTCAGCTTCAAGATGTTCGATATCCAAGGAAATCCCTTTTGGCTTCATCCTGTCACTCATATTAATCACCAAAATAGAGGGAATCTTTAAATCTTTTATCTGGGTAAAAAGCAACAGATTACGCTTCAGATTTTCTACATCGGTGACAACGACAGCAACATCTGGAAAGTCCTTATCATTCTTGTTGAGTAGTAATTCGATGACCACATTTTCATCAAGAGAAGATGCATTCAAACTATAAGTTCCTGGTAAATCAATAATGTGTGCTTTTAAACCTCTAGGCAACTTACACACACCTTGTTTCTTTTCAACTGTAATTCCAGGATAGTTCCCAACTTTTTGGTTGAGACCTGTTAAGGCATTAAAGACTGAAGTCTTTCCCGTATTCGGGTTTCCGATTAAAGCAACATTAATCTGTTTTGGCATCGATGAGTTCTATGGTTATTAATGCTGCGGTTTCTTTTCTAATAGCTAAATAACTTCCGTTAATATTGAGGTACATAGGATCCTTGAAAGGTGCTACTTGCAAAAGCTCAACTTCATTGCCAGGTAAGCATCCCATTTCTAGCAGTTTTAACGGTATTTGCTTGGAAGACACATCAGTTATAATTGCAGTATCTCCTTTATGTAAATCGGCAATTGTTAATGCCATTGTTATTTAGATTGATTATAAAGAAGCAAAAGTAACAAAAAATTAATCTTTGTAAGATGCTTTTAGAATTTTAATATCATCCATAAGCTTTTCAATCTCTTCTGGATTGGTACCATCATAAAATCCTCTTATTTGTCGCTTCTTGTCGATGAGCATAAAATTCTCTGTATGAATCATGTCATATTGGTCTCCGTTGCCATCTGTTTTTACAGCGAGATAACTCTTTCTGGCCAACTCATAGATTTGTTTTTTGTCTCCTGTAACCAGATTCCACTTCTTATCATTTACTCCTTTTTTCTTTGCATAGCGTTTCAACTGTGCTACAGAATCTATTTTGGGCGTTACGGAATGCGATAATAACATCACCTCATCATCATCCATAATCTCTTTTTGGATTTGATACATGTGATCTGTCATGATTGGACAAATCGTTTGGCAAGTCGTAAAGAAAAAATCAGCTACATAGATTTTGTCCTTATAATCATTCTGAGTAATCGTTTTGCCATTTTGATTAACCAAGTTAAAGTCTGCTATCGTGTGGTATTTTTTTTGATGCTGAATGGTACTATCTACCATTTCATAGTTTACCATTGATGGTTGATAAATTGGTAATACCGGAACAGGTTTTATAACGGAATAAATAACATATAAAATAATTGCTGAAAGGATTGCAAAGAAAATCGCGAACCGTTTGTAGGCTTTAAAAAATGATAACATAACTGGTGTTTCTCCTACCTAATTGTAAGATTTGCAGGCAAAAATACGACCGAATAGTGATAAAATGGGTAACTTTAACAGCAAAATTGCACTGCTATGAAAAATCGATTACTCCTTTTTTCTTTGTTAGTTTCTTTGACATGTGCATCTCAAATTGACGAAGATCTTTACCAAGGCATTATTGAAGCCGAGCGCAAATCTGCATCGAGTCTTATTCACTTTCGTGCCAATCAGAATACTGCCAATTACGACGTAAAATATCATCGCCTCGAATTTATTGTAGACCCTTCAGTTGCTTCAATTTCTGGGGATGTTACCACATATTTTGTTGCTAAAGAAAATCTATCCGAAGTTATTTTTGATCTTACGCCAAATATGACTGTGTCACAAGTTCTACAGCGTGGTAATAGTCTTGGATTTACTCAAAATAATGATGACGAATTGGTCATTACGCTTTCCGAAACACAAAACCAAGGCGTTCTAGACTCGCTCACTATATCTTACTTTGGTAATCCTGTGAGTTCTGGTTTTGGATCTTTTGCTACAGACATTCATAACGGAAACCCAGTGATGTGGACCCTTTCTGAGCCTTATGGCGCTAAAGCTTGGTGGCCTTGCAAGCAAGATCTTAATGACAAGATTGATTCTGTTGATATTTACTTGAATACACCAATATTTAATTCGCTCAACAATGAAAACATTGCGGTTTCAAATGGTGTTGAACAAAGCCAAACCATAGGAAATGCCAGTAAGGTTACACACTTTAAACATCGTTATCCTATTCCTGCATATTTAATTGCTATTGCAGTGACCAACTACGATGTTTATTCCCATACTGTTCCCAACAACGGAAATCCTTTCGATATTGTCAATTATGTGTATCCTGAAGATTTAGCTACTGCCCAAGCTAGCACTCCAGTGACCGTAGATATTATGAACTTTTTCATAGATCGCTTTGAAGCCTATCCGTTTGAAAACGAAAAATATGGTCATGCTCAATTTGGTTGGGGAGGTGGTATGGAGCATACCACTGTATCATTTATGGGAAACTATAGTAGAAATCTTATCGCTCACGAGCTCGCGCATCAATGGTTTGGAAATAAAATCACCTGCGGTAGTTGGAAAGACATTTGGCTCAACGAAGGTTTCGCAACTTATCTATCTGGTCTTGTTATTGAAGAACTCGACGGCAACAATCCCTTTACTGCGTGGAAGCAACAACGTGTAAATTCTATTACATCACAACCTGGAGGCGCTGTCTATCTCACTGATGCAGACACCACAAGTGTCAGCAGGATTTTCAATGGTCGTTTGAGTTACAATAAAGGCGCTATGGTGCTTCACATGCTTAGAAAAAAACTAGGCGAAACAGATTTTTACCAAGGTCTACAAAATTACTTGGCTGATCCTGACTTAAGTTTTGACTATGCAAAAACTGAAGATTTCATCCCCATTATGGAAGCAGCAAGCGGTGAAGACCTTACCGAATTTTTCGACGATTGGTTATACAATCAAGGATATCCTAGTTATACAGTAAATTGGAACCAACCAATTGCAAATCAAGTGAATATTCAACTGTTGCAAACACAGAGTCATCCGTCTGTGAGTTATTTTGAAGCACCTGTACCACTTCGACTTGTTGGAACTATGGGAGAAACCCAAGATATTGTTTTAGATCATGCGACCAATGGACAAGTCTTTGTCGAAAATGTTGGCTTTACAGTCAATAATATTCTTTTTGATCCCGAATTCGATCTTATTTCTTCAAACAACTCTGTGCAATTAAGCATCGATGAGTTTGCATTAGAGAATCAGCTACAGTTGTACCCAAATCCTGTTTCAGCATTATTAACTATAGAGAAACCAGATCGTTTGGTTGTAGACTCTATACGTATATACAATGTGCTTGGACAAGTGGTTCATCAGCAAGAGTGGTCGCCAAACTTGGATCTATCTAGTATCTCATCAGGGCTTTTGTTTGTTCAATTTCTTACAAACGAAGGGGTAATTAATAAATCCTTGTTAAAAAATTAAGCTTTAAACTCGTAATAGTTTTCTAAATAGGGTTAAAAAGTTAATTTTGTGCTGAAAATTTTACGAAAAGAGATACATGGAGTTTGTAATTCAAATTTCTCAGTTCTTACTGAGTTTGTCCCTACTTATAGTATTACACGAATTTGGACATTATTTACCAGCAAAATTATTTAAAACCAAAGTAGAGAAGTTTTACCTTTTCTTCGATCCTTGGGCAAAACGTCGTACCCCTTCTGAGCTCGAGTCTTATAGAGAACAAAAAACTGTTGAATATGCTGCTGAAGGTGAAACGTTTAAACCCTCATTCTGGGATAAGTTAAAGCCAAAAAGCCTTTCAATAATAAAGAAAAAGATAGGTGAAACCGTTTATGGTATTGGTTGGTTACCATTAGGAGGTTATGTGAAAATCTCTGGAATGATCGACGAGAGCATGGACAAAGAGCAAATGGCAAAGCCACCTCAACCTTGGGAATTCCGTTCTAAGCCTGCTTGGCAACGTCTTATCATTATGCTTGGTGGTGTAACGGTGAATTTCATCTTAGCATATCTGATCTATGTTTTCGCTTCATTTGCTTATGGTGATACAGACATTACTTCTGAAAGCCTTAAAGATGGATATTGGATAGAGAATCCTGTACTGGTTGATCTAGGCTTTAAAACAGGCGATAAAGTTTTAGCAATTAATGACACTAACATTATTAATGATTCTGATATTGTTTCAAATATTATTGGTGCTCAAAACATAACTATTGATAGACAAGGTGAAGTTTCTACAATAGACTTACCTGAAGATTTCTTAGGTCAATTATCTTCTGGAAAGGTAAGAGGTCTTTTTAAACTCAGAGTACCTTTTATGGTTGGTGAGGTTGCAGATTCGTCACTCAATAAATCTGCTGGATTGAAAGAAGGCGATATTATTGCATCTATCAACGGACAGGAGCTAAAATACTTTGACCAGTTAGAAAGTAGAGTACAAGGCTTGGAAGGACAGACGGTTACTGCTTCTATTATTAAAGCTGATAACTCTAGAGAAGAGATGCAGCTTAAGCTGGATAAAAATGGTAAAATAGGCATCATGCCAGCACGTAGCATAAAACGCGCTGAAGAATTGGGTTATGTTGATGTTGTTAGAAAAGAATATGCCTTTGGAGAAAGTTTTGGCGTTGGCTGGGATAAGTTCACGGGACAGATAAAATCTTACTGGGAGCAATTGGGAGTAATCTTTAATCCTAAGACTGGAGCCTATAAAGGTGTTGGTGGTTTTAAAGCTATATTCGATATTTTCCCAAGCACTTGGAGTTGGGCTGCATTTTGGTCATTAACAGCATTTTTATCGATTATGTTAGCGATACTAAACTTACTGCCAATACCAGCATTGGATGGTGGCCATGTAATGTTTACCTTATACGAAATGATTTCTGGAAGAAAGCCAAACCAGAAGTTTTTGGAGCGTGCGCAAACGGTAGGTTTCTTTATCCTAATTGCCTTAGTATTATTTGCCAATGGAAACGATATTTTTAAAGCGATAACCAATTAGTTTTTTCTTTAAAAATATTTGCCGAAAGTAAAAAATAGGCTATATTTGCGCTCGCTAAATGCAAAAAACACCTTCCTCAGTAGCTCAGTTGGTTAGAGCATCTGACTGTTAATCAGAGGGTCGTTGGTTCGAGCCCAACCTGAGGAGCATAGCCACGAAGCCCATTCTTTAATAGAATGGGTTTTTTGTTTTCAAAAAGTTGGGCGAGAAGTTTATGCTGAGCCATGTCGAAGTAAGTCCAACCTAAGGAGCAAATAAAACCACACTACTAGTAGTGTGGTTTTTTTGTTGTAACACTTTAGTTATTATAATTTCCAGCTATTATTTAAATCACATTTTCTGTCATTTTTTAATTATAGATTTAAGTTTGTATATTGATAAGTAAATCATTTTCAATATTGTGTCTCGCTATCTAATAATCGTTTTTGCTTTTATTTCGACTTTAGGTTATTCTCAGGAATGGGAGCACATAAGCACCTCAGATGATGGAAAAGAAGTCTTTATGAGACCTCATTCTAAAAGTTCAGCATGGATTAAAACCACCAATATTGATGTTTATAAAAGTTACTTAGATTCAGAACCAGTTAAAGGGGAAATAATCACACTTTATAGATTTGATTGTGAAAAGCTAAAGATAGGTACACTTGCTACGATTCAGTATGACAATGAAGGAAAGGTAGTGAGGTCAGACCAAACCGAAGAGATTCTTGTTAAGATGGAATACCCATATCCCGATAGTTACGGCGAGCTTTTTCTCAAGACATTTTGTAAATCACATAATTAACTTTCGCTATTCCTACAAAGCTACCTACTTCTTGCAGCTGTTTTGCAAATACATTTTATAATTCTGAATATGCTAAAGCCAATTTATATTGGAAAATCTTTAGCTGAAGAAGTATACCTCGTTAATAAATTATACGGAACAAATTATTGAAAATTCCAAAAGCGATAACAACATTATATTCTAAGTATCTTTATCACAGATTGTTGTAAATTTTATATTTTTACACTTTGTAAGAAATAACTTTCAATTAACTATTAAACTTTTACACAACATGAAAACAAAAAAAATCTTTATAGTACTATTAGGGTTGTGCCTTTTATTCTCTTGTAAGGAACATGAAAACGGCCAAGAAAAAAATAACACTACACTATATCATGGTGGAGATATTCTCACTATGGTAGGTAAAACTCCAAAATACGTAGAAGCATTAGTAGTAAATAATGGAAAGATTGAATTTGCAGGCCTATTGACTGAGGCAAAAGATGTTGCTGGTCAAGGGAGTACAATGGTAAACTTAGAAAATAAAACCATGCTTCCTGGATTTATAGATAGTCATAGCCATTATATCAATTCTTTATCAGTGGCAAATCAATGTAATTTATATGCTCCCCCATCTGGGCCAGGAGCTGATGTTCCTAGTATCATTAGTGAGCTAAAAAAATTCGCTGAAGAAAGAAAAATACCAGATGGAGAATTAATAATGGCTTATGGATACGATGATTCAGTAATGCCAGATGGAAGATTACTAAATAGAGATGACTTAGATGAAGCCTTCCCAAATAACCCTGTAAAGGTAGATCATGTCTCAATGCATGGCTGTGTTTTAAATAGTTTGGCAATGGAATATTACGATATAAGTGCAGATACTGAAACCCCTCCTGGTGGAATCATCGTTAGAAAGCCGGGAACCAATGAGCCATACGGGTTGATTATGGAAACCGCTTATATTCCAATTTTTGCAAAGACGCAGCCAATGACAGAAGCCCAAAAAGTAGAATTCTCAAAGGCAGGTCAAATGCTTTATGCCCAAGCAGGGATAACTACTGCTCAAGATGGTTTAACACATTTCAATGAGCTCAAAACTATGATTGCTGCTTCTGATGCTGGCGCTAATATTATTGACCTAGTAGTCTACCCTTTTGTTTTAGAATTGGATAGTGTTTTAACAATGGTGCCTAAATCTAAATGGCTATCATATAATAATAATTTAAAACTTGGAGGCGTGAAAATTACCTTAGATGGTTCTCCACAAGGTAGAACAGCAGCCTTTACAACTCCTTATTTAATGGGTGGCCCAGGGGGAGAAGACAATTGGACAGGTGAATTAACCTTTCCTCAGGAAACAGCAAATCAAATGGTAAAACGTGTCTACGATATGGATGTCCCTTTGATATTACATTGTAACGGTGACGCATCCATTGATGCATTTCTTGAAGCTTATGAGTATGTCCGTGATGGTGACTATAGTAAACCTTGGAATGTTACAACTATCCATACGCAATTTATGCGAAAAGACCACATCCCAAAATTTGTAGAATATAAAATCAGACCTTCATTTTACACGCTACATACATATTATTTTTATGAAGCACATCTAAAGAACAGAGGCTTTGAACAAGCCCAATATATTAGCCCTATGAGAGATGCCCTAGACGCAGGTTTAAAACCAACAAACCATACCGATTTTGTTGTGGCGCCTTTAGATCAAATGTTTATGCTTTATTCTGCTGTGAATAGAATTTCCAGAAAAGGTGCTGAAGCTGGTCCAGATCAAAGAATAACGCCTTATGAAGGTCTGTTAACTATGACTAGATTTGCAGCAGAGCAGTATGATGAACAAGACAGTAAAGGGACTTTAGAATCTGGAAAGAGAGCCGATTTGGTAATCCTCGATCAAAATCCATTAAAAGTAGAACCTAGTGCTATAAAAGATATTACCGTAATAGAGACCATTAAAGATGGACAAACTATATATAACAAGAAAAAGTTAGAATAATTATTTGTTAATACTTTACTTATACGGGCTTTCTGCCTTTTAAATCCTATATAACATTATTTAGCTTTTATACTATTTGTCAGGTATAGATAATACTACTATATCGTAAAAACCTATCAGGTTTAAAATGAATATTGGATGCTTCCCCAACTTTACAAGTGAGATCTATGCTTTAAGGGTTGGGGTCACCTTTTCCTTTAAAAAACCAGTAATAATTTATGTTAAATCCTAAAACCTCTTTTTTGAAACTTTTCTCTCCCTCTACTACTAGCCTACTCTTACTGTTACTACAGTCATTTTTGAGCTCAGCTCAAGATAAAGTGCATGATAAAAATTCAGAGCATACCAATAAACACTCAATAGCATTAATGCTAAGCCATACTCAAATTAATGAAGGGGTAAATGAACAAGGTAAGCGTCAATGGTTGTCACTCCCCTCTTGGGGAATTAACTACACCTATTTCATTGATGGGAAATGGGCTGTAGGGCTACATTCCGACATTATCATTGAAGATTTTGTGGTTGAGAGCATAGGGAGAAGCTCTCAAGAAACCATAGAACGTAGTTACCCTATAGCAACAGCATTAGTTGGCTTGTACAAACCAACTAAACATTTTAGCATTTTGGCTGGTAGCGGTATGGAAATCACAAAAGAACAAAATTTCTTTTTAGTACGTTTTGGGTTAGAGTACAGCTATCATTTCCATGACAATTGGGAATTAATAGCAAACCTTGTGAATGACTTAAAAGTAAATGGATATAATTCCTTTGGAATTGGTTTGGGTGTAGCACATCATTTTTAGTTTTATTGTATTCTTTTTTATTTGTGACTACTAACTCACTATTATTCAGCATTCTTTCCTTTAATTACAGAACTAGTACCGTTCCTGAATAATCTTATTTTTTGTAAGAAATTTTATCAGAGTTAGTAACTAATTAGGTAAACAAACCCTAAAGAAAAAATAACTACAGCGATACAACAGATAACAATCCAAATGACACCATAATTAGTTGTTTGCTTTTTGACTTTTTCCATCTCTTCATAATAAGTTTTAGTTCAAGTGAGCAGCAATCATCAAAAGATGATTGACTACTCACTTTCCCCTCTATAACAATTCAATTGTTGTTAACTCACAAAAATTAATTTTTAATAATTTTTGTTGTACTCAAAACACCTCTACTGCTGGCATTAAGTCTCATTAAATAAATACCTCTTTCAAGACTTGTTAAGTCAATGAGAGTGTCAGTATTGGATACAGTCTTAGATAAAACTCTTTGACCATTTATATTGAACAGATCCACAACCATTTCATCCGAAATGTTATTATTATTAATTCTGATATTTAATTTATCCACAACAGGATTAGGATAAACATTAAAGCTTATGCCTTCATCAAAGTCATTAACACTTAGACTATTACAATCCTCTCCAGTAACACGAATTATAGTAATAAAATTGTCAGAGATATCAGAACAGTTCACTGCATCAAGGTCTGCCACCGGACCTCCTATAAACCCTGAACCATTGCTCGGGGTACCTCTGTAAGACCATCCCCAGATCCTGCAAATACCAACTCCTGCACCTGATAAGTCAATTGCATTTGTATCTGTGATTGCTAATATTGTATCACTCTCATCCGTAATTACATACCTGTAAGACAAGTTCGTTTCATAACCTGTTTTTGATACTGCAACAGGTGAAGGACCATTATCTACACAGATTGTAGCTTGATCCCCTTCTATTAGTACAGAATCATTTATTGCATTAGTCTCGTCAACATCAATTAAAACAGTTCCCGCCTCTGGCGCAACGCGCACAACTGTCACGAAGTTGTCGGAGATATCAGAACAGTTCACCGCGTCAAGGTCCGCCACCG